>JBEKJP010000130.1:0-23404 GCA_050011155.1 Streptosporangiaceae bacterium
TCGTTGAACATGTTCGCGAGGATGCCGACGACGTCGTGCTCGTACTCCGCGTGGTACCCGTTGGTGCCGGTGTCCAGGGCGTTGCCGCTCCGGTCGATCTGCGTGTACGCGAAGCCGGCCTTGTACGCGTCGACCAGCTGCTTATCGGGCAGGCTGAGCTGGGTGATCCCGGCCAGCTGCTGGTTCCAGAACGCGCGCATGTGGGCGAAGTGGGCGTTGTAGCCGCCTGCCGCGGAAAGCTGGGCCGTCGTCGGCCAGGCATAGGTCCCGCCGAACCTGTCCTCCGCCACCACGTAGTCGTGATCGACCGTCGCACCAGGTTTTACCTGGTCAGGTGCGCTGTTCAGCGGTACCAGGCCCGCCGAGGGCTGCGGGTCGACGGTCACCGTCCGGCTGGTCGGGTTCTGCACCGCCACGCGGCTGTAGATCAGGACGAACGGGTTGCCGCCGATCACCACGCGGTCGCCGAAGTTCGTGATGGAGACCTTCGCCCCGCCCGAGGTGAAGCTGGTCACGAGCGCGGGCAGGTACCCGTCAGCGTTCGTCCAGGTCGTCGGCGAGCTGTTGTAGACGCCGAACCCGTACAGGGTGTCGATGCCGTTGGGCACGTAGAAGCTGCCCCCGAGACAGGCGTTCGCGCCCTGGCTGTTGCCGAGCCAGCCGATCGCCGACGAGTCCGTTCCCGTCGTGAAGTTCGCGCCGCCGCCGGCCGGGCACGGGTACGGTGCCGCGGTGCTCGCCGACGCCGAGGCCGCGCCGGCTGCCGCCGCCCCGGACGCTGCCAGCGCTACCGCCAGCGTGACGGCGGCTAGCCGCCCAGGCCGCATGAGCTTTGCCATCGCCAGATCTCCTCCCCATCGACGCGACGCTGGGCCGCTGGTCGGATCCGAACGTCATTGCACATAAGCGCACAAATTAAGATCTTTTTACGCTACACGGGTGCCTGCCGGAGCACAATGGCGTCCTTGTCGGGGAACGGTTAGCCGAGGATACTTTCCGCTGATAGCTCATCCTCATCTGTCGTGGGAGGACGCCGGGGATGAGCGCCAGTGGGAGGGAAAGCATACGATGCCCGTGCTTGGCATGAGCGCGGTCCGCTGCGTGGCGTTCAGCCCGGGCGGCGCCATGATAGCCACTGGCGACCAGGACGGCATCGTCCAGATGTGGGACAACCGGACTGGCCAGTGTCGGCTCGAGTTCCCCGGACACTCCGGGCAAATATGGTCGCTGGCCTTCAGCCCCGATGGCAAGGCGCTGGTTACCGCTGGTCAGGACGGCGCGGTCCGCGTATGGGACGGCAGAACCGGCCTTCTCCTGGCTAGCCTGCCTGAGCACGAGGCCGGAGCCAGGTCGGTAGCCTTCCGTCCTGATGGCACGTTGCTGGCGGTCGGTTACGAAGACCGGCTCATTGAGCTTTGGGATGGCAATTCTTTTGACCATCCGCACCTCCTCGGGAGCATGCCCGCGGAAGCCGCGGTAGCGTCGCTCGCCTTCAGCGTGGACGGTGCCATCTTGGCCGGCGCGAGCGACGGCAGCATCCGGCTGTGGAACGTGGCCGTCCCAGCTAGCGCCCGCCTTCTCTCGGATCCCTTTGGCCAGGAAAAGGCGGCTGCGGTGACGTTCTGCCTTGGCCCCAAGATTCTCGCCATCGGCGGTGAGGACGGCGTGGTACGGCTGTGGGACGTGGCCGATCCGACGTGTCCGAGTCTGCTTCACCGGGGTCTTCGTCACTGCGCCGACGGTGCCGTGTGGTCGGTCGCGTTCGCCCCAGACGGCGTGACGCTGGCCAGCGGCGGCGAAGACGGCACGGTGTCCATATGGGATGTCGGTACCGGTCACCGGGCAGAGATGCCCACCGTGAATGTGGGCGCGGTCTGGTCGGTAGCCTTCAGCCCAGCCGGGGCGACCGTGGCTGCTGGCGGCCGCGGCGGGGCCGTCGCGCTGCCCCGCGGGCGCCCGGGTACGTTGTGGCAGCGAAAATGCTGGCGCGACGCATTCAAGCCGGTGCCGAACCTGTTCGACTGGTACAAGGGCAATGTCGCAGCCGGCACACTGTTCCTTGCCCTTTTCCTTGTACTCAAGGGATTTGTTCTGGCTAAGGGCGACACCACCACCGCTCTGGGCATCCTTCAGTACGCCGGACTATCCAGCGTCGTCATCGCCGGGCTGTTGTCGAGCCTGCCCTTGCTGGCGTCGGCGATGCTCGCCCTCGGCATCTTCCGGGTAGTCGGTGGCCAGCAGCTCACGTTTCCATTGGGGCTGGTGACGGCGGGCTGGGCGGTGCTGTGCGCCGTGTTCGCCCCGTGGCCGGTCATGACGATTTCAGCCGGGCTCGGACTCGTGTTCGGATTGGGGCGGCGATTCGTCGAGAGGTGGATGGCTCGTTCTTTGATTCGAACGAGCCTGAGGTTGCTGGCCGGAGGCATCCTGTTCGTATGGGCGGTATACGCACTGATCGCGGTGCTGTATTCGGTATGGCTACCGCACGAGTCCGTGAAATTCACGCCGGGACCGCGTGGTTATCCGCCAGCCCAGCAGACCGGTTATGTTCTGACCGAGGACAATGGCTGGATCACGATCCTGACAAGCGGCTCGCATGAGATCGTGCGATACCCCGATAGCGCGGTGAAGTCGTTCATGCTGTGCCAGCGCGTCCCGCTCAATGACCTCTCCTACGTGACCGAGGCCAGGACACTGTGGCAGGAATTCACGCTGCTACGCCCGCTGAAGATCGTGCGAGCCACCGCCAACACGCCCTGTCCGCCCGCTGGGCCGTAGCTCGCCGGCCCTCATGTCTGCGCCGGATGCAGCGCGCGCTGGACGTAGGACTGCGCCTGCGGTCGCCAGCGCTCCCAGAGGCTGGCCAGCTCGCCGACCGGATCGTCATGCCAGTCCACCCGCAAATCGGTGACCGGCCAGGGCTCCGATTCGGCAATAATCAACCCGGCCGAACGAACGGGTGAGATTTCACCCCCCGCGGCCAGGCCCGCAGCCAGCGCGGAGATGAGCCGGTCACCGAGGCTCGCGCTGGCTCGTTCGGTAAAAACCGCCAGCATCGCCGCGGGGACGGTCCGGTCGGCGAGCAAGTTGCCCGCGGCAGCAGCGTCGGCGGCGCGGACGTCCGCCGCCTCGCCCAGCGCCAGCCCGCCGGAGTAGACGGCCGCGCCCCCGGCCGCGTCGACCACTGCCAGCTGCCGGTACGCGATGTCCTGGGTGTCGCCGGTGACGGCCGCCACCGCGTCGCCGGCGCCCAGGCCGCTCGCCATCGCCTCGAGCAGCGCCTCGCGCAGCCGCGGGTCGGTGGTGCTCTGGCTGCACACCGCGCCTGTCCCGGCCCGGACCGCGACGCAGCGCGCGGCCACCGCCATGCTGGCCGAGGCGATCACGGCGCCCACCGCGCCGGTGCGCGCGCAGCGTCCCGCCAGCGAGAACGTCATGGCCTGACCGCCACCACGGTCACCTCGACCAGCCATTCCGGCCGGGCCAGGGCGGATACGACCAGGCCGGTGAACACCGGGTAGACCCCCTTGAGGTGCCGGCCGAGCACCCGGTACACCGGCTCGCGGTGGCGGATGTCGGTGAGGTAGACGGTGCAGGACACCACGTGCTCGGCCGCCGCGCCCGCCTCGGCCAGCAGGGTGGCGACGTTCGTCATCACCTGCTCGGCCTGCGCTTCGGGATCGCCCACGCCCACGTTCTCGCCCGTGTCGAGGTCCTGCGGCACCTGGCCGCGCAGGTAGACGGTGTCGCCGGCCACCACCGCCTGGCACAGGTCGTTGTCCAGGCGCTGCTCCGGATAGCTGCCGGCGGTGTTGAACGGCCGGATCCGCAGGTGGCCGCCGACGATGATCGGGTCGCTCAATTCTTCCGCACCTCGTCCGCGACCCCGGAGTACCTGGCCACCAGGTCGAGCGGGCCGCTGAAGTCGTAGTTGTTGTAGACGGCGAGCAGGTGCGAGAACGGCGGCGACTGCGCGAACAGCTGGAACGTCAGCCGGTGGCCGGCGTAGTCGGAGTTGAGCAGGTCACGGGCCAGCACGAACAGCTTGCGGCGCTCCTCAGCCGGGATCTCCCCTACGCGGAAGTACTTCCGCAGCCAGTCGCCGGCCCCGGGGGAGTCGAACATGGCCTTGCTCGGCATCAGGCTGGCCTGGCAGCCGAGCAGGTCGCGGACCGTGTGCATGACCGCGGGCAGCTGGGTGGAGGCGAAGACCCGGCCGGTGTACATCATCGACGGGCTGGGCATCAGCAGCCCGCCCGGGCTCGGCTCGGCCAGTTCGATCGCCGCGGTCAGGTGCGCGTTGATGCCTTCCCGGTAGCAGGCGATCTGCGCGATCTTCTCCCGCACCCCCTGGTGCATCGTCACCCCGGTCGACCGGGCGCTGGCGTAGGCGACGCCCAGCAGGAAGTCGGCGAACCGCAGGTAGCGCTGGACGTACGGGAAGATGCTGTACCGGTGCAGGGTCGCGCGGATGAGCGCGGCCGCCCGGGTGTGCCGGTAGAAGAACACGTTCTCCCACGGGATCTCCACGTCGTCGAAGACGATCATCGTGTCGATCTCGTCGTACCGGCTGGTCAGCGGGTAGTCCTCCGGGTCACGGCCAGCCGCGAAGGCGGACCGGCAGATGTGCTTGATGCCCGGCGCGCCCATGTCGGCCAGGAAGCCGACCGCGTAGTCGGACAGGACCTCGTTGTTCCACTCGCCGATGGTCGGCTTGACGAACGCCTGGTTGGCGTACGCCGCCGCGGTCTCGAACTTGGCGCCGCGCACGATGATGCCGCTATCGGTCTCCCCGGCCACGTGCAGCAGCACGTCGGGGTCCTGGTCCTGCGGCCGCAAGGCCCGGTTGCCCTTCGGGTCGGTGTTGGCCGAGACGTGGAACGGGTCGAGCAGCTGCGCGCGCCGGACGTGGTTGGTGATGTTGGCGGAGAACGCCGGGTCGATCTCGCTGAGCACGTCCTGCCCGTCGAACAGGGACCACATCTCGCCGACGGTCTCGTCGCCGACCCGGGTGACCACGCCGCCGGCGTCGTCGAGGATGGCGTCGACGCCAGCCCGTTTGGCCTTCCAGTCCGCGCGGGTGCGCGGCGGCCGCGACGTGGTGGCGCAGGTCTCGGCCGTCTCTTCGTCGGTGTAGGTCAGCAGGTCCTTGCGGCCGGCCTCGTGGCCGAGGTCGTAGATCCGCGCGCGCACGCCCACCATCGGCGCGAACGCCGGATGCGCGGTCACGTCCTCGACCCGCTCGCCGTCGATCCACACTTCCCGGCCGTCGCGCAGGGACTGGATGTAGTCCTCGCCGGTTCGCAGCACCATGGGTTCCCTTCTGCAAGCGTAACCGGGGAGCGGTTACGAGCCGAGGTAGGCCAGCACGGCCAGGACCCGGCGGTGGTCGGAGTCCGACGGCGGCAGGCCCAGCTTGCTGAAGATGTTGCTGATGTGCTTTTCCACGGCGCGCTCGGACACCACCAGGTGGTCGGCGATGGCGCTGTTGGAGCGGCCTTCGGCCATCAGGTTGAGCACGCCCCGTTCCCGCGCGGTCAGCGCGGCCAGGGTGCTGGCGTGGCGGGTGGCGTTCAGCATCCCGGCGACGACCTCGGGGTCGAGCGCGGTGCCCCCGGCCGCCACCCGGGTGATCGCGTCGACGAACTCGCCGACGTTGGCCACCCGGTCCTTGAGCAGGTAGCCGACTCCGCCGGAGCGGCTACTCAGCAGGTCGGCGGCGTAGCGGGTCTCGACGTACTGGGAGAAGACCAGGATGGCGGTGCCCGGATGGTCGCGGCGGATGGCGATCGCCGCGCGCAGCCCCTCGTCGGTGTGATCGGGCGGCATCCGCACGTCGACGATCGCGATGTCCGGCTGGTGCTCGGCCACCGCGGCCTTGAGCGCCTCGGCGTCGCCGACCGCCGCGGCGACCTCATGGCCGCGGTCGGTGAGGATCTCGGCTAGGCCCGCCCTGATCACGGCGGAGTCCTCGGCGATGACGATGCGCATCTTGGTGCTCTCAGGCATGGGACGGCAGTTCCACGGTCACCGCCGTGGGGCCGCCGGCCGGGCTGTCGATATCGATGCGGCCGTCCACGGTGCGGACCCGTTCGCCCAGTCCGCGCAGGCCGCCGTCGGGGACCAGGGAGATGCCGCCGCGGCCGTCGTCGGTGACGCGGATCCTGAGCAGGCCGGGAACGTGCACGGCCTCGAGGGTAGCGTGCCGCGCGCCGCTGTGCTTGGCCACGTTGGCCAGCAGTTCCGAGGCGGAGAAGTAGGCGATGGTCTCGATCGCGGCCGACGGCCGCTCCGGGATGTCGGTGACCAGCTCGACCGGGACCGCGCTGCGCGCGGCCAGGGTCGTCAGCGCGTCGGCGAGGCCGTTGTCCAGCACGGCGGGGTGGATGCCCCGGGCCAGGGTGCGCACCTCGGCGATCGCCTCGACCGCGCGCAGGTGCGCGTCGTCGACCAGCTGGGTGATCCGGGCCAGGTCGACCGGGGCGGTGCCGTGAAGCTTGTCCCGGGCCAGGCTGAGCTTCATCGCCAGGGCCACAAGCTGTGCCTGCGTGCCGTCGTGCAGGTCCCGCTCGATGCTGCGGAGCCGCGCGGCCGAATCGTCCACCACCTGCGCCCGGCTCTCCTGGAGAGCCCGGATCCGCTCGGCCGGCGAGCTGGGGCCGAGCAGGGTGCGGATGAGCCACCGGTCGGGTTCGATGGTCCCGCGCACCAGCCAGGGCGCGGCTAGCAGCATGGCCGCGCCCGCCGGGACGAGCAGGAATGAGACGGTCAGGCTGGGGCCGACCACCCCGAGCACGCGCCAGGCCGGGAAGGTCAGGAAGTACAGGCCACCGAGCCACAGTCCGGCGACCACCGCCAGGCCGAGCCCGGCCAGCGGCGCCTTGATCGCGAAGTAGGCGCGGGTCCGCCAGGTGCCAGGGTCAAGGACCCGGCCGCCGAGCCAGCTCAGCGCCTTATTGACCGGCTCGATCGCATCGATCGTGAGGTCCGCCTCGGCGGCCAGCTCGGCGATCCGGGGCTGGGGGAGCTTCCTGATGGTAATCCCGGTTCTGCTCTCCCAGACTCGCGTCCTGCCCCCGGCCTTGTTCGCGATGATGGCCAGCTGGGCCGCGTCCGGCGTCCGCACCTTGAAGTACGGCACCGGCCGCAGCCGCGGCCGGGCCGGCACGTCTTCGCCGAGCAGCTCACGGGCGAGGAAACGGCTGGCCCCGTTGAGCTTCCTGATCCCCGGCGCGGACAGCCCCCACAACAGGCCATTGGCGAGCGTGGGCACGATGAAGAACAGAGCCCATACCGCCAGCAGCGCGCTGACGATCGTGTAGGCCAGCTCGGCCCAGGTGCGCCGGCTGAACGGCGCCCGGAGGATGCGCCGCAACGGTGCGCGGGCTGGCCTGGCCATAGTGTGATTGTCGCTGATGAAGATGACCTCTGGGTCGCTAGCGGTATTCATGTCTCGATGCTGCTCGCGCCGGTGCCACCGGGTCGATCGTGACGCCACCCGGCTTCTGGTACGGCTAGCACGAACGGGCCTAGCGGACTGGGATCCGGTACTTCCGCACGTACGCTTCCGGCGATTGCCCGAGCTCGCCCTGCCAGCTCGCGATGCATGCCTCGGCGAAGGTCTCCCCGTCCTCGGCCACCTGCTCGAGCGGCTCGAGGAAGGACAGGATCCCCACCGGGTCGGCCCCGGCGGCGACCCGGCTTTCCAGGCCCCGCCTGGCCAGGCGCAAGAGCTCGCGGGCGAGGTCTGCGACCTGATGAGGCCCCACCGAGGCGGCCAGTCCCTTGGTGACTATGTCATTGACTGAGCCCTCGAGATGAGCCTCGGTCAGCTCGGCCAGGAAGGCGCTGGCCTCCTTGCGGACGGCCGGGTCGTAGGTCAGCCCGACCCACATGGCGGGCACGGCGGGAAAATGGGGCCAGGGCAAGCCGTCGGCCGCCCGCAGCTCGAGCGTGCGGCGGGCCCTCACATGCGGCCAGAGCTGGCAAAGATGCAGTTCCCAGTCATGGTGGGTGGGCCAGGTGCCGTCGCCGAAGCCGTCGCGCATGAGATCGGCGAAGGAGCAGCCGGGGGCGGCCACGTGCGTCCCGGCGACATCGCGGTAGATCATGGGGAACCCGATCGCCCAGTCGACGAAGTCCATCGGGCTGGCGTTCTCGTTCAGCGCGAAACCGAGCACGCCGCATCGCCGCGGGTCAAAACGCTGCCAGTATTGCATGCGCCGGGACAGGACCCCGCACAGCCGTCCGTCCGCGATCGGCGAATTCACCGACAATGCCGCGACAACCGGTGACGCCAGGACGTGCAGCCGGGCTTTGTCGATGAAATCCTGAGCCGAAACGTAGTCGAGAGATACCTGGGTCGAGAGAGTAAGCCCCATGACGGCTTCCGCGTGCTCGCCTGAATCGCCGAGCCGGCTGAAATAGCGCCGCATGACCCCGACCCGGGGCTTGGGCAGCCAGGGTATCCGGTTTTCTGGCGTGAATGGCAGGCAGGCACCGGACAAGAGCGCTATGCCGAAACGATCCGCGATCGCGGCCGCGCGCCCGAGGTCCATCCGGGCCACGCCGACGACGTGCGCCAACCCGCTCGCCGGGGCCGACGAATACTCAAGCGCACCACCAGTCTCAAGCGTAAAACTGGCCCCGTTAGAAAGCTGGACTCCCACCATGTACGGGCCGTCGAACAAGGGTACGCCGTTCATTTCGCGGACAACGGCATTCAGCAAGGCCTGCGCACCGCGCACACCGCCGTAAGGAACACTGCAGCCCGTGGCCGGATCGACGAGGCCGTTCTCGACCTCGAGACCCACTAGTTCGGCTTGCCCGGCCCTGGCGGAGAAGGTGTCCGTCAATGTCTCGCGGAAGAGTCGCTGCTGCATGCTCACCGCTGGATTCTATAAAGGGCAGAACGCGGCCCCCCGGCCGCACCCGACAAGATCGTCAGGAGGCGGCCGGGCCGTCGGCCGCAGGACGCGGGTTGTTATCGTCGACCAGGCAGCGTAGACCAGGCAGCGTCGACCAGGCAGCACGGGCAGGAAGGAAGCGATCGTGGCGATCCTCGAGGGCCGGACGGCGGTCATCACCGGCGGCGCGCAGGGCATCGGCTTCGCCATCGCGGAGGTGTTCGTCCGCGAAGGCGCGCGGGTCGTGCTCGGCGACCTCGACCTCGCGGCGACGCAGGCCGCGGCGGCCAAACTCGGCGGCCCCGACGTGGCGGCCGCGGCGCGCTGCGACGTGACCAGCGCGGCCGAGGTAGAAGCCCTGCTGGCGCAGGCCGTGGGCACCTTCGGATCGCTGGACGTGATGGTCAACAACGCGGGCATCACCCGCGACGCCACCATGCGCACGATGACCGAGGACCAGTTCGACAGCGTGATCAACGTGCACCTCAAGGGCACCTGGAACGGCACCCGCCTGGCCGCCGCCATCATGCGCGAGCGCAAGGCCGGGGCGATCGTCAACATCTCCTCCCTGTCCGGCAAGGTCGGCATGGTCGGCCAGACCAACTACTCGGCCGCCAAGGCCGGGATCGTCGGGCTGACCAAGGCCGCCGCCAAGGAGATGGCCCACCATGGCGTCCGGGTCAACGCGATCCAGCCCGGCCTCATCCGCTCGGCCATGACCGAGGCCATGCCGCAGAAGGCCTGGGACCAGAAGATGGCCGAGATCCCGATGGGCCGCGCGGGCGAGGTATCCGAGGTCGCCACGGTGGCGCTGTTCCTCGCCTCCGACCTGTCCTCCTACATGACCGGCACCGTCATGGAAGTCACCGGCGGCCGCTTCATGTAACAGCTGCCCCTGCCGTCCCGGCCGCGCAACGGGGTGGATTCGGGTTACGGGGTGGATTTGGTACCCCCCAGGGTCCCGGATCGGACCGGTAACCCGAATCACCCCCAGCTGGTCTGACAAGTCTGTGGCGGGTGGTGCTGCCCCGGGCAAACGGGTCCGGAGTTCACGCTTGAGGATCTTGCCGCTGGCGTTCAGCGGCATCGCGTCGATGACCGTGACCACGGCCGGCACCTTAAAAGCCGCGAGCCGCTCCCGGCAGAACCCCCGCAGCGACTCCTCATCGATCACCGAGCCCTCGGAAGCGGTAACGAAGGCGACCACGATCTCGCCCCAGTGCTCGTCCGGCTGGCCCACGACCGCCACCGCGGTCACGCCCGGGTAGTCCGCGATCACCGTCTCGATCTCGACCGGGTAGATGTTCTCACCTCCCCGGATGATCATGTCCTTGCTGCGGCCCGCGAGGTACAGGTACCCGTCGGCATCCATCCGCGCCAGGTCACCGCCCCAGAACCAGCCGTCCCGCAGAGCCCGGGCGCTCTCATCCGGCATCCCCAAGTAGCCGGACATAACCGCGCGGCTCCGGGTGACGATCTCACCCACTTCGCCCAAAGCGACATCCTTGCCGTCCTCGTCGGCCAGCCGCAGGTCGACGGCGAATGCGGGCTTGCCGATCGACCCAAGCAGGTGCTCGGCACCGGCCGCGGCCCGCCGGTGGTCGGCGGGGGACAACGACGACTGCAGGCCGCCCTCCGTCGCCGCCCCGAACGCGTTGATGAAGTCGCACTTGAACACGTCCATGGCCCGGCGCAGCAGGGCGGGCGACATCGGCGACGCCCCGTAGATGACCGAACGGACGTTGTCGTAGCTGCCCTCGTGCACCCGCGGATCATCCAGCAGCCGCGTGATCATCGTCGGCACCAGGAACACCCCAGTCAGCCGGCCCGACTGCATCCAGCGCAGCACCGCCCCCTCCTCGAACTGCGGCAGGATCAGGGTGGGGAACCCGAGCTGGACATGCATGAAGATCATCGCCTGGCCCGCGATGTGAAAGGTGGGCGAGGCCGTGTAGCGGAACTCATCCAGCAGGATCTGGTAGTCCACCGACATCTGCAGGGCCAGCGCGTTGATCATGCGCTGCGACTGGAGCACGCCCTTGGGCAGGCCGGTGGTCCCGCTGGTGAATGCCAGCGCCAGCACGTCCTCGTCGTCCACCTCGACGACCGGCTCGGCGTCGGTCCCCTCCGCCAGCAGGTCACCGAACGGCAGCAAGTCCGATCCGTCCAGCGAGGACGTAAACACCAGGCCGTCCAGCTCCGAGGCCAGCACCGCGACCCGGGGCGCGTACCGCGCGCTGGCGAAGATGGCCTTCGGCTCGGCCCGGCGCAGCAGGGTCAGCACCTCGGCGTCGGCCAGCCGGTTGTTGAGCGGCACGTAGATAGCGCCCAGCTTCATGCACGCCATCATCACCTCGACGTACTCGCCGCTATCGGTGCCCAGCAGCGCGACCCGGTCGCCCTTGCGGATACCGCGGCGATCCAGCGCGCCCGCCAGCTGGTTGACTCGCCGGTTGACCTCCGCGAACGAGCGGCTCGACCCGTCGTCGAAGACGAAGCAGTCCCGGTCAGGGAACCGCTGCGCGCTCAGCCGCAGGAAGTCGCCCGCCTGAATGGTGTCTACCCTCATCACGCTCACCTCTTCGCAGATAATGCCATGCCGAACGGATGTGAAGTTGACATCGGTGTCGGAAAAAGGATTGGGTCGGTTCCATGAACGCAGACCCCGCCGGTGCGGCACCCTTCCACTGGACCGCGGAGCACGAAGAGTTCCGCGGGGTGGTGCGCAAGCTGACCGAGACCCGCGCGCCGCTGGCCTGCGCCCCCTCGCCGCAATCGCAGGACCCGCGGGAACGCGAGCTGTGGCGGACGTGGACCGAGGAGCTCGGCCTGCCCGGCCTGGTGATCCCCGAGGAGCACGGCGGCTCCGGGTTCTCCCGGCTAGAGCTGGCCATCGCGGCCGAGGAACTCGGGCGTGCGGTGGCGGGCGGCCCGCTGTTCGCCTCGGCCGTGCTCGCCACCGAGGCGCTGCTGGCCGCAGGCGGCGACGTGGCCGCAGAGGTGTTGCCCATGGTGGCGGCCGGTACCGCGGTGGCGACGCTAGCCGTCACCGAGAGCGACCGCAGCTGGCGGCCCGAGGATGTGGCGACCCTGGCCGAGGGCTCCGGCACCGGGTCCCCGCGCCTGACCGGCACCAAGGACGCGGTGCTGAGCGCGGCCGACGCTACCCTGCTGGTCGTCGCCGCCCGCGAGGAGCCCGGGATCTCGCTGTTCCTGACCGAACCCGGCGACGGCGTCGAGATCACGCCGCTGGAGGTGCTCGACGCGTCCCGGCCGATGGCCCGGGTCACGCTGCGGGACGCGCCCGCCCGCCGGGTCGGCCCGGCCGGCCAGGGCTGGACGGCCGTCGAGCGCGCGGTCCAGGCCGGCACGGTGTTCCTCGCCGCCGAGCAGGTCGGCGGGAGCCGGGCGCTGCTCGACGCCGCGGTCGAGCACGCCAAGACGCGGGTTCAGTTCGGCCAGCCCATCGGCCGGTTCCAGGGCGTCAAGCACCGCCTGGCCGACATGGCGACGCGGACCGAGCTGGCCTCGGCCGCCGCGGCCTGGGCCGCCTGGCAGCCGCCCGGCTCCGATGCGGCCGGGCTCGGGGCCGCGGTGGCGGGCGCGTACTGCTCCGAGGCTTACCTGGAGACGGCGCTCGACGCCATCCAGGTGCATGGCGGCATGGCTATCACCTGGGAGCACCACGCCCACCGGTACCTGCGCCGGGCCCGCGCCGACGCCGCCGTGCTGCGGTCGCCGCGGGAACACCGGCGCGAGCTCGAAGCCCTCATCGGAACGGGGATCTGACGATGCCGATCGACCTCACGGGAATCGAGGCCAGCGACCTGGACGCGCTGGCCGCCCGGGTGCGGAGCTGGCTGGAAGAGCACCTGCCCGCCCCCTGGCTCCAGGCCGCCCTCGACCGCGATCAGGCCGCGCTGGCCCGCATCCTCGCCGACCCCGCCGTCGCCAAAGAATGGTACGCCGAACTCGGCGAATCGGGCCTGGCCACGCCGGGCTGGCCGGCTGAGTACGGTGGCCTCGGGCTGACGGCCGACGCGGCCGCCGTCATCACCGACGAGCTCGCCCGGCTGCGCGCGGACCGCCCGGCCGACGAGTTCATCGGCCTGGGGCTGGCCGGCCCGACGATCATCGAGTGGGGGAGCGACGAGCAGAAGCAGCGGTTCCTCAAGCCGCTCACCCTGGGTCAGCACCGCTGGTGCCAGCTGTTCAGCGAGCCCGGCGCGGGCTCGGACCTGGCGTCGCTGCGCACCCGGGCCGTCCGGGACGGCAGCTCCTGGGTGGTCAACGGGCAGAAGGTGTGGAGCTCCTACTCCGACCGGGCCGACTTCGGGCTGCTGATGGCACGCACCGACCCGTCCCAGCCCAAGCACCGCGGCATCACCTACTTCCTCCTCGACATGCACAGCCCCGGCGTGGAGGTCCGGCCGCTGCGCCAGCTCAACGGCAGCTCCGAGTTCGGCGAGGTGTTCTTCACCGACGTGGCGGTGCCGGACACCGACCGGCTCGGCCCCGAAGGCCTCGGCTGGTCGGTCGGGATCAGCACGCTCATGCAGGAGCGCAGCGGGCTGTCCGGCCGCCCCGGCGTCGGCCCGGGCCAGGCCGACGCGATCGCCACCCGGGCCCGGCAGACGGGGGCGTGGACCGACCCCGTCCTGCGCGACCGCATCATGCAGGCCTTTATTACCGAACGGGCTTTGCAGATGGCCACGGTACGGGCTTTTGCGGCCCTGGGCCGGGCCGAACCGGGCGCCGAGGGGTCCATCCGCAAGCTCACCCACGCCCAGCTCGAGGTGACCCTCGGCCTGCTCGCCACCGAGGCCGAGCCGGGGGACGCGATCGCCTGGGAGGCCTCGGACGAGAACGCGGCCGCGGCCGTGCACGACTTCCTGTCCGGCAAGATCCTCAGCATCGCCGGCGGCACCAGCGAGATCCAGCGCAACATCATCGGCGAACGGGTCCTCGGCCTGCCCCGCGACCGCGACCCGTACGCCAGCACGCCCTTCCAGGAGCGGCCGCATGACTGAACCCGTCGTCCGGCTGGACGTAGCCGGCCCGGTCGCCACGATCACGCTCAACTGGCCCGCGTCACGCAACGCGATCAGCGGCGAGCTGCTCACCCGGCTCGGCGAGGCGATGGCCACGGTGGAGGCGGACGACGAGGTCCGGGCGGCCATCCTCACCGGCGCCGACCCGGCCTTCTGCGCGGGCGTCGACCTCAAGGAGATAGGACAGGAAGCCTCCATCCTGCGCGAGGCGGCGTCCGGGGGGACCGGGCCGTGGGCGCCGGTCAGCAAGCCCGTGATCGCCGCGGTGAACGGCGCCGCCGTCACCGGCGGGCTGGAGCTGGTGCTCAACTGCGACATCGTCATCTGCTCCGACCGGGCCGTCTTCGCCGACACCCACGCCCGGCCAGGCGCTCGCCGCCGGGCTTGTCAGCGAGGTGGTCCCGCACGCGGACCTGTTTCCGCGCGCCCGCCAGATCGCCACCGCCATCGCGGGCAACGACCAGCGGGCCGTGCAAGCCTTGCTCGCCTCCTACCGCCAGACCGAGGCCGAGGTGGTGGCGGGCGGTTACGCCGTGGAGGAACGCACGGCCCGGGCCTGGAGCCAGTCCGGCCTGGATCTCGCGGAGACGGGGCGCCGCCGCGAGATGGTGACCGAGCGCGGCCGTGCGCAGGCGACCCGGCACCAGCCTTGACAACCCCCCGCTCCCGGATATGACATAGACATCACATTCACAAATCCGGCCCAGCAGAACCGGCCGGGTTGAACAGGAGCGCGCAACGATGCTGACCGGCCGCCAGTACAAGGAGTCCCTCAACGACGGGCGCAAGGTCTGGTTCGAGGGCCGGCTGGTCGAGGACTTCGAGTCCGAGCCCGCGCTCGCGGTCCCCTTGCAGGCCATCGCCGACGGGTACGACAAGTACTACAGCGCCGAACCGGGCGCGGTGAACCCGCTGACCGTCGCCCCGCTCAGCCCGGAAGAACTGCGCGACCGCATCCCGGTCATCACCGAGATGGACCTGCTGCTCAACGTCACCTACCAGTCGCTGATGACGCTGCTGGTGGCGGCCGGGCGGCTCGAGGACCACGCCCCGGAGTTCATCCCGCGGATCAAGGCCTACGTGGAGGACGCCCGCCGCCGCGACATCCGCATCACCGAGTGCATCACCGACGCCAAGGGCGACCGCAGCCTGGCGCCGGCCAAGCAGTCCGACCCGGACGCCTACGTGCGGGTGGTCGGCCGCCGCCCGGACGGGGTGGTGATCCGCGGGGCCAAGCTGCACATCACCGCGGCCGCCTTCGGCCACGACCTGCTGGTGATGCCGACCAAGTCGATGAAGCCGGGCGAGGAGGACTACGCGATCGCCTGCGCGGTGCCGGTCGGCACGCCCGGGGTCCACGTCACCAACACCACGTACCACCCGCGGGGCGGCGACCCGCGCGACTACCCGGTGAGCGCCCGGGCCAGCGTGCCAGACAGCGTGGTCATCTTCGACGACGTGTTCGTGCCGACCGAGCGGGTGTTCCTGGACGGCCAGTACGCTCACGCCGCGGTGTTCGCGCACTCCCTGGGCCTGTGGGAGCGGCTCGGCGGGGTGTCGTTCATGGTCACCCAGGCCGACGAGCTGGTCGGCCTGGCCAGCCTGATCGCCGAGGCCAATGGCCTGTCCCGGGTCTCGCACGTGCGCGAGAAGATCGACGAGATGATGATCCACGCGACGCTGCTGCGGGCCGGCCTGGAGGCCGCGCTGCTGCACGCGCACGCCACCCCCGAGGGCTACTACTACCCGGACGACATGTACACCAACGTGGCCAAGTACCACGGCGCGGCCAACTTCGCCACGATGGTGCGGCACCTGCACGACATCGCGGGCGGGGCGGTGGTCACCGCGCCGTCGATGTCCGACTTCGACAATCCCGAGCTGCGGCCGCTGCTGGAGAAGTACATGGGCACCGGCCCGGGCATCAGCGGCGAGTACCGGTCCCGGCTGTTCCACGCCATCCGCGACCTCACCGCCGACGCCCTCGGCGGCTGGCACCACGTGACCAACCTGCAGTCCGGCGGCGGCCTGTTCGCGCAGAAGCTGGTGACCCGCAAGAACTACGACATCGAGCGGGCCCGCGCGCTGGCGCTGAAAGCGGCCGGGCTGTCGGGAGCGTGACCGGGACCGGCCCGGACCAAACCGCCGCCGCCTGCTGGGACCAGGCGGTTCGGCGGCACGGCCGGCGCCGGTTCATGGATGTTGCCGGACACGAGCGCAGTTACGCCGAGTTCGACCGCTGGGCCCGTGCGGTGGACCTGCCGGCTGAGCCGCCTCGCTACGGGTGCGGCGGCCTGCGGACCGCGAAGGCCACGTTGACCGCGCCGATGATGACCCAGATAAAGGCCAGCAGCATGACGGCGGCGATGCCGGGGTGGGCCGCGAGCATGATCGCGGTGATCGGCAGGGCGATCGCCAGCGACGCAATGGGCAGGACGAGGGCCTGGCGCTCGGGGTGGTCGGCCCTCTTCGCGCGCCGCTCGGCCCGGAGCATGCGCTTGGCCCGGCGACGCTGGTGCCTGCACCCCGCGTACCGGTCCAGCTGGGTCAGGACGCGGCTGTCCACTTCCGCCGTGACCCGGCGGTCGAGCTCGGCCGCGATCCGCTTGTCGATGTCCGCGCCGATGCGTTCCACCAGCCCTTCGGCCAGGGCCTGGTCGTAACCGGGGCCGAGGTCCTGCAAGGCGGCTACCGAGGCGGCGATCTCTGCCTGGCTGTTGACGGCCATCATGCCCTCCGAACGTTCCGTACACCTGCGGAAAACGGTACGGAACGGCGGCAGGCCAGCGGAATGCGGTTTGCCCCCGTTGCTTCCTGGTGTTTTCCCTACCACGGCCGATGGGTGGGTCATAGTGAGCCAGTGCGGCGGTACCTGGCGTCCCCAGTGCCTCCCGCGCCTCAGGCGCCGCTCATGGCCCGGGACCCTGGCCGCCCGCAACCGGGTCGGTGTCACATCGACCCGCATATAACCCAATGCCAGAAATTTTAGGAAGCTCCGGGTGCCCCTTTCCAGGGAGTTTCTGCTGGCCGGGGCCGTTTCACAGCGGCGGGCGGCGCCATGGGAGCAGCGCGCGCGCTGCACGGCCCCGAGTTCACGGGCCTGGTCCCGGCGCTGTCCCCGGCCCGCAAGCCGGCTGTGGTGTGCTCGGCCGACCTCGGCTCCGTGGCGCAGCCGTGGGAGGCCTTCACCGTCAGCGATCCGACGGCCCCGTTCATCATCGGCTACACCTCGGGCACCACCGGCTTCCCCAAAGGCGCGGTGTACGACGGCGAAGGCATGTACGTGCAGTACCTGCGCTGGGCCGTGCACTTCGGGCTGGACGCGGACAGCACGCTGCTCACCGCGGGCCCGATGTTCCACAACTCCTACGGCGGACTGTCCCTGCTGGCGCTGGCGCGCGGCGCCATCGGGGTGCGCAACGTTACCCCGTTCCTCGGTTACGTGAACCCGGCCAGCCCGCTGGACACCTCGGCCGACGGCCGCTACCTGCTGTCCGGCGACGTCGGCCGGTTCGCCCCGGACGGGCGGCTGCTGCTGGTCGACCGCAAGAAGGACATCATCGTGACCGGCGGCGAGAACGTGGCCTCGGGCGAGGTGGAGCGGGTCCTCGCCGCATACCCCCAGGTCCTAGACGTCGCCGTGGTCGGGCGCGCCGACGAGCGCTGGGGCGAGGCCGTGACCGCGGTCGTGGTATTCGAACCGGACGGGACCGCTGCCGATGCCGACGCGCTGCGCGCGTACTGCCGCGAGCGGCTGGCTCCGTACAAGGTGCCGAAGCGGATCGAGTTCACCGCCGCACTACCGCGCAACTCCATGGGCAAGGTGCAGAAGTTCCTGCTCCGGAGCTCAGCAGGAACCAGTTAAACGGAGGTTGTTATGACAAGCCCGCGCATCGTCGTCACCGGGGCCAAGGACGGCAAGTCGGTCGTGGTCAGCGACGGCTCGGCCACCACGATCGACATCCCGCTCATGCCCGGCTCGGCCTACGTGCCGGTGTGGGGCGCGGACGAAACGCCGGTGGTGCCTGACTCGGCGCAGGCGGTGCAGCCGCGCACGTACTTCCCGCCCGCCGGCGGGTTCCGGTTCTGCTTCTTCACCCTCGGCCCGGCCACCGCCGCCCTGCCCGCCGACTTCGACCCGGCGGCGGCGGCCGCCCAGGTCCAGCAGGACATCCCCGGCCTGCTCGACGTGTTCGAGCGACGTCCTGGTCCAGAACGGCACCCGGCACGCCTGGCGGAACAAGTCCGACCAGCCCTGCGTGCTGGTCGTCGCCGTCACCGGCGCCCGCCGCGGCTGAAAATAGGCGGCGCGGGAGCCGGGCTTCGCCGCCCTGGGCCTGCGGGTGACGTTCGGCGACCACGTCGACGAACGAGACGACTTCGGGTCCTCGCCGGCGGCCGCTTCCAGGAGGCGAGCCGCGTCTCCCGTCACCTGCTCGAGCAGATCATCGCCGGCCAGGATCGCCTGGCCGGGTTGCCGGTGCTGGGCAACGTCGACTTCGATCACACCAACCCGCTCGCCACCTTCCCGATCGGCGGCCGGGCGAGCCTGACCGTCGGCACGACCAGTTCGCTTCGCATCGCCGACGCGTGAAGGCAACCGGGACCCGCAGCGGACAGCCCGTTCGTTGACACTCTTCTAGCGCCCGGCCTAATCTGACGTCGACGTCAGAATCAGACAGGCTAGGAGCCAGCGAGGGCAGCGGATGGAGATCAGCCTAGGCGAGGCGATCACAATGACGGCGCGGAACAAACCGGACGCGCCGAGCTTCGTGTTCGCCGACGGCAGCGCGCACACCTTCGCCCAGACCAACGCCAGGGTCAACCGGCTCGTCTCCGCGCTGAAGGCGCAGGGTGTCGGGCGCGGCGACCGGCTCGCCGTGTTCTCGCTGGACTCGCACCGCTACGTGGAGATCGTGCTGGCCGCGCTAAAGCTCGGCGCGGTCTACGTCCCGCTGAACTACCGGCTGCGCCGCGGCGAGATCGACACGCTGGTCAAGCGGGCCGAGCCCGTGATTTTCTTCTACGACGAGCGCTACACAGAACTGCTCGAAGGCCTCGCCGAGGCCCACCAGAGCATCAGGGGATTCATCGCCCTGAACGACAGCAGCTACGAAAATCTGCTCGCCGCCGGGACCGAGGACGAGCCGCCGGTCGTCGCCGGCGACCGTGACGTCATCGGCCTGGCCTTCACCTCGGGCACCACCGGCCTGCCCAAGGGGGTGGTCCAGTCCCAGCGGATGATGAAGGCCATCGTCACCGAGCAGATCATCGAGTACCGGCTCCACCCGGGGGAGGTCCGCTACTCGGCCGCCCCCACCTACCACATCACCGGCATCTGCCAGTTGCTGATGGGCGTGGCCTACGGGACGGCGTCGGTCATCGTGCCGCAGTTCAGCCCGCGCGTCACCCTGGACCTGATGGCCGCCGGTCGGCTCACCGCCGCGTTCATGGTGCCGACCATGATCAGCACGGTGCTGGGCCTGCCCGACGTGCACGACCACGCCTACGACCGGCTCGAGCTGATGTACTACGGCGCCGCCGCGATGTCACCAAATCTCCTGCGCCGCGCCATGGACACCTTCCGCTGCGACTTCCTCAACGCCTTCGGGGCCGGTACCGAGGCGGGCCTGCAGGCCGTGCTGACCCCTGAGGACCACCGCGCCGCGCTGGACGGGCGGCCGGAACTGCTCGGCTCGATCGGCAAGCCCGCCTACGGGGTGGCGCTGCGGATCGTCGACGACGACCTGAACGAGGTCCCGGTGGGTGAGATCGGCGAGATCGCCACCCGCAGCGACATGGTGATGGACGGCTACCTGGAGATGCCCGAGGAGACCGGGCGCGCGCTGCGCGGCGGCTGGTTCCGGGCCGGCGACATGGGCTATCTCGACGCCAACGGCTACCTGTACCTGGGCGGCCGGAAGAAGGACATGATCGTCCGCGGCGGGGAGAACATCTACCCGATCGAGATCGAGTCGGTGCTGGCCGACCACCCGGCGGTCGCCCAGAGCGCCGTGGTCGGCGTGCCCGACGAGCACTGGAGCGAGATCGTCCGGGCCTGGGTCACGCTGCGCCCCGGCGCCGCCGCCACGGCGGAGGAACTCGCCGCGCACTGCGGGCAGCGGCTGGCCACGTACAAGGTGCCCGCCGAATTCCGGTTCACCGACGCGCTGCCGGTCAACGCCAGTGGCAAGATACTCAAACGCGAGCTGCGGACCCGGGAGTGACGATAATGAGCCCACGCGGGGGAAGCCCGGTCGGCCGGGTCGTCGCCGGCGCCTCGGCGTCACAGCGGGAACGGCGCGGCGCCGGCCCGCTCACCCCCAAGGGACGCGAGCGGCGCAGCGAGATCCTGCGCGCCGCGCGCAAGGTCTTCGAGGAGCGCGGGTTCCTCGACACCCGGGTCGCCGACATCGTCGCGGCGGCGGGTGTCGCCCAGGGCACCTTCTACAGCTACTTCGACTCCAAGGAAGCCGTCTTCACCGAGGTCGCCCAGCAGGTCGTCGACTCCATGATGGAAGGGCTGCACACCGACTTCGTCCGGGATATCGACCCGGTGGAGCGGATCCGGCGGGCCATGGTCCGGTTCGTCGAGGCCTTCCGGCCCAACGCCGTCATGATCGGCCTGATCGAGCAGGTCGGCACGTTCACGCCGGAGATGCGCCGGCTCCGGCTGACGCTGCGCCAGTCCTTCGTCGACCGGTCGGCCCGCGGCATCAGCCGGATGCAGGCGGACGGCATCGCCGACCCGGAACTCGACCCGGTGATGATGGCCGAGATCCTCGGCGCCATGGTGGACCAGACCTGCTACATCTGGTTCTTCCTAGGCAAGGAGTTCGACTCGTCCGCGGTCGTGGAGTCCCTGACCACCGCCTGGGCTCGCGCCATCGGTGTCATGGGTTCCTAGCGCCCCGGAGCGCATAGACCCCAGCGATCACCGTGCCCACGCACAGGGCGGCGGAGCTGAGGCCGAGTGAGGCGTGGATGCCGATGGCCGCGCCGAGGATGCCGACGGTGAACCCGCTGCCGGCCCGCAGCCCGTTGGCGGACACGCCGTACAAGCCGACGACACGGCCGCGATCGGCGGGCGCGGCCCGCAACTGGACGATGGTCTGCCCGATCGACATCGAGGCCAGGTTCGCGACCCCGCCGACGAACAGCAGCGCCAGGGCGATCAGGTAGCTGCCGGTGAGCGCGAAGAACAGCGTGCTGACGCCGTAGATGGCGGTGCTGACCACGGCCGCCTTCGTGTTCGGCTTGATGCTGCCGGTGGCCTCGAGCAGGATGCCGCCGATCACCCCGCCCACGCCGTTGGCGAACAGCAGCACGCCGTAGGCGGTTCCGGCGCTGCCGGCCCCGAGATCCTGGGCGAACAGCGGCATCGCGGTCTGCAGCGACGTGCCGACGAAGAACGACCCGAGCCCGGCGAGCACGATCATGCTGATCAGGGTGTGGTCGGACCGGACGTCCCGCAGCACCCGCAGTGAGCTCAGCATCCCGACCCGCGGCGGCCGCGGCCCGTGGTCGCGCAGGTGCCCGGTGAACTTGGTCCGGAACAGGAACAGCGTGAGCGGCAGGTAGATCGCGATGTTGGCGAAGATGCCGCGGGTCGGGCCCAGGCCGAGCAGCAGCGCCGAGCCGACCACCGGGCCGAACAGGACGCCCAGGCTGCGGAACGTGGCGTTGAGCCGCACCGCGCTCGGCAGTTCGTCGGTGCCGACGAAATCGTGCAGCATCAGCTGCTCGCCCGGGCCCCACAGCGATCCCGCGCAGCCGTGCAGGACGAGCAGCACGCACGCTTCCCAGACGTGCAGCGAGTTGGTGAGGAACAGCACCCCCCACAGCGCGGAGACCAGCATGAACAGGGGACCCGAAGTACACCGAGAACAGCAGGAACGGCACCCAGTGGCTGATGACCTCGAAGCCCGCCAGCGCCGGGGAGTGGAACTTCTGCCACAGCACCCAGTACGTGATGACGTGCTCGATATTGTCGGCCATCATCGCCAGGGCCGCCCCGAACAGGTAAGGACGGCAGTCGGCGTTCCGCAGCGCGGCGAACTTGGCCGGTGCCGCGGTCACCTGAGCGGCCTGGGCGCTTATCTCATCGGCCGGGGCGACCTGGTCCAGTTCGAGCACATGGGTGGGGATCCCGCAGGCAGAACACACGCTGGCTCGAACACGGGGCGCGGCCCGGTACTTCCCGCCTCAGCCTTTCCGGCCCCGCCGCCCGGCGGCTCCCGCGGGGTGGGCGAGGGCGCACGCCACGTGGTCGAGGAAGCTGCTGACGGCCACTATGGCGCCGGATCGCAGGACCGCCTGGCCGAGCCCGGACCCGGCCGGGCCCGGCTGCGGCCGGAAGGCCCCGGCCAGTCCGACCGCCGTGTGCCCGTCACCAACCGGCGCCAGCATCAGGTCGGCGTCCAGCGCGGTGAACAGCTTGCCGTCAGCGGCGATCGCCTCCCACCACACGGCGACGTGGGCGCAGTTGCCGGTGCTGGCCATGTCGTCCAGGCACACCCAGGCCAGCCGGGTCAGGCCGGCCGGCGGCCCGGCGGCCTGCACCAGCGCGGTGACGCCCTCGCCGTAGGCCACCTCGGCCGCCCGCGTCAGTACCTCGTCCCTGGCCAGGGTTTCGAGGCGGGTCCGGGCGGCGCGGAAGCGAGAAGCGAGAAGGACGCGGTCACCGACGACGATCTGGTCTATCACGGCTCCAGCCGACCGGCTGGCACGCGACCCGGGCAGCGGCCACAGGTCCTCATCGGCCCGGGTCGAAGGTCCCGATCCCGGTTCCGGCGGCCTGGGCCGGGAACGGTGCGGGTGAAGATCGAAGCGTTCGGCGGAGACCCGGAGCAGGTGACGATCGCCGGGCAGTCGGCGGACGGGGCCGCCTGCGCCACCCTGCTCGGCGTACCCTTGGCCCGGGGCCTGTTCCGCTGCGCGGCCTGCCTGAGCGGGGGCCGCCCTGGTCCGCTTCGTCACCGACGGCGACCCCGGCTGGGAGCCTTTCGGGGATCAGCGCAGCCCGGTCATGATCTTCGCCGAGCCCGCCCCCATCCACCTTACGCGACCTTCCTCAATCGATAGTATATTTTTTCTGATCTTAGATCTGAGCTGGTTAATTAAGGCAAAGTTCGGTATTATGTTCTAAACAATCTTTCTCCCGAACGGGTGATGGCGCGTGCATCCTGCCCCCGCTTCCCCTGTTCCCGGGCCAGACCAGGACCCGGGTTCCCTTCCGCTTGGCCCGACCGGTGACCTGGCGGACTGGGAGGCGTGGCTGGCGCTGGACCTCGACGACGGCGAGCCGCCGCCGGAGGACAGCGAGGGGTACCTGGACCCGGACGGCTGTGAGCTGCCGTGGGATGAGGACCTGGCCGCGATCGAAGCCGAGGCCGGCCGGATCATGGCGGGGCGGGCGGCGGATGAGGAGTTCCTGGCCCGGCCGGA
>JBEKJP010000131.1:0-21803 GCA_050011155.1 Streptosporangiaceae bacterium
CCGCTACCTGCTCTGCCCGGACGGCAGCCACATGGCCATGTACGACGACCAGGCGGTCTACTTCGCCGGCCTGATCGACTTCCTGCACGGCCTGGAAGGCAAGTAGGCGCCCTCAGCCTGTGCGGCGAGCAACCGACCCGCTTCTGGTGATGCCCGTGGGGCGTTCGGGGAGTCCGCCCGGCTCGGCGTCGCGCGCTGGTGGAGTCGGGAATAGCGGGGTGAGTTCGGGCTCCGGGGTGATTTTGGTGCATCATGGTCCCCCTTTTTCACCCGGTAGCCCCGATCCACCCGGTTAACTTGCCACTGCGGGTGCAGGTTCGCGGCTGGTGGTGCTCCCGCGCCTGGCGAGATGACGCGGGCGTCATGCCCCGGGACGTCATGCCCCGGGACGTCACGCGCCAGCTGTCCCGCACCGGACCCATGAGCAGCCAATCCTGCAACAGCCTCTCTTGCGTACCCGGTGTGCCACCGACTCCTTAGCGTGCCGCATCCCGGATCCCGGGCGCCCCATGGACCCCGCAAGTCCCGCATGTTCCTGGCATCGGCGGCTGGCTAGGAGTAGAGGCGGTCCGCCCCGACCAGGAGGACGTCGCCGTCCTCCGACAGGGCCGCGTCGAAGCCCGCGCCTGAGTAGCACGCCAGGGTGGTGGCGGTCGTGTCGTACCCCTTGGCGGCCAGCAGGGCCCGGGCCCGGCGCAGGCGCTCGACGTGGCGCGGGCCCATGACCTTGCCCCACTTCGCCTCGCCGAGGGAGATCAGCGGCCGCGGCTCGCCGGGGCGGGCCGGGCCGAAGACGGCCACGTCAACCTCGATCTGCGTCTTGTTCACCGGATCGGCGACGGTCCCCGAGGCCACCTCCCCCACGGGGGCGCCGAAGACGCTCCGGCCGTCGGCGCGGGCGTAGTCCCGGCACAGCGCCTCGAAATGCGGGCCGGCCACCTGCGAGCCGAACGCCGGCCGGCTGTCGGCCCAGACCTCGGCGCCCAGCCCCAGTTCCAGGTCGGCCCACCGGGGCCGCATGACCGTCTCGTAGAACGTGACGAGCGGCTCGGTGATGCGGTAGCGCGTCCGGCCCGCCCGGAACACGTCGGTCTCCTTGACCACGAGGCCGGTGTCCTCGAGCACGTTGAGCGGGTGCGCGATGTCGGAGGCCTTGCGGCCGATGTAGTTCGCGATGCCGCCCCACGTCTCGTTCCTGGCGGCGATCGCCGCCAGCACCGAGTGGTACAGGGCCGGGTCGCGGATATCCGTCTCCTCGGCGAGCAGGTACCGCGCCTCGCGGAGCAGCGGACGGTCCGGGTTGAGGACCGAGCGCACCACCCAGTCGCCGAAGTCGTCCGGGCCGGCCGGAGCGTCGTCCCGGACGAACTGGCGGCGGTACGCGGGGGTGCCGCCGACGACCGCGTGCAGCCGCACGGCGAGTCCGGGATCGCTTACCCCCCAGAACCGCGCCGCGTCGCGGTAGCCGAACGGCTTGATGATCATCTCCAGGCCGGCCCGCCCGCGTAGCGGCGCGTTGCCCGCCAGCAGGCCGCCCATCACCGACATGGCCGAGCCGCAGAGCAGGATGCGGGCCTGGCTTCCGGCGCCCTGCGACGGCCCGCGGCGGTCGATTTCCCTGCGCAGCAGGGAGGGCAGCGAGGGACTGGCCTTCACCAGGTAGGAGAACTCGTCGATGATCAGCGGAACCGGGCCCCGGCCGGCCAGGTCCACGAAGTACCTGAGCGCGTTCTCCCAGTCCGGGAACGAGAAGTCCGCCGCCGAGCCGGCCTGCCGGGCCAGGGCCGAGCCGAACATCCGCAGCGACTCCGCCTCGGTGGCCTCGGCCGCCTCGAAGAAGAAGCCGCCGGTGGCGGCGGCCAGCGACCGGAGCAGGTACGTCTTCCCCTGGCGGCGCCGCCCGCTGACGATGCCGAGGGTCACCTCCGGACGCGGGTCGGCGGCGAAATCGGCCAGCGCCCGCCATTCGCGGTCCCGGCCGAAGACGTGAGCTGGTTTGTCGAGCACGGCCACCATGGCTCCGTAACCGGAAAGAGTTAATCGTAGTTCACTGAAGTATAGTTCACTGAACTACACTTCAGTCAATAACGGCCGGGTGAGGGTGACCCAGTTGCCCGGCGTCCGGCGGATCGCCTTGGTGATCAGGGGCGCTGCGCTGAGGGTCTGGTGACCGTTCGGGATTTGGAAGCGTCGGCTGGCGCCTCAGCTACCCGTCGGGAGGGCTGGCATGCCGAGCAGGACGGAGGACCCGGCGGCGGCAGGAGCGGCGGCCGGGGCGCCGGCCGCGGCCTGCCAGGCGTCGCCGGCTCGGGTGCGGCGGACGGACAGGGGGGCGGCGTCGGAGAGCAGGTAGTGCGGGGCACCCCGGGTGACGGTCACGGTGACGATGTCGCCGGGTCGCGGCGCGGTCTGCTCCGGGGTGAAGTGGACCAGGCGGTTGTCCCGGGCGCGGCCGGACATCCGGTGGGTGGCGGCGTCCTTGCGACCCTCGCCCTCGGCCACCAGGACCTCGACGGTGGCCCCGGCCAGCTTCTGGTTTTCCGCGTAGGTGGTCTCCTCGACCAGGGCGGTCAGCCGCTCGTAGCGCTCCTGCACGACCGCCGCGGGCACCTGGTCGTCCATGACGGCCGCCGGGGTCCCCGCGCGGATGGAGTAGCGGAAGGTGAAAGCCCCGGCGAACCTGGCCTCACGCACCAGGTCCAGGGTGTCGGCGAAGTCATGCTCGGTCTCGCCGGGGAAGCCGACGATGATGTCGGTGGTGATGGCGGCGTCACCGATAGCGGTCCGGACCCGGTCCAGGATGGCCAGGTAACGGTCCCGGCGGTAGGCGCGCCGCATGGCCTTCAGGATCCGGTCCGAACCGGACTGCAGCGGCATGTGCAGGCTCGGCATGACGTTCGGGGTCTGCGCCATGGCCTCGACCACGTCGTCGGTGAAATCCCGGGGGTGGGGGGAGGTGAAGCGGACGCGCTCCAGGCCCTCGATCTCACCGCACCCGCGCAGCAATTTACCGAACGCGTTACGGTCCCCGAACTCGGCACCGTACGAGTTGACGTTCTGGCCGAGCAACGTGACCTCGAGCACTCCGTCCGCGACCAGCGCGTTGATCTCGGCCAGGATGTCGCCGGGACGGCGGTCCTTCTCCTGGCCCCGCAGGCTGGGCACGATGCAGAAGGTGCAGGTGTTGTTGCAGCCCACCGAGATCGCGACCCAGGCCGCGTAGGCCGACTGGCGCCGGGCCGGCAGCAGCGAGGGAAACGTCTCCAGCGTCTCGGCGAACTCGGCCTGCGCCTCGTTCCTGACCCGGGCCCGCTCGAGCAGCGCCGGCAGCGAGGCCATGTTGTGGGTGCCGTAGACCACGTCGACCCAGGGTGCGCGCTCGGTGATCCGGGTGCGCTCCATCTGGGCCAGGCAGCCGCCCACCGCGATCTGCATGCCGTTCTTCTTCTGCGGCAGCAGGTGACCGAGGTTGCCGTAGAGCCGGTCGGCCGCGTTCTCCCGGACCGCGCAGGTATTGAACACCACCACGTCGGGGGTCTCGCCGTCGGCGGCGGCCTGGTAGCCCGCCTCGTCGAGCAGGCCCGCCAGGCGCTCGGAATCGTGCGCGTTCATCTGGCACCCGTAGGTGCGGATCTGATAAGTCCGGCCGCCTGCAGTCACACGACCAGGATAGAGGCGGTCCCGGATCAGATGACGCGATCTGGTGGCCGTGTGCCTGGTGATATTCAAGCCCGAATCCGGCATGATATCTGTATGCGAATGGCTACAGAAACGACATCCTACGGCGAATGGCCCTCACCGATCGCCGGGGCCGACGTGGCCCGCAAGCAGGTCGGCCTGGCGTTCCCCGTCGTCGACGGGGCCGGGGTGTGGTGGCAGGAGTCGCGGCCCGACGAGGGCGGGCGGGTAGTTGTCGTCCGCCAGGGGCCGGATGGGGTCAATCGTGACCTGCTCCCGGCGCCGTACAACGCCAGGAACCGGGTACACGAGTACGGCGGCCGTTCGTACCAGCCGGTGCCGGGCGGGTTCGTCTTCACGGACTTCGGTGACCAGCGGCTGTACCACTGCGCGGATGAAGGCGCTCCCCAGCCGCTGACCCCGGAGCCCGGGGATGTCTCGTACCGGTTCGCGGACTTCGTCCTGGCCCCCGGCGGGGACGAGATCTGGTGCGTACGGGAACGGCACGAGGGCGGCCGGATCACCCGCGCGATCGCGGCCGTCCCGCTGGACGGCTCGGCCGCGGCGGACGCGGGCGCGATGCGGATACTGGTCAGCGGCTCGGATTTCTACGCGTTCCCGGCTCCGTCGCCGGACGGCACCCGGCTGGCCTTTATCTGCTGGGATCACCCGCTGATGCCGTGGGACGGCACCGAACTGCGGGTCGCGGCCGTCGACGGCACGGCGGCGGCCGGGGACGGGCAGCAGGTGGTCATGGGAAGCAGCACCGAGTCCGTGCTCGCCCCGGCGTGGCGGGACGACCGGAGCCTGTACGTGATCTCGGACCGTTCGGGCTGGTGGAACCTGTACCTGACGGACCTGAACGGGACGGCCCGGGAGCTGTGCCCGCGGGCGGAGGAGTTCGCCGCTCCGCTGTGGCAGCTGGGCCTGAGCCCGTACGCGGTGCTCGGCGACGGCCGCCTCGTGGCGACCTACGGAACCGGGGAGGCGCGGCTGGGGGTGCTCGACCCGGAGACCGGCCAGCTGGACGACCTCGGCCTGCCCTACCGGGTGTACATCTTCGGCCTGACGGCGTCCGGCCAGACCGTCGCCACCATCGCGGGCGGCCCGACGGTGCCAACGACCGTGATCAGCGTGGATGTTCCCGCCGTGGGTGCCCCAGTAGCCCGCGAGCTGAGCCGCAGCAATGACGCGCTGCCCGATCCCGCGTACCTGCCGGTGCCGCGGACCGCCGAGCTGACCGGCCCGTCGGGCTCGGTCGTGCACGCCCTGGTCTACCCGCCGTCCAACCCGGCGGCCCGGGCGCCGGAGGGCGAGCGGCCGCCGTACATCGTCTGGGTCCACGGCGGGCCCACCGCGCAGTCGGTCGCCCGGCTCGACCTGGAGAAGGCCTTCTTCACCAGCCGCGGCATCGGCATCATCGACGTGAACTACGGCGGGTCGAGCGGGTACGGGCGCGCCTACCGCGAGCGGCTGCGCGGCCAGTGGGGCGTGGTGGACGTGGCCGACGCCATGACGGCCGCGCTGGCCCTGGCCGAGTCGGGCGAGGCGAACGGGAAGCGGCTCGGGATCCGCGGCGGCTCGGCCGGCGGCTGGACCGCGCTGGCCGCCGTCACCTCCGGCGTCGGCGTGCTCGGCGGGTCACGGGGCCCGAACGGGTCCGGGGAGCACGTCTTCGCGGCGGTGGCGTCCTACTTCGGCGTGGCCGACCTGCGGGCGTTCGCCGAGCATACGCACGACTTCGAGTCCCGGTACCTGGACGGTCTCATCGGCCCGCTGCCGGAGTCCGCGGCCCTCTACGCCGAGCGCGCGCCGGTCGGGCACGTGAACGACGGCACCTGCCCGGTGCTGCTGCTGCAGGGCCTCGATGACCCGGTGGTGCCGCCCGCGCAGGCCGAGTCGATCGCCGCCGACCTGGCCGCGCACGGCATCCCGTACGCCTACATCACCTTCGCGGGCGAGTCGCACGGGTTCCGCAAGGCGGAGAACATCGTGGCCAGCCTGGAAGCCGAGCTTTCCTTCTACGGCCAGATCATGGGATTCACCCCGCCGGGTATCTCGCCGGTGCCGCTCGCGGAGGGGTAACGAGGGACGCGCCATCCTCGTTCGTTATGAAAGGTCTTGATCTTGATTTATTAGCGGGCGAACTCGGTGGCCCGCGACTCGCGGACCACGGTGATGCGGATCTGGCCGGGGTAGGTGAGTTCCTCCTCGACCTGCTTGGCGATGTCGCGCGCGATCACCTGGGCCTGGATGTCGTCGATCCGGTCGGGCTTGACCATGACCCGGATCTCGCGTCCGGCCTGCATGGCGAAGACCTTCTCGACGCCTTCGTGGCCGCCGGCGATCTGCTCCAGCCGCTCCAGCCGCTTCACGTACATCTCCAGCGACTCGCGGCGGGCGCCCGGGCGCCCGCCGCTGATCCCGTCCGCCGCCTGGGTGAGGACGGCCTCGACGGTGCGGACCTCGACCTCGTTGTGGTGCGCCTCGATGGCGTGCACCACGTCCTCCGACTCGCCGTACCGGCGGGCGATCTCGGCGCCGATCAGCGCGTGGCTGCCCTCGACCTCGTGGGTGAGGGCCTTGCCGATGTCGTGCAGTACCGTGCAGCGCTTGAGCAGGACCGGGTCGATCCGCAGCTCGCTGGCCATCATGCCGGCGATGTGGGCCGACTCGACCAGGTGGCGGAGCACGTTCTGCCCGTAGGAGGTGCGGTACCTGAGGCGGCCGAGGAGGCCGACGAGCTCTTCGTGCATGTCGGTCAGGCCCAGCTCGACCAGGGCGTCCTCGCCGGCCCGCTTGCACAGCTGCTCGATCTCCGCCTTGCCGCGCTCGTAGGCGTCCTCGATCCGCTGCGGGTGGATCCGCCCGTCGGCGATGAGACGTTCCAGGGTCAGCCGGCCGATCTCGCGCCGTACCGGGTCGAAGCAGGACAGCAGCACCGCCTCGGGGGTGTCGTCGATGATGAGGTTGACGCCGGTCACCGACTCGAAGGCGCGGATGTTGCGGCCTTCGCGGCCGATGATGCGGCCCTTCATCTCGTCCCCGGGCAGGTGCAGGACGGAGACGACCGACTCGCTGGTCTGCTCGGTGGCGACCCGCTGGATGGCCAGGGTGACGATCTTGCGGGCTCGCTTCTCGCCCTCCGACCTGGCCTCGTGCTCGATGTCCCTGACGATGAGCGCCGCTTCGCGCTTGGCCTGGTTCTCTATCGTGGTGACGAGCTCGGCCTTGGCCTGGTCCGCCGTCAGCCCGGATACGCGCTCGAGCTCCTTGCCCCGGTCGGCGTCCAGCTTGTCCAGCTCGGCGGCCCGCCGGTCGAGTTCCTGCCGGCGCTGGCTGAGGACCTGGGCGCGGTCCTCGATGCGCTTGAGCTCCTCGTCGAGCCGCTGCTCGCGGTCGGCGAGGCGGGTTTCCCTGCGCTCGAGGTCGCCACGCAGCTCGCGAACCTCGTCCTTGACCGCGCGGATCTCTTCCTCGACCTCGCGGCGGCCCTGGGCGGCCTGCTCGGCTTCCTGGCTGGCTCGCTCGAGGATCCCGCTGGCTTCGGCCTGGGCCCGGGCGCGGATGTGCTCGGCTTCGGAGGTGGCGCTGTCCAGCTGGTCGCGGTCCGCGGTGCCAGCCTGGAGCTTCGGCGTGCCCGCGGTGCGGCGCCACACGACGACGACCCCGAATGCCACCGCGAGCAACACGATCACCATGAACGCGAGCGACAATCCGCTGCTCACGGTCACCCCTTTCCGTCCATAGCCCTCGGGGCACCCTTGTGTTGTTACCGTCTTGTTTTGCTACTGGGGTTTATGCCCAGGTGCAGGCGGTCGCACGCCGCCTCCGTCCACCGGCCGACCTAGCCGCCCGCTTGACTACTCAACGTATACGACTGCTTCTCCTCCGCCGCGTTACTGTGCCGGATGGGACAACAACTCGCTGCCGCGAGGTTAAGGCTTGATAACCTTTTAATCAAGCAAAGTAGCTTCGACCATGCCGAACCGTGCGTCAACCGGACGAAAGGCACAGTGCCTCCGACCTGCGAAGACGGATGGCTTGCGAAAAAGGCCGGGGTCTTGGCTGGGCCGCGCGGGCCGTCGGCGGCGACGCGTCTTTTGCGGCGATGGCCGCCATTTTTCGTAACGGAAAGTAGCCGGGCGCGGGTGGGCCGCCTTCGGCCCGTACTGCCGGCTGACGCCCTCGTGTCCACCCCGGGCGATACCGGATCCGGAGCTCTAAGTACCGGGTTCCTCGGCGTCGGGGTCGAGGTAGGCGTCGGCGTCCAGCTCGTCGAGCTCGGCGCCTTCTTGCTGCATGATCTCCCGGATCAGCCGGAAAGCCAGGCCGGGCGGATAACCCTTCCTGGCCAGCATGCCCGCCGCCTGCCTGACGCGGGCTTCCGGCGGCCGGCCGCGGCTGCTCGCCAGCTTCCGCTCGACCAGGCGCCGGGCGGTGTCGACCTCCTGCTCCGGGTCGAGGGCATCGACTGCCTCGCGGATCTCGTCGTTATCGACGCCGTGGCGTCTCAGCTCGGCGGAGAGGGACCGCTTCGAGAGCCCCCGGCTGTAATGCCGGGACTCTACCCAGGCCCGGGCGAACGCGGCGTCGTCGATCAGCCCGGCGTCGGTGAAGCGATTCAGAACAGCCTCGGCGACCTCGTCCGGGACGCCGCCGCGGTGCATCGCCTGGGCTAGCTGCGCCCGGGTCCGGGGGGCGATCGTCAGCAGCCGAAGGCATATCTGCCTGGCCAGGGACTCAGGGTCCCGGGCTTCAGGGTCCCGGGCGCCGCGATCCGCGGCCGCGGACGCCCCTGCTTCCCCGGACCCTGAAGCCCAGCCCGTATGGGTCATGCGCTAGACCGCGACACCCGGGACGGTAGCAGCGGGCCGGGACGACGGCGCGCCGTTACCGCCGGCCGCGCTGCTGCTGGGCCGAGCGGCACCGCTGGCGGCACTGCCGTTGGGCCGAGCGGCACCGCTGGCGGCACTGCCGTTGGGCCGGGCGGCACCGCTGGCGGCACTGCCGTTGGGCCGGGCGGCACTTCCTCCGGAACCACTGGCTCCGGAACCACTGGCCCCGGAACCACTGGCCCCGGGACCGCTGACGCTGGGAGCACTGCCGTTACCCGGCTCGGCCTGAGCGTCAGCGTCGAGGCGAGCGCCCACGCCGAGCTTCTCCTTGATCCGCTTCTCGATCTCGTTGGCCACATCCGGGTTGTCCCGCAGGAAGTTGCGGGCGTTCTCCTTACCCTGGCCGAGCTGGTCGCCCTCGTAGGTGTACCAGGCTCCGGATTTGCGCACGATCCCCTGCTCCACGCCGAGGTCGATCAGGCTGCCCTCGCGGCTGATCCCGATGCCGTAGAGGATGTCGAACTCGGCCACCTTGAACGGGGGGGACATCTTGTTCTTCACGACCTTGACGCGGGTGCGGTTGCCGACCGCGTCGGTGCCGTCCTTGAGCGTCTCGATCCGGCGGATGTCCAACCGGACCGAGGCGTAGAACTTGAGCGCCTTGCCACCGCTCGTCGTCTCCGGGCTGCCGAACATCACGCCGACCTTCTCCCGGAGCTGATTGATGAAGATCGCGGTGGTCTTGGTCTGGTTCAGCGCACCGGTGATCTTACGCAGCGCCTGCGACATGAGCCGGGCCTGGAGCCCGACGTGACTGTCCCCCATCTCGCCCTCGATCTCCGCCTTGGGCACCAGCGCGGCCACCGAGTCGATGACGATGACGTCCAGGGCACCGGACCTGATCAGCATGTCGGCGATCTCGAGGGCCTGCTCACCCGTGTCGGGCTGGGAAACCAGCAGCGCGTCGGTGTCGCAGCCGAGCTTCTTGGCGTAGTCCGGGTCCAGCGCGTGCTCGGCATCGATGAACGCCGCGATGCCGCCCATCTTCTGCGCGTTGGCCAGAGCGTGCAGCGCCACCGTGGTCTTGCCGCTGCTCTCCGGGCCGTAGATCTCGACGATGCGACCGCGCGGCAGGCCACCGAGGCCCAGCGCCACGTCCAGCGCGATCGAGCCGGTCGGGATCACCTCGACCGGCACCCGGGTCTCCTCGCCGAGGCGCATGACCGAGCCCTTGCCGAACTGCCGCTCGATCTGGAGGAGAGCGGCCTCCAGGGCCTTATCCCTGTCACCCGCCCGCTCCGGGCTTGACTTGCTGTTTACCGCCATGGGGACTCCCTGCCGGGTAAGGGGCCTGCGGGCACCTCCCGCACCGCCCAGGTCGTCTGAGTTCGGTCCCGCCGGACATCCCCGGCGGTTCATCGAAGGACACGGTACGCGCGGCCACTGACATTCCTGTCTCGCACCACACATCGCCTGGTCCTGGGGGATCTTCGTAGCTGCTTTCCCCAGCTGGCGAGGCCAGGGATTACCGCCACTGTTCAACTATAGGGCGAACGTGTATTCGATCACATGCGACACGCCGAAAGCGAGGGCAGAAATCTGGAAGTCCCGGGCGCTGCAGGCGTCCCCGAACGCGGCAACTGGCCTGCCGGGAGCTAACATCGGCAGCGATCACACCCCGCCTGTACAAGGAGAGCAGCGATGCCGCTCGACGAGGACGTGACCCGGCTGGCCAAGGGCAAGAACCTGGCCACGGTGGTGACCCTGATGCCGAGCGGCCAGCCGCAGGCCCAGCTCACCTGGATCGACGCCGACGACGAGCACGTCCTGGTCAACACCGAACCGCAGCGGCAGCGGCGGCGCGCCGCAGCGCTTGCCTCTGCGGCCCAGTGCTTGCCGTGGTAGCGGAGTGACCAGTGAGGCGAGTGGGGTCGCCAGCTGGGCTAGCGCAGGTTTTCCGGCACCTTGAAGGTGTCGCAGACCGCTCGCCATACGATCTTGGCGTCCACTCCGTCCGCGAGAGCCCGGTCGACGGTACGCCCGCCGAGCTTGTCGAAGACGAAGTCCTTGGCCACGCTCTGCGCGTACACGTCGCCGAACTGCGTTCCCATCCGGTCCCAGAAATCCGTCAGCCGCACGCCGCCAGGGTACTGCCGACCCGGGCTGGGCCCGACCGGGCCGGGCGCGAGCGCTCGGACCAGGCTGAAACGCCCTAGAAACCATTTAACCGATGTGTCGTTATTAAATACAAGGGAAGTAGTGCGGACGAGGCGCACTTCGCGATTATGGTCGTGCGTCGCCCGGCAGGAAAGCCGACGTTGAGCGGGGTCGGCCGAGGCGGGCACCGCGCACGTTGGACGGGCACGATGGAGGGCGGATGGTCGCGCCGACGCGGGTGAACGAGGAAGCTCCTCAGGAGCCGATCGCGGCCGGGCCCGCGGGGTCGGCGGCGGCCGGGCTCACACAGGGCGAAGCGGTGGTGGAGGACCCGGCGGCGCCAGCCGGAGACCTCGGGGAAACCGCACCCGCGCAGGCCGGACCGGCGGAAGCAGAGCCTGCTAAAGCAGAGCATGCGGAAGCTGAGCTGACCGAGGCGGCGCTGACCGAGGCGGTGCTGACCGAGGCGGGCGAGCCGGGTCTGGCGGATGGTGCGGAGAACCAGGCCGGGACGGCTCGAGGGGAGAGCCGGGATGTCAGGCCGCTGGCGGTGGTGGGCATCATCGTCGGGGTCATCGCCCTGGTCGGAGTGGCGGCGGGCGTCCTGGCCACGGTCACGCACGGGTTCAAGCCGAAGACGGTGGTCACTTACCGGCCGGCCGCCGTGTTCGGGCTGCACCCCGGGCAGTGTGTCGACGCCGGGTCGAGTTCGCTCAGCTTCACCCTGGTGTCCTGCGCGAGCCCGCACGATGCCGAGGTGTTCGCCCGGTTCAGCTTGCCCGCCGCGGCCTGGCCTGGCTCCGCCGCGGTGCGGCAGGACGCGGGCGACGGCTGCGCCAGCAGGCTGAGCGGGTACCTGAACCCGCGGTTCGCGACCATCGGCCTGGCCCAGGAGTACGTCTACCCGAATCACGATGCCTGGCAGGCCGACCAGCGCACGGTGGTGTGCGAGGTCAGTTCGGGGAACGGGCGGCTGACGGGTTCGGTCCGCGCCCAGGGCTGATCCGGCCGGGCGTCACGGACTTCCGTCGAGCCCCTCACCGAGCCACTCGCCCTGCCGCATAACCGCGTGCAGCCTGAAGTCCTCGTCGCAGACGACCAGGTCTGCCGCCAGTCCGGGGCACAGCGCTCCGGTCCGGTCGCCCAGGCCGAGTATCCGGGCCGGGTTGGTGCTGGCCGCGGCGGCGACCTCGGTGACCGGCAGGCCTGCGGCGATGGCGTGCCTGACGACGCTGGCCATGGTTGCGGTCGAGCCGGCGATGGCGCCGGACCTGGCGTCTGCGGCCAGGCGGGCCACTCCCCCGGCTACCTCGACCCGCAGCGACCCCAGACGGTAGCCGCCGTCAGGCATGCCGGCGGCGGCCATCGCGTCGGTGATGAGGACCAGCCGACCCGGCCCGGCCGCCCGGGCGGTGAGGCGGATGGCGGTGTCGTGCAGGTGCACACCATCGGCGATCACCTCGCAGGTGACCTCGTCCCGGTCGAGCAGCGCGCCGACCGGGCCGGGCTCGCGGTGGTGCAGCGGCCGCATGCCGTTGAAAAGATGCGTCGCGTGGGTCGCGCCGGCGTCGACCGCCGCCGCGGTGATGTCCGCGGTGGCATCGGTGTGCCCGACGGCGGCGATGACGCCAGCCCGGACGGCCGCCTCGATCAGGCTCGTGGCCCCGGGAAGCTCCGGGGCGAGGGTGATGACCCGCAGCTGGCCTTCGGCGGCGGCGTGCAGCGCGGCGAAGGCACCCGTGTCGGGGGCGATCATGTGCCGCGGATCCTGGGCACCGCACCTGGCCGCGGCGAGAAACGGTCCTTCGAGGTGAATCCCGGCGATGACGCCGTCGCGGGCCAGCCCGGCCAGCATCGCGGCCCGGGCTTCGAGCTCGGCCAGCGGCGCGGTGACCAGGCTGGCCACGATGGTGGTGCTGCCGTGCCGGCGATGGAACTCCGCGGCCCGCCGGGCGTCGCCGGCCGATCCCTCGGTGAACGAGGTGCCGCCGCCGCCGTGCACGTGCATGTCGACGAACCCGGGCAGCACCGACCGGCCGCGCAGGTCGGTGACACCGAGCCCGGCCGGGCTCGGTTCCGGCGGCTCCCCCGGGCCGACCGCCTCGATGAGGCTCCCGGCCAGCCGGATCCAGCCGGGGCTCAGCACCCCGCCGGGCGTTACCACGCGGCCGCCGGCCAGCAGGGTGGCTGCGGCCGGGACGGGTGGCATCAGGCCAGGATGACAGAACGAGACAGTGCTCGCGGCTGGTCGGGGTCGATCCCCTTTCGCTCGGCCAGCGCCGCGGCGAGCCGTTGCGCTCCGATTAGGGCGACGAGCGGATCGCCGCCGGAGGCGATCACGGTGGCTCCGGTGTGGCGGGCGTCGGCGAGCAGGTCGGCCGGCACCTCGCCCAGGGCCCACACCACGGTGTTCTCGTCGCTGACACTGATCGGACCGTGCCGGTACTCCATCGCCGGGTACGACTCGGCCCAGGTCCGGGAGGCCTCGCGTAGCTTGAGCGCCGCCTCGGCGGCCACCGCGGCGGCCCAGCCGCAGCCGAGGAAGGTGAACTCGGCCCGTTCGGTCAGATCCGGCGGCAGCGGGCGATCCACCTCTCGCGCCGCGGCGGCGGGCAGGGCGCGGACCTCCGCCCCCCGCTCGGGACGGGCGCCGGGGGCGGCCGCCAGATGCGCGCGGAGCAGCACGATCGAACTGGTGATGAACCGGCTGGACACGACGGAACGTTCGTCGGCGAAGCCGAGCAGGACCACGTGTCCCGCTTCCTGGGCCAGCGCCGCTTCCGGGGCGGCGGTGACCGCGGTCGTCGGCGTGTTCCCGGGCGCGCGGCGCAGGGCGTCGAGCACTTCGGTGGTGGTGCCGGTGCGGGAGATGTAGACGAGCCGGTCGTACCCCCTGGTGGCGGGCACCTCTGACGCGGGGAAGGCGTCGGTCTCGCCCTGACCCGCGGCCTCGCGCAGGGCCGCGTAGCTGAGCGCGACGTTGAGTGACGAGCCGCAGCCGATCGCGGCCACCCGTTCTCCGGGCCCGGGCAGCGCGGCTCCCGCCGGGCCAGCCGCTTCGATCGCCAGGGACCAGCAGCCCGGCTGGCTGGAGATCTCGTCGGTCAGATAGCTCATGACACCCCCATCGAGCACATGATGTGCGCGATATTGATCGATAAAAGCTGTATACAAGCATTATAGATCACGATGAATGAGCGTGGAATAGCCACTAAGAAGAGAAGAAACCACGCGGTCAGGCGGTGACGACGCGGATGCCGCGTTCGGTGAACGCGGCCAGCAGGCCGGGGTCGGCGTCGCGGTCGGTGACGACCACGCCGATCTCGTCGGCCGCGCAGACCCGGGCGAACGCGCGCTGGCCCAGCTTGGAGCTGTCGGCCACGATCATCACCTGCTCCGCGCGGGCGGCCATGAGGTGATTGATGCTGGCCTCGCCCTCGTGATGGGCGGTCGCCCCGTTCCGCGGGTCCAGCGCGTCGACGCCGAGGATGGCCCAGTCCAGGGTCAGCTCGGCCAGCACCAGGGAGGCGAGCGGACCGATCAGCTCGTAGGACTGACCGCGCGTGACGCCGCCGGTCACCACGATCTTGATGTGCTGGCGGACGGCGAGTTCGTTGGCGATGTTCATCGCGTTCGTCACCACGGTGACGGTCGGCGCTCCGGTGCCGTCCTGCAGGTCGGGCCGGGTGGCCAGGGCCCGGGCCACTTCGCTGGTCGTGGTGCCGCCGTTCAGCGCGACGGCCGATCCGGGGGCGACCAGGGCGGCGGCCGCGCGGCCGATGCGCTGCTTCTCCGGGGCGTGCCGGGCCGTCTTGTACCGCAAGGGGAGGTCGTAGGAGACGTGACCGGCCGTGGCGCCACCGCGGGTCCTGGTCACCAGCTGCTGCCTAGCCAGCTGATCCAGGTCACGGCGGATGGTGGCCTCGGATACGCCCAGGGCCTGGGCGGCGTCGGCCACGGTGAGCTGCCCGTCGCCCGGTAGCAGGTCGAGCAGGGCGTTCCAGCGCTGATAGCGGGACACGCGATCATCCTCCCCAGGAACGCGCAAGCTGGCTGCGCAATACTGCGCAGTTTAAGGCGCGTTCCGCTCATGCGATAGGGCGGCCCGCTCAGCAACCGCCCGGCGGGCCGGGGATGCCAGGGCCGGCGGCGGGCTGGTCGACGATCCCGGTCACCACGGTCCGCGACACGGCGCCCAGGTGCACGACGTACCACACGCCCCGCCAGGAGATCAGGGAGGCGATGCCGAACGACCTTTCCTTCCCGTGCTCGCGATAGACCACACGGGCGCCGGGGGCGTGCCAGTAGCCGATCGAGTTGTAGCAGGCACCCGGGGTGACCCAGGCCTCGTACGAGGCCGGGACGACGATCTTGACCAGCCGCGCGTCACCGCCGGTCAGGCGGTGCGCCGCACTGACGTCGAGGGTGAAGTCGTACCAGAGCCGGTACTGCCAGTCCGAGTCGGGATACGGGATCGCCTTCACCTGCCGGTACGCGGCCTCGGGGAAGAAGGCGGGCCGTCCGAAGCGCGGGTTTCCCGTGGTCACCGCCAGCCACAGGTCGGCCATCGCGTCGCGGAAGGCGGCCGTATCGGTGCGCGGGCGAGCCTCAGTCTGCGGCCGGGCCCCTGCTCCCGGCGCCACCGGCAGGGCCGTGGTGGGCGAGGCCTGCGGGGCCGCGCTCCGGGTGGGCGTGGGCGTCCGGGTCGGCGCGGCGGCCGACGACGGCGATCCGGCGGCGGTGGCGCTGGCCGTGACCGCGGACGATGATGACGTGGCCGGATGGCCGGCGCACCCGGCGAGCACGGCCCCGCCGAGGAGCATGGCCAGCGGCACATGCCACGACAACCTCATGCGTCACCACGTCGTCTTCGCATCGGCTTCCCGGGTGTAGCCGAGAGTACTGCACCGCCAGATGAGACATGCGGCGGGACAAGCCAAGTGCTCCAGGACCCGCCGGACGGCATGAAACCCGGGTTCGAGTGCGTTATGACGCGCTGGATGCCTGGTTTCATGGCGTCCTGGAAGGGACGGGCGGGGCGGGGAGCAAGACGGGCGGGGCGGGGAGCAAGACGAGCGGGGCAGGTGGTGAGAATGTGGTGGATGGGAGCAGGCGCTGCGGAAATGTCGGTGGGGCGAGGCAGTATGGAAGCATGGCACCAGACTCGCCCGTGAACAGGGCCTCCGCCCCGGCGGACGGAGCGCTGGACGGGTTCTCGCCCGCTACCCGGGCGTGGTTCGACGGGGCATTCGCCGAGCCGACGCAGGCGCAGGCCGGGGCGTGGCGGGCAATCGGCAAGGGTGAGGACACGCTGGTCGTCGCGCCGACCGGTTCGGGCAAGACGCTGGCCGCGTTCTTGTGGGCGATCGACAAGCTGGCCGCGCTGCCGCCGCCCGCCGACCCGAAGCGGCGGACCCGGGTGCTCTATGTCTCCCCGCTCAAGGCGCTGGCGGTGGACATAGAGCGGAACCTGCGCGCCCCGCTGACCGGGATCGGGCACGCCGCGCACCGGCTGGGTCTTGACGAGCCGGACATCCGGGTGGCGGTGCGGACCGGCGACACCGCCGCCGAGGAGCGCAGGAAGCTGGCGGCCAAGCCGCCGGACATCCTCATCACCACCCCCGAGTCGCTGTTCCTGCTGCTCACCTCGCAGGCCAGGGAGACCCTGCGCGGGGTGGAGACCGTCATCCTCGACGAGGTGCACGCGGTGGCGGGCAACAAGCGCGGCGCCCACCTGGCCCTATCCCTGGAACGGCTCGACGCGCTGCGCGGGGATGCGTCGCCGGCCCAGCGGGTGGGGCTGTCCGCGACCGTGCGGCCGGTCGAGGAGGTAGCCGCGTTCCTCGGCGGCACCCGCGCGGTCACGGTCGTGCAGCCGCCCAGCCCCAAGCGCATCGAACTGCAGGTCGTGGTGCCGGTCGAGGACATGACCGAGCTGGACACGATGGCGGGCCGCGACGGGGGCGGCGGTGACGAGGAGGGGCCGGCGCCGCGGCGGTCCATCTGGCCGCACGTCGAGGAGCGGGTGCTCGACCTGATCGAGCAGCACAAGTCCACCATCGTGTTCGCCAACTCGCGGCGGCTGGCCGAGCGGCTGTGCGGCCGGCTCAACGAGCTGGCGGCAGAACGAGCAGAGGCGGCGGGCGAAGCCAAGCTGGTCCAGCTATGGGAAACGGGGGGTCAGAAGCCGCCTGCCGAGGTAATGGCGCAGGCCGGCGTGGGCCAGGGCGCGCCGGCCGAGGTGGCGCGGGCGCATCACGGCTCGGTGTCGCGGCAGGAACGGGCGGAGATCGAGGAGGCGCTCAAGGCCGGGCGGCTGCCCGCCGTGGTGGCCACCTCGAGCCTGGAGCTCGGCATCGACATGGGCGCGGTCGACCTGGTGGTGCAGGTCGAGGCGCCGCCCTCGGTGGCCAGCGGGCTGCAGCGGGTCGGCCGGGCCGGCCACAACGTCGGCGATGTCTCCCGCGGCATCATCTTCCCCAAGTACCAGGGCGACCTGGTCCAGTCGGCCGTGGTGGCCGAGCGCATGCGGGCGGGCGAGATCGAGGAGCTGAAGATCCCGCGCAACCCGCTGGACGTGCTGGCCCAGCAGATCGTCGCGATGACGGCGGTCGACGACTGGGTGGTGGACGAGCTCGAGCGGATGATCCGCCGGGCCGCGCCGTTCAGCGGGCTGACCAGGCCGATCCTGGAGGCGGTGCTGGACATGCTGGCGGGCCGTTACCCGAGCGAGGAGTTCGCCGGGCTGCGGCCGCGCCTGGTCTGGGACCGGGTGGCGGGGATCATCCGGGCCCGGCCCGGGGCGCAGCGGCTGGCGGTCACCAGCGGTGGCACGATTCCCGACCGGGGCCTGTTCGGCGTGTTCCTGGCCTCGGACACGAGCAGACAGCCGCGCCGGGTCGGCGAGCTCGACGAGGAAATGGTGTACGAGTCGCGGGTCGGCGACGTGTTCGTGCTCGGCGCCAGCTCGTGGCGGATCGAAGACATCACGCCGGACCGGGTGCTGGTCACGCCCGCGCCCGGGCAGCCGGGCAAGCTGCCGTTCTGGCACGGCGACACACCGGGCCGGCCCGCCGAGCTCGGCCGGGCCATCGGGGCGGCCTGCCGCGAGCTGTCGGCGGCCCAAGAAAGCGAGGCGGCCGACAAGCTCAGGCGAAGCGGTCTTGACGAGCTGGCGGCGCGGAACCTGATCAGGTACCTCGCCGAGCAGCGCTCCGCCACTGGCTACGTGCCCGACGACCGGACCCTGGTGGTGGAGCGCTTCCGGGACGAGCTCGGCGACTGGCGGGTGGTCCTGCACAGCCCGTACGGGGACCGGGTGCACGCACCATGGGCGCTGGCCATCGCCGCCCGGCTGCGGGAGCGCTACGGCGGCATGGACGTGCAGGCCCTGCACACCGACGACGGGATCATCATCCGGGTACCCGACTCGGACGAGCCGCCGCCGACCGGGATCGCCCTGATCGACCCGGACGACATCGGCGACCTCGTCACGGCCGAGGTGGGCGCCAGCGCGCTGTTCGCGTCCCGGTTCCGCGAATGCGCCAGCCGGGCCCTGCTGCTGCCGCGCCGCCAGCCGGGCCGCCGCACGCCGCTGTGGCAGCAGCGGCAGCGGTCCGCCCAGCTGCTCGAGGTAGCGAGCCACTACCCGGCGTTCCCGATCGTGCTCGAAACCGTGCGGGAATGCCTGCGCGACGTCTTCGACGTGCCCGCCTTGACCGCGCTGCTGCGGGATATCGCCGCCCGCCGGGTCCGCGTGGTGGAGGTAGAGACGCAGGCACCGAGCCCGTTCGGTAAATCCTTGTTGTTCAGGTATGTCGGCGCGTTCATGTACGAGGGGGACGCGCCGCTGGCCGAGCGCCGGGCGCAGGCCCTGTCGCTCGATCCGGCGCTGCTGGCCGAGCTGCTCGGCCAGGACGGGCTGCGCGAGCTGCTCGACCCGGGCGTCATCGCGGATACCGAGCGCGACCTGCAGCAGCTGTCGGAGAACCGTCGCTGCCGTGACCTGGAGGGCGCCGCCGACCTGCTGCGCACGGCCGGCCCGCTGACCGCGGACGAGGTGGCCGAGCGGTCCGCCGATCCGGTGGCCGCGCGCGACTGGCTGGGGGAACTGTCGGCGGCCCGCAGAACCATCCAGGTGCGGATCGCGGGGCAGCCGATGTGGGCCGCGATCGAAGACGCGGGACGGCTGCGGGACGCGCTCGGGGTACCGCTGCCGGTCGGGGTACCCGAGGCGTTCACCGAGCCGGTCGCCGATCCGCTCGGCGACCTCGTGGCCAGGTATGCCCGGACGCACGGCCCGTTCCGCGCCGGCGCGATGGCGCAGCGGTACGGGCTCGGCGTGGCGGTGGTGACGCTGGCCCTGCGGCGGCTCGCGGCGAGCGGCCGCGTGGTCGAGGGCGAATTCCTGCGAGCGGACCTGGCCGGGGCCGGTGGTACCGAATGGTGCGACGCCGAGGTGCTGCGGCTGCTGCGGCGGCGGTGCCTGGCCCGGCTGCGCAAGGAAGCGGAACCGGTACCACCCGAGGTGCTGGCCAGGTTCCTGCCCGCCTGGCACGGGATCGCCATCGTCGGCGGGCAGAGCCGCGGTGCTGGCCAGTCAGGGGGATCCGGGCGCAGGCGGGCCGACGCGACCGCCGTCCTGGAGGCGATCGAGCGGCTGGGCGGGGCGCCGGTGCCGGCCTCGGCGCTGGAGACGCTGGTGCTGCCGGGACGGGTGCCGGGCTATTCCCCGGCCCTGCTGGACGAGCTGACCTCGGCGGGCGAGATCGTCTGGTCCGGCGCGGGCGCGCTGCCGGGCGGCGACGGCTGGCTGGTGCTCGCGCCCGCCGACGGCGCCCCGCTGCTGCTGCCCGAACCGGCCGAGGTGAGCATGACCCCGCTGCACGCGGCGGTGCTCGAGACGCTCGCCGGGGGCGGCGCGCTGTTCTTCCGGATGCTGAGCGACCGGGTCGCCGGCCTCATCGACGGCCCGCCGCCGGCTGACGTCGAGACGGCCGACGCGATCTGGGACCTGACCTGGGCCGGGCTGCTCACCAACGACACCCTCGGCCCGCTCCGGGTGCTGCTCAGCGGCGGGGCGCCGCGGCGCGCGGCCGCGTCGGCCCGGGTCTCCGGGCCCGTGCCGCGGCCGCGCCCGGGCCGGGGTGGCCGCTACGGTTTCGGCCGGCCGTCGATGCCGTCGCGCACCGGGCCGCCCACGGTCAGCGGCCGCTGGTCGCTGCTGCCGCCGCGCGATGACGCTGATCCCACGTTGCGCGCGCACGCGCTCGCGATGACGCTGCTCGACCGGCACGGCGTGCTGACCAGGGGCGCGGTGGCCGCCGAGCGGGTCACGGGCGGCTTCGCCGCGGTGTACCCGGTGCTGCGGGCCATGGAGGAGGCCGGCCAGTGCCGCCGCGGCTATTTCGTCGAGGGCCTGGGCGGCGCGCAGTTCGCGCTGCCGGGAGCGGTGGACCGGATGCGGGCCCAGGCCGGGGGGCCCAGGGGGGTATGGGGGGGCGGGCAGCCCCCCCATGAGCGGGGGGCTCCGGGGGGTCGTCCCCCCGGGCTAACACTGGTACTTGCGGCGGCGGATCCGGCTCAGCCTTACGGGGCGGCGCTGGCGTGGCCGGACCGCCCGGGCGAGACGGCTTCCTCGCACCGGCCGGGCCGCAAGGCGGGCGCCCTGACCGTGCTGGTGGACGGCGCGCTGGTCCTGTACGTGGAACGGGGCGGCCGGACCCTGCTGTCCTGGACCGACGAGCCGGAACCGCTGGCGGCCAGCGCGGCGGCCCTGGCCGCCGCGGTCCGGGACGGCGCGCTGGGACGGCTCACCGTCGAGCGGGCCGACGGGGAGCGGGCAGGCGGTGACTCGCCGCTGACGCAGGCGCTCGAGGCGGCCGGCTTCCGGCCCACGCCACGCGGGCTCAGGCTTCGTGCTAGCTGACCACCGTGTCAGCTGACACGGTGTCAGCTAACCACCGGGCCAGCCAGCCGGTGTGGCCTGCGCCGCAGGCGCGGGACCGGTAGGGTTGCGCAGGTATGACGGACTTCCCTGTGGGGGGATCATGACTGAGCAATCCTCAGGCCACGGCCGCGACGACTGGAATCGCGACGGCTACATCCCTGGCGAGCAGTACGCCGGCGAGAAGTACTTCGACGAAGATGACGACGCCGGATCCGACTCCGGAGCGACCCGGCAGCATCCGGTGACGCCAAGTCCGGGGACGCCCGCTGGCTACGGGTACGGATCATCCGGGCAGAGCGGCTCCGGCTACGGCTCATCGGCTCAGGGCACCCCGGGGTACGGGTCATCCGGCCAGGCTGGCTCGGGCTACGGGACGCCGGCCCAGGCCGCCCCCGGGTACGGATCGCCCGGCCAGGCCAGCTCGGGATACAGCTCGTCGGACCCGAGCAGTTCCGGGTACGGATCGTCGGCCCAGAGCAGCCCGGGCTACGGGACATCGGCCCAGGGGACCGCGGGGTACGGGTCCGCTGGTCAGAGTGGCTCGGGGTACGGCGCGGCCAGTCAGGGGGCCGTGCGGCCGGGCCAGGCGACGTCCGGCCAGGGTGCCAGCCCGACCTGGCAGGCCGCACCGGGACAGGGCGCGGCCGGACGCAGCACTCCGGGACAGGCTGACGCCGGGATCGGGACCCCGCCGCCGCCCGGGGGGATGCCGCCGGGGGCACCGCCGATGGGCGCGTCCGGGCGGGGCGCCGGGATGATCTCGGCGGCGCAGGCCGCGGACGCCCGCGGATTCTTCGGCGCGCTGTTCGACTTCAGCTTCACCTCGTTCGTCACCGTCAAGATCATCAAGGTCCTGTACGTCCTGATCACGGTGCTGGTCGCGCTGAGCTGGCTGGGCTACTCGGGCTTCGCGTTCATCGCGAACCCCGGACTCGGCATCGTCGTGCTGATCTTCGGGGCCGTGTTCGGCCTCATCGTGCTGGCGTTCTGGCGGCTGGTGCTGGAGTCGTTCGTGGTGGTGTTCCGCATCGCCGAGGACCTGCGCGCGGTCAGGGAACGCGGGGACCGCGCGAGCCGCTTAGGTATCCGGGCCGCCAGGCCCGCTCGACGAGATGAAACCCGGGGTTGAGGGCGTTCGAACGCGCTGAACTCCGGGTTTCACTGCGTCCGGGGCGAGCGGC
>JBEKJP010000132.1:0-21438 GCA_050011155.1 Streptosporangiaceae bacterium
CGCCATCGTCCCCGGCAGCCGGGATGCCAGGTCCTGGGCCCGGTCCATCAGCCGCTCCACCGCGCTGCGGGACTCAGCGAACAGCACCCGCAGCTCATCGACCGCGAACTCATCCCACCGCTCCGGCACCCCGCCCGGGTCCTGCGGCTCGCAGCCCTTCTCGGGACGGCGGCGGATGAACTCCGCGATGGCCAGGTGCTTCCGCGCGGCCGCGTGCGCCTCGACCCGGTCCCAAGCCGCGATCACCCTGTCCAGCTCGGCCTCAGTGGCACCCTGGTACCGGTCCTCATCCCCGGCCGCGGCATCAGCCAGGAACGCCAGCTCACTGCCGCCCGGCAGACCGTCTGCCAGCCCACCCTTCGCGAACCCCGCCGACCACGCCACCTGTTCCCCGCAAGCCACCTCAGGATCGTCCTCTTCCTCGTCCTCATCGGGACCGGGCGGCCCGTCATCGACCGCGGTGGCGTCGCACCAGGCTTCCCACTCTTCCGCGGACAGCCAGTCCGGAGTGGGAACGGGATCGCCGGGCTCTGAGGCGGGATCCGCATGAGCCGGGTCGCGAGGCATGAGCACCTCCCCGTTCGGAAGAAAATAATCTATAGAACATAATAACGAACTATGAACGAGGCGGCTGGGCTTTAGGGCTTCGATACGAAAATATTTACTATATTAGCGCCGGGGCATGGGAGGGCGGTAGCGCCCGGGCAAGGGGGGCGGTAGCGCCGGGGCATGGGAGGGCGGTAGCGCCCGGGCAAGGGGGGCGGTCAGGTCTGGCGAGGCTCGGGCTTGGCGTCGTGGAGAAGCTCGGCGGGGACGGGGACTACGCGGGAGCGGAGGTACTCGCCGAGGCCCTTGGCCTGGGCGTCGGGGCGGGTGGTGCCGGATACACCGGGGGCGAGCAGGCCGTGGATGACGAAGTTGACGGCCAGGAGGTTGGGCAGCTCGTAGCGGTCGATCTCGAGGCCGGCCGCTTCGGTGAGGAGGTCGCGGAGCCGGTCCGTGGTCAGGAAGCCGCGCAGCCAGGCGTACGCGCGCGGGCTCACGGCCCACAGGCCGACGTTGGCGGCGCCGCCCTTGTCGCCGGAACGCGCGCCGCACAGCCGGCCCAGCGGGATGTTCTCGGTGGGGCCAGCGGGGGCGGCGGGGCCAGCGGGGCCGGGGCCGGCGGGCGCGGGGGGGCCAGCCGGGGTCCGCGGCGGGTATTCATCGGGCCGAACGAGCCGGGTGCTTCCATCCGGCAGGTGCACCTCCTGGGTGACCAGGGCGGCCGGGATCAGCGCGGGCCAGTAGACGCCGAACGCGCTCGCGCCGCCGGGTGGGGCGGTGGTGTGGAAGCCGGCGTAGCCGGCCAGGGCCAGCTCGGTGGCGGCGTTGGAGAACGCGCGGCCCACCTTGGCCTCCTCCTGGTCCTTGACGGTGACCCGCAGGTGCGCGGTGGCCTGCTCGTTGGACGGCGCGTCCGGGTGGTCGAAGCGGAGCAGGCGGACGTCGAACTCGTCGAACTGCTCGGTGCCGCCGAGCACGGCGGTCAGCAGGTTCACGGCGTGCTCGGCCTTCTGCTCGATGTCCAGGCCGGTCAGCACCATGGTGGTGGTGTTGCGGTAGCCGCCCAGCATGTTGATGGCGACCTTGGCGGTGTCCGGTGGCGGGCTGCCCTTGATGCCGGTCAGCGCGACCCGGTCCGGGCCGTCCTGGGTGAGCTGGATGGTGTCGAAGTGCGCGACGACGTCGGGGTTGAGGTAGGCGGGATCGCCGATCTCGTAGAGGAGCTGGGCGGTGATCGTGCCGGCCGAGACCAGGCCGCCGGTGCCGGCGTGCTTGGTGATGACGCTGCTGCCGTCGGCGGCGACCTCGGCCACCGGGAAGCCCGGGTAGCGGCGGTCGGTGATCTCGTCCAGGAAGCTGTAGTTGCCGCCGGTCGCCTGCGGGCCGCACTCGATGACGTGCCCGGCGGCGACCGCGCCGGCCAGGGCGTCCCAGTCGTCCTGGCGCCAGCCGTGCCACCAGGCGGCGGGCCCGGTAACCAGGCTCGCGTCGGTGACCCGGGGGCAGATCACCACGTCCGCGCCGGCCTGCAGGGCGGCGGTGATGCCCCAGCCGCCGAGGTAGGCGTTGGCGGTGACCACGGGCAGGTCCGCCTTGGCCAGCGGCAGCCCGGTGTCCAGGTTGACGAGCTCGTGCCCGGCGGCTTGCAGGCCGCCGAGGGCGGGGACCAGGTCGTCGCCGGTGATGTAGGCGACGCGGGCGTCCAGGCCGAGGCGCCGCGCCAGCTCGGTGACCTTGGCGGCCAGGCCCGCGGGGTTAAGGCCGCCGGCGTTGGCGACGATCTTGACGCCGCGCTCCAGGCAGGTGCCGAGCACGTCCTCCAGCTGCTTCAGGAACGTGGTCGCGTAGCCGAGGCCAGCGTCCTTGCGGCGGGCCTTCCACAGGATCAGCATGGTCAGCTCGGCCAGGTAGTCGCCGGTCAGCACGTCGACCGGCCCGGCGAGTGCCTCCCGCGCCGCGGCCAGGCGGTCGCCGTAGAACCCGGAGCAGTTCGCGATGCGCACCGGCCTGGTCATGAGCGTGCCTCCGCCGGGGCCCGCCCGGTGCCCGCCGCGCCGGCGAAGGCCTGCGCTATCGCCATCCACTCGGTCGCGGCCGGGCCCGCGATGACCAGGGCCAGGTCGTCGCGGTGCCTGCGCTGGGTCACCAGCAGGCAGAAGTCCAGGGCGGGGCCGGTCACCCGGTCCGTCGCGTCCGGCGGACCCCAGGTCCACCGGGTGCCGTCCGGGCTTTCGAGTTCGACCCGGACCGGGGTGCCGGGCAGCGCCTGGCCGTGCACCGCGTAGCTGAACGCGCGGGCGCCGACGCCGATGTGCGCGACGTGGCGCAGGCGGCCGGTCGGCTCGCGGGCGACGCCGAGGGCGTCGGCGATGTCCTGGGTGTGCGCCCAGGTCTCCATGATCCGGGCGGTCAGCGACGAGGCGGCGCTCATGGCCGGGCCGAACCAGGGCAGCCGGGCGCGCGGGTCCAGGTTCTTGAACGTGTTCAGCAAGTCGGTCCTGGCGGTGTCGAACCAGGCGAGCAGCTGGGCACCGGTCAGGCGGCGGAACCGTTCGGCGATCACGTCGGGGTCGACCGTGTTGCCGGCGGCGGCGAGGGCGGCCGTGAAGCCGGCCGGATCGGTCGCGGACTGGACGGTGACCTCGTCGAAGTAGGCCAGGTGGCTGATCTGGTCGCCGATGTCCCAGCCGGCCGCGGGCGTCGGGGTGCCCCAGCCGGCCTCGTCCAGGCCGGCGACCAGGGCGCGGGTGACGGCCGACTCGGCGGCGAGGTCCGCGGCCAGCGCAGTCATGTCAGCAGGCACGTTAGGGTTCTCCAGCTTCGAGGACGGCGAGGACCTGGCCGGTGCTGACCTGCTCCCCCGCCTTGGCGTGCAGCGCGGCCAGCACGCCGTCGGCGGGCGCGCTCACGGTCTGCTCCATCTTCATCGCCTCAAGGACCAGGATCGGCTGGCCGGCGGTGACGGCCGTGCCTGGTTCGGCCAGGACCCGCAGCACGAGACCGGGCATCGGGGCGAGCAGGGACCCGGCGGGCGCGGCCTTTTCCGGATCGCCGAACCGGGGGATTTCCCGCAGGGCGCTCGACCCGTCGCTGGCGTCGACGTACGTGCCGTCGCCGGTCTGGTGGACGCGGTACACCCGGCGGGTGCCGTCGATCTCCAGGTCGACCTGGCCGGGGCTGGCCGCCAGGACGAGCGCGTCGATCGGCTGGCCGTTGACCGCCGCGCTGACCGTCACCCTGGCCCGGCCGCCGCGCAGGCGGTAGGTGACCTCCTGGGGCTGGCCGTCGGCGGTGTAGCCGATGCGCTGCGGCGCGGAGAAGACGTTGCGCCAGCCCGAGGGCAGCGCGCCGAGCACCGGTGCATCGGCCCGGTTACCGGCCTGCCGGGCCAGGGCGGCGGCCAGCGCGTGCACCCGGGCCTGGCCGGCCCCGGGGGCCGCCGCCGCGGCCAGGGCCGCGGGTTCATGCCTGGTCAGGTAGCCGGTGTCGGTGCCGCCGTCGAGGAACTCCGGCTCCCGCAGGATCGCCGTCAGCAGGTCGCGGTTGGTGGTGACGCCGTGGATCTGCCCCTGCCCGAGCGCGCGGGCCAGCCGCCGGGCCGCGTCCGCCCGGGTCCGGCCGTGCGCGATCACCTTGGCCAGCATCGCGTCGTAGTGCGGGCTGACCACCGAGCCGTCACGGAAACCGGTATCCACCCGGATGCCGGGGGCTTCCGGGATGCTGAACCGGTGCAGCGGGCCGGTGGCGGGCACGAACCCGGCCGCCACGTCCTCGGCGTACAGCCGGACCTCGATGGCATGGCCGTCGATGCGCGCCTCGCGCGCCTGCGGCGGCAGCGGCTCGCCCTCGGCGATCCGCAACTGCAGCGCCACCAGGTCCAGGCCGGTGACCTCCTCGGTGACCGGGTGCTCGACCTGGAGCCTGGTGTTCATCTCCAGGAAGTAGAAAGACCCGTCGCGGTCCAGCACGAACTCGACGGTGCCCGCGCCGGTGTAGCCGACCGCCTGGCCCGCGGCCTCCGCCGCGGCGGTCAGCTCGTCACGCAGGTCCTCCCCGACGGCGGGCGACGGGCACTCCTCGACGATCTTCTGGTAGCGCCGCTGGATGGAGCACTCGCGCTCGAACAGGTGGATCACGGTCCCGGCGGCGTCGCCGAGGATCTGCACCTCGACGTGCCGCGGGTCGGTGACGAACCGCTCCAGGAACACGGTTCCGTCGCCGAACGCGGAGGCCGCCTCGCGGCGCGCGCTGGCGACCGCCTCGGCCAGGTCGCCGGGCTCTGTGACCAGCCGCATGCCGCGGCCGCCGCCGCCGAACGCCGCCTTGACCAGCAGCGGGAAGCCGACTCCGGCGGCCGCGGCGGCGAGGTCCCCGGTGCCCTCGGCCGGGATGGCCGCGCTGGGCAGCACCGGCACGCCGGCCGCGGCCATGATGGCCTTGGCCTTCACCTTGTCACCCATGGCGGCGATGGTCTCGGCCGCGGGGCCGACGAAGATCAGCCCGGCGTCGGCGCAGGCCCGCGCGAACGCCGCGTTCTCCGACAGGAAGCCGTAGCCGGGATGGACCGCGTCGGCGCCGGTCGCGGCGGCCGCCGCCACGATGAGGTCGCCGCGCAGGTAGGTGTCCGCGGGCGCCGCGCCGGGCAGCCGGACCGCCTCGTCGGCCTGCGTGACGTACGGGGCATCCGCGTCGGGATCGGAGTAGACCGCGACGGTGGCGATGCCGAGCGCGTGCGCGGAGCTTATTATCCGGGCCGCGATCTCGCCGCGGTTGGCGACGAGCAGCTTGGTGATCATGGGCGGCGCTGTCCTTGGCATGGGCGCGTCACATCCGGAAGACGCCGTAGCCGGGGCGGCCGGCCACGGGGCCGCTGTGCACGGCCGACAGGGCCAGGCCGAGGACGGTCCGGGTGTCCCGCGGGTCGATGATGCCGTCGTCGTACAGCCGGGCGGTGACGAAGAAGGAGTTCGACTCGGCCTCGATCTGGGCCTCGATCGCGGCGGTGCGTTTCTGATCCGCTTCCTCGTCGAACGGCCGGCCGGTGGACGCGGCCGAGGCCCGGCCGACGATGGACATCACCCCGGCCAGCTGGGCCGCGCCCATCACGGCGAGCTTGGCGCCCGGCCAGGCGAACATCAGGCGCGGGTCGTAGGCCCGGCCGGACATGCCGTAGTTGCCCGCCCCGAACGAGGAGGCCATGTTGACCGTCAGGTGCGGGACGGCGGAGTTGGTCACCGCGTTGATCATCTTGGCGCCGTCCTTGATGATGCCGCCCTGCTCGTAGCTGGCGCCGACCATGTAGCCGGTCGTGTTCTGCAGGAACACCAGCGGCGTGTCGGTCTGGTTGGCCAGCAGGATGAACTCGCTGGCTTTCTTGGCTTCCTCGCTGAACAGCACGCCCCGGTGGTTGGCCAGCACCCCCACCGGGTAGCCGTGCAGCCGGGCCCAGCCGGTGACCAGCGAGGTACCGTACAGCGGCTTGTACTCGTCGAACTCCGAGCCGTCGACCACGCGGGCGAGGATCTCACGCGGGTCGAACGGCACCTTCACGTCGGCGGAGACGATGCCGAGGATCTCGTCGGGGTCGTACCGCGGCTCGCTCACCGGTCCCGGAGCCGGTCCCTGCTTGCGCCAGTTGATCCTGGTCATGATGGCGCGGCCGAGGCGGATCGCGTCGAGCTCGTCCACGGCGAAGTAGTCGGAGAGCCCGGAGATCCGCGAGTGCATCTCGGCGCCGCCCAGCGACTCGTCGTCGGATTCCTCGCCGGTGGCCATCTTCACCAGCGGCGGGCCGCCGAGGAACACCTTGGCCTGGCCGTCCACCAGGACCGCGTAGTCGCACAGGCCGGGCACGTAGGCGCCGCCCGCGGTGGAGTTGCCGAACACCAGCGCCACCGTCGGGATGGCCAGGCCGGACAGCTCGGTCAGCTCGTGGAAGATCCGCCCGGCCGGGACGAACAGGTCGGCCTGCGTCGGCAGGTCGGCGCCGCCCGACTCCACCAGGTTCATCACCGGCAGCCGGTTCAGCCGGGCGATCTCCAGTGCGCGCAGGGTCTTGCGCAGCGAGTACGGGTTCATCGCGCCGCCGCGGACGGTCGGGTCGTGCGCGATGATCACGCACTCGACGCCGCAGATCACCCCGATGCCGGTCACCACGCTGGCGCCGACGGTGAAGCCGGTGCCCCAGGCGGCCAGCGGGGACAGCTCGAGGAACGGGCTGTCCGGGTCGACCAGCAGCTCGATCCGCTCGCGGGTCAGCAGCTTGCCCCGGTCGCGGTGCCGCTGCTGGTAGCGCTCCCCGCCGCCCGCGATGGCCAGCTCGAGCTGCTCGTCCAGCTGTCTCAGCACGGCGAGCTGGGCGTCCCGGTTGGCACGGAAGGTCTCGCCGTCCAGATCGACGTGGGAAGTGAGAGCCGGCACCCGGTCAGGCCTCCTTGTGGTGGTCAGCGCTGTAGTGGTCGGCGTGCTCGGACCGCAGGACGTTCTTCTGGATCTTGCCGGTCGAGGTCTTGGGCAGCTGGTCGGCGAAGATGACCGCCTTGGGCACCTTGAACCCGTCCAGCTGGCCCTTGAGCGTAACGATCAGCTCGCCCGGGTCGATCGTCTCGCCCGGCTTGGGCACCACGACGGCGGTGATGGCCTCGGTCCAGTGCTGGTGCGGCAGGCCGACCACGACCACCTCGGACACCCGGGGGTCGGCGGCGTAGATCGCCTTCTCCACCTCGATCGAGGCGACGTTCTCGCCGCCGGTCTTGATGACGTCCTTGTAGCGGTCGGTGAACCACAGCACGCCGTCGTCACCGAACTGGCCGGCGTCACCGGAGTGGAACCAGCCGTGCGCGAACGCCTGGTCCGTGGCCTCGTCGTTGTCCAGGTAGCCGGACATGGTGCTCGGCCCCCGGTAGACGATCTCGCCGGTCCCGCCGGGCGGCAGCAGCTCGCCGTCCGGGCTCATGATCGCGACCTGCACGCCGATCAGCGGGGTGCCGACCGCGCCGAGGTGGGAGAGCTGATGCTCGGGCCGGAACAGCGTGGTGATCGGGCTCATCTCGGTCTGCCCGAACAGCAGCGCGAAGTCGCAGCCGAACCCGTCCAGGCAGCGGCGGATGAGGTCGTCGGGCATCGGCGCCATCGCATAGACCGCCCGGCGCAGGCTGGACCGGTCGTATTCAGCGAAATCCGGGTGGTCCAGCATGGCGCGGAACATCATGGGCAGGCCGAAGATCTGCGTGACCTGCGCGTCTTGGATGAGTTTGAGCAGAACCGCCGCGTCGAAGCCGCGCAGCACGTAGATGGTCGCGCCGACCATGACCGCGGGGGTGCAGAACGCGTTGAGCTGCGCGGTGTGGAACATCGGCATCATGGCGGCGAACCTGTCGCCGGCGCGCCAGCCGGAGTCCAGGGCGCCCGACATCGACTCCAGGTAGATCGAGACGTGCGAGCCGACCACGCCCTTGGGGAAGGACGTCGTGCCCGAGGTGTAGAGGTAGGTCAGCGCGTCCCGGTCGTCGACGAAGACCTCCGGCTCCTTGCTGTTATCGTGGGTGCTGAGGTCCCGGAGCCCGTCCGGGGCCACGATCACGTCGGTGACCTCGGGCACCTTGGCGATCGCGTCCTGGAGCGCGGTCATCAGCTGGGTCTCCACCACGATGCCGCGGGCCCGGGAGTGGCCGAGCACGTAGGCCACCTCGTCCGGCCGCCAGCCCAGGTTGACCGGCACGCAGACCACGCCGAGCTTGGCGCACGCGTAGTAGATCGCGAGGAAATCGGCGCTGTTGCCTGAGGCCAGGGCGAGCGCGTCACCGCGCTGGAAGCCGCGGCCGGCCAGCCCGTGGGCGAGCCGGTTGACGTAGGCGTTGAACTCGGCGTAGGTGAAGCGGCGGTCGCCGTCCACCACGGCGAGCTGATCCGGCTTGCTCGCGGCGGTACGGGTCAGGCTGTCGCCGACGTTGATCCGGCCGATGAGATTGCGCGCGAGGTCCATGGGACTCCTAGGAGGGCTCCGTTAGTAAGACCGGGGCAGGCCCAGGCTGTGCTGGGCCACGTAGTTGAGGATCATCTCCCGGTTGACCGGCGCGATGCGCAGCAGCCGGGCCAGGCCCCAGTAGGGCATCAGGCCGTACTCGCTGGCCAGGCCGTTCCCGCCGTGCGCCTGGATGGCCGCGTCGAGGGCGGCCAGGGCGGCCTCGGCGGCGGCGTACTTGGCCATGTTCGCGGATTCCCCCGCGGGCACGCCGTGGTCGTGCTGCCAGGCGGCCTGCCTGATCATCAGGGCCGCGAGCTCGGTCTCGATCTTGGCCTTGGCCAGCGGGTGCGAGACGCCCTGGTGGGCGCCGATCGGCTCGGACCAGACCTTGCGCTCGCTGGCGTACCTGGCCGCGGCGCCCAGGGCGTACCGCGCGACGCCGACACCGAGGGCGGCTCCGGTGATCCGTTCGGGATTAAGGCCGTGGAAGACCTGTTTGAAGCCTTCGCCCTCGTGGCCCACGAGGGCCTCGCCGCTGACCCGCACCCCGTCGAAGTGCAGGGTGAACTGCCGCTCGGGCAGCAGCAGGTCGACCGGGAGCAGGTGCTTGTCCAGGCCCGGGGCGTCGGCGGGCACGATGAACAGCGACAGGCGGCCGCCGCGTTCGTCCTGGCCGGTCCGCGCGACGACGAGCAGGGCCTGGGCCTCGTCGACGCCGGAGATGTAGTACTTGGTGCCGTTCAGCACCCAGTCGTCGCCGTCTCTGGTCGCGGTGGTAGAGAGGCGCAGCGTGTTGGAGCCCGCGTCGGGCTCGGTGATCGCGAAGACCACCTTGGCGGCGCCGCTGGCCAGGCCGGGCAGCCAGGTCCGGCGCTGCTCCTCGGTGCCGAAGTCGGCGATCATCTCGGCCGAGATCGCGGCGGACACCAGCAGCAGGAGCAGCGGCGTCCCGGCGGCCGCGAGTTCCTCGCAGACCAGGGCGAGCTCGGTGAGGCCGCCTCCGCCGCCGCCGTACTCCTCGGGAATGTTGACGCCGATGAAGCCGGCCTCGCCGAGGGCTTGCCACAGTTCGGCGCAGGGACGGCGGGCGGCGGCGCGTTCGGCGTAGTAGCGGGGCCCGAACTTGGCGGCGATGTCCGCCACGGCGGCTCGCAGCGCCTGGTGTTCTTCCGGTTCGGCAAAGTCCACGCCGTCTCCTAATGTGACTCGCCATTCACTAGCGACCTTAGCGCCTGGATGCGACACTGAAAAGATGGCGGCGCAGACGACATCGTCCCAGGGGGCCTCCGGGCGGGCCACGACACAGCGGCCCCAGCCGCGGCGGCGTGATCCGGGCCGCAAGGAGCGGATCCTGGTGGCAGCGGCGGGCCTCGGCGCCCAGCGCGGCTTCGACGCGATCTCCATGGCGGATATCGGCGCCGAGGCTGGCATCGTCGGATCCGGCGTCTACCGGCACTTCGGCAGCAAGACGGCGATCCTGGTGGCTATGGCCGACCGGGTGATGGACCGGCTGATGGGCCGGTCCGCGCAGATCATCGCGGCCGACCTCGATGAGGGGCAGAGCCTGACCATGCTGGTGCGGGACCACATCTCGGTGGCGCAGACCCACCGTGACGCGCTGGCCGTCTACCACCGCGAGGTGCGCACGCTGCCCGATGACGAGCGGCGCCGGCTGAGCCGGCTGCAGCGGCACTACATCGAGGAGTGGGTGCACCTGCTGGGCCCGCTGCGGCCGGACCTGGCCGACGGCGAGGTCCGGCTGGCGGTGCACGCGGCGATCGGCGCGATCCAGTCGACGCTGTTCTTCCGCAGCGGGCTGGCCGCCGACCGGCTCAGCGAGCTTCTCGAGGAGATGGCGCACGGCTGCCTGGGCACGATCCCCGCGCCAGTAAGTGAACTGGCCTTCACTCAGTGATTCAGGGGTGCGCCGCCCAGTGGCGGCGCAGCGCCGCGGTCAGCTCGGCGGCGCGCTCGTCAGGGAAGAACAGGCGGCCGCCGTCGATCTCGACCACCTCGCGGGCGCCGGGGATGGTGTCGCGCAGCCAGTAGGCCCACTTGGTACGGAAGGCTCGGTCGCTGGTGCCCCAGACGATGAGGGTCGGGACCTCGAGCCGGGCCAGGGCGGGCTCGGCGGCCAGCAGGTCGCGAGCACGCAGCGAGATCAGCAGGCGCTGGGCCTGGCGGGCCGCCTGCTTGGTCGCCCCCTGTGCTTCGAGCCAGACCCGGGCGATGTCGTCGGGCAGCTTGGCGATGTCCTCATAACCCATGCCGTAGACGAGTTTCTTGGCGCGCGGGATGTTGCGCGTCAGCCGGGCGGAGAGGGGGGCGAGCAGGCCGATCCGGGCGAGCAGCACGGCGGGCAGCAGCACCTTCGGCGGCACGTTATCGTGCGCTTCGCAGTTGGTCAGCGTCAGCGTGTGCAGCCGCTCGGCGTGCCTCGCGGCGAACACCTGGCAGACCGCACCGCCGGTGTCGTTGGCGACCAGATCGACATCGGCCAGGTCGAGCGCGTCGCCGCAGTCGGCGACGAACCGGGCCAGGCCGGGCAGGGTGAAGTCCTGGTCGGGAGCGGCGGGCGTACGCCCGTGCAGGGGCAGGTCGACGGCTACGCACCGGCGCTCGCCGTCGAGCAGCCCGATCACGTTCCGCCACAGGTAGCTGCTGCTGCCCACGCCGTGGACGAACAGCACCGGCCGGCCGGGACCGCCGGTGTCGACGTAGCTGGCGGGACCGGACCTGGTCCGCACCTCGCGGCGGTGCTGGTCGAGAAGTTCCATCTCGCTGGTCATGGCGTCTCCCTCGGATAACGGCGGCCGGGGTACAGTCTTTAGAGACCGACTGACGGTCTAACTTTGACAAACCGACAGTCGGTCTGTCAATGTATTAGCTATCGGACTGGCAACGAACGTCGAGCCGGGCTGGCATGAGAACGTCGAGCCGGGCTGGTGAAGCCGAGCGGGCTGGTGAATAAGAACGTCGAGCGGGGCCGGGCAACCCGGGCGCACGTGGTCGAGGTGGCGACCCGGTTGTTCGCCGCGCACGGCTACGACGGCCAGGGACGCGGCGGACCCAGTCGCCCTGCTGCGGGCGGGCGGCCTGCTGTGGATCAGGAACGCCGGCGACCCGGTCGTGCGGCAGATCATGCTGATCGACGCGCCCGTGGTGCTGGGCTGGCAACGCTGGCGCGAGATCGACGAGCAGGGGCCGCTCGGCCTGATCAGGGACTGCCTGGCGTACGCGGCCGGGGCGGGCCGCGTCGAGCACCGCCACGTCGACACGTTCGCGCACATCGTGCTGGCCGCCGCGAACGAGGTGGCCATGATGATCGCGCGCGCGGACGACCCCGCCGGGGCGCTGGCCGCGGGCGAGAGCGCGTTCGCCGAGTTCCTGGACCGCTTGCTGGCCGGCACGAGTCCGTAGCGGACGTGCGCAACCCCCTAAGTCCCAGGTGTCGCTTGAAGCCCAGATGTCCCACGTCGTCCTGGTCGTGGGGCCGTTCAGACATGAAGGGATATGACAGGCTGGCTATGGCGTGGCCGGGAGGCCGCGGCCGTTCTGCCGCAGCCGGTGCGCGCCCGCGCTGCTCCCCCGGGCCGCCCCGCCTGCTGTGAAACGGCCCCGGCCAGCAGGAACTCCCTGGAAAGGGGGCACACAGAGCTTCCTTAAATTCCTGCCATTGGGTTATAGCCGGGTCGATGACATGGGTGTGGCTCTGCTGGAGTGAGGGCTCGTGCGGGGGGCGGGCGCATCCGTCCCGCTGCTGCGCTCCTGTCGCCGGGGCCGCCCCCGGCTCGGGTGCGGCTTAGGTGGTGCGTGGCGCCCAGGCCACGCTAGAAGGTGGCCTGGGGCACGCACAGGAAAAAAAGAGCCACACCTATGTGACATCGACCCGGTTGCCGGCCCACCGGCGGCCGGCCAGGGCGACGGCAAATGATGCCAGACCCGGGGGCGCCAGGGTTGGATCGTTCTAACAATCTGCCGAGCCCGGTCTTGACAGGCAACTTGGGATAAGTGACGATTACTAGGTGTTGGAGCGCTCCAATTGGAGGTAGGACGTGGACGCGACGGTGGATAGGGAGCGGCCAGGACGGGAGCGGCTGGAACGGTACAGCCTGACGGGGCCGGAGAACCAGGCGGCGGTGGACGCCGGGATGGCCGGCGGGGCGTGGTTCCGCAGCGCGGTGCCGCGCAAGCGGATGAAGGAGCTGATGCGGCGCTCCGACTACCCGGCGGTCCGGGACACCGGCATCTGGCTCGGCCTGATCCTGACCTTCGGCGGCCTCGGCAGCGCGCTGTGGATCGTCTGGCACAGCTGGTGGGCGGTGCCGTTCTTCGGCGCCTACGGCGTCCTGTACGGCTCCACGTCCGATTCCCGCTGGCACGAGTCCGGGCACGGCACCGCGTTCAAGAGCCGCTGGATCGCCGAGGCCCTGTACGAGCTCTCCTCGTTCATGATCATGCGCGACCCGACCACCTGGCGATGGAGCCACACCCGGCACCACACCGACACGCTGATCGTCGGGCGCGACCCGGAGATCGCGGTGATGCGCCCGGCCCGGCTGGCCAGGCTGCTGGCCAACTACTTCGGCCTGGTCGACGTGCCGGTCGCGTTCTCGCTGATGTTCCGGCACGCGGCCGGGCGGCTCACCGCCGCCGAGGCCGACTACGTACCCGAGTCCGAGCGCAACAAGGTCTACCGAACGGCCCGGGTCCACCTGGCCGTGTACGCCGTCGCGATCGGGCTGGCCATCGGGTTCCGGTCCTGGCTGCCGGTGGTCCTGATCGGCGGGCCGCGGATCTACGGCGGGTTCATGCTCCAGGTCTACGGGTTCACCCAGCACGCCGGCATGGGCGAGAACGTGCTCGACCACCGGCTGAACACCCGCACGGTGAAGATGTGCCGCCTCAACCGGTTCCTGTACTGGAACATGAACTACCACGTCGAGCACCACATGTTCCCGATGGTGCCGTACTACCGGCTGCCCGAGCTGCACGAGGAGATCAAGCACGACTGCGCGCCGGTGTACCCGTCGCTGTGGGCGGCCTACCGGGAGATCATCCCGGCGGTGCTGCGCCAGCTGCGGGACCAGGAGTACTACGTGCGCCGTGAGCTGCTGCCCGGCGCCGCCCCGTTCAACGAGCCCACGCCGCTCAACGACGGCCGCGCCCGGCCGCTGCCGGCCGTCACGGCTGCCTGATACGCCTGCCTGATACGCCTGCCTGAGGAGATACCGATGTCCCAGTGGATCGCCGCCTGCGCGGCTGATGACATTGATTCCGAGGATGTCATCCCGTTCGAGCACGCCGGGAACGACTACGCGATCTACCGCTCCCCCGACGACGCCTACTTCGCCACCGACGGCCACTGCACGCACGAGAAGACGCTGCTGTGCGACGGCCTGGTCATGGGCGGCGTCATCGAGTGCCCCAAGCACAACGGGCGGTTCGACTACACCAGCGGCAAGGCGCTCGGCGCCCCGGTCCTGACCGACGTGCGTACCTATCCGGTCAAGGTCATCGACGACACGGTCTACATTGAGGTCCCCTGAGGCACCGGTTAACCCCGTAGGCAACCCATGGAGGCATGATGCTGCGATTCGGCCTGTTCGGAGCGGGGAGAATCGGGCGCGTCCACGCCGCCTCGCTGGCCGCGCATCCGCGGACGGAACTCGCCGTCGTGCACGATCCCGTCGAGGCCGCGGCGCTCGAGATGGCCACGCGGTACGGGGCGCTGCCGACCCAGGACGCCGGGGTGATCCTCGGTGACCAGAGCATCGGCGCCGTGATCATCGCCTCGCCCACGGCCACCCACGTCGACCTGCTCGCCGCCTCGGTGCGGGCGGGCAAGGCGGTGCTCTGCGAGAAGCCGATCGACCTGGACCTGGCCCGGGTCGACGCGTGCTGGGAGGACCTCAAGGGCCTGGAGCCGACGGTGATGGTGGGGTTCAACCGCCGGTTCGACCCCACCTTCGCCGCGGTCCGCGACCGGGTCGCGGCGGGCGAGATCGGGAAGCTGGAGCAGCTCATCATCACCAGCCGCGACCCGGCGCCCCCGCCGGCCGCCTACATCGCCGGCTCGGGCGGGCTGTTCCGCGACATGACCATCCACGATTTCGACATGGCCAGGTTCTTCCTCGGCGAGGTGGTGGACGTCCAGGCCACGGGGGCGAACCTGATCGAGCCGTACATCGCCGAGGCGGGCGATATCGACTCAGCCGTGGTGGTGCTGCGCGGGGCCGGCGGCGAGCTGTGCCAGATCATCAACAGCCGCCGCTGCGCGTTCGGCTACGACCAGCGGCTGGAGGCGTTCGGGGCCGACGGGATGCTGACCGCGGGAAACCAGGCCGCCACCAGCGTGCGCCGGTCCGGCGCCGCGGGCACCGAGACGGGCCCGCCGTACCTGAACTTCTTCCTCGACCGCTACACGCCCGCCTACCGGGCCGAGCTCGATCACCTGGTCAGCTGCGTCGAGCGGGGCGAGGTGCCCAGCCCGGGCTTCGCCGACGGCCGGGCCGCGCTGGTGCTCGCGGACGCGGCGAACGAGAGCATGAAGACCGGGCGGGCGGTGCGGATCGCCGGCTAGTCGGGGGCTGGCGCGGGGCCACTGGAGCCGCGGACCTCGAGGCGCGGGGGCAGCAAGATGGTCTCCCCGGGGGCGTCCGGGTCATCGATGCGGGCCAGCAGCTTGCGGGCCGCCTGCCGGCCCATCTCCAACGCGGTGGCGTCGACGCTGGTCAGCCACAGCGCGCGCAGACGGGCGAAGACGGAGTTGTCGAAGCCGACCAGGGAGAGTTCCGCCGGGACCCTGATGCCGAGCGCGGCCGCCGCGGACAGGGCGCCGACACAGGTCAGGTCGTTGGCCGCGAAGATGGCCGAGGGCCGGGCGGCCTGGCTCATCAGCCGGACCGTGGCGCGGTAGCCGCCTTCCTCGCTCATGTCGCCGGCCTCGATCTGGACGTGACCGCCGAGGCCGGCCGCGCGCATGGTGTCCTCGTAGCCCTCCATCCGCAGCCGGCCCGCCACGCTGGGCAGCCCGTGAATGTGCGCGATCCGGGTGTGCCCGAACTCGATCAGGTGCCGGACCGCGAGCGTCCCGCCAAGGTGGTTGTCGTTGGCGAGGACGTCGGCGCGCGGCAGCCCGACATCCAGGCCCCGGCCGCCCACGGCGACGGTCGGGATCTGGCTGGCCGCGTCGATGATGGCCTGCGACATGGGGATCGACCCGGCCAGCACCAGGCCGTCCACCCCGAGGTCGATGAACGACCAGGTCAGGGTCTCATCGAGCATCCGGTCGATGCGCCCGTCGCCCAGCAGGATGTGCTTGCCGCCGGCGTGCAGCGCCGGGGTGAGGCCGTCCAGCATGTCGGCGAACCAGGGCTGGCGCAGGTCGTTCAGCAGCACGCCGATCGTGTGGGAGCGCCGTTCGGCGAGCAGCCGGGCGGCGGCGTTGGGCCGGTAGCCGAGCTCCGCCACCGCCCGCAGGACGGTCTCACGGCTGGTCGCGCTGACCTTGGGCGAGTTGCGGAGCACCAGCGATACGAGTGATTTGGATACCCCGGCCCGGGCCGCGACGGTTTCCAGGGTGGGCTTGCGGGCGGTCCGCCCCGGAGGCGCCATGGGACCCTCCTCAGCTAACGCGGGTATGGAGTAGCGTATGCAGCCTGGCCGAACGGGGAGGAACGGTGGGTTCCAACAGGCGTGCTGCCGCCCAGTGGGCGCTGGCCGTCGGCGCGCTCGGAGTGGTCTTCGGTGACATCGGCACGAGCCCGCTGTACACCGTCCAGACGGTGTTCAACCCGGCCGATCCGCACCCGGTCAAGGTGTCCACGGATGCCATCTTCGGCATCGTATCGCTGATCTTCTGGTCGGTAACGATCATCGTCACCGTCACTTACGTCGTGCTGGTGATGCGCGCCGACAACGACGGCGAGGGCGGCATCATGGCCCTGATCGCCCTGATCCGCCGGCGCGGGGTCCGGGGCGGGCGCCGGGCGGCGGTCGTGCTGTCGGCGCTCGGGATCTTCGGCGCCTCGCTGTTCTTCGGCGACAGCATGATCACGCCCGCCATCTCGGTGCTGTCCGCGATCGAGGGCGTGAAGGTCGCCGCGCCGTCGGTGTCGGACCTGGTCATCCCGATCACGGTCGCCATCATCGTGGGCCTGTTCCTGGTTCAGCGGCTGGGTACCGCCACGGTGGGCCGCCTGTTCGGGCCGGTGATGGTCTTCTGGTTCATCGTGCTCGGCGCGCTGGGCGTGCGCGGCGTCGCGGCCCACCCGGCCATCTTGAAGGCGCTGTCCCCCACCTACGCCCTGGGCTTCCTGATCGGCCACTTCGGAACCGGGTTCTTCTCCCTGACCGCCGTCGTCCTCGCCGTGACCGGGGCCGAGGCCCTGTACGCGGACATGGGGCACTTCGGCCGCGGGCCGGTCCGGCGGGGCTGGGTGCTTCTCGTCTTCCCGGCCCTGACCTTGAACTACATGGGGCAGGGAGCCCTGATCCTGGGCGACCGGGGCAGCGTCTCCAACCCGTTCTTCCTGCTGGCGCCGGGCTGGGCCCGGCTCCCGATGGTCTTCCTGGCCGCGGTCGCGACCGTCATCGCCTCGCAGGCCGTCATCACCGGCGCGTACTCGGTCGCCCACCAGGCGGCCCGGCTCGGCTACCTGCCGCGGCTGCGCATCAGGTACACCTCGGAAGAGCAGATGGGCCAGATCTACGTCCCGTGGATCAACTGGCTGCTGCTGGTGGGCGTGCTCACGCTGGTCCTGACGTTCCGGAGCTCGGAGTCCCTGGCCTACGCGTACGGCACGGCCGTGACCGGCACCATCACGATCACGACGCTGCTGTTCTTCTACATCGCCCGCACGCACTGGCGCTGGCCGCTGTGGGCGGTGGCGGCGGGCGGCGGCCTGCTGCTCGTCATCGACCTGCTCTTCTTCGCCGCCAACTTGACCAAGCTGGTGCACGGCGCCTGGCTGCCGCTGCTGATCGGCCTGGCCGCGTTCACCGTCTTCACCACCTGGCAGCGCGGCCGCGAGCTGGTCACGCAGCAGCGGGACCGGGAGGAGGGGTCGCTGCGGGAGTTCATCGACCAGCTGCACGCCATGAAGCCCCCGCTGCCGCGGGTGCCCGGCACCGCCGTCTTCCTCAACCGCGGCAAGGCCACCGCCCCGCTGGCGCTACGGGCCAACGTCGAGCACAACCACGTCCTGCACCGGCACACCCTCATCCTCGCGGTCGAGACCATGCCGATGCCGCACGTACCGCCCGCCGAGCGGATCACGGTCGATGACCTGGGCTACACCGACGACCAGATCTTCCACGTCACCGCGCGCTTCGGCTACATGGACCGGACCGACCTTCCCGGCCTGCTGCCGCTGATCCGCGCGTCCGGCGCGGAAGGCCTCGGCGACGACAGCCCGTCCTACTTCCTGTCGCGCATCGAGATCGTCCCCGGCAGCACGCCCGGCATGAGCCGCTGGCGCAAGCGGCTGTTCATCGCGACCTCGCGCATCACCGCTGACGCCACCGAGTATTTCCAGCTCCCCCGCGACAGCACCCTCATCGTAGGCTCGCGCATCGAGCTGTGAGGGCGGGCGGGTAACCCACTCGTTCGGTACGAAAAAAATGGAGAAATGGTGACGCTGATCGCACGTTTCAAGGTCGATGGCTACGAAATCCGCACGGTCGAGGGCCTGGCGGCGGACTGGGTCGGCCTGATGACGTTCGCGAAGACCTTCACGGCGGGGATCATCGGGCACGCCACCACGCTGTTCATGTCCGCGGGGAGCCAGGAGGGCTCGCGCTCGTACGTGGCCACGGAGCGGATCACCGGACGCCTGGCGGGCGGCCGGGAAGGCTCGGTGACCGTGCAGCACGGCGGGCTCGAGTCCGACCCGGCCACCTGGTTCGGCCATATCGTGCCGGGCACCGGGACGGGCGGGTTCGAGGGGTGGTCGGGCTCGGCCCGGATCGTGCACGATGATGAGGGCGCGTTCTTCGAGATCGATCTGACCTAACGGGCCTGGGCGCGAGCCGTCCTCGGTGCGAGCTGGCCGGATCTGGCCCGTCACCTCGCCGAAGCCGACGCGGGTGCCGTCGGCGGCGGGGGCGGTGGCGGTGATCGTCACCTCGTCGCCGTCCTCGAGGAAGGTGCGCACCGACCCGTCGGGCAGCGTGAGCGGCTCGGCGCCGCCCCAGCTCAGCTCCAGCAGGCAGCCCCGCTGGTCCCGGTTCGGGCCGCTGACCGTGCCCGAGGCGAACAGGTCGCCGGTGCGGGCCGGGGCGCCGTTCACGGTCATGTGAGCCAGCATCTGCGCGGCCGTCCAGTAGGTGCCGGCGTACGGCGGGCTCGCCACCAGGTGCCCGTCGAGCCGCACCTCGAGCGCGAGGTCAAGGCCTTGCTGGCCGACGTCAGCCAGGTAGGGCAGCGGCTCCGGGTCCCGTGGCGGCGGGCTGACCCAGGCGTGCTCCAGCGCCTCGAGCGGCACCACCCAGGGCGAGACCGACGTCGCGAACGACTTGGCCAGGAACGGGCCGAGCGGCTGCGATTCCCAGGCCTGCAGGTCACGGGCGGACCAGTCGTTGAGCAGGAAGACACCGAACACGTGGTCGGCGAAAGCGCCCACCGGGACCGGCCCGGTCGAGCCCGCGCCGACTACGAAGCCGACCTCGGCCTCGAAGTCGAGGCGGCGGGACGGGCCGAACGTCGGCCCGCCGCTCCCCCGGCGCTGCCCGCACGGGCGCGTCACCGGCGTACCGGACGGCACGATGGTGCCCGACCGGCCGTGGTAGCCGATGGGCATGTGCTTCCAGTTCGGCGTGAGCGGCTCACCGTCCGGCCGGAATATCCGCCCGGCGTTGGCCGCGTGGTACTCGTTGCCGAAGAAGTCGACGTAGTCGCCCGGCGTGAAGGGCAGGTGCAGGCGCACCTCCGACAGCGGCCGCAGCGCCGCCTCGACCGCGCCGCGGTACCGCGCGCCGGCCAGGAGATCGGTGATCTGGGCCCGGACCTCACTCCAGCGGGCGCGCCCGGTCGCCATGAAGGCGTTCAGCGACGGCTCGGCGAACACGTCGTCGCCCAGTGCCCGGGCGAGGTCCAGGACCGAGTCACCGATCCTGGCCCCGACCCTGGCGCCTTCGCCTTCGCCTTCGCCTTCGCCTTCGCCTGCCGAGAACACCCCGTAGGGCAGGTTGGCCAGGCCGAATTCCGAGCCGGGTGGTACCTCCAGCCAGGGCGCGCGCTGTGCGGTCAGGCGTCCTCCCCGTTCAGGTGCCGCGTGGTCTCGCCGACGTAGATCTGCCGTGGCCGGGCGATCTTCTGGTCCGGGTCGACGGATTGTTCCTGCCAGTGGGCCAGCCAGCCGGGCATCCGGCCGATCGCGAACAGCACCGGGAACATCGCCACCGGGAAGCCCATGGCCTGGTAGATGATGCCCGAGTAGAAGTCCACGTTCGGGTAGAGCTTGTGGCTGACGAAGTAGTCGTCCTCGAGCGCGATCCGCTCGAGCTCGAGCGCGATGTCCAGCAGCGGGTTGCGCCCGGTCACCTCGAATACCTCGTCGGCGACGCCCTTGATGATGGTGGCGCGCGGGTCGTAGTTCTTGTACACCCGGTGGCCGAAGCCCATCAGGCGCAGCTCGCCGCTCTTGACCCGGTTGATGTAGGCCGGCACGTTCTCGACCGAGCCGATCTCCCGCAGCATCTTCAGCACCTGCTCGTTCGCGCCGCCGTGCAGCGGGCCGTAGAGCGCCGCGGCGGCCGCCGCCGCCGCCGAGTACGGGTCGACCTGCGAGCTGGACACGCTGCGCATCGCGTTGGTGGAGCAGTTCTGCTCGTGGTCGGCGTGCAGGATGAACAAGACGTCGAGGGCGTGCTCGAGCACCGGGTTCGGGTCGTACTTGGGCTCGGTCATCCTCGCCATCATGTTCAGGAAGTTGCCCGCGTAGGACAGGTCGTCGTCCGGGTACGCGTAGGGCAGCCCGCGGGCGTGCCGGTAGGCGAAGGCCGCCAGCGTCGGCATCTTGGCGATCAGCCGCACCACCTGCTGGTCCTGGTTGGCCTTGTCGCGGACCGCGTTCGCCTCGGGGTAGAACGTGGACAGCGCGGCCAGCGTGCTCACCAGGATCCCCATCGGGTGGGCGTCGTGGTGGAAGCCGTCGATGAACTTCTTGACGTTCTCGTGCACGTACGTGTGGTGGGAGATCTGGTGGGCCCACCCCGCCGACTCTTCCTTGTCCGGCAGCTCGCCGCGCAGCAGCAACCACGACACGTCCAGGAAGGACGCGCGGTCCGCCAGCTCCTCGATCGGGTAGCCGCGATAGCGCAGGATTCCCTTGTCACCGTCGATGAAGGTAATGGCGCTGCGGCAGCTGGCGGTGTTCTGGAACGCCGGATCGTAGGCGAGCAGCCCGAAGTCGTCATCGGAGGTCTTGATCTGCCGAAGGTCCATGGCGCGGATAGCGCCGTCGACGATAGGGAGTTCGTAGCTGCGGCCGGTGCGTGAGTCGGTTACTCGCAGCGTGTCATTCGTGGTCATGTCTAGACCATAGGCCGTATCTATGGGTGCTCGACAGCCCCCTGGCCTCGTATCCCACCCTGTGACGGCCCCGCCAGACGGCGTTCCGCGACTGACTCCGTCAATTGCATGTATCAAGGTGCGCGCACCCGGCTCCATGTACCGAGCCCGCCGTTCCATAGCGTTTCAGCGTCGTTCCGGGTGGACGGTGGCACGGCGCCAGGAGTCGGGATACTTACGAGGAGTTGCCATGAAGTCCGGCCGGACCGCTGCCTGGGTGATCGCCGCGATCGCCCTACCGACCCTTGCTGCCTGCTCCGGGGGCGGCAGCTCCAGCGCGAGCCCCGCGGGAGGCACCGTCGGCGGGGGGAACACGCCGGCCACGAGCGCCCCCGCCCAGTCTCAGTCTCAG
>JBEKJP010000133.1:0-29682 GCA_050011155.1 Streptosporangiaceae bacterium
GGGTCACGGGGGTGTCTGGCAGGCTCGTGGTCACATCTCTATGATATGTAAAACAACCGTTTGATAGGATTCGGTGTTAGGGGGACTTGCGCATGACCGGCTACGACGTGGTGGTGATCGGGGCGGGCGCCGCTGGGCTGTCCGCCGGGGCGCTGCTGGCCACCGAGGGCAAGCGGGTCCTGGTGGCCGACCGCAGCCCGGTGCTCGATCGAGGACCCCGGATCCGGCCTGACCAAGGTGTTCGAGCACGTGGGCAAGGAACTCGTGCACGGCACGGTTTCGGCCGGGCCCTGGGTGTGGAGCCGCCGCTGGAGGGTGCGGGGCCCGGAGGCTCGGGCTTCCACGACTTCATCCCGACCGAGGTCGGGCGCGAGGAGGCGCTGCGGATCGTGGACGGCATCCCGGCCGAGGTGGTCAGGCACTATGCCTTCTGCGGCACCCCGGAGCAGGTGGCCGCGCAGGTCCGCGAGTACGCCGCGGCCGGCCTGCGGCATCTGGTGATGTGGAACATCACCGCGTTCGGCGATCCCGCGCTGGCCCGGTACTCTTTCGGCGCGATGAAGGAACTGCGGACGGAGCTCAGCCAATGATCGATCCCGTCAGCGCCTACTTTGACGCGGTCAACGCCGAGGACTGGGACGCGCTGGCCGGGCTGTGGGCGCCGGACGCGGAGCTGTATCCCGCCGGAGCCAGGCCCCGGCAGGGCCGCGAGGCGATCGGGGCCTTCTACCCGCGCTTGCTGGCCGCGTGGGCCGAGCACACCGACCGGCCGGTGCGACGGATCACCGAGGCGGACACGGTGGTGGTGGAAATCAGCTTCACCGGCACGACGCACGAAGGCCGTTCGGTCGCCTTCGATGCGGTGGACGTGTTCGACCTGGCCGGGCCGCTGATCAGGCGCCTGTCGATCTGGTACGACACCGCGGCGGTGCTCCGCCAGGCGCAGGGTGCCTGACCTTGAGGGATCACGCTGCCGGTCGAGGACGGGTTGCCGACGGCGGTCGCGCGCCACCATCACCGGCCTAGCCGAGGCACTCGGGTTGCCGACGCGGAAGGTGTGCGGTCCCGGTGACGAAGCGCTTGCGTACATGGTCCAGGCGGGCGCGACCACGATCTGGGAGCGGTGGGACGGCTGGAGCAGCCAGGACGGCTTCCAGTCCCCCTGGATGAACTCCTTCAACCACTACTCCCTCGGCTCGGTCCGCCCCCGGCGCTGGCCCGCTTCCCGGGTGGGCGGGACGCCTAGGAGGCGGTTTTCGAGGTCGGCTCGGGGACGCACGAGTTCTCCGGCCCCGCGATCAGCGATCCCGGCTGCTCCTGAGTGCAGCCTCGGCCGCTGCCAGGTCACGGGCAAGCTGATCCGCGGGATAGCCGGGCGCAGTCTGGGTGCTGATGGCCTCGTGGAGGCTGGCCCAGGCGGCGCGGTATCCGCTCTCGTACACGGGGGGCCAGATGCGCTCGCCATCCGGGCCGCTGATCGAGATCCGCGCCGGGAATGCGTTCGCGTCGGCGTGGAGCGCGGCATGCCAATGATGAGCCGGGCCGACCAGGTCGAGGGCGAGGTGCTCGCCGCCGGCACCGGATACCGTGCCGGCCAGGGTGACCGAGATTCCCGGCGTGGCGCCAGCCAGGACGTAGCCGTGGTCGCTGGCGTGCGCGGTTGCCAGGCCGCCGAACTCGGGGACCAGTTGGCGGATCACGGCGAGCTGGCTGGTCAGGGCCGCGCGGAGCGCGGCATTGCATGCGGCGACGGAGCCGACCGCCGGGATGGGCACGGTAGCGACGCTGTCCAGGACGGCACTGGCCTGCAGGTCGGCGGCGATCAGCGGCAGCGTGGCGGCCCAGCCCGGGTTGGTGGCGTAGGGCGTGGCGGCCGCCACGATGACGTCGGCGTCTGACGCTTCCTCGCTGAGGCTCGAGATGGCGTCGGCGGTCATCGACCTGAATCCGGTCAGCATGACCGCACGCATGCGGGACCGGACGGCTGATGCGGCTCGCTCGCCCCAGCCAGGCTGGTCCCCCGATATGAGTGCGATGTCGGCGTTGTCTGCTGCTACCCGGAAGCGGGCAGGCATGCTAGCCAGGATCGTCTGCTGGAACCGCGACGCCGCCGGGTCCGCAGGATCGGAAGCCACGGTGAATATCGCGCCGGTCACCACATGGCCCCGGTGAGGACGGCGCTGGCTTCGGTGGCCTGATCGGCTATAGCGATCGCGGCGAGCAGGTCGGCTATCGCGGTGTCGAGGCCGGGGGACGGCTGTGTCCGGCCTTCGGCAACGTCGGCGACGTGCTCCCACTCGGCCTGGTATCCGTTACCCGGGTAGTGCCAGGACCGACGGGAACCGCCCGCGGCTAGCGTCGCGGTCGCGGACCCGGCGAGAACATACGACGGCGGGAAGGACACGTGCAGTTCCTGGCCGTCACCCCAGACGCTGAGCCGCCAGTCCGGGGCCCAGCGGCCGGGCATGAAGCCGATGAGCTGGACCGCGCGGTCCTGGGAGGTGGTGGTGATGCTGTACCCCCACGGCTTGAGCAGGCGGGCGAAAGACACCGTGCCTGCGGCGGGTTCGAAGTCGCGGATCAGCGGGAGAGCGTGCATGGCCAGGCCAAGGACCGCGTCCTTGATCGTCGGCGGGTGCGGCCCTGCTCCCGCCGCGTCAGATACGGGGAGGACGGCGGGATCGGTCGCGGCGGCGACCATGAGGTCGTTCGAGGGCAGGTAGATGACCGAACGGATCAGGGTGGCGGTGTCCGGCAGGTTACCCCAGTGCCGCCGGGCGGCCTGGTAAGCGGGGTCGTAGGCATGCATGGTGCCGACGAGGACCGGAACCCCGGTGGCGGCGGCCGCCGCGGCGATCTGGCGGGTTTGCCGGGCGGTGGTCGTCATGGGCTTCTCGCACAGCACGGCTCGCTTGCCGGCCCGGCAGGCGGCGATGACCTGGTCGGCATGGAAGGCGTGCGGGCTGCAGACGGCGACGACGTCCACGGAGGGATCTTCGAGGACTTCGGCGGCGCTGGTGGTGCTGCTCGCGTCGCACCGGGCGGCGATCTGCGCGGCTAGGTCGGCTTCCACGTCCATGACCTTGACTACGCGCAGCCGGCTGGCGAGGTTGGCGATGACGGGCAGGTGGATCGCCTGGGTGACGGGCCCGGCGCCGAGCAGCCCGACTCCGAGTGGCTTAGGCATGTCGGCTGTGGTCAGCTGCAGCTGCTGGAGTACTCGTACGGCGCCGAGGACGACTGGTTCACGTTCTGCAGGGTGAGCACCTGCGTGGGGGTGATGAAGTCGAATGGGGTCCCTTTCCCGATCGGGGTTCCTGAATTGCCGGCCCGGCTCTTCAGCAGCGCGATCATGTGCTCCACGGCGATTTTCCCCTCGTTGTACGGAGACTGCGCGATCAGTGCCTTGATGACGCCCTGCTTGAGCAGCGAGACTTCTTCCGGTTCGGCGTCGTAGGAGTAGACGCCGATCTTCCCGGCGTCGCCGGCGGCCTTGACCGCTGACGCCGCGCCGATGCCCTCCGGTCCGCTGGTGTCCCAGACTGCTTTCATGTCCGGATGCGCGACGATCTCAGCCGACAGGAGCTTGGCTGCCGTCGGGGAGTCGAAGCTGTCGTACTGCACTGGCAGTACCTTCAGCTTGGGCGCCGCCTTCTTCAGCTCGGCCACCAGCGGCTGCCAGCGGTAGTTGATCGCGGGCACGGCGGCGATGCCAGCCAGGATCGCGACCGTGCCCGTGCCGCCCGTGTTCTTCGCGATCAGGTCCGCCATGCTGACCACCGACGGGTCCTGCTCGGGGGATTCCACCGCCTGGTAATAGGGCGAACCCTGGGTGGCGTTCGGCTCGATGACCGGGATGTGCTTGGCCGCGAGCGCCGCGAGCGCGGGCGAGTTGTTGTAGCTGCCGACCGGTGACAGGATCACGCCGTCGGGGTTGCTGAGCTGCGCGGCCTGCACGGTCTGCGCGATGATGCCGCTATCGGTACCTGAGGTCGACGCGTACCACTTGATGGTGGCACCCAGCTTGGCCGCGGCTTGTGTGCCGCCGCACTGCAGGGAGATCCAGAACGCGTCGCTGGCCAGCCCGGCGGTCCCGGTGAGATGGTAGGTCGCTGACGCCGCGGCGCTGCTGCTCGTCCTGGCCGCCGCTGGCGCGCTGCTACTGCTGCTACATCCAGTACATCCAGCCAGCGCGAGCCCGGCCGCGGCGGCGATCGCCATGACCGTTCCGGGTCTGGAGGGAATGCGAACCTGAGGTACCCGCATCGCGGTGTCCTTTCTGGAACTGAGAAACGTGGTGACGAGGCGCCCGGTCCCGGGCTCCGGTTATTCGCGCCGCCGGTACCGGGCGCTGTCGATGCCGACCGCGATCCACAGGACGAATCCGGTCGCGATTTCCTGGTAGAAGGAGGACACGCCGACGACAACGAGGCCGTCCAGGATCACGTAGGCGAGCACGGCGCCCCACAAGGTGCCGAACATCGTGGCCCGGCCGCCTTGCAGCGCGGTACCGCCCACTACGGCGGCGGTCAGCGCCGCCAGCGCGTCGAGCGCGTGCCCGCTGGTGTTGGTGGTGTCGAACCGGGAGACGTCGACGAAGCCCGCCAATCCGGCCAGGGCGCCGCCGATCATGGTCAGGCTGATCAGATGCGTCCGGACCTTCAGGCCGGCCCGTTCGGCCGAGGTCAGGTTCGAGCCGATGGCGAGGGTACGCGCGCCGTACCTGGTGTAGCGCAGCACCAGCCACAGCGCGAGCAAGATCACGACGGCGACCAGGGCCGGGTACGGGATCTTGAGGATCGTGCTGAGCCCGAACCCGCTCTGGATGTTCGTCGCCACGCCGGTGATGTCGCTGCCATGCGCGATGACGTAAGCGAATCCGGTGCAGATGCCGAGCATGCCCAGCGTCGCGATCAGCGAGTTGATCCGGACGAACGTGATCAGCAGGCCGTTGACCAGTCCGACGAACGCGCCTATCAGCAGGCAGACAGCCAGGGTGAGCAGGATCGCCCACGCCGGCGCGTGAACGGTGCGGCTGTTCGTCAGGTGCGCGAGCAGCAGCGCGCCGACCACCGACGCCAGGATCAGGTTCGCGCCGAGGGACAGGTCGAACACCCCGGCCGCGAGCATCATGGTCACGCCGCTGGCGAGCAGGAGCGCCTCGGCGCCGTTGCCCATCAGCGCCTGGGCGTTCTGCAGGCTCCAGAACACGTGGTTGGACGACGCCAGCGTGAACACGGCGATCAGGACGATGTCGACGGCGAAGATGTAGAAAGCGGTGGTCGACGACAGTCGCCGCAGCAGGCTCCGCTGCGGCAGCGCCCGCTCATCCAGGCCGTTGCCCGCTGCCTGCCCGGTCGATTCCTCCACCGTGCTCATGCCGCGTTTCCTTCGTAGCCGACCATCGCCGCCACCACGTCCGGGACGGTAAGCGCGGACGCCTCCTCCTCGCGGGCTGTACGACCGCGCCACAGGATCGTCACCCGGTCCGCGACCTTCAGGACACGAGGCAGGTCGTGCGAGACGACCAGGACCCCCAGGCCGCGGGCGGCGACGGCACGCAGCAGGTCGCAGACGATCTCGCTTTGCCGCGCGCCGAGAGCCGCGGTCGGCTCGTCGAGCAGCACCGCCGTCCGTGCCCACATCACCGCCCGGGCGATCGCGACAGCCTGCCGCTGGCCACCGGACAGGTCACGGACCGGCACGTAGACCGAGGGCAGCTTGATGCCGAGCTGGCGGAGCGCCTCGTCGGCCCGCTCGGCCATCTGCTTGCGCGCCATGACGCCGAGACGGCTCAGGATCCCGGTGCGCAGGACCTCGTGACCGAGGAACATGTTGTCGATGACGGACAGGTCGGGTGCGAGCGCCAGGTCCTGGTGAACCGCCTCGACGCCGTGCGCCTGGGCGTCCCGGATCGAGCCGAGCTCCAGCTTGGTCCCGCCGAGCACGATGTCGCCCCCGTCGGGATGATAAATACCCAGGAGCACCCGCAGCAGGGTCGACTTGCCCGCTCCGTTATCCCCGAACAAGGCCACGATCTCGCCGCCGTGCACGCTGATCGACGCATCGATCAGCGCCTGCACATGCCCGAACTGCTTGCGGACGTGCGTGGCCGCCAGCGCTACGGAGCGCGCCGTCTCCGCGGGAGTTGCCACCAACCTCACCTGCTAACCACTTAGCAACGTCAGAGACACTAGCTGGCTTTGTTTCGGCGAACTTATGCTTGCTACAGACATAAGTCAAGATGCTAGGATCTCGTTTGGGTTACGCGAGCGGTGAAGGATGACCATGACCAGGCCAGATCTGCATTCTGCCGTCACCGACGAGCACCTGGACTCACTCGTCACCGTTCTCGACCTGATCCGCTCGCACCGGGCCCGGACCCGGCCTGCCTTGCAGCACGCCTCCGGTTACGGTCGCGCGGTGGTCACTCAGCGCGTATTGCAGCTGATAGGCTGCGGGCTCATCGAGGAGGGCCGGCTCGGCCCTTCCACCGGCGGACGCGCCCCCCGGGAACTGTCGCTGCGCTCCAGCGCGGGGCACCTGCTGGTCGCCGCGCTAGGCGCGACCAGCATCAGCACCGGCCTCGCCGACCTGAGCGGGAACTTGCTCAGCCACCACGAGGAACCCAATGACGTCGCGGTCGGCCCTGAGCACACCATGCACCGGGTCGAGGAGCTGTTCGACAAGATGCTCTCGGCCGCACCTCACAAGCGGGATGTATGGGGGGTCGGCATCGGGCTCCCCGCACCGGTCGAATTCTCCGCGGGCCGCTCCGTCTCGCCGCCGATCATGCCGGGCTGGGATGGCTACCCGGTCGGGCAGCGCCTGGCTACCCGCTACCAGGCACCCGCCTGGGTAGATAACGACGTGAACCTGATGGCCCTGGGGGAATTGCGTGCTGGCCTGGCCCAGAACCAGGCCGACATCGTCTACATCAAGGTCGGTACCGGCATCGGAGCCGGGCTGATCTCGGCCGGGCGCCTCCACCGGGGGGCACAGGGCGCGGCCGGCGACGTCGGGCATGTCGCCGTCGGCGGATTCGAATCGGTCATCTGCCGGTGCGGCAACGCCGGCTGCCTGGAAGCAATCGCCGGCGGGGGCGCCATCGCCCGCGACGCCACTGCGGCCGCCCGGGACGGGCGAACTCCGTTCCTCGCCGCTCGCCTCGGGGAAAGGGAAACGCTCACCGTCCGTGACGTCATCGAGGCCTCAGGTCACGGCGACGTCGTCGCGGTGGACCTGCTGAACCGTTCCGGCGACCTGGTCGGCAGCATGATGGCCGCCATCGTCAACTTCTGCAACCCGTCGCTGGTCATCATCGGCGGCGGCGTCGCGTCAGCGGGGGACATGTATCTTGCCAACATCAGGCAGACCGTCTACAGCCGGTCACTGCCGCTCGCCACCCGCGACCTGCGGATCGTACGATCCTCCAACATCGAGACCATCGGCCTGCTCGGCGCCGCCCATGTCGTCCTCGACGAACTCTTCTCGCGCGACCGCCTGGGCCGCTGGATCAACGAAGGCACGCCCGCCGGACGACCAGAACTCAGCCGAGCCGAATAGCAGCTCTCACGCGGACCCGGTGTGCATCGCTGGGTGACCCGGGCGCGCGCAACTCGATCGTGACGGGCTCGTGCGCCGGCCGTTAATGTGAGCGGTTATGTTTCTTGATGTAACCGGTTAGACATCAGGCCTGGCGATACGGTATGCCGCGAATGAGGTTCTGTGGTAACTCGTATCACGCCGAGCGGGAAGTCGACGTGGTGGCGGCCGACAACAGGTCCGGGTCGGCCGCCATCGTCACGCACCTGGTCGAAGACCATGGCAAGCGCCGGATTTACCACGTCGACGGCCCGCCCGGCATGCCGGACCCGGCCCAGCGGCGGAGCGGGCTGCTGCAGGTGCTGCGCGACCACCCGGCCGTCCGGCTGGCCGGCACCACCCACGGCTCGAACTATGCCGAGAGCGGGCTGGCGGCCGGCCGGCGGATCCTGGCCGAATGCCGGGGCGAGCTCCCGGACGCCGTGGTCGCCGCCAACGACCAGATGGCCATCGGAGTGCTGCGATCGCTCACCGCGGCCGGCATCCGGATCCCGGAACAGGTCGCCGTGGCCGGGTTCGACGACATCTCTCCCGGCAGCCGGTGCGAGCCGCCGCTGACCACCGTCCACCAGCCCATGCGCATGCTCGGCGAACGAGCCTGCGACCGGCTGCTCGAGCGCATCGCAACCCCCGGACTGCCACCCCGGGTTGAGCTGCTGCCGACCGAACTGGTGCTCCGGGAGAGCTGCGGCTGCCCGCCAGGCACCCTCATCCGCCGTCCTATCGAACGCGAGAACCCCGCGCCCCTGGATTAGCCCTTGCGGCCGGTAGCGGCGATGCTGACGCCGAGGCCGATCAGCATCAGGCTCACGGCGAACAGCACGCTCGGCCCGGGAATGACGATCAGCACGGCCGCGAGGGCGGCGAACTGAAGCAGGTGAGCTACCGACATGGTTCCCGATGCTAGGCATGACGGCAGGCATGACGGCGGCGTTCGTGAATTGATTTTCTCGCGGGCCGGGCTGGATCTGCTTCCTTACGGAGCACGATGACCTCGCCGGCCGGAACGTGCACGAGCCTGCCGCCGACCTCGGCGTCCGCGGCCGCGGCGCCGTGGTTGATGAGCGTGATGAACCGCCGCGTCCCGTCGGACCGGCGCACGATCTCCAGGTCGGGGTGGTTCCTGACGGTGAGCCCGGCGGAGGCGCAGGCTTCGGCGAGCAGCCGGGCGGTGGTGGCGGCATCGGTGCGCGCGGATACGTACCAGGCCTGCCCGGCGCCGAGCTCGTGCCTGGTCACGGCGGGGCCGCCGGCCGCCGGGCCGTCCGCGTACCTGATGACCGGCTTGGCCCCGGCCAGGCGCACGGCCTCGGTCCAGCTATCCGCGGTGGCCTCGCCGCCCTCCTCCCAGGCGAGCCGGACTCGCTCTCCTTCGAGCAGGGGGCGCCACTCCTCCACGGTGACGCCGAGGACCTCCCGCAACGCCCCGGGATAGGCGCCGGGGTGGACGATGTCGTGGGCGTCGACGATGCCGGAAAAGTACGAGACGAGCAGGACGCCGCCATCGGTGACGTAGCGGGTGAGGTTGGCCGCCGCCGCTGGCGTGGTCAGGTACAGCGACGGCGCTACCACCAGCGGGTACCGGCCGAGGTTCTGCTCCGGGTGGACGAAATCTACGGTCAGCCCGGCCCGCCACGCCGCCTCGTACCAGGCGCGTACCCGCTCCAGGTAGTCAAGATCGCGGCTGGGCCGCCATTCGAGCTCGAGCGCCCACCACGCCTCCCAGTCCCAGACCAGCGCTATGTCCGGTTCGACCCGGCTGCCGCGCAGGTCGGCCAGGTCCGCGAGCTCGGCGCCGAGGCCGGTCACCTCCCGCCAGATGCGCGTGTCGGTACCGCCCTGCGGCAGCATCGCCGAGTGGTGCTTCTCGCCGCCGAACCGGCTGGCCCGCCACTGGAAGAACAGCAGCCCGTCCGCGCCGCGGGCCAGGTGGGCCAGCGAGTTGCGGCGCATCTCGCCGGGCCGCTTCGCGACGTTGCGCGGCTGCCAGCTCACCGCGCTGGTGGAGTGCTCCATCAGCAGCCACGGGCCGCCGCTGGCCAGCGACCTGGTCAGGTCGGCCGACATGGCCAGGTCCAGGTAGGAGTCGGTGCGCTCGGCGATCAGGTAGTTGTCGTTGGAGATCACGTCGACCTCGGGGGCCCACCGCCAGTAGTCCACGCCCTTGCAGTTGTTCGCCATGAAGTTGGTGGTCACCGGCACGCCGGGCGACAGCTCGTGCAGGATGTCCCGCTCCCGCCGGAAGCAGCCGAGCAGCGCGTCCGAGCTGAACCGGGCGAAGTCGAGCCGTTGCGCCGGGTTCACCACCGAGGTCGAGACGCGTGGCGCGTCGATCTCGGCCCAGTCCGCGTACCGCTGCGACCAGAAGGCGGCGCCCCACCCCTCGTTCAGGGCGGCGAGGTCGCCGTACCGGCCGCGCAGCCAGTCCCGGAACGCCGCGACCGAGGTCTCGCAGTAGCACTCGCCGAGCGGCGCGCCGTACTCGTTGTTCACGTGCCAGAGCACGACCGCGGGATGCGTGCCGTACCGCCGGGCCAGCTGCCGGGTGATCTCGGCGGCGGCCTGTGCGTACGCCGGGCTTGACGGGCAGTAGGTCTGCCGCGACCCGCCGCCGAGCACCTGCCCGTCCCGGGTGACCGGGTGAGCTTCCGGGTGCCGGTGCAGGAACCACGGCGGCGGCGCGGCCGTGGGGGTGGCCAGGTCGACCGCGATGCCGGCCTCGTGCAGCAGGCTGAGTATCAGGTCCAGCCAGCCGAACTGGTACTCCCCCGGCCGCGGCTCGAGCATGCCCCAGGAGAAGATGCCGACCGAGACCAGGTTGACCCCGGCCGCGCGCATCAGCGCCACGTCCTCGGGCCAGACCGACTCGGGCCACTGCTCGGGGTTGTAGTCCCCGCCGTAGGCAAGTCCGTCGAGCCGCGGCCAGCGTGTGTGCATGAAGTCTCCAGATTCTGGGATCGCTCACAGAACATGTAACAGAGTGGTGGCAGTACTTTCTACTTCTTGACAAGTGTTTACGCCAGGTTAACTCTGGGAGCGTTCACGGAAACCCGAGCCCACCTCCCCCATTCCAGCAACCCTCCCCGGAGGAGCCATGAAGCTTTCGCTCGGCGGCCGTGCGGCCGTGATGCGCTCCCTGATCGCCGCGGCGCTCGTCGCGGTCCTCGCCGCGGGCTGCTCCTCGTCGGGCAGCACGTCATCGTCCCCGGCTACCCAGAAGGTCACGCTGAGCTTCTGGTCGTGGGTGCCCAACCTGGACAAGGTCGTCGCGATCTGGAACAAGGCCCACCCGGACATCCAGGTACAGGTGCAGGTCCAGGCGGGCGGCGACGCCGAGCTCACCAAGCTGCTGACCGCGGCCAAGGCCGGGAACCCGCCGGACGTCGCGCAGGTCGAATACCAGGTGCTGCCCACGCTGGTCTCGAGCAACTACCTCGCGAACATCTCCAAGTACGCCGGCAACCTGAAAGACGACTTCCCGGCCGGCATCTGGAACCAGGTGACGCTCGGCACCAACTCCGTGTACGGCATCCCCCAGGACGCCGCCCCGATGGCGTTCTTCTACCGGGCCGATGAGTTCACCAAGTACCACCTGGCCGTGCCCACGACCTGGGCGCAGTTCGCGGCGGACGCGAAGAAGCTGCACGCCGAGGCGCCCGGCGTATACCTAGGCACCTTCTCCAGCGCCGACCCGGGCGAGTTCGCCGGGCTCACGCAGCAGGCCGGCGCGCAGTGGTGGTCTGCCTCCGGGTCCACCTGGAAGGTCGGCATCAACAGCGGCGCGAGCCAGAAGGTCGCGTCGTTCTGGCAGTCGCTCGTCGCCTCCGGCGGGGTCAACAACCAGCCGCAGTGGACGGCCGCGTGGAACAAGGGGATGAACGACGGCCAGTACATCGCCTGGGTGTCGGACGTCTGGGCCCCCGGCGACCTGGTCTCGGAGTCGGCCAGCAACGCGGGCAAGTGGACGATGACCGCGCTGCCGCAGTGGACCGCGGGGGCCAGCGCGGCCGGTAACTGGGGCGGCTCCTCGACCGCGGTGATGGCGGCGTCCAAGCACCAGCAGGCCGCCGCCGAGTTCGCCACCTGGCTGAACACCAGCCCGGCGGCCACCGCCGCGCTGGCCTCGCAGGGCGGCATCTACCCGGCGGACATCGCCGCGCAGGCGACGCTGGCCGCGGGCAAGCCGCCGGCGTACTTCTCCAACCAGCCCAGCTTCTACTCGATCGCCAAGCAGCTCGCGGCGGGCACCTCGCAGGTCACCTGGGGGCCCGACGTGAACGTGGCCTACAGCGAGTTCACCACGGCGTTCGGCACCGCGACCACGAGCAAGGGGTCGTTCCTCACGCCGCTCGCCCAGCTCCAGTCCACCGTCCTGAACGACATGAAGAAGAGCGGCTTCACGGTGCAGGCCGCCGGCTGATGAGGCACCCGCGAAATCGTACGGCGCCGCGTGCGGCGCCCTACGTCTTCGTCGCCCCGGCCGCGATCCTGTTCACCTTGATGGTGCTGATCCCGGTCGGCTACACGCTCTACCTGTCCTTCCAGAAGTCGCAGGTCAGCGGGCTCGGACTGGGCGCGGGCGCGCGGCGGCAGGTCTTCGCGGGCTGGTCCAACTACACCACCGCGCTGACCGACCCCGCTTTCGACGCCTCGCTGCTGCGGGTCCTGCTCTACAGCGTGATCCTGGTACCGGTGATGCTCGGGCTGGCGCTGCTCTTCGCGCTGCTGCTCGACGCGCGGCGGGTCGGGCTGCAGCGGTTCGGCCGGATCGCCATCTTCCTGCCGTACGCGGTGCCGACCGTCATCGCCTCGCTGCTGTGGGGCTTCCTCTACCTGCCGATCGTGTCGCCGTTCACCACGATCCTGGGCTGGTTCGGGCTCGGCCTGCCGAACCTGTTCGCCACGCACACCGTGCTGTTCTCGGTGGCCAACATCGGCGTGTGGGGCGGCACCGGGTTCAACATGATCGTCATGTATACGGCGCTGCGGGCGGTGCCGTCGGAACTGTACGAGGCGGCCCGCATCGACGGCGCCTCCCAGCTGCAGATCGCGCTGCGGGTCAAGATCCCGATGATCGCGCCGGCCCTGGTGCTGACCGGCGTCTTCTCGGTCATCGCCACGCTGCAGGTCTTCAACGAGCCGAACACGCTGGCCCCGCTGACCAACACGATCTCGCCGGTCTGGGTGCCGTTGATGAAGGTCTACGACGAGGCGTTCACCAACAACGACATCTACGCCGCCTCCGCGACCTCGGTCGCGATCGCGGCCGGGATCTTCGTGCTGTCCTACGGCCTGCTGCGGGTCAGCAACCGGTACGTGTTCCGGGGGCGGTGACGGATGGCCCTGGTCAGGCTCGAGGGCGCGGTCACCCAGGCGCCGCCCGCCCGCGGCGTCCCTGAGCGCGCGCGGGGAATGCGGACGGCCGCGTTTCCCACCGCCATCTTGCTCCTCGGCGCGGTATACTGCCTGCTCCCGGTGGTGTGGGTGCTGGTCGCGGCGACCAAGAGCAACAGCGAGCTGTTCACCACGTTCACGTTCGCGCCGAGCGGGTCGCTGTGGTCGAACATCGCCGCCCTGACGTCGTACGGGGGCGGCGTCTTCTGGCACTGGATGCTGAACACGGCCATCTACGCGGGCGGCGGGGCGCTGCTGTCGGTGGCCGTGTCCGGGCTGACCGGGTATGCCCTGGCCAAGTACCGGTTCCGTGGCCGCTCGACGCTGTCCAACCTGCTGCTCGCGGGCGTGCTCGTGCCGCCGGTGGTGCTCGCCCTGCCGCAGTACCTGCTGCTCGCCCGGGTCGGGCTGACCAACACGTACTGGTCGGTGCTGCTGCCTTCGGTGGTCTCGCCGTACGGGATCTACCTCGCGCGGGTCTACGCCACGGCCTCGGTGCCCGACGAGGTGATCGAGTCGGCGCGGGTCGACGGCTGCCCCGAGGGGCGCCTGTTCGCCCGGATCGCGGTGCCGATGATGGCGCCGGGGCTGGTGACGATCTTCCTGTTCCAGTTCGTCGCGGTGTGGAACAACTTCCTGCTCCCGTTCATCATGCTCAGCGACGAGAACAAGTTCCCGCTCACCGTCGGCCTCTACACGCTGCTCAACCGCGGCGCGTCGGCGCCCTCGCTGTACAGCCTGGTCGTCACCGGCTCGCTGCTCTCCATCATCCCGCTGATCATCTTGTTCCTGTCGCTGCAGCGTTACTGGCGGACCGATATCGCGTCCGGAGCAGTGAAGCAGTAAACAAGTGACTATGACAGTACGGCGGCGGCCCACGATCGAGGACGTGGCCGCACAGGCGGGCGTGTCCCGCGGCACGGTGTCCCGCGTGCTCAACGGCGGGCACTACGTGTCGCCGCCGGCCCTGGAGGCGGTGAACCGGGCGATCCGGCGCACCGGGTACGTGGTCAACCATCACGCCCGGTCGCTGGTGACCCAGCGCTCGCAGGCGGTCGCGTTCATCTTGTCCGAGCCGGCCGAGCGGCTGTTCGCCGATCCTAACTTCTCGGTGCTGCTGAAGGGCTGCACGCAGGCCCTGGCCGAGCACGACATCGGGCTGTTCCTGTGCATCGCGTCGTCGGCGGACGAGCGCGCGCGGGCGACGCGGTTCCTCGCCGCCGGGCATGTGGACGGAGCGCTGCTCATCTCGGCGCACGCGGGCGATCCGCTGCTCGACCTGCTGGCCACGGCGGGCGTGCCGCACGTGGCCTGCGGCGCCCCGCTCGGGCACGAGTCGTCGGTCGGCTACGTAGCGGCCGACGATCGGGGCGGGGCGCGCGCGATGACCTCGTACCTGCGCAGCCTGGGGCGGACGCGGATCGCGACCGTGACCGGGCCGCTGGACACGCCCGGCGGGCAGCAGCGGCTCGAGGGTTACCGGGACGTGCTGGCCGGGTCCTACGATCCGACGCTGGCCGAGCCGGGCGACTACTCGCAGGAGTCCGGCGAGGCCGCGATGTCTGCCCTGCTCGCACGCGTCCCGGACCTCGACGCGGTGTTCGTGGCCTCGGACGTGATGGCGATCGGCGCCCTGGCGGCCCTGCGCCGGGCCGGACGGCGGGTACCCGAGGACGTGGCCGTCGGCGGGTTCGACGATTCCTCGGCCGCGGTCGCGGCCCGCCCGGCGCTGACCACGATCCGCCAGCCGTGGCGGCGGATCAGCGGCGAGATGGTCCGGCTGCTGCTGGCCGCCCTGGACGGCGAGCCGCCCGCCGCGGTGATCCTCCCGACCGAGCTGGTCCGCCGCGAGAGCGCCTAAGCCCACCTCGGTCAGAGGTTCCAGAGCTGGCGGGAGTCGGTGGGCGAGCATGGCTCCGCCACCAGCCGGGTGCCGTTGGTGTCGTTGAAGGTGCTGGCGGCCATGCACCAGTGCCCGACGTAGGAGAGCCGGGGTTCCAGCGTCTCCAGCACGAAATCCGGGTTCGTGCCGGACGCGGACGGGTCGATGGGCTCCAGGACCCAGTCGGTGTCAAAGGCGCCGCTCCCGCAGTTCTCCTGGATGACGTCCACGCCGGTGGGGAAGGTTTCCGGGAAGCCGAGGGCGCTCGCCAGTGCCTTGATCCGTCTCATGCCGCCACCTCCCTATGCCCGGTTCCCCTTGGAACCGGCTTCCTCTGCACGCTAGGCAGGCGGGCTGACCCGGCGCTGACGCGGCTCTGGATCGGAACGGCTTGTTCACATAAACCCGCAGGGCGCCTCAGCCCTGCTTGGCTGAGCTGACCGGAGTGGCCTTGGCCGTCTGCAGCAAGTCGGGGAGCTTCTTCAGTTCTTTGGCGTAGGCGGCGCGGTACTGCTGGACGGCGGTGGTGAGGGCCTGCTGGTTGGCGTTGACGATCTGCTGCTCGTAGCTGGCCTGGACGGCGAGGTAGATTCCGGCCAGGTCCGAGGAGTCGGTGCAGGCGGCGTCGGTGACGGCGGTGGCGATCTGCGCCCGGTTGGCCGCGGCGCTCACGGTGGCGTCGGGGCTGATCAGGTGGCTGCCGCCGAACATGTTCCTGATCTCCTGCCCGAACACCGTGCCCGGCTGGCCGAGGCTGTAGCCGTTCCTGGCCATGCAGGCGGTCCAGGCCTGGGTGGCGCTCTTCACCGCGGCGTCCTCCTCTACGTCGGTGGCGATGTCATTGCTCAGCGTCCCGATACCGGCCAGCGCCCCCTTGCCCGCGGCGTCGTCGAAGGCCTGCGTGATCGTCCCGCACTTGCCAGCCGCGGCCTGTTCCGCCTGCGGCAGGCTGGCCGGGCCCGCGAGCGAGGGCGTGGCGTCGATGCCGAGCTCGCTCAGCACGGAGCCGGGCTGGGCGCGGAAGCCGGACTGCTCGGCCTCGGCGTCGCCAAGGTAGCCCCAGGCGCCCCACGGCTGGGCGAACGCCAGGTTGGCGGGCCCGATGCTGATGTTGAACGAGACGTCGCCGCCGGGGATGCCCGGGTAGCCCGCGGCGGTCAGGCAGTCCTGGGCGAGGGCGAAGTCGGAGGCACCGGGGGCCAGGCCATCGTTGTTCGACTGGCCGAGCGCGGCGTAGGGGGTGAACGCCATGCGGGACAGCGCCGCCTGGGCGGAGGACGGCGGTTGCGGCCGGCCCACGCCGGGCGTGCTCACGGTCACGTCCGGCCCCTTGGGTGCGCTGGCCGTACATGCGGTCAGCCCGGCGCCGGCGAGCAGGGCGCAGCAGCCGGAAACGAGGATGCGCATCGTCGTCCCTTTCACGCGTGGCGCCCTTTCATGAGTAACGGAGCGCGGCGAGCGGACTGGTCCGGGCGGCCCGCAGCGCCGGGTACGCCCCGGCCAGCAGGCCGACGACGGTGCCGATCAGCGGGGCGGGCAGGGTGTAGGCCGGGTTGAGCACGGCGGTCCAGTCCTTGGCCGCGGCGAAGATGACGACGGTCCCGACGCCGGCGCAGGTGCCGACCAGGCCGCCGAGCGTGCCCAGCGTCGCGCTCTCGGCGAGGAACTGGACGGCGATGTGCCGGGGCCGGGCGCCGACGGCGCGACGCAGCCCGATCTCCCCGGTCCGCTCGAGCACGGCGACCAGCGTGGTGTTCGCGATACCGACCGCGCCGATCAGCAGGCTGACCAGAGCCAAGATGAGGAACAGGCCGGTCAGGTCGCCGCTCACCTCGCCCTGCAGGTTCTGCGGGCTGGGCGGGGACGTCACGACCAGCCGGCCCGGGTCGGACGGCAGCTCGGCCGCGACGACCTGCCGCGCCACCTCCCGTGCGGCGCCGATCCTGGTGGCCACGACCATTTGGGCTTCGTCCTGGTTCCCGATGCCGGGCTGCGGGTTGCCGAAGTCGGCCAGGGCTGTGTTCTCCGGGATCAGCATGGCGCTGGAGTTGGTCACCACCCGCTGGGCCGAACCGTAGATGCCCACCACCGTGTACGCGACGCCGTCCACGAACACCGCGGGATGGCTGGCCAGGCGCGTGCCGGCGATGCCGAGCGCGGCCGCCGTGCCGGTGTCGATCATCGCGACGTGCTGCCCGGTGTCGTTCTCGTACGTGGTCAGCGGCGAGCCCGCGGTCAGACTCAGCCCCATCGCCCGCACCGCGCCCGGTGAGGCGGCTAGCACGCCGACCGTCTGGGTAGCGGCGGCGGACAGCGCCAGCGACCCGGTGATGCTGGTGCCTTCGGGCAGCGAGACCGGCCACCAGACGCCCGCGGCGGTCACCCCGCCGATGCGGTCGGCGACCGCGTCCGCGTCGGCCGGGAACCCGATGGCGGGGTTGGCGTCCGGCGGGGCGACGTTGTCGGCCGGGCCGTTGTCCTCCACGGTTACCGTGGTGTCGGCCAAGACGGTGAACTGGCGCGAGATCTGGCCCGCCCCGGTCGCCGTCATGCCGAGCACGGCTACGAATGCGCCCACCCCGAGGACAGTGCCGAGCATGGTCAGCACGGCGCGGCCCGGACGCTGCACGATCCCCGCGACCGCCTCGGCGACCGCGTCCCGCGCCGCCAGCCGCGGCACCGGCAGCCCGGAGACCCGGCTAGGCACGACCGGGCCCATGGTGTTCGGTCAGCTCACCGTCACTGATGGCAACCGTCCGGCCGGCGTGGGCCGCCACCGCCGCGTCGTGGGTGATCACCACGATGGTGAAGCCGGCCGTATTCAGCTCGTCGAGCAGGCTCATCAGCGCGACCGCGTTACGCGAGTCCAGGTTTCCGGTCGGCTCGTCGCACAGCAGCAGGCTGGGCCGGTTCACCAGGGCCCGTGCTATCGCGACCCGCTGGCACTCCCCGCCGGACAGCGTGGTGGGTAGCGCGTCGAGCCGGTGGCCGAGCCCGACCGCCTCGAGCGCTCCGGCCGCCGCCTGGACCCGGCCGTCCCGCGGGGTGCCGTTGTAGAGCTCGGCCAGCAGCGCGTTCTCCAGCGCCGTCCGGTACGGCAGCAGGTGGAAGGCCTGGAAGACGAACCCGATCCGGCGGCCCCGCAGCGCGGACCGGTCCCGGTCACCCAGCGCGCCGGTGTCCAGGCCGTCCAGCAGGTAGCGGCCGCCGGTCGGCGCGTCGAGCAAGCCGAGCAGGTGCAGCAGCGTCGACTTGCCGGAACCGGAGGGTCCGGTCACCGCGACGTAGTCGCCGGCCTCGATCACCAGGCTGGCCGGGCGCAGCGCCGGCACCGGCGGCGGCCCGGGATAGGTGCGGGCCAGGCCGCGCAGTTCGATCACCGGCCCGGTCATCCGCTCACCACCACACGGTCACCGGCCGCCAGCGCGCCCCGGGTCACCGGCGTCGCCTGGACGAAGCCGTTCTCGGACAGGCCCGGTATCACCGCGACCTGGGTCTGCTTGTCCCGCGCCCCCGCCACGGTGACGTAGCTGGTACCGGACGCCGTGCTGACGATGGCGGCCACCGGCACCGTGAGCACCGGCCCTTCGGTCTGCCCGGTCTCGACCGTGACCAGGACGTTTTCGCCGTTCAGGGCCGCGGCCAGCGGCTTGACCGGGCGCACCGTGAGCGGGACGAACACGGTCGAGCCCGAGCTGGAGTCGGAAGAGCCCGACGACCCGGTAGAACCGGAAGAGCCCGAGGAGCCGGAAGACCCGGAGCCGGCGGACCCCGAGGAGCCCGCCGAGCCCGAGCCGCCCCCGATGGCGACGGTGGTGCCGACCGGCACCGTGGTGGTCGGCGTCCCCAGGTCCGCGACCACCCCGGCCGCCCGGATACCGGTCACCTCGTCGTAGACGGACACCTTCAGGCCGGGCTTGACCTGCCCGGCGTAGGCCGGAGGCAGCTCCCCGGTCAGCGCCAGCGAGCCGCGCGCGGCCAGCTCGAGGAAAGGCTGGCCGGGCTGCTGGCCCGCGGCGCCGTTCACCGCGACGACCGTGGCGGGCAGCGACGGCAGGAACACCACGTCCGCCGCGGGCACGCCGCCGGTGGCGGGTGGGGTGTAACCGAGATGCTCGTAGTACAGGTAGACGGCGTAGGTCGTCGCCGGGCCGAAGTACCCGGGCTCGTCGCCGTCGTCGTAGTACCCCAGCGTGGCCAGCGCCTTCTGCAGCTCGGTGACGTCGGGGCCGCTCTCGCCCGGGGTCAGGTCGCGCCAGGCGGGCACCGTCCCCGACAGGGCGAACAGCGGCTGGCCGTCGATCTCGGCCAGCCGCTCGCCGTTCCTGACCGTGCCGCCCGCGGCCACATCCAGCTTCGAGATGTACGCCACCGATCCGCTGTCATTGGACCCGCTGGCACCGGACGCGCTCGCCGACGATGGCGAGGTCGCGTACACGTCGTACTGGGTGGCCGGGTACACCACCCCGCGCAGCTGGACCGAGGCGGTCAGCACCTGCGAGACGACCGCGGCCGTGGTCACCGTGGGGGGCGGCGCCGCGGTGTCGGCCGCCAGCTGCTGCGGCGACTTGACGAACGAGGCGCCGATCAGACCGCCGACGGCGAGCAGGGCGGCCGCGATGCCCACCGCGAGCAGCACGCGCCGCCGCCGGGCCAGCCGCGAGCTGGCCGGCCTCGATCTTGCTTGCGCCACGAGATCCCTCCGTTGGTCGGGGTGTGAGCCCCCACCTTCTCGGGTGCTTCTGCAGGAGCTGGGTGATCCCGGTGTGAGTTTCGTGTCAACCCCCGGGCGCGGGTGTTCACACGAAACTCGCACGCTTCTCGAACGCCATGTTCACCGTCGCCGGCTGCGATGAGGTGATGGCAGCTGACCGCGGGAGCCTGCTCGTGGTGGACGACGAGCCGTTCCTGCGTGACGCCGTGGCCGCCTCGCTGCGTTTCCTGGGTTTCGAGGTGACCGCGGCGGGAAACGGCACCGACGCGCTGCGGCTGGCCCGCGGCCGGCCGTTCGACCTGCTCGTCCTGGACGTGGTCCTGCCCGACGTGGACGGCTTCGAGATCGTGCGCAGGCTGCGCCGGGACGGGACGCAGGTGCCGGTGATCTTCCTGACTGCGCGGGACGCCCCGGGCGACACGATCACGGGGCTTACCATCGGCGGCGATGACTACATGACGAAGCCGTTCGGCCTCGATGAACTGGCGGCCCGGGTGCGGACCGTGCTGCGCCGCACCCGGCCCGAGCCGGCCGAGCCTTTCCTGTCGTTCGCGGACCTCACGCTGGACCAGGACACCTACGAGGTTCGCCGCGGCGGCCGCCTGATCGAGCTGTCGCCGACCGAGTTCCGGCTGCTCAGGTACTTCATGCTGAACCCCGCCCGTGTCCTCACGCGGGCCCAGCTGCTGGACCACGTGTGGGACTATGACTTCGGTGGGTCCAGCTCGGTCGTGTCGACTTACGTCACGTACCTGCGACGCAAGCTGGCCGGCGACGGGCCGGACCTGATCCACACCCAGCGCGCCGTGGGCTACAGCCTGCGCCTGCCCAGGACCGGAGAAAGCCAGGCGGGTCCCGATGAGCGATAGCCGAAATTACCGTCACCCCCGGTCCCTGCTCAGGCGGCTACTGAGGGCCCAGCTAAGACTCAAGGTGATGGCCGGGGTGGTGGTCGTCACGCTGGTCGCGCTGATGGCGTTCGACGTCGGCTCGGTCGCCGTCATGCGCCGCTACCTGCTGGACCAGACCGACAGCAACCTGAAGGTGGCGCTGACGCTGACCATCCCGAGGCTGGCCGCCATCCTGCCGGGCGGCCCGGCCGCCCGGATCTCCGAGGTCAGGCAAGGCAGGCCGACGCAGACCAAGGCGCACCCGAACTTCCTGGCGGTGGCAGGCGCCTACGACATGGCCTTCGTGCCGGTCCACGGCGGCCCGGTGACCCTCCAGGTAGCCGCCAGCAGCAGCACGAGCAGCGGCTACACGTGGACGCTGTCACGCGCCGCCGCCAGGGTCGCCGCCAAGCCGGGCCCGCATACCCTGGTCGGCCCGCCGGGCCAGGGCAGCGAGGTCCGGGTCCAGTCGCTGCACGTCACGGGCGGCTCCCTGGTCGCCGGGACCAGCCTGGAGCAGGTCAGCAAGACCATCGACAAGGTCGAGGCCATCGTGGCGACCGGCTCGCTCGCGGTGGTGCTGCTCATCGGCCTCGGCGTCTTCGTCGTCCTGCGCCGCGGCCTGCGGCCGATCGAGACGATGGCCTCCGAGGCCGACCGGATCAGCGCGGGTGACCTGACCGACCGGGTGGCCGCGCACCACCCGCGCAGCGAGGTAGGCAGGCTCGGCACCGCCCTGAACGGCATGCTGGGCCGGATCGAGGCGGACGTGCAGGAGCGGGAGGCCAGCCAGGAGCAGATGCGCCGGTTCTTCGCCGACGCCAGCCACGAGCTGCGCACGCCGCTGGCGTCGCTGCGCGCCAACGCCGAGCTCTACCAGCAGGGCGCGCTGACCAGCCCTGGCCAGGTCGACGAGGTGATGAGCCGGATCGTGCTCGAGACCAGGCGGATGGGCCGGCTGGTCGACGACATGCTGCGGCTGGCCCGGCTCGGCCAGCATCCCGGCCGGTCCGCCGAACCGGTCGACGTCACCGCCGTGGTCACCGGCTGCGCCGAGCGGGCCCAGGTCGCCGACCCAGCTCGGATCTGGCGCATCCAGGCAGAACCGGGCCTGACCGCCGTCGGCGACGAGGAACTGCTGCGCCGCGCGGTCGACAACCTCCTGACGAACGTGCTCGTGCACACCCCGCCCGGCACCGCCGGCGCGATCACCGCGGCCGAGGCCGGCGGCCAGGTCGTGATCGAGGTCAGCGACGACGGCCCCGGCGTCCCGCCGGACAAGCTGCCGCACATCTTCGAACGCTTCTATCGCGCCCGGGCCCATCCGAGCCGTCCCGGCTCCGGTCTCGGGCTGGCCATCGCGGCCGAGATCGCGGCCGCGCACGGCGGCTCCGCGCAGGCCGGGCTGGCCAGCCCGCACGGCCTGCGGGTCACGCTGACCCTTCCCATGGCTCAGCTGAGGATGAGCGCGGCGGCCAGGCGGCCGATGACGATGGCCAGGAGCACCTGAGGGATTCCGTTCTGCAGGGCCGTGACCGGCAGCCCCGGGCCTCCGCTGGACTGCAGGAACTGCCCGGCCACGTCGCTGACGGCGGCGGCCATGACCAGGCCGGCCAGGAACCAGGGCCGCGGAAGCTCGTACTCCGCCCGGAGCAGGCGGCTGAACCGGGCGCCCGCGAGCGGGAGCCCGCTGGCGGACACCAGGAACACGCTCGTGGTGAGCGGCAGGATGACGGCACCCGGGTAGCCGCCCAGCCACAAGCCGACGGCGGCCAGCGCGGCCAGGACCAGGACGGCCTGCAGCAGCTGGCCCGGCAGCCGCGTCCCCCGGGGAGCACGAGCCGAAGGCGCGTCACCGGGCTCCTGGGACAGCTCAGAACCCGGTGGCCCCCGGCGGCGGCGCCCGGCCGGCCACACCGCGGCCAGCACCACCAGGGCGAGGACGGCGAGCCCGCCGAAGACGGTGACGCGGAACAGCAGCTCGGGCCCGAACGTCAGCCGGACCAGGCCGCTGGTTCCGGCTGGCAGCACCCACGCCTGCTTCCATCCGTCCAGCCGCACCGGCTGCAGCGTCCGGCCGCCGATGACCGCCTTCCAGCCGGGATTGAAGTTCTCGTTGACCACCAGGTAGGAGCGCGCGGCGGCGCTGACCCGCAGCGTCCGCGAGGTCGCCGTCCACCGCACGACACCCGCCGCGGTGGGGGGCGCGGACGAGGTAGCGGTGAGGCCCGGGCCCTGGACTACCGCGTCCTGGATCGAGAACGCGTCGGTGGTCGGCTCGACGAGCCGGTTGGCGCCCGCGGCGAGCTGCACCGGGGAGCAGGCGGTGAACTGGACCGGCTGCTCGGTCCGCAGGCTGGCGAAACTGCCGGTGACGCTGGTGGCGACGACCTGGCCGTCGAGCGTGAGCGAGGGCCCGAGGCCGCACGCCAGGCGGAACGTCCCGCCGGGCGTATTCAGCTGCGGCACGCCGGGGATGTCGACGTCGCTGACCTGCACCGGCGAGTAGGTCGGGATGAACGTGATGGTGAGCGAGTCCGTCCGCATCGGCACGAACCTCACCAGCCCCGCGTCGGTGACCCCCGCGCCGCGACGCTGCCCGCCGGACCCGGTGAGCTCCACCTGGAGGGAGCCGGACGCACCCGGCGGCCGCTCGATGGTCAGCTGGCTCAGCGTGCGCGAGCCGTTCCACTTGATATGCAAGGTGGGACGCTGGTCGGACGCGGCCGCCACCCACGAGGTCGACGGATCCCCGTCGAACGCGGCCGTCGGCTGATCCTGCGGGTCCGCCCCTGTGTAGACCGACGACGCGGTGACCTGCGGATCGCTCGGGCGCAGGCGCGTGAACTGGTCGGCCAGCGAGGCGTTGACGAGGATCGCAGAACCGCGCACCGTGGCCTGTTCCGCCGACTTCTCGGAGAAGGTGCGGTCGAGACCGTACTGCTCCTCGGTAGAGACGGCCAGCCGGGGCGAGCAGACCCAGCGCATCGAGGTGAGCATGCACCCTGACGGCGGCGGCTCGTCCTTGGCGAGCACCACCGCGGACGGGTCGGGACCGGGGACCGCGGGGGTCACGATCGTGCGGGCCGCCTGGACACCGGGCACCACGATGTCGTAGATGCTGACCTGGGCGCCCGTCGGGGGGACGGGCCGCACGGCCAGGCCGGTCACGGTGATGCGCAGCCAGCTGGTCGGCCCGGGCGGGACCCGCAGCGGCTGCATGTTGCTGGTGACCGCCACCGAGTCGGTCGCCTGGCCCGCGGCGGTGGAGATCCGCACCTGCGTCACCGGCGGCCCTGAGGCGAAGCTGGCGTCGAACGCGACGTTGATGGTGTGCGGGTCGACCGCGGCGTCGAACTTCAGCTGGATCCACTGGCCCACCGGGCCGGTCCAGCTGCCCGATTCCCACTGGGTGTACAGGTTCCCGTCCACCGCGGCGAACGGCAGCCGCCCGCTGGACCATTGGGCCGGGATGGCCGCCACGTCGGACGCCGAGGATGACGCGGTTACGTCCGCGATGCCGACGTAGCGGGCCACGCTCTGGTACTTGTTCCAGCCGGGGTCGGTGAAGTCGTCGGCCGCCTCGAACGTCGTCGCGGGCTGGGCGGCGGTCAGCGTCGGCGAGTACGAGGCGCGGATCGTGCCGAAGCTCCTGACCCGGCGCCGCAGCGAGTCCGAGACCACCGAGCCCGACGTCGGCTGGCCCGCGCCGTCGTCATCGAGCAGCACCGGGCGGGTCCCGGACGGGCCGAGCAGGTTCTCGCCGGCCAGCGTGAGGAGCGACTCGGGGCCGCCGTAGACACGCAGCGTGCCCGCGGCCGGCTGCACCGTCGCGACCGGCTCCGCGCCGGCTACCTGGTAGATCTCCACCGGCGGGTACGGCGCGTCGAAATGCGACACCGCGTTATCCGGGGCGAACGAGCCGGCGAACGTACCGAACTGCGCCGCCCTGGTGATGCCCGGCGACTCGCCGAGCGCCTGGTGGATGCGGGCCGGCCAGGCCCCGTTCAGGACCGAGCGGTCGAGGTCGTTCCGGACCACGACGTACTTCACGCCCATCCGGGCGAGCAACTCGGCCAGGCCCGGCGACCCGTCGCCGGCCGATAGCCGCTGGTCGATCGTGTCGAGCAGCCGCTCGTTGCCGGCCGAGCCGATGTCGGACAGGTCCCGCCGGGCGAAGTCGGCCGAGGTCAGCGGGGACAGCACGTCATCGAGCGGGCTGCCCCACAGGTACTGGCCGAACGGCGCCCCCGGCTCGACCAGGACGTCCTGGTTCCCGGCGTGCGTGTTGAGCCAGCCGGCCGCCTGCACCCAGTACGAGGGGATCGCGCCGAACGAGCCCGGCACGGCGAGCCCGGACACGTAGGCCATCCCGGCCAGGCCCGCGATCGCCAGCCCGGTGGCCGCGAACAGCACACGGCTCAGCCCGCGGCTCAGCCCGCGTTCTGGCCGCCAGGCCGCCAGCAGGTGGGCCAGCCCGAAGGCCACCGGCAGGCGGATCATCGGGTCGAACTTCCACAGGTTGCGGAACGGCGACGCGGCCCCGTTGATCAGGCTGTCCAGCGGGCCCGCGAGCGGGTTACCGAGGCTGCTCACGTGCCCGGTCCCGATGATCGCGACGCCGGCGATCACCGAGAGCAGCAGGAAACGCCGCTCGGCGATCCGGGCCGCCCGGAGACCCCCCGGAGCCCGGACGATCAGCCCGGTCAGCCCGGCGGCGGCGATCAGCCCGGTCAGCAGCGTCGGCAGCCAGTCGGTGGCGATCCGGAAGCCCAGCGGCCACCAGGGCTGGCCGGTCAGATTGAGGTAGCTGATCCAGTCGCTGGTGCCGCGGAGCGCATTAGACACGCTGGTCGCCGAGGTCGTCACCGCCGCGCTCTCGGTGTATGGCAGGAACGACACGCCGTACTTGCCCAGCAGCACCAGCGGGACCGACCACCAGGAGGTGGCGAGCAGCGACGCCGGCGCCCACCAGGCCAGCAGCCGCCACCGCGACGGCGATGACCTAGTCCGAGCCGAGACCAGGATGTAGATGAGCGCCGGGACCAGCACCGCGATCGTGGAGGCGGCGTTAATCCCGCTGCACAGCGCGACCGCTACCGCCGACCGCGCGGCGGCCCGGGCCGGGGAGGTCAGGCCGCGGGCGGCGCCGGCCAGCGGGAACAGGATCCACGGCAGCATCGCCATCGGCAGGAACTCGGCGGACGTCTCGCCGAGCATGCTGAGCGCGATCGGCGACAGGGCATAAGCCAGGCCCGCCACCGCCCGGGTCCACGGCACGCCGATGCCGAGCCTGGCCGCCAGGCGCTGCGCGCCGGTGAAGGCCGTGACCAGGAGCAGCGCGATCCACAGCCGCTGGGTTATCCAGGCCGGGACCGCCGCGAGCTTGCCGAGGGCGAAGAACGGCCCCATCGGGAACAGGTAGCCGATCGCCTGGTTCTGCAGCCCGCCGAACTGCTGCGGATCCCACAAGGTGAGCGCGCGGGCCAGGAACCCGGCCGGGCTGATCGCGAGGTTCAGCTTGGTATCGGCGATGATCGCGCCGGGCGCGGTGACGAACGGGAGCAGCACGAGCAGCAGGCAGATCCCGGGCGTGAGGTAGCGTCCGGCCTTCTGCCACGCCGACGGGACGCTGACCTGCCCGGTGTCCGGGCCGGACGGCGGCCGGGCCGGCCCGGCAAGCGTCTCCGTCAAAGCCGCCCGCCTAGCCGGTCACCGGCACGGCCGGGATGGGCTGCTTGGTCTTGTCCGGCTGCAGCGAGCCGACCGTGACGCCGGTGACGCACAGGTCACCGCCGGTCTTGCGCAGGGTGACCGCCTTGCCCCCGCCTACTTCGGTGAGGTACGCCACGTGGGTGCCTGGCGTCAGTGCGACCGTGCTCTCGGCCCCGCCGAACCCGACCGTCAGCCCGCTCGCCGAACCGGTATAAAACACCCGGATCGTCCAGGCGTAGCGGTACAGCGAGCCGAGCAGCGGCACCTTCGTCCCGGCGGCGGTCGGCTGCCAGCAGTCCTGCCGGGCGAACGGGCCGGCCTTGACCCGGGGCCCGGGCCAGGAAAACTGGCCGGTCACGGTAGCCGGCCAGAGCTGGCCCTGCGCATCGAAGATCATCGGCTGGGCGACCACGCCGCGGAGCGTCTGGCGCCAGCTCAGCTCCTGCGACGGCGCCGCGATGGTGCCGATCACGTCCGAGGTCAGCGCGTGGTTCCAGAACAGGCCGACGTCCATGATGACCTCCGGCACGGCCGAGTCCACGATCACCGTCCCCGGCGGCGCGTCGGCGACCGCGGTCTGCGCGGTGGCGATGTACGACCGGGCGGTGGCGGTGGTGGCGTTGCTGACCGGCTGCAGCCGTTCCAGCGACCAGACCGAGCCGACCGCCACGGCGCAGATCAGCGCCGTACTGGCGACCGCCAGCGGACGTCGCAGCGCGCCGGGCCTGGACCGGCCAAGCCTGGACCGGTAGGCGTCTTGCTCTCCGGCCAGCGGCAGGAGGGCGAGCCCCGCGCACAGCGCGAGCACCCCGGTCGCGTCGGTCAGGTACCTGGTCTGCGCGCCGAGCAGGCTGCCGGGGTAGCCGCCGAGCCGGCCGACGATCACGGGCACGAAATCGGCGGCCACGATCCAGCCGGCCAGGATCGCCCAGGCCCGCCAGGCCCGGCGCCGCCAGATGCAGGTGGCCACCACGATGATCAGCGCGACCGCCCACGAGAGCACCTGGAGCACGACGGGCGGGGCCGCCTGGTCATATCCCGAACCCGTCGCCCAGCGCCACGGGCCGCCGAGCGCGCCCGGCACCAGGCTGGTCCCGACCATCGTCTTGATCAGGCCGAAAACGTGCCCGGCCGAGCCGGGATTGCCCGGCTGCACGGCCGACGTGTGCAACTGGACCAAGAAGACCGCGGCATAGCAGGCCAGGACGCCGCCGTAGATTGCCCAGGCCCGCCAGTACCGGCGCGCGTCGAGCGGCCGGGGCACGAAGAACGCCACGGTCAGCGCCAGCAGCAGCAACGGCACGACCGCGCCCTTCTCCATCGCCGCCATGCCGACCGCTAGCCAGGCGGCGGCCGCCGTCGCCGTGCGCAGCCTGCCGTTGCGCAGGTAGCGGACGTGCGCGTCCACCGCCAGGAAGGTCGCCGCCTCGAGCGGCAAGATCTCGATGGCGACCGACCACCAGTCGGCGCCCGCCAGCGTCAGCGGGCAGAACAAGAAGATCCCGAGCGGGATGAGGATCCCCGGCCGCCGCCCGAAGATGGTCAGCAGCATGCGGAGCATGGCGAAGCTGGCCGCCGCCAGCAGCAGCAGGATGACGCCGGCCGTCACCGGCCAGTCGTACATCGCCAGCCGCGACTGCAGCCAGGCGATCAGCATGCCCAGCGGCAGCAGGTGCCCCGAGTCCACCAGCATCAGGTACGACCAGCCGAACCCGCTGGCCGCCGCGCGGTCCAGGTAGTGGTAGTCGTCCTGGCGGAAGTAGCCTCCGGCCAGCAGCGCTCCCTTCAGCGCGAGCTGGACGCCGATGAGCGTCACCGCGACGACGGTGACCCCGCGTCCGCGCAGCCACTCCTTCACACTGAGTAGCTGGGGCGCCGAGCCATCGGTCCGGGAGCTCGTCGCCGAGATAGCCATGGTCCCCGCCTAGATCTCGCGTACGCCTGGGGACATCCTGGCAGACATGAGCCGAGTCGCAAAAGGGATCATAGGGACACTCGCCGCGCTCGTGGTATTCGCCGGCGGCTACTTCGCCAGGGATCAGCTCGACACCCATCATTTTCTCTACATCTGCCCGGGGACCCACCGGGCATCCAATTGCGTCAACGGCCAGGAGTTCGAGATCTTCGACGCCAAGGGCGCGCCCATCTACTCCGTGGGCGAGGCTGGCGGCGACGCCGTCTTCGGCGACAACCGCAGCGTTTTCCCGCCCGATAGCGTCTTCCACCCCTCGATTGTCGAGTCCTACACGACCCCGTCCGCGTACGGGTCGAAAAGCTGCGTTGCCCCCGCCCTATGGATATCCCCCACCGCATTCTTCAGCTGCGAGGGAGGTGCATGGGTCCAGACCCTGACTCCGTGACCGCAGTCAGGGTGCGCGAGCAACTCGAAGCCGAACTAGCCGCCCGGCAGATGCCATGATGGTGAACCATGGCTATCGTCCACAACACCACGATGACCCCCAGCAAGCTGGAGCTCCTGGCTGCCTGGCTACCCACCCAGCCCTGGTTCCCTGGTAACGGGCGCGAGCTTGAGCTGACCAAAGTCGGCGGGTTCCGGCTTGACGACCCGCGGGGAGAGGTCGGCATCGAGTTCATGCTGGTGGCCGACGGGCCCGCGGTGTACCAGGTGCCAATGACCTATCACGGGCGGGAACTCCCCGGCGCTGACGGCCGGCTGATCGGGACGTCTGAGCATGGTGTGCTCGGACGCCGCTGGATCTACGATGGCCTCCGCGACCCGGTCCTGGTCGCTCAGCTGGTGGCCTTCTTCCAGGGCGAGACCGAGGCGCAGGCGCAGAGCGTCAGCCACACTCCGGATCCGACCGTGACCATCCAGCCGACCGTCGCCGGTCCGCTGGCCGTGATCAGCTCCGTCGTCACCTCCGACGAGTTGTCAGGCACCAGCCTCCTCGTGGACACCGCCAGCCCGGACGGCCTGCCGGCCGGGGAACTCGCCGTCCGGATCAGGAGAATGCTCCAGCCGGACGCCGACGAGACCGGCGACCCGTGCCTGTCCGCTACCTGGCGGCAGCCGGACGGCAGCCAGGCCCGCGGCACCCTCGCCACCGCCCTGCACACCCCGATACCCGGCCTGGGGCGTTAAAGCGTGCGCCTCACCGGCTGCCCTGGCATCACCGGTCACACGCCCCGGCCCGGTGCCCCCCGGCGCAACCACGACGATCGAGCATTGCCGTGGTCAGAGGGGCTGTTGCAGGATTGGCTGCTCATAGGTCCGGTGCGGGACGCCTGACGCCCCGCGCCGTGCCCCGCCAGGCACGGGAGCACCACCAGCCGCGAACCTGCACCCGCAGCGGCAAGTTAACCGGGTGGATCGGGGCTCCCGGGTGATTTTGGGGGACCATAGAGACTGTCGCTTAACTCCAGGATCTGGGGTGGCACGCTAATGCCGCGGCTGCGGAACGCCACGCTGTACCCCGCGTGGTACCCGCGTGCTGCTCTCCGGGGCCTCCGGTAAGCCGGTG
>JBEKJP010000134.1:0-21214 GCA_050011155.1 Streptosporangiaceae bacterium
CACTGCTCATAATCGCCGATCCGGTTGCCGGTCATCGGGGCGCGCGGATTACCGGTCAGCTGGTTGAACCGCCCGGCCGCCTCGCGCTGCGACAGCTCGGCGGCGTACCGCCAGGCCTGCCGCGGCCGGGTGCCGTGGAGCAGGAGGTCACGGGCGACCAGCTCGGTCAGCCGCGGACCCTGGGTGCCCATGGCGGACAAGCTGGCGCGAAGCTGATCGCGGTAGGGCTTGCTGCCCGGCTTGGGCCGGACGGGCATCAGGACCACCTCCATGGGCCGGCGGGCAGGTACGTGCCACCGCTGACAGTGTGCTCCCGGTTACCGGGCGCCGCTAGTTCCGCCCGTGCGGCCCGGCTGACTGCGGCGGGTGGAAAACACCGGGCTCAGATGTATTCGCGCAGGCCGGCGTGGTTACGTCAGGCTGAGAATCTAAGCGGCCTGTGGTGGTGGCTGACCCGCGGGATTACGGCAGTCTCGATGGCCATGGACAAGCACAACGGCCACTTCGAGCGTGGGCACGGACGTCCGGACTGCCTTGCGGGCCAGCCGGTGGCCTGCGGAGTGCATGGCGACGCCGATCCCGGCGGCGGCCGGCAAACCCGGAACCGGATCAGCGGTCATGGACGCCGGATCGGCCCTGCAGGCGCGGTCCCTGGAGTGGCGGCCCGGAAGATCACCGAGATTGCCTGGCTGGCGGTGGAAACGGCATGAATGGCTGGCCTGCCACCCGGGCAGCCTCGGCGCGGCTGGCGACGCCGACCGGATCGGCCACGCTGGCGACGCGGCCTGCCCGTAGCGAGTGGCTGTGGGAGCAGGCTTTCCCTGGTACCGCGGATCAGGTAAGGCACGTGCGGGCTGCGGCGCGGTCGCTGCTGGACGGATGCGGCGCGCAGGAGACCGTGGTGCATCTGCTCAGCGAGCTGAGTGCGAACGCGGTGCTGCACAGCCGCAGCGGCTGGCCGGGCGGGGAGTTCATCGTCCGGCTCCGGCATGTGCCTGGTGACTGCGTCTGGGGTGAGGTCGAGGATGCGGGCAGCGGGGAATGGGGCGGTGACCTGGCGGCCTCGGCCCGGGAGCAGTCCGGCCTGTTCATCGTCACGGCGCTGGCCTGGGCCTGTGGTGCGGCCGGCCAGCCGGGATGCCGCCGCGCGGTCTGGTTCTGCGTCCCGTGCCAGGCGGCACCGGCGGGAGATGACGGCAGATGACCTCGCGCGGCCCGCGTACGCCTGATGTCGGCCGCATCTGTGATGCGCTGCTGGGCGGTAAGGACCGGGAGGCCGCGGCTGTCAAGCTGTCCACGGTCGTTACCGACCTGCACGGGGTGACCGGCCGGGACATCATGGAGCACCTGATCGCCGGGGAACGCAACCCGGAGGTGCTGGCCCGGCTGGCCCGCGGCAAGTCCCGCCGCAGGATCGGCGATCTGGAACAGGCGCTGGAGGGCGCGGAGTTCTTCACCGCCGGGCACGCCGCGCTGCTGGCCGCCATGCTGGCGCGCACCGACCGGGTAACTGAGGAGCTCGCCCGGCTGACCCAGGTGACCGAGCAGCTGCTGGCTCCCTCTGGGGAACAGCTGCAGCAGGCCGAGCCGATGCCCGGCCGGGGCCGCCGCGTCGCCCAGGACACCCTCGCCGGGACCGGCCCGGACATGAGCAGGTTCCCCGTCGGCGGCCACCTGTCCTCCTGGGCCGGGCGCACCCCCGCTGGACAACCAGTCCGGCAAGCGCAACGGGAAAGCCAGATCCAAGAAAGGCAACCGGTACCTGGGCGCCGTCACCGGCGAGAGCGCCGTCGCGGCCGGCCGCACCCAGACCCGCGAAGGCGCCCGCTACCGCCGCCTGGCCCGCCGCCGCGGCAAAGCCAAAGCCCAGCCCGCGGCCGGCAACACCCAGCTGAAGGCCTACCACAAGCTCCTATCCAGCCCCGGCATGCGCTATCAGGACCTCGGCCCGGATTACTACGAGCGCCAGGCACCAGCCGCCTGACCTCCACCGGACCGCAGACCCTGCCAGGCCCGCCCGGCTAGGGTCCGCTGCCGCATGCCCAGGAAAGGTTCTATTTTCGGGTCAGGTTCGTCACGCTAGCGTGACGAACCTGCTAGCTGATTCTCGTACTGGTAACGAACCAGCAGAGGAGACACCTCGAAGTGCCGCGCCACCGCCTCCAGCGCATTGTCGTCGCTTGAGCCGAGCTCATCGAGGATGCGGCGGATGCCATCGGCAGGAGCCAGAAGTTCGGCAGCGAAGGCGCGGGCAACTTTTTCTTCTTGAGACCGTGCCCCCGACAGCACGAACTGATGCTGCTCAGGTCGGGCGAGCACACGGCCGAGTGCACGTGCTCGCCCGAACCGCATCGCCGTCGTGCCTGTCGGTTGACCGCCCAGGACGACCCCGCAGCGGTTCCCGCTGACTGACGCGACCCCGTAAATGCCATGGGATGGGACATCGACGGCCCCGATGCCCACCCACGGGGAGACATCGAACGGGTCAGTGTCCCGGATTTCCAGTTCGCCACGCAGGTGGCAAGCTATGGAGTATCCGAGCCGCCAGGGTCGTTCACTATCCGTGGCGCCCAGGAGATCGCTGGGGAGCGCAGCGTAAACCAGATCCAGTGACTTCTCGGCATCGGCTGCTGCCTGATCAGCAGTCGCCATCGCGCGCAACGCCCAGTCAGCTGCGGGGATCAGTGCGTTTACTTCCGCCGTGTCGAAGAAGTCAGCTGCAACTGCGGCAGGCAATGACGCAGCGACGCGCACGATGGTCTGCGCCGTCTCATCATCGATAGCGTATGGATCAAGTCCTAGCCTGCCTGCCGTCTGGCAGAAGATGGTCTCGTCAGCATCCGCTTCTGCGATCGCTGCCCACTCCTCCGACAGCGGAGTCTTCGGGATGCCAATGTCAGCCAGACGCTCCAGGACCCGGTCGATGACTGCTGCGAGTCCCGTAGCGAGTTCGTCAGCCCGCATGACGCGCGATCCGTCCGACGCGAACCGGACTGGCGTGAGCTGGTGCCCGTAATCCTGTGACCAGACCACGCGGCTGACTGCACCCTCAGGGACGATTGTCAGGTTCGGCCATGCCATGCCATCTCCAGCACCCCTAAAGTTGTGCTGCCGTAGCCAGGGGTACGTACGGACGTTCTGCCAGTCCCAATAGCGTGTGTCGATCGCAGATGGCCGTACATGTGACGTGATCGTCCACCAGTTGGCGGCAATCCAGTGTGCAAGCGGATAGAGAGACCCATAGACCCCGCGCCTGAATGTCCCGTCAGCTCCCTCGACCTGCGTTGCGCACCGGTCGCCAGCCCAAATCTCGTACCTGGCCCAGGTGCCAGCCAGTTCCGGGGTAGTAACCCCCGGCGCCTCAAGCCATTCGAGCCGGATGTCGAAAGCGCTCACGTCAGCCAACCGGGGCCTCGTGATCCTCGATCGGATACCCCTTGTACTGCCCGAGTCCCGCGTTGCTCAGCCGTGCCTCGTAAACCCGGTCATCGACCCGCTTCCACGCATAGCGCGGGAAATCACCGTCGAGGACGGCGCTGACCGAGCCGTCGTGCACCGCATCTCGCAGCCATCCCTCGACCTCGTCGAAGTCCAGGCCACGCGGGCAGGCGGATGCGTCGCTCCTCAGGTTTCCCGGACCGGCGACAGTAAGGTAATCCTTGTGCTCGGTGCTGATCACATAGCTCACCTTTCCGGCCATCGCGGAAAGATCTGTATCCGGCCCTGGCACCAGCCGGTCATCCTTCCGGGGCCGCTTACGGTGCGGCGTGCGCATCGAGCCTCCCGCCTAGTCATGGCATCGGTTCAGTGATTGGTACGGCTCCAGAGTAGAGCTACGCAGCGCCCACTGACCATTTCGGCACCGACGATTGCGCGAGCAGTCTCCTCCCACACCAGGGAAGCTGCTCCGGCCACAGGTCACGATCCCCGCCCAACCGCCTCCCGCAGCACCATCCTCGGCTGACCTGATCATGACCACTTACTCCGACCTGCCGCCATGACCACCGGCTCGAGCAGGATTCACGATGGAAGGTCGACTGGGCGGCAGTACACCACCGAACCACGCGGTATCCGGTCTAGGCGAGACGATTCCAAGGGCTTAGCGCTCGGCGAGCGCCCCGACCGGCCAGTCGATCGCGCCACCTATGCGGCGTCACGCGCGTCGGAGCCGGAACCGCTGGCGAGAGCCGCCCGCAGGGCCGTCCGGAAGATGCTCACCAGGCAGGAAGCCAAAGGACTCATAAAGCCGGCGTGCCGGGTAGCCCTCGATGTTGTCCTCACCGAAGGTGTCGACGAGAACTTCGCACGGCGGCAGGCACCGGCCCAGCGCCGCGGCGACCAGCGCATGACCGACGCCCCGGCGACGAGCCGATGACCTAACTGCCAGCCACGTTATCTGCGCATCCGGTGCAGCCCGCAGCAATACCCCGCCAAGGACCCGGCCCTCCGCATCCCGGACACACAGCGCCGTGCCACGGCTGATGTTCCGGCGTACCGTCGATTCAAAATCAGGCATCGGCCCGAACAACGGCTCCACCTCGCGCGCAAGTTCTAGCCAGGAGGCGACATCGTCCCGTGTTCCCACGCTGACGGTGCTCATCAGAACAGCATGCCTCTTGGAACGGGGAGGTGGTGCTGGTTACCGGAGCCGCTCCCCATCTCTATCAGGGCAGGGCCGCCAGCTGCTGCGCGATGGCGGCGGCTTCCGGGATACGGCGCTGGGCCTGGCACAGGTCCAGCGCCTGCTGCCATTCCCGCCGGGCCGCATCGTGCTCGCCGCGGGCGGCGTGGGCCGCGGCCAGGCCAGCCTGAATACCGGGCAGGCGGTAGGTATGGCCGAGCTCGCGGTGCAGGGCGAGAGCCCGGGCGTAGTAGTCGAGCGCCCGGGCGTGATCGCCTGTGTGGTGAGCGATGTAGCCGAGGCTGTCCAGCATGCGGGCCTCGCCTTCACGGAACCCGTGCTGCCGGTGCAGCGCGAGGGCGGCTTCGCAGGACGCCCGGGCTTCTCCGAGATGACCGAGGTGCGCCTGGCACGAGCCCGCCGAGCCGAGTGCATCGGCTTCCCATACCCGGTCACCGAGGGCCCGGAACAGGGACCGCGCGCTGGTGGCGTGGCTCAGCGCCTGCCGGTGGTCCTCCCGCCCTGACCAGGCGAAGCACAGGAAGGTGTGCAGGTGGGCCTGGCGAGCCAGATTCCCGGCCTGTTCGGCCCAGGCCAGCCCGCGGCCCAGGTGGTCGAGAGCCTCGGCGTGCCGGCCGGCGTGAGCGCAGGCGAACCCGAGCCACCCGCGGGCCACGCCCTGGGCGGCCGGGCGGCCCAGCTGCTCGGCGGCGGTGAGACCGGCTTGCCAGCTCTCGATCCAGTCGCCGAAGTGCCCGCCGCGCCGGTGGAAGGTGTTCAGCGCCCTGGCCAGCTGCCAGGTCGGCTCGTGCCACCCCCGGGCCAGCGCGAGACGCTGACTGGCCAGCAGGCACGCGTGCTCGGCGGTGAACCACGTCATGGCCTCCGCCCCCGCCCCGGCCGACGGCCGGCCGAGGGCGCGGGCGGTGTGCAGGTAGAAGTCCGTCACCCGCCGCAGTGCCGCCGTCTGGGCGTCTGCGGGCTGATCACGGCGGGTCTGCTCGACGGCGTACAGGCGGACCAGGTCGTGCATTTTGTAGCGGCCCGGCACGTGCTCCTGCACCAGGGAGGCGGATTCGAGGTCGCGCAGCACGGCCCGTGCCTGCGCGGCGGGCAGCATGGTGAGCGCGGCCGCGGCGTCCAGACTGATGTCGGAGCCTGGCGCCAGCCCCAGCTGCCCGAACACGGCCGCGGGCCGCGGCGCGAGCGCCCGGTACGAGCAGGCCAGCACCGCCCGGACACTCGCGGTCAGATCGCCCGTCTCCAGCGCGTCCAGCCTGGTCGTGGCCTCCCGTAGTTCCGCCGCGAGGGCGGTGAGCGGGAAACCGGGATGAACGGTGGCCCGGGCGGCCACCACGCTGACCGCCAGAGGCAGGCCCGCGCAGCTGGCCAGCAGCTCCGTGACCGCGTCCGGCTCGGCCGCCAGCCGCTCGCGGCCGAGGCAGCGGGCCAGCAGTTCCCTCGCCTGCTCCCCGGGGAACACGTCGAGGTCGAGGGGGCGGGCGCCGTGCCCGGTGACCAGGCCGGTCAGCTGCCGGCGGCTGGTGACCAACACGGTGCACTCCGAACGGCCCGGCAGGAGCGGCATGACCTGGCTGCTGTCCTGGGCGTTGTCCAGCACCAGCAGCATGCGCTTACCCGCCAGCAGGCTGCGGTACAACCCGATCTGGGCCTCCAGATCACCGGGAATGGCGGCCGGGTCGACGCCGAGGGCATCGAGAAACCCGCGGAGCGCGGTGGCCGCGGACATCGGCGCTTGCGCCGGGTCGAAGCCACGCAGGTCCACCCACAGCTGTCCGTCGGGGAAACGGCCGAGGTGCTCGTGCGCCCAGGCTAGGGCGAGCCAGGTCTTGCCGATACCGCCGGTGCCCGCGATGGCCGCGATCACCACCGCGCCGGCGGGTTCAGCGGGCCGGTCCAGCAGGGTGGTGAGGCGGCCGAGCTCCGCCGTGCGGCCGGTGAAGGACCCGGGCGGGGCCGGCAGCTGACGCGGTATCGCGGCCGGTGACGAGGCCGATGCCGGCCCCGATGCCGTGGCCGGTGCCACTGCCGTGGCCTTTGCCGGGATCGCCAGGGCCGGGTCGGCCGCGAGGATGAGCTGGTGCAGCTCCCTGAGCGGCGGACCCGGGTCCGTGCCGAGTTCGCGCGCCAGCCGCCGCCTGGTGCGCTCGTAGTGCCCCAGCGCGTCGGCCTGCCTCCCGCCGCGGTACAGGGCGAGCATCAGCTGACCGGCTACGCGTTCGTCCAGTGGGTGATCACTCGCCTGGACCGTGAGCTCGCTCAGCAGCGCGGCGTGCTCGCCCCGGCGGAGCTGAATGTCCGTCAGGTCCGCCAGCGCGGCCCTCCGCTGCACGGCCAGCGTGGCGCGGATGGCGCTGGCCCAGGGGGTATCAAGGCCCGCGAAGCACTCTCCCCGCCAGAGGCCGAGGGCCTGCGCCAGCGCGGCGGCCATGTCGTCATCGCTACGGGCCGTCCGCGCCGCGCCGATCAGGTTCTGGAAGCGGTGCAGGTCGATCGTGTCCGCTTCGGCGACGGCCTTGTACCCGGGTGCCTGCCGGGCGATGGTCACGTTGCCGGCGATACCGGCCATCCGCCGCAGCAGCGATATATAGGACTGCAGCGCGCCGACCGGGTTGGCGGGCAGCTTCTCTCCCCATACCCGCTCCACCAGCTGGCCGGCCGGGACGACCTGGTTGACGCTGGCCAGCAGCACCCCGAGGACATGCCGCCGCCGGGCATGGCCGATGTCGACGACCCGTTCCCCGGCCCATACCTCGATATCACCGAGCAGCCGGAATCGCACCGTCATCGATGTCCTTGGCCAGCGGATTAAAGACCTGCAAAGGAACTACATAAGCATAACCGGGCAACCTGTGGCGCATGGCATCCTGGCGGACCGCGGCCGCGTCGATAGCTCTCACCGTCACGGCGCTGGCCGGCGCCGCCGCCTGCGACCCGGGCCACTCCCAGCCCGGGCCGCGGGCACTCGCGAGTACGGCCCCGGCCAGCGGGGCGGCCGCCGCGCGCACCGTCTGGCTGTGTCGTCCCGGCCTGGCCGCCGACCCTTGCACCGGCAACCTCGGCATCACGGTGGTCCCCGGCCACGGCGCCCGCACCCGCCTGCGCGCGGCGGCCACGCGCACCCCGCCCTTCGACTGCTTTTATGTGTACGGCACGGCCGGGGGTCAGCAGACCCCGAACACCAATCTCGCGATACAGCCGGCCGATATCGACCTGACCATCACCCAAGCACAGCGGTTCTCCCAGGTCTGCAACGTGTGGGCCCCCATCTACCGGCAGCAGACCCAGGCCGTGCGGGCGCTGGGCCTGGCCGCGGTCAACCAGGCCGACAACGTCGCTTACGCCAGCCTGCTTTCCGCCTGGACCGACTACCTGCGCCATGACAACCACGGGCGCCCCGTCATCTTCATCGGGCACTCCCAGGGGGCCGCCGTGCTCATCCGCCTCCTGGCGGATCAGGTCGACACCAACCCGGCGCTGCGGGCCCGCATGGTGGTGGCCATCTTGGCCGGCGGGAATGTCATCGTGCCTCCGGGCCAAACCGTCGGGGGATCCTTCCGGCATATCCCGCTCTGCCGCGCCACGGCCCAGACGGGCTGCGTCATCGCGTACTCGACGTTCCCGTCCGAGCCGCCCGCGAGGTCCAACTTCGGCCGGCCGGGGCAAGGTGTCAGCACCTTCAACCGGCAGTACGCCACCACGGGCGTGCAGGTCGCCTGCGTCAACCCCGCCGCTCTGGGCGGAGGAACCGCCGACCTGCTCCCTTATTTCCCCGACCCGAGCTTCGACTTCCCGGCCATGAATTCGGGCATGTCGCCTTCCGACCCCGAGGCCGTCCCCTGGGTGGCCTATCCCCGCCTGTACTCCGCCTCCTGCCGGAGCGCCGATGGCGCCAGCTGGCTGCAGGTCGACGACATCGCCACCCCGGGCGACCACCGGCCCGTCGTCTCGGAGACCCTCGGCCCCGAATTCGGGTACCACCCCTTCGACGTCAACCTCGCCCTCGGCAACCTGATCACCGACGTCACCCACGAGGAGTCCGCCTACACCGCCGCTCACGGCGAGTAACCGCCAGCGGGATGCCTCGATCACCCGCTCGAGGTCCTCGCCGAACGGCCGGTCGTCCTCGATCGGCCCGATGATCCCCGCCAGCCAGTCCAGCAGCACCCGGGAGCCGCTGGGCGGCGGAGAACCGCCGAGCGCCGCCGCCTGGTACCCGGCCAGCAGCTCGCACGCCGTGACCGCGCGGGCGTGCCCCATCGCCCGGGACAGCTTCCCGGCCGCCTCCCAGGCGAACGACTGCACGTCCTCCTGCCCGCCGGACGTCTCGATCAGCCCGACCGGGGTGGCCGTGGCCAGTGACCGCATCGCGTGCACCTCCCCGGCGGCGCGCTTGTGCACCGGCGTCAGGCCGGCCTGCGGGCCGGGGTCGCGAGCCAGCTGCGCGGGCAGGCCGGTGACGGCCGGGTCCATCAGCCGGTGCAGCCGGGCCGCCGCCACCTCCGCGGCGTGGCCGAACGCCGCCGTGAGGTGGTCGCAGTGCGCGGCCAGGTCGATCCCGTGGAACCCGGCCGTGCCGGTGAACTTCCCGTCGAGGTAGGCGGGGGAGTCGGTCACCCCGGCCAGCGCGCGGCGGGTGGCCGCCTCCAGCTGGCCGGCCGCCCGGTGCAGCTGGGCCAGCACCGGGCCGGCCACCCGGAACGACACCGGCGCCTGCAGCGACCGGGGCGACGGCTCGTCGCCCGCCGCCGCCCGGAGCCGGGCCAGCACCACGGCCAGCACCTCGTCCCCGCGCGCGCAGGCCGCCTGGTAGGGGTCACGCGATGCCCGGATGACCGCGATGGACAGGGCCGCGGCCGCCTCCATCAGCGTGGCCAGCGCGGCCGCGTCACCCCGGCCGAGCGCGGCCAGGCCGGTCGCCCCGGGCACCCCCTGGATCAGGGCGATGCCCTCCTTCGGACCCAGGATGAACTCGGCCAGCCCGTGGCCGCGCAGCGCCTCGCCCGCGGGTTGCGGGGCGCCGCCAGGCCCGAGCACCCGGCCGATGCCGGCCAGCGGCCCGAACGCGTGCGCCAGCTGCGTGATCTCGCCCGCCGTGCCCGCGCCCTGGCGCGGCACCGCGGGCACGATGCCCTGGTTGAGGAAGTCGGCCAGCCGCTGGCACAGCGCGGCCGATACGCCGGCGTCGCCGGACAGGAAGGTCAGCAGCCGGGCCGCGAAGATCGCCCGGACCTCGGGCGGGCTCAGCCACGGCGGCCCGCCCGCGGCCCGGGCCAGCAGGAGGTTGCGCTGGTGCGAACGCTGCTGCGGCTCGGTCAGCCGGACCGAGGACAGCGCGCCCATGCCGGTGTTGACCCCGTACACCGGCTGACCGTCGCGCAGCGCCCGCCGGACCTCCTCGCAGCGCTCCTGCACCGCCGCGAGCAGCGCGTCCCCGATGGCCACGGGCGATCCGGCCGCGACGGCCCCGATCAGGTCGGGGTCCGCGAGGTCGCCCGAGGTGATCAGCAGCGGGGGCATCGCTAGCGGTACCTGAGCATCGTCCCCGCGTCCTGCTGTTCCGCCCGGCGCAAGATCGCCAGGCCCACGGCGATATCCAGGATGGCCAGCCCGCGGTGCCAGAACAGGATCCGCTCGTCGTCACGTTCCCGGCCGGGGCGCCGCCCGGTGACGACCTGGCCCAGCTCGGCGTAGAGCGACGCGGCCGAGAGCCGGCCGGTGTCCACGTGGCGGCGCAGCGCGCCGAACCGGCCGGACTGCGCCTCCCGCCAGTCGTCGACCACCACCTTGTCCATCACGTCGAGCAGGTCGAGCTCCACCGCGCTGATCGTGCCGTACGGGACGACGAACGCACCGGGCTTGACCGCGGCCGTGCGCAGCAGCGGCTCGGGCTCGGTCAGCCGTGACGCCTCGACGCAGATGTCCGCCCCGTCGAAGACCTCCGCCGCGGTGGCCGTCACCCGGACCGGCGCCCTGGTCACCGCGGTTAGCTGCTCCGCGAACGCCGCCCGCGACTCGGGCCGGCGGCTGGTGACCCGGATCTCGTCCAGGTCGAACAGCTCGTCCAGCAGCATGACGTTCCAGAACGCGGTGCCGCGTGCCCCCACGTGCCCGAGCACGCGGGCGTCCGGCCGGGCCAGGTAGCGGGCGCCCACGGCGGTCATCGCGCCGGTCCGGCAGGCGGTGATAAGAGTGGCGTCCATGATCGCCAGCGGCACGCCGGTACCCGGATCGTAGAGCGTCAGCAGCCCGAGCTCGCTGGGCAGCCCGGCCGTGTAGTTGGCGACGAAGTCGCCGACTACCTTGGTCCCTGCGACCCCGCCGACGGCGCCGCGGAGCACGTTGAAATGCCCGGCACCGTCGTTGTCCGGCACGAGATGCACCCTCGGCTCGACCACCACCTGCCCATCGCCGTGGGCCCGCACCGCGTCCTCAACCGCGGCGACGATCTCGGCGTTGGACAGGCCGAGCGAGTCGATGTCCGGCCCGGACAGGAACCGGATCCACAATCCTCCCGCCGCGGCCACGTCAGTGATCATCCCAATTAGGCTAGCGGTATGGCCGCAGGCTTGGTGAGCCCGGTATTCGCGGGCCGGGAAGCTGAGCTCACGCTGCTGGCGGGCGCGTTCGAGGACGTGACGGCCGGCGAGCTGGGCGTGCTGCTGCCCGATTTTGGTACCTCCCCGGCGGGCGCCGACCCAGGAACGGCGCGTGCCCGCCTCTTCGAGGTGCTCCTTACCCTGTGCGAAACCCTGGCCGAACAACAGCCGCTCGTCCTGGTCGTGGAGGACGTGCAGGGCTGGCCCGAGCACCTTCTGGATGATCGTTAACCCCCGTACCCTGAGATAAAACCGCCCGACGGAGGCACCGACGTGACCAGCCGCCATCCCCCGGTCGAGGACTGGGCCACCGACTTCGACCACACCGACCCCGGCTGGGTGGCCGACCCGTACCCGATCTGGGCGGACCTGCGCCAGCGCTGCCCGGTCGCGCACAGCGGCCGGTACGGCGGGACGTGGCTGCCGGTCACCCACGAGCTGGTCTCCGAGGTGGCCTACGACACCGAGCACTTCACCTCCCGCTCGGTCGTGGTCAGCGAGGACCGGCCCGGTCCCGACGACCTCCCCGCGCCGATCGGGCTGTCGCCGCCGATTACCTCGGACCCGCCCTTCCACGCCATGGCCCGGGGGATGCTGCTGCCCGCCTTCGGGCCCCGGGCGACCGCCGCCCTCGAGCCCTTCACCCGGGACCTGTGCCGTGAGCTGCTGGCGCGGACCGAGGGACAGCCGAGTTTCGACGCGGCCATGGAGTACGCCCGGCACATCCCGGTCCAGGTCATCGTCAGGTTCCTCGGGTTCCCGGCCGAGGATGCCGATAAGTTCCGGCAGTTCATCCGCCTGGTCCTCGAGGAAGTCGACACCGCCGCCGGGGACGAGGAACGGGAGGCGATGTTCGCCGAGCTCGACGCCTACATGGACGGCCAGATCGACGATCACATCGCGCGTCCCAGGGACGACCTCACCTCGTTCCTCATCGGGGCGGAAATCGGCGGTGCCAAGCTGAGCCGGGAGCACATCCGCGGCACCATGATCCTGCTGATGGTCGCCGGGATCGACACCACCTGGTCCGCGATCGGCGCCTCCCTGTGGCACCTGGCCCAGCACCCCGAAGACCGGCGCAGGCTGGCCGCCGAACCGGAGCTGACGGGCACCGCCGTCGAAGAACTGCTGCGCGCCTACGCCCCGGTCACGATGGCGCGCCTGGTCGCGCAGGACTTCGACTTCCACGGGCACCCGCTCAAGGAGGGCGACTGGCTGCTGCTCCCGTTCCCGGCCGCCAACCGGGATCCCGCCGTCTTCGAGAACCCCGACGTCGTGCAGCTCGACCGGGCCAGCAACCGCCACGCCGCCTTCGGGCTCGGCCGGCACCGCTGCCTCGGGTCCCACCTGGCCCGGATGGAGCTCCGGGTGGCCCTGGAGGAGTGGCTGGCCTGCTACCCGGACTTCGAGCTGGCCGACCCCGCGGCCGTGACCTGGTCCGGCGGCCAGGTCCGCGGCCCCCGCACGCTCCCGGTCAGGATCGGTTAGCCGTCCGAGGTCCTAAGACCTCGCCCACCCGGGCCTAAGCCCTGAAGCGGTCCGCTAATAAGGCATTCGTACGATGCGCCGATGCTGGTCTTACAGGCCGAGCGGACCAAGAGCGCCGCCGAGATCCGGCGAGCCGACGAGCAGCTCGGCCACATGGCCGAGAACATGTCCGGGCTGTGGCGGCGCGCCACCCGGCCGGTGGCCCGCATCCGCTGGCAGGTTCAGCGGCCGGTCCACACCGGAGCCCGCTTATCCCGGAACGCGGCGGGCCCTTCCTGCGCGTCGGCGCTGAGGTAGACCGGTTCCCAGATCCGTTCGGCCTCCTCGAACAGGTCGGGCCGGGACAGGTACGCGGTGCGCTTGGCGGCCAGCACCGACAGCGGGGCGTTCGCCGCGATCCGTTCGGCTAGCCGCTGCGTACGGACCCGCAGGTCCGCGAGCGGCACCACCTCGTTGACCAGCCCGATCTCATGAGCGCGCTGAGCGCTGAGCGGGTCTCCGGTCAGCAGGATCTGCAGCGCGATCCGCGGCGGGACCAGCCAGGACAGGGGAGCGGCCCACGGCGCGCCGCGGCCTACCTTCACCTCGCTGATGGCGAACGTGGCGCCCTCGGCGGCGACACACAGGTCACACGCCTGGGCCAGCAGGAAACCGCCGGCCCAGGCGACGCCGTTGACCGCCGCGATCGTCGGCTTGGGGACGTCGATGTTGCGCCCGAACTGGGGCATGAAATCCACCGGCGGCACGGTCAGGGCGGTATCGGCCATCTCCTTCAGGTCGCCGCCGGCGCAGAACGCCTTGTCCCCGGCGCCGGTGAGGATCATGACCCTGGCCGTCTCGTCCTCGTTGAAGCGCCTGACCCCGGCCCACAGGCCCTCCCGGACCGCCGCGTTGAGCGCGTTGCGGGCCTCGGGGCGTTCGATGGTGAGCCAGGCGACGCCGTTGGTCACCCGGTAGCTGACCGCCTCCGTCATCGCATGCCTCCATACCTTCACAGCAGCGCACTGAACTCGTAGATTATGGCATTAGTGAACTGCGAATCACTAATGCCCCCTGCGGAGGACGCCGTGGACCTAGACGTGACGAGCCTGCACCACCGGCGCGCCGTGCATCGCTGGGACCGGATGAGCGTCGGCGACCTCCTCGAGCGGGTGACCTGGAGCAGGCCGGACAAGGTGGCCATCGCGGGCCGTCCGGGCGCCTATGGCGACGCGCGGTTCGCGGCGCTGACCTACCGCCAGGCCGACCAGGCCGCGAACCAGGTGGCCAACGCGCTGCTGGCCCGGGGCCTGCGGCGCGGCGACGTGGTGCTGCTGTTCTGCGAGAACTCGGTGGAGGCCTACCTGGCCAAGATCGGCATCGCCAAGGCCGGGCTGGTCGCGGCGCCGCTGAACCCGATGATGGCGCCAGACCTGGTGGCCGCCATGATCGACCTGGTCCAGCCCAAGCTGGCCATCGTCGACGCCGAGCTCTGGGGTAAGGCGGAGCAGCCCTTCGAGGCCAAGGGCCTGCGAGCAGGGATCACCATTCCCATCGGCGGCCCCGCGGCCCCGGGCAGCGTGACCTTCACCGATTTCATCGCCGGCCAGCCGGATACCGAGCCGGACGTCGAGCTCCACGCCGACGACATCTGGGAGATCCTGTTCACCTCGGGCACCACGGCCCTGCCCAAGGGCGTGATGATCTCCCACGCCACCAGCTACATGGCCGGGTTCGGGTTCGCGCTGTCGCTGACCCGGGGGCTGGCGCTGGAGTCCGACCTCAAGGTCGGCACCTACCTGCCGATGATCTACCACGTTGGTGATCAGCCGTTCACTTACTCGGTGTTCCTGTCCGGCGGCACCCTGGTGCTCGGCCGCCGCCCGAACCCCGAGCACATCGCCGAGATGATCTCCGAGGACCGGGTGACCGCGCTGTGGGCCGGCTCGCCGGCCATGGTCCGGGCCGTCGACGCGGTGCTCACCGCCCGGCCGGACCTGGATGCCCGCACCCTGACCGTCATCGTGTACGGCTGGGCGGCGCTGCCCCCGGCCACGCTGGCCTCGATGAAGCGGCACTGCGGCGAGAACCTGTGCGCGTTCGAGATCTTCGGCCAGACCGAGTCGATCGCCTGCCACCGGTTCTGGCCCGACGAATGGCCCGAGCTGTACGCCGCCACCGCCCCGCAGCACAACTACGTGGGCGTGCCCAGCCCCGTGCTGGCCTCCACCGTGCTCGACCCTGACGGCAACGACCTGGCCAGCCAGCCGGGGATCGCCGGCGAGGCGGTCTACCGTTCACCGTGCATGATGGCCGGCTATTACCGGGACGAGGAGGCCACGAGGCACGCGTTCCGGCACGACTGGTTCCACTCCGGGGACAGCTGCGCCTACGACGACGCTGGCCTGCGGGTCATGCTGGACCGGTACAAGGACATCGTCAAGACCGGCGGCGAGAACGTCTCCAGCCTGCGGGTGGAGGCCGTGCTGGCCCAGCATCCGGACGTGGCCAAGGCGGCGGTCATCGGGCTGCCGCACCCGCACTGGAGCGAGGCGGTGACCGCAGTCGTGGTGCTCAAGGACGGCGCCCGGGCCAGCGAGGAGGACCTGATCAGGCACTGCCGGGCCAGCCTGGCCGGATACGAGACCCCGAAGTCGGTGGTGTTCGAGGCCGAGCTGCCCGAGACCGTGGGCGGCAAGGTGCTCAAGTACCGGCTGCGCGCCGACCACTCCGGCCACTACGGGGACGTCGCGGGCGAGTTCTGAGACCTGTCATGCTGGTCCGGTGAACGAACAGCCGCCGCCACCCGGCCGCCTGGCCCGCCTGTGGCGGGCGGCGGAGCTGCGCAACGTCCCGCTGCGGACGATCGTGGTCACGGTGGCCGTCGTCGCCGTCACCTACCTGGCCGGGAAGCTGATCTACCGGCTGCGCGACATCCTGCTGCTGATGGTGGTGGCGGGGTTCGTCGCGCTGCTGCTCAACCCGATCGTGAATCTGCTGCAGCGGCGGCTGTTCCCGCGCCGGGGCGTCGCCGTCGCGATCGTCACCATGCTGGCCGGGCTGGTCTTCATCGGCCTGGCCCTGGTGTTCGGGTATCCGCTCGTGAACGGCATTACCCACCTGGCCAACAAGCTGCCCAGCTACGTCGCGAGCGCGCAGCACGGCACGGGCTGGATCGGCCACCTCGTCACCAAGTACCACATCCAGAGCTGGGTGCAGCGGAACACGCCTAAGCTGGTGAGCTACGCCCAGTCGCTCAGCAAGCCGGCCCTGAGCATCGGCGCGGGCGCCCTCTCCCTGCTCATCGAGCTCGCCACCATCTTCATCCTGGTCCTGCTGCTGCTGCTCGAAGGCCCGAAGATGCGGCGCTGGATCCTCGGCCAGCTGACCCCGGCCCGGGCCGCCTCGGTCACCCGGGTGTCGGCCGAGGTGAACCAGGCCGTCGCCGGCTACATGCTGGGAAACCTGCTGACCTCGCTGATCGCCGGGGTCGTGGTGTTCGTGACGCTGATGATCGTCGGGGTGCCGTTCCCGTTCCTGTGGGGGCTCTGGGTCGCCCTGGTGGACTTCCTGCCCATGATCGGCGGCGCGCTGGCCGGCATCCCGACCGTGCTGTTCGCGTTCCTGTTCGCGTCCTCCCGGGGGCTTACTCCGGGCATCGTCACCGCGATCGTCTTCGTCGTCTACACCCAGGTCGAGAACCACATCCTGAACCCGGTGATCATGAGCAAGACGGTGCGGATAAGCCCGCTGCTCGTGCTGATCGCGGTCCTGGTCGGTGCCTCGCTGGGCAGCCTCGTCGCGGGGCTGTTCGGCGGCTTCGTCGCCGCCCTGCTCGCCATCCCGCTGGCCGGCGCGCTGCAGGTGCTGGTCCGGGAGGCCTGGCAAGCGACCGGCCCGGTCCTCGGCCCGGAAGATGAAGATCCGGTGCCGCCTCCCGGCGGCCTCTTCCCTGTCCTGCCCGATAAGCGGGAGCATGGCAGTTAAGCCGCCGCCCGTAGCCGCAGGAAAGCATCTCGAGGAGGACCGGACATGGCTCAGCCGTCAGTCCTGGGAATCGTGCTCGCGGGAGGCGCCGGAACCCGCCTCAGCCCGCTGACCGCGGACCGGGCCAAACCCGCCGTACCGTTCGGGGGCCTCTACCGGCTCATCGACTTCGCGCTGTCCAACCTGGCCAACGGCGGCATCAGGAAGATATGCGTGCTGACCCAGTACAAGAGCCACAGCCTGGACCGGCACATCTCCACCACCTGGCGGATGAGCTCCCTGCTCGGCAACTACGTGACCCCGGTCCCGGCCCAGCAGCGGCTGGGGCCGCACTGGTACACCGGCTCGGCCGACGCGATCTTCCAGTCGATGAACCTGATCAACGACGAGCAGCCGGACATCGTGATCGTCTTCGGGGCCGACCACGTCTACCGGATGGACCCGATGCAGATGATCGACCACCACGTGCGGCACGGCGCCGGCGTCACCGTGGCGGCCATCCCGGTACCGAGGCACGAGGCTTCCGCGTTCGGCATCATTAAGGTCGGATCCGACGGCCGGACCATCGAGGCCTTCCTGGAGAAGCCGGCCGACCCGCCGCCCATGCCGGGCAACCCGGACCTGAGCTACTCGTCCATGGGCAACTACGTGTTCGACGCCGACGTGCTGGTGGACGCGCTGCGCAAGGACGCCGACGACGATTCGAGCCGGCACGACCTGGGCGGCAACATCATCCCGAACCTGGTGCGGAACGGCAGCGCCCAAGCCTACGACTTCCACCTCAACGAGGTTCCGGGGGCGACCTCGCGAGACGCGGGCTACTGGCGTGACGTCGGCTCACTCGATGCCTACTTCGACGCCCAGATGGACCTGTGCGCGGTGGAGCCGATCTTCAACCTGTACAACGACAAGTGGCCGATCCTCACCCACGTGCCCTCGCTCCCGCCGGCCAAGTTCGTGCACGACGCGGGGGACCGGGTCGGGCGGGCGATCGACAGCCTGGTCAGCCCGGGCGTGGTGATCTCCGGCGGCCTGGCGCGGCTGTCCGTGCTCTCGCCCGGCGTGCGGGTGAACAGCTGGGCCACCGTCGATCGGTCGGTCCTGCTGCACAACACCAAGATCGGCCGGCACGCCGTGGTCCGGGACGCGATCATCGACAAGAACGTCATCGTCCCGGAGTGGGCCCAGATCGGCGTGGACAAGGAACACGACCGGGCGCGCGGCTTCGTCGTCTCGGCCGGCGGCATCACCGTGGTGGGCAAGGGACAGGAGGTCGTGCCGTAATGGACAAGTTGCGAGTCGCCCTGCTGACCCGCGAGTACCCGCCCGAGGTGTACGGCGGCGCGGGCGTGCACGTCACCTACCTGGCGCGTGAGCTGGCGCCGCTGGTCGACGTGACCGTGCACTGCCAGGGGGCGGACCGCCCCGATGCCGTCGCGCACCGCCCCTGGGACCTGCTGGCCGACGCCAACCCGGCGCTGCAGGTGGTCTCCACCGACCTGTCCATGGCGGCCGCCCTGTCCATTCCCGGGGGATCGGCCCAGCTGGTCCACTCGCACACCTGGTACGCGAACCTGGGCGGACACCTGGCGTCGATGCTCTACGGCATCCCGCACGTCATGACCATGCACTCGCTCGAGGCGCTGCGCCCGTGGAAGGCCGAGCAGCTCGGCGGCGGCTACCAGGTCTCCACCTGGTGCGAGCGGACCTCGGCCGCCTCGGCCGCCGCCGTGGTGGCGGTCTCCGATGGCATGCGGGCCGATATCCTGGACGCTTACCCCGAGATTTCTCCCGAACGGGTCCGGGTGATCCGCAACGGTATCGACACCGACGAGTACCGGCCCGATCCGAACACCGATGTGCTCGAACGCTACGGTGTCGACCTGACGCGTCCCTACGTCATCTTCGTCGGCCGCATCACCCGGCAGAAGGGCGTGCCCGTCCTGCTCCGCGCGGCCTCGATGCTGATCCCCGAGGCGCAGCTGGTGCTGCTGGCCGGGGCGGCCGACACGCCCGAGCAGCTGGCCGAGGTGGCCGAACTCGTGGACGGCCTGCGTGCCACCCGCTCGGGCGTGATCTGGATCCCCGAGATGCTGTCCAAGCCCGAGGTCATCCAGCTCCTGACGCACGCCACGGTGTTCGCCATCCCGTCTATCTACGAGCCCCTCGGCATCGTGAACCTGGAGGCCATGGCGTGCGGGACCGCCGTGGCCGGATCCCGCACCGGCGGGATCCCCGAGGTCGTCGCGGACGGCGAGACGGGGCTGCTGGTACCGCCGGGCGAGCCGGAACCGCTGGCGGAGGCCCTCAACGTCCTCCTGCGCGATCCCGCCCGGGCCCGCGCCATGGGGCAGGCCGGCCGCAAGCGCGCGGTGGCGGAATTCGGCTGGCCCGCCATCGCCGCCCAGACCGCCGAGCTCTACGCCGAATTGGTACACGGGGGCTAAAACTGCCTTTCGCTCACGGACTCGCCTAACCGGGCATAAAACACCTTCCTCCCCGCTCAGCCTGTGAATCTGGTGTAAACCAGTGTCGGCGCTGACGCGTCACAAATGGGGGCTAGGGGACTTAAGGCGACCGCTGAAAGGCATTTGATGATCCGTATATCACCTCGTGCTGCATTTCGTGTTCTTGTGACCGGATTGCTGGCAGCTGGTGCGATTACTGTGGGAGTCAGCACGGCGAACGCCAACGTCGCGGGCTTCTGCAGCGGGGCGGGCACCGCCAGCACCACGACCACCACCGGTACTGCGGCCAACTGCCTGATCACCAACAACGCCATCTCCAAGCCGGCCACGATCTTCTTCACCGTGACCGCGACCAAGGGTGGCAACCAGGACTTCAACACCACCTGGCGGGCCTCGTGCACGCTGGCCGGCGACACCGAGGTCAACTCGGGCGGCGGCACCGCGATGACGCCGACCACGCTGACCCTGGTCCTGCCCTTCCCGGACCCGGACTCCTGCCAGGTCACGGTGAGCGCCACCCAGACCAAGGTCACGACGACCGCGGCCAGCGTGTCGATCTCGCTGCAGTTCGCGCCGCAGCAGGTCGCTACGCCCACACCGAGCCCGACGCCCACCTCGGGCGGCAGCGGGACCCACACCATATACCGGGGTCTTGGCGGCAAGTGCGTCGACGACTCGGGCAACAGCTCCGCCAACGGGGCCAAGGTCGTCATCTGGACCTGCAACGGGAACGACAACGCCCAGGCCTGGAAGTACACCAACAGCCAGCTCGAGCACAACGGCAAGTGCCTGAACGACCAGCGCACCGGTGGTAACGGCAGCAAGGTGATCCTGTACACCTGCAACGGCGGCGCCAACGAGAAGTGGACCCACAAGACCAACGGTGAGTTCGTGATGAAGGCCAAGGGCGGCCAGTACTGCCTGGACGACCCGGCCTCGTCGAAGAAGGACGGCACCCAGCTCATCGTGTGGAAGTGCAACAACGCGACGAACCAGCACTGGTTCGCCTCGACCGTGAGCTAGTTTCCGGTCTCGCTGACGGCGGGCTGGCCTCCACTACCAGGTGGGGACCAGCCCGCCGTCGATTCTGACTGATGTACCGTGACGTCGTGGTGGACCTGCACCAGTACCGCCTGTCCCGCGTCGCCATGCTGGACAGCGTCATCCTCGGGGTCGCCTGCCTGGTCACCTACATGCTCGTGACCGACGCCGTACCGCACGTGTTCCGCCTGTCCCGGGCGGACGACCTCATCGGCGGCCTGTGGGCCGTGCTTACCTGGCCTTCCTGCCCTTTCATCCCTGGGCCCTGGCCGTGCTCACCGGGCTCAGCGTCCTGGTGGTCTACGCGATCGGCCGACCCGGCGACGCGGCCACCGCCGCGATCACCACATCGGTCGTCCTGATCGCCTCGGCCGTGAGCCCCCAGCACGCCTGGCAGCAGCCCATCCTCCGCCTCGCCGACACCATCGTCGGCGTCGTAGTCGGCCTCGCCGCCGCCTGGCTCGGCCTGCGCCTCAGCCGCGCTCGAAGATCAGCTGCTGGCTGAGCGTTGTACGTACCGGCGAGCGCTCGATGCATTCCATGAGATCCGCTCGGTGAGGCTCAAGCGCCAGCTCGAGGATCAGTTCGTACCGAACGATCAGGTGGGATATTCAGTGGGTCCGGTGGTGTACTGGCGGCCGCTCGGGGTGGTCCAGGTGAAGGTGCCGTCGGGGTGCTGGTCGACGGCCCAGCGGGGGTCTTGCTTGAGCCGGTGATCGTGGCGGCATTTGGGGCCCGTGTTGCACAGGCACGTCCGGCCGCCCTTCTCGTACGGGGTGTTGTGCTCGAAGTCGGCGCGGCCGGAGGGACACTCGCACATGGGGCCGGTGCACGTGGCGTGGCGGATCCTGGTCAGGTGCCGCAGCTTGACCCCGGGGTCGTGGCCGCTGGCCTGGTAGCGGTGGTCGCAGTCCCCGGCCGGGATCGGGTCGATGTCGATGATCCAGGCCCGCTGCCCGGGGATCCCGGTGGTGAACCGCCAGGTGCCGTAGCCGCCGGGCGGTCCGGGG
>JBEKJP010000135.1:0-21077 GCA_050011155.1 Streptosporangiaceae bacterium
ATGGCGGATCGTAAGGCAGCAGGATGTAGCGAGCCCATTGGGCGGACTTAAGATTGCTGCTGGTGACGGTGCAGATCCGGTTGATCACTTTGCTGAGATCCAAGTCCCAGGACCAGATCATGCCGTCCGCAGCGCCGGCGGTCAGGGTCTGCCCGTCCTTGCTGAACGCCACCGCGGCAATAGCATTGTCAGGACCGGTAAGCGGCAGGCCAGCCCGTGCGGTGTGCGCGGGGTTGGTGACGTTCCACAGCCACACCTTGTCATCGAGGCTTCCGGCGGCCAGGGTGCGTCCGTCCGGGCTGAACGCCACCGAATCTACCCAGCTGGCGGGTCCGGTGAGCGGCAAGCCGATCCGTGCGGCGTGCGCGGGGTTGGTGACGTTCCACAGCCACACCTGGTCATCGCCGCTGCCGGCGGCCAGCGTCCGTCCGTCCGGGCTGAACGCCACTGAATAAATAGGGGCATTAGCTTAGGTTTTAACCTAAATTCCACTCGTATCGTCCGATGACGGCGTTAATCGCTCATATACCCGAGTGTCGTATGTGAAGCGGCCGTTTCCTTCACTCTTGGTGTTGCGAAGCATCCGAAGAGAGAGGAAACGGCCGTGGATCTCACCCTGTCATGCCCTGGTGCCGGGCTGCCAGTCCTTCCGGGGAACCCGGCGCTCGGCGCGCTGCGGGAGTTCCGGGAGCAGCTGCTGGGGTGCCTGACGGCGCGGGCGGACGCGCTGCTCGAGCTGGCGGACGCCGTCTTGTGCGCCGATCGCCCGGTGAGGTCCCTGGTGCAGCTGTCCCTGGAACCGGAGTTCCGTCGCGGGCACGGCGCGCTCTACGATGCGCTGGCGGCCGGTCGCGTCGATGACGAGCGGCTGTTCTGCCTGCTCACGGAGGTGCTGCCGCCGCTGGTGGACGGCCCCGAGGCCCGTGCCTGGGTCGCGGAGCATGACAACATCGACCAGCGGCTGCTGGACCGGGCCCTGTCCGGGGTGCCGGCGGCGGACGCCGCCCGGGTCCGGGACGCGTGCGCCCGCTGGCGGCGGGTGCGGGTCGCGGTGGACGCGACGTCCTATCCCCGGCCGGACGCGTGGTGCTCCCCGGGCCGGGAGCACGTCCACCACGGGGCCTGCCACTGCCGGGGGTCCAGCAAGACCGCACCCGGCTGGGAGTACCAGCTCGCCGCCGTCACCGGCCACCTGCGCACTGCCTGGGCAGCGGCCGTCGACGTGCAGCGGACCACCCCGGCCACCCGCACCGCGCAGACGGTCGCCCAGGTCAAGAACGTACTGCGCCGCCTGCGCGCCGCCGGGCACGCCAGCAGGGCGGTGCCGCTGTTCGTCTTCGACGCCGGCTACAGCGCCGCCGCCCTCACCGACGGGCTGGCCGGCTGCCCCGCCCGCATCCTGGTCCGGCTCCCGGCGGGCAGCGTCTTCTACCAGGACGCCACCGCCTGGCCCGGCAGGAACGGCCGCCCGGCCCGCCACGGCCCGGAGATCCACTGCCTGGAACCCGAGGCCCTCGCCGCCGCTGCCGGGGGACGCGGCAGCCGGGGCCGGAAGAAGCCGCTGCCCCCGGCCCCCGGGCCGGACGAGACCCTGATCCTGCCGGACACGCCGCTCTACGGGACCGTCCGGGCCGAGGCCTGGCACGACGTCCACCCCAAGGTCCACGGCGACCGCGGCTGGTTCGCCGGCCGGGACAAGCTGCCTGTCCTGCGCGGCACCCTCGTCCACATCACCGTCGAGCGGCTCCCGGACGGGCGGGACCCGCACCGCCAGATGTGGCTCTGGCACGCCGGCCCCGGCCCCTTGTCCCTGGACGAGCTCTGGCGCGCCTACCTCGCCAGATCCGGCATCGAGCATGCCATCCGCACCCTCAAGGGCACCCTCGGCCTCACCGCGGCGAAGGTCCGCACCCCCGGACAGGCCGACCGCCGGGCCCGTGTCGTCATCGCCGCCCACGCCCAGCTCCTCCTCGCCCGCCCCCTCGCCGCTGACCTGCGCCGCCCCTGGGAAAAGCACCCCGACCCCGCCCGGCCGCTGGCACCGGGCCGGGTCCGCCGGGGGTTCCGCAACATCCGCCGGGAGCTGGGGACCCCCGCCCGTGTCCCGAAACCCTCCCGGCCCGGGCCTGGCAGGCCCAAAGGAAGCAGCACAGGACCCGCGACCCGCCACCTTCTCCCAGGCGAAGCCGACATGCCACGCACCACAAACACGACCCTGACCAGGCAAAAGGTTAAAACTTAAGCTAAGCTTGACTCTGTCGGGAATCTTGGTGTTTGGCTGACTGCAGTGACGCCCGGGGCCAGTCTTGCGGGGACATGAGTCCGGCGAGATCCCTGAGGAGTGCGAGATGCCGGTCCGTCCCCGCCTGGGGCCGGGGGTCCCGGAGCTGACCGCGGGTGGCGCGGGCCGCCAGCCCGGCCGGGACGACGGCGATGCAGTTACGGGACCGGCTCGACGGCCTGCGGGAGGACGAGGACTTCGCCGGGTGGTATCCCCGGGACGGGCGGCCGGGGATCTCGCCCGCGCAGCTGGCCACGGTGAGCGTGCTGCAGTTCCTGCCCGGCCTGTCCGGCCGTGATGCCGCTGAGGCGGTGCGGTGCCGGATCGACTTCAAGTACGCGCTCGGCCTCGACCCCGGCGATCCGGGCTTCCATTTCAGCGTGCTGGGCGACTTCCGGGACCGGCTGCTGGAGGAGGAGGGGCGGGCGGGCCGGCTCCTCGACCTGGCGCTGGCCCGGGGTGAAGGAGGCCGGGCTGGTCCGCGAGCGCACCACCTGGCGCACCGGCTCCAACTGTGTCCTGGCGGCGGTGCGGGACCTGACCCGGCTGGAGCTGGTCACCGAGGCGGTGCGCGCCGCCCTGGAGGAACTCGCCCGCGCCGCCAGCCACGCGCTGGAAGGCCCGGCTGGGCAAGAACCCCGCCCGGCCCAAGACCAGGATCAACGAGACCGGGGCAGACGCCCGCCGGCTGACCGGGCACCTGGCCGCCCGCCACCCGGACCTGCTGCCCGGCCCCCGGGTGGAGGCCCTGCGGCAGATCATGGTCCAGAACTAAGGAACAGTGCCAGCCCTGCCCCGCCAGGGCCGTCTGCACCACCTCGGGCGACGGCAAGCGCACCGTGGGCTTCCCCCCGCGCGAGCTCTACGAGCTGCAGGTCCGCAACCGCGCCGGCCAGCAGGACCCCGCCTGGCACAAGCGCTACGCCGCCCGGTCCGGCGTCGAGGGCACCGTCTGCGAGCTCGCCAACGGCCACGGCATGCGCCACTGCCGCTACCGGGGACAGCCCAAGGCCCACCCGCAGCATGTCCTGACCGCCATCGCGGTCAACATCGAACGCCTCAGCCAGCTGCCACCCGGTAATTCCCGACAGAGTCGAGCTTAGTGAAAGTCGGCTGCTTACCGGCAAGGGCGGCGCTGCCCGGCGAGCGCCGGCGTGAACAGCGTCCCGTCGATGCCGCCCGAGATGTCAGCCGGGCAGAAATGGCCGAGGTCCGCGGCGGCGTCGTTGCCCCAGTCAGCGGTGTACTCCGCGTCGAGAACGAGCTTTCCGGCCCGGACGTACGGCGGCGTCACGATCGAGCACGTCTGGTAATAGTTGCATTCCTCGGTCAGCAGGAAATCGGTGGTGGGCTCGAGCGCCGCTGAGAACGCCGGGTCGCTATCCCCGTTCTTCTGCCCCCATGCCAAGCCGAGGTGGTGGGCGTAGGCCGCAAGCGTGCGGTCATACGCCTCGTTCCGCGCCTCGGTGACCGGGAAACCGGTGCTGTCAGTGTACGAATCGTCGATATCCGGCTCAACCGCGTCGAATTTCTTGCCCGCGCACTGCTGCCGGATCATCGACTCGATGATCGACGTCGTGGACGCCGCCTTTATGTCGAGGTAGCTCTCTGGGTACCCCGGCACCGCGCGGCCCAGGTCACCCGCGGCCTTCAACTGGTCGTAGTAGGTGACCGGCTCGCCCTCGTCGGCCGCCGAATAGTAGTTCCCGGCCGCGCCGACCTCGATGTAACAGATTACTTTACTCCCCTGCTGGTGCAGGTCAGCCAGCAGGGGAGCGGAGTTGAGGATCCCGTCGATGTCGTACAGGCTCACCCTGGGCGCCAAGCGGCCAGCCGCGTTCAGCACCCCGTTGCCCATATCCAGTTGGCTGCCGGTGCTCAGTGGGTGATCTAGTTCCCACTGGAATTCGAGCCCGTTGTTCGGGCCAGTGCCCGAGGGATGCCACCAGGCCGACACCGTGGGCCGGGGCCCAGCGGGAGCGGTCGCGGGCCGGGGGGGGCGCGCCCCTGGGGCAACGGCCGTTGCCGTTGGTGCCGCCTGGGTAGCGCGGGCTGTAGCCGGGGTGGCTCGGGCGGTAGCGGGGATGGCGTGGGCTGTAGCCGGGGCAGCGGACAGCGCGGGCCGGGAGGCCCCGCTGCCGCATCCGGCCAGCAGCAGGCCCATCCCGGCCATGACGATCGCGGTCTTCTTCATGAACGTCGCGTCCTCGCCCCGCGTGTGAAGTGCCGTCCCCGGCGGCCCGGCCCGCAATGATACGCGGGGCCGCTCATGTCGTCTCGCCGCGGGCCGCTAGCCCTGCGGCTCGCTGACCTGCGCCGGCGCGACTCGGTTAGCCGCCGCGGTCACCGTAGCGATGTCGCCGTTGCCCGCAGCGAGCAGGGTGCCTACCGGGCTGGAGTTCCCGCTGCTGATCTGCGCGCCGGCCTTCCTGAGGTTATTCAGGCCGACGCGGTAGATCGTCGCGTCCGCCGGGGGCATGGGCCCGCCGAGCGCGGCCTTCGTATCCGCTGCCAGCCGCACGCCGACGCCCTTCACCACGCCGGGCTGGCCGGCCCGCTGGGCGGCGCCAAGCTTTCCCAGGTCGATGTTGACGGCTGCGAGGAGCTTACCGGCCGGCCCGGTCAGCCATTTGGCCCCCTTGGTGGTGGCGGGCAGCACCACAGCGGACTTGGACGCGGCGGGCAGCCGGCTCGCGGTCTTCCCTCCGTCGACGCCGACCACCAGGACGGCGAGCAGGACGGCGAGCAGGACAGGGATCAGCGTGGCCAGAACTTTGTTCTGGCCCACCCACGACCCGCCGGGCCACCGTCGCGCTTCGGGCCTGCTGGCCCGGTATTCCACTGGAGCTGTCACGATCGTTTCCCCTCTTTCTGGCTGTTCGCCCCCTACGGTCCCGGCGAACACGCCGGGACCGTAGGGGGCATCGTGAACCGGCTGGGTTAGCTGACCTTCAAGGTGAAGGTCTGCGTGGCCGAGCCGATCGCGTTCTTGGCCGTGATCGTGAGCACGTAGGTGCCGATGGTCGTCGGGATCCCGGCCAGGGTTCCCGACCCGTTGCCGAGGCTGAGGTACGCCAGCCCCGGGACGGTGCCGGTGCGCGTGACGGTCGCCACCGGGTAACCGATGCTCGTGAACGTGAAGGCATAGAGCTTCCCGTGGGTCGCCGTCGCCGTCGCGGCGCTGGTGATCGCCGGGGCCTGGTTCACCGTCAGCGTGAACGCCTGGGTGGCGGTCCCGCCGCTGTTGGTCGCCGTGATCGCCAACTTGTAGACGCCGCCCTGGTCGACTCCGGGCGTCCCGGCCAGGGTGGCCGTGCCGTTGCCGTTGTCAGTCCAGCTCACGCCCTGCGGCAGCGAACCCGCTTCGGCCAGGGCCGAGGCGGGTGCCCCGGTCGTATTGACCGTGAAGGAGAAGCCGGAGCCGACGGTGGCCGTGGCGGTGGCCGCCGAGGTGATGGCCGGGGTGCCGGTGACGGTCAGGACGAACGACTGGGTGGTCGTTCCGCCCGTGTTCGCCGCGGTGAACGTGACCGGGTAGGTCCCGGCGCTGGCCGCTGTCGGTGTCCCGGTCAGCGTGGCCGTCCCCTTGCCGCCGTTGGTGAAGGTGACACCGGCCGGCAAGGCCCCACTGTGGGTCACGTTGGTGGTGTAAGTGGTCGGGCTGCCCACCGTGCTGACCGTGAAGGAGAACGCCTTGCCCGTCGCCGCGGTCGCCGCCGCCGCGCTGGTGAACGTCGGCACCTTGACCGTGCCGGCCGCCTTGACGGTCAGGGTGATCGTCTGGCTGGCGGTGCCGCCGCTGTTGGTGGCGGTGATCGGCACGGAGTAGGTACCGGCCGTGATCGCGGTCGTGCCGGACAGCGATCCGGTCCCGTTGCCGTTGTCGGAGAAGCTCACCCTGGCCGGCAGGGTGCCGGCCTTGAGTGCCGCCGCCGGGTAGCCGGTCGTGGCCACGGTGAAGGTGAACGCCGTGCCCGCCGTCTCGGTGACAGCCGCCGCACTGCTGAAGGCCGGCGCGTTGGTGACCGTCAGGGTGAACGCCTGGCTGGCGGTGCCCGTGGCGTTCTTGGCCGTGATGGTCAGCGGGTAAGCGCCCTTGGCGGCCGCCGTCGGCGTACCGGCCAGGGTCGCTGTCCCGTTGGTGTTGGCGGTGAAGGTGATGCCCGGCGGCAGCGTCCCGACGTGGGTCAGGGTCGGCGCCGGGGTGCCCGTGGTGGTCATCGTGAAGCTGAACGCCGTCCCCGAGGTCGCCGTGGCCGTGGCCGCGCTCGTGATGGCCAGCCCGCTGTTGACGGTCAGGACGAAGGCCTGGGTGGCCGTCCCCGTCGCGTTCTTGGCCGTGAGGGTCACCGTGTAGGTGCCCTGGCTGCCCGCTGGCGGCGTGCCGGCCAGGGTGGCCGTGCCGTTGCCGTTGTCCTTGAAGGTGACCCCGGACGGCAGAGCCGGACTGCTGGTGGCGGACAGTGCCGCCGCCGGGATCCCCGTGGTCGTCACCGAGAACGTCCCGGCCGAACCGGCCGCGAACGTCGCCGCGCCGCCACTGGTGATCACCGGGGCCGCCGGCGCCGGGTTCACGGTGATCGTGAAGCTCTGGGTCGCGTTGGAGCCGACCCCGTTCGCCGCCGTGATCGTGATCGGGTAACTGCCCTTGCTGCCCGCCGCCGGGGTACCGGCTAGGGTGGCCGTCCCGTTGCCGCCGTCGGTCAGCGTGACGCCGGACGGCAGTGCGCCGGACTCGGTGATCGCCGCCGTCGGGTTCCCGGTGGTGGTCACCGGGAACGTGGCCTGCGTGCCCTCGGTAAAGGTCGCCGCGCCGGTACTGGTGATCACCGGCGCCGTCAGAGCCGCGTTCACGGTGATCGCGAAGCTCTGCGTCGCGTTGGGGCTGCCCCCGTTCGCCGCGGTGATCGTGATCGGGTAACTGCCGTTGCTGCCCGCCGCCGGGGTGCCGGCCAGGGTGGCCGTCCCGTCGCCGTTATCGGTCAGCGTGACGCCGGACGGCAGCGTACCGGACTCGGTGATGGCGGCCGTGGGGGCGCCGGTGGTGGTCACCGTGAACGTGCCGACCGTGCCCTCGGTGAAGGTCGCCGAACTGGCGCTAGTGATCGCCGGGGCTTGTGCGACCGTGATAGTCAGGGTCTGGGACGCCGTGCCGTAGCCGTTGACGGCGCTGAGCGGGATGGCGTACGTGCCCGGGGTGGTCGGCGTGCCGGAGAGCGTCGCCGTTCCGTCCTTGTTGTCGGTGAAGGTCACGCCCGGCGGCAGGTTGGACTCGCCCCAGCTGGGTGCGGGAGAACCACCCGCCGTGGCGGTGAAGGTGAACGCCGATCCGGCTGTGGCCGTCGCGGTGCTGGCGCTAGTGAAGGCCGGCGCGTCACCGACCACGACTGTGAAGGTCTGGGTCGCGTCCGGGCTTGTCCCGTTGCTGGCCGTGATGGTCAAGGTGCCGGTGCCGGTGGCGGTGGCGGTGCCCGAGAGCAGGGCGGTGCCGGTGCCGTTGTCGGTGAAGGTCAGCCCGGCGGGCAGCGTGCCCGTCTCAGTGATCTTCGCCGTCGGTGATCCTGTCGTGATGATCGCGGCGGCTCCCGCCTGGTTCAGCGTGAAGTCGGCGGTGGACCCGCTGGTGATGGTGGGTGCGGCGGCGGTGCTCACCGTGATGGCGAGCGCCAGCGTCGCGGTACTGCCCGAGGAGTTGGTGGCCGAGATGGTCACCGGGTAGGTACCCGCCGTCCCGGCGCTGCCGGCGATGGTGGCGGTGCCGTTCCCGTTGTCCGTCAACGTCAGCCCGCTGGGCAGCGTCCCGGACTCGGTGATGGCCGCCGCCGGGGACCCGGTGGTGGTGACGGTGTATGTCCCCGCCGCTCCGGCGGTGAAGGCGGCCGTGCCCGGGCTGGTGATGCTCGGCGCCTCGCTGTTGCTCAAGGTGAAGCTCTCGGTCACGCCGCCGGCACTGTTGGCCGCCGAGATCTGGATCGGGAAGCTGCCGCCGCTGCCCGGCGTGGCCGTGCCGGCGATCGTGGCGGTGCCGTTGCCGTTGTCGGTGAACGTGATGCCCGCGGGCAGCGCACCGGTCTCGGTCAGCGCCGCAGTCGGGATACCGGTCGTGGTGACCGTGAAGCTGAACGGGGCCCCGACGATCGAGGACGCGGACGCATCGCTGGTGATAACCGGCGCCACGCTCTTCTCGGTGAGGGTTTCGGTGGCCCCGGTGCCGAGGTTGACCCAGTCCGACAGCTCACCGCCGTAGGCCTGGCCGAAGGCGGAGCCGTTGACGGTCGTGCCGGTCGGCACGGTCACCGGCACGTTGACGCCGGAGCCGTTGTTCGTCACGGTGACCACGCCGTTGGTCTCGGTCGCGCTGACATCCCCCGCGGTGCTGGCCGTGGTCCAGGCGGCCTGCTTGGCCAGGACCTGCGCCTCGGTGGCGTCGGTCATCTGGGTGATCGGAGCTGTGCTGGTGTACCAGGTGTTGTACTGGCTCAGCATGTTGTCGATCAGGCGCAGGACGGTGTAGCCCTCGTCCTGGCCGCTCGCGTCGGTGGCCGGCCCGATCAGGTCGGACTGGTGGGCGTAGCCGACCCGGGGGTCGTTGTCGAGAAGGTGGCTCAGCATGATATGCGACTCCGAGGCCAGCAGGTCCGCCTCGGTGGCGGGGGTGGTGCGGCAGGTCGTCGCCGAGGTGTCCGCGCAGTGACCGGTCTCACTCGGGAATTGCGTGCTGCCGAGCGAGTCGCCCTGGGCCACGTACAGCGTGTTGTACTCGTTCAGCTCGTCGGTGAAGTTGTCGGCGTTGTAGTAGATGTTGCTGGGGTACCGGGGTGCCCCGAGGGCGGCCCCGAGCGAGTACTGCTGCGGCTGACGGGAGGCGTCCTGCGCGAAGGTGGTGACACCCACCCCGGCCAGGGCGGCCGGCATGTTCGGGTTCTCGATCCCGGAGTGCTCGCCGGTGACGACCACGGCCGGGCTGTAGTTGGTGAGCCCGTTGGCGGCGGCGAAGGCCTGGTCCAGGCCAATCTCCTGGTCGATGGAGGAGTCAGCGGTGGTGCTTGTGGCGGGCAGCCAGCTGCCGGCGGCGCTGGAGCAGTCGATGCCGGGGTTGGTGGCGGTGGGGAAGTCCGGGCCCGAGTTGGGCGCTGCGCCCGCCGCGGTGCCGGTGTCGGTGAAGGAGTAGGTGGTGGCCGATGTCGCCGCCGTGTTCTCTGCCACCTGGCCGACCAGCCCGTAGGTGGTCGAGCCGGGGTCCTCGCGGTACACGTTGTAACCCCAGAAGCCGGTGCCGCCGGTGTGGCTGGCCTCTTCCTGGGCCAGCGTCTGCCCGGCGTTGCCGCTCGTGCCCGTGCCGTTGGTCGCCTCGGGCCAGGTCAGTGAGGCCGATCCGTTCGCCCCGACGGTGACGGATTGCGGCGTCGAGGGCTCCGATTCGCCGTAGGCCGTGGCCGCGGTGACCTCGTAGCTGTAACCGCCGGCCGCGAAGGTGCCGCCCGCGGCGTTGGCCGTAGCCGAGGTCAGCACCTGCGGCTGCCACACGGTGCAGCCGAGGAACAGGTGCGACCAGGTATGGGTCATCCAGTTGAAGCTGCCCTGGTTGGTGAGGAGGGCGTTGACCAACGCGGAGTCGTCGGGGGTAGTGGTGTCTATGGCCACGCCGGGATCGGTGTAGGTGGCCCCGTTGTCGGTGACGCTACTGGTGCAGTTGGCGTTCGACTCCTGCGTGGTGCTCGGGGCGGTACAGGCGCCGACCGCGTTGAAGGCCAGGCTCAGGGTGATTCCGGTCTGCTTCTCCCACGCGACCACGTAGGCCACGTCGGCCGCGCTCATCTGGACGTCGGCGGGCACGCCGGACGCTGATCCCGGCGCCACGCCCTGGTCCGCGACCGGGCAGTTGTAGTCGGGCGGCTCGGTCGCCGCAGGCGTGCACTGGAACTGCGAGCTCCACTCGTTGTCGGCGATGAAAACGTCGTCGATGTCCTGGCCGAAGTAGTTGCGGTACAGGCCCAGGTGAGTGCCATCGGTGACCCAGTTGATGAGGCCGGGGGCCAGCAGTAGCCACTGCTCCTGACTGGCGTTGTAGTCGAAGTTCAGCGCCAGCTCCGAGACCCCCGCCTGGGGATCCGTGCTCGGGTGCTGGTACACGCCCGCCATGGCGTTGCCGGCCGAGTTGGTCAGCAGCGGCGTGTACGGAGCCCCGGGGTTGACCGTGGCCGCATAGCCGTAGCTGCCGGTGTCAAAGGGGATCGGGCCCTTGAGCTCGGGCAAGGCGGCCAGCCCGGTGCTGGTCAGCGTGCCGGTGGTCCCGTCGAGGGGGCCGCCGGACGCTTCGGTCACGCCCAGGGCTGGATCGGGGTACATGTAGCCGTCTAGCTGGCGCACGCCGAACGTGGACTCGTAGGTGTCCAGTGCGCTCAGCGCGCCGGACGCGAACTCGGTGGGCGAGTCGGCGATGACAACGCCGTCATAATTCCCCGTGCTGCCGCTGGACAGCTTCGGCAGCGTGACGGCCTGGCTCGGGCTGGTCCCGCTGGCCGTGACCTCGTCGTAGGCGACGCCCTCGCTCTTCAGGGCCGCCTCCCAGGCCGCCGTCGTGACGTCGGCCGACCCGTTGCCAATCAACAGAATCTTCAAGTTCAATGTAAGCGAAGAAGTGGCCGCCGAGGCGATTGTGGTAGGCAGGGCCAAAGTGGCCAGCGCGGTGACGGCAGCGACGACAATAGCGACTGCGGCCAGGATCTTTTTTATGAGCATGCCCATATTTTTTTCCCCTCTGATCTCGCAGCCGAGCGTGCCTGGCGCGGGGGGCAGAACGGTGCGCCACCGGGTGCAGCCCGGTTGCAATGAACCAGGCAGGCCGCGCCGCGGGGGTTCGCAACACGCCGTCAGACAGCACGGGCCGCTTCCAGGCCAGCGAGCGGCCACGCAAACCGCTCCCTAGCCCGTCCCCGTCCGCTATATATCCGTGGACCCGCGACACAGCGGCCCGCAGCGCCACAAGATGACACACCACGGGACACAGAAGAAACGACCCGCATAGCCGAGAATTCACAGCTACAGGGATTGAATTGTCAGGATTATCACGTTTGACGTCTGCCCGGCGTGGCGTGGTGACGGGGGACTGCTGGCGGGGCTACTGCGGTGTCATGAGGTATCCGGATGGTGGTGGCCTGTCCGCCGCTGGGCGGGTCAGGCGGGAGAAGATGCGGTTGCAGGCCGCGGAGTGGTTCGCGGAGGGGGTTCAGCCGCCGGAGGTGGCGCGGCGGCTTCGGGTCTCGTGTTATTCGGCGTCCGCGTGGCGGCGCCGCTGGCGGGCAGTGCGCGGGACGTCGTACCTGCTGCACCGCCTCGGGTACACCCCGCAGGTCCCGGTGCACCGGGCGGCGGAACGCGACGAGGACGCGATCGCCGCGTGGCGGGCCGTGACCTGGGCGAAGGTACGAGGCTAGCGGCGGCGGCCGGGGCGTGGATCCGTCTTCGCGCGCGTCTTTCAGGCCGGTGAGGAACCCGTCGGCCAGCGGGCGCGCCTTGAACGACTTGCAGCGCTCACGGCCGCCCACCGGCACCGGGCCCCGATGCCGGTGCCGAGCTTCTTGATGTCCCAGAACCTGACGTCGTTACCGCAGCCGCAGTTGCCTGCCCGGCGGGCTGGTCACCAGCCTGTCACCCACAGCATGGCACCGACGTCATGGCTCATGATGTCCTCATCCAGTGTCCGCTCGCGTGCCGCGGCCCCGATGCTGGCGTCATGCTCGCTGTTCGTTGCCGTACGCCACCGGGCCGGGGCGCGCCATTCCGGGAACTCCGCGAATGTCGCGACCCAGGCATGCGCGAACCGGGCCAGCCTGTGGCCGGGCGCGGCCAGGCCGAAATGCAGGGCGTACGGCAGCAGTTCCCCGTCCAGGGCCTGCGGCCCTCGCTCTACCCGGGCTGACCGGAGCTCCTGCCGGAAGGCCCGCAGCTGGCCGGCCAGTTCCTCACCCGCCCTGGTCCGCTCGTGGTGGTGCAGGCGGCGCAGCCAGCCCTGGTGCACCGCGTCGCGGACTACTTCCTCCCGCACCTGTGCCAGGCCCGCCGGCAGGTCAGCGGCCAGCGAGGCGAGACTGGCGGGGTAGCTGGGCCGGGCCAGCCACCCCAGCAGCACCCGCTCATACTCCACCAGGTCCTGGCCGTCCTGCGGCGGCTCGGCCGCGGCCAGCACCCAGCCGCCATCCTCACCGCCGCTGCTCTCGATCTCCAGCCAGCCGCGCAGGGACAAGTCCACCGCGGTGGCCGCGATATCACCGAGAACGACCCGGCCAGAAGCGATCACGCCAAGATGACCGGGCCGCACGCCACCAGGCGGCACAGGCAGTTCCGCCGCATCCATGACAGCGATAACGAATCTGCCCGCTGCGCGGTTCACCCGCAGCAGGTCCCGTTCGCGGCAACTGGATCCCGCGGGCACCGGAAACAATGTCACCTGACGCGACCCAGGCAAACCAGCGGACCGGGCCACCCAGCACCGGCGACAGCTGAATACTGACCGCTCCGTCGCCGGGGCCAGGATTCGGCCGTCGCCGGCCGAGGCGCTGGAACAATGGGCGCAAGGGCTTGTCCTTGACTGCGGGGCGGGGGCGCGCGCCGTGTGGTGGATGCCGGGTTGCTGCGCCGCTGCTGTGCTGAGTTCCGGGATGAGATCGATCCGCGCGATGTACGGCTGAAGGGCGCGCTGGCCGCCGGGGCGCTGGACCTGGCCGGGCTGGACGTGCCGTTCCCGCTGGACCTGGGAATCCGCTCCAGGTTCTCGCGGCGCGAGGCGGCGTCGTTTTCGGTCAACGTGTCGAGCAAGTCCGGGGCATCGTCCTTGTCGAACGCGCCGGGTGTCCCCAGGTGCCCACCTGACGACCTACCGTCATGCCCATCGCCGTGACAGCCGGGACCGGCCGGCGGACTGCTTCGGATCAGGGGGCGGCGGCGAGGGCAGAGACGGAGCCGGTTTTCTCAGGCGGGCCAGGCCTGACCGTCATCGGGGGAGCAGCACGGATGCCGGGATGCACATGCAGCCCCGGCTCAAGGCAGCCGAGATAGTCGCCAGGCAGTAGCGGGAAGCGAGGGAATCATGCTTGTCAGCGGTATGCCCGCACGGGCACGGCGTGTCCGGCGGCGGATCGCCTGGCGATGGTGTCGTCATAAGGTCAGTCAACCGTGCCCCGGCCGCATCTGAAATGACCAATCCGGCATGAGCCCATCACCGCAGCCGATCGCCAGTGTCAACGGTCGCGTGACTCGACTGGGGCCGCTGCGGCCGCGCCGGTCAGGCATGGTCGCGGATCACGACCACAGGGCACGATGCGTGCTGCACGCAGTGCTGGCCGACCGAGCCGAGCAGCGCTTCAGCGAAGCCGCCGTGCCCGCGGCTGCCCACCACGAGCAGATCGGCACCGCCGCTGGCATCGAGCAGTATCCGGGCGGGGTGGCCCTCGATGACCTGGGGGCGTACGCAGACGTCGCTGCCCTGCTCAAGAGCGCTGCTAATTGCCTCCTTGAGAGTCTTCGCGGCGACCTCCTGGAAGTCGTAGTTCTGGCCGGGTCCCGCGGTTGTCCACCCGTAGCCTCCCCGCGAGGCCGGGTTGTGCCAGGCGATCACGGCATCCACGGCCGCGCCGGTGAGCCCGGCCTGCCGGATAGCCCAGCGCAGCGCGCTCAGGGATGAGGATGACCCGTCGACTCCGGCCACGATGCGCCGGCCAGGGGCATGCTCTGGTGCTGACATCTGCTGCTCCTTTTATCTCCGGGCCGCCCAGGCGCCAGTCATGTGGCCGGGAGCAGAGCGGGAAGAACAGGTATCGCCGTGACCGCGGCGGAACCTCCCGTGCTGCCGATCGCTTCCGCCACGTCGGCATGGAGCGAGAAGGCACCGGCCTGCCGGGTCAGGGCCAGGACCCGCAGTACCTGCCGCTGCGGCGCGGCCAGCAACAGATCACCGCCCGTGCCGCGTGCGTGCAGGCGCGCGCGGACCAGGGCAGCCAGGCCACTGGCGTCGATGAACGTCAGGCCAGCCAGATCGACGACGACCACGTTTCCCCGGTCGGCGGCCGCCGCCAGCGCGGCGGCGACAGCCTCCGCGTCCATGACATCAAGTTCCCCGCGCAACGCGACGACAACCTGGCCGCCGCAATCACTGATAGCCAGATCCACGCTGAGCATGGTCACGCCCTCCTGCTTCAGCAGCGAGGGCGGGGACTTGACCCGGCGGCTAGTTCGCGAGTTCTCCGTGTACGAGTCTACGCCGCCAGCGTGCCGCTGGCGGCACGCTGGCGGCGCCCAAGATCAGGGCCCGGACGGGCCGTGGCCGGGGAGAGCGGGGGTGCAGGCCAAGCTATATAGGTGGCGTACTGCTGGGTCGAGGGTAACCGGGGCGCGAACACGTCCGTCGTGGATGGCATGACCGTCCGGCTGGTCGAGGAGCACATCGGCGTCCAGGAGCCACTGCCGGGCCACCGCCGGCTGGCGGTGGGTCGCTGTAGATCGAAGATGTAAAGTGATCGTGCTGCTCCAGACCCTGGCAGCTGCGTCTGCGAACCTCGCGGTGCGCCGCATAGTCGAGTCCTGGAGTTCTCTTGTGTCCTCGTGAACCGCATCCGGTGCCGGCGGTCAGGCCGCGCTCAGGCCCTGACGCACGGTCGTGAGATGGTTACTGCTGCCGTCCCCGGAAACCAGTTCCGTCATCTGGCGCTGCTCTATCATGGCCACGGCGAGTACCTCTCGGTACTCCGCGCCTTCATCCAGGCCTGCACGGCACGCGGTGACGCGGTTTTCGTCGCGGTCCCCAAACGCAAGGCCCTGCTGGTGCGCCGGGAACTGCGCGATACCTCAGCGCATATGACCCTGGCCGACATGGCCGAGCTGGGCCGTAACCCGGCGCGGATCATCCCGGCGGTTCTCTCCTACGCCAGCCAGCACCGTGGCCAGAACGTCTGCTTTATCGGGGAGCCGATCTGGCCCGGCCGCACAGCCGCCGAGATAGAAGAAGCAACCAGGCACGAGGCGCTCATCAACCTGGCCTTCCGTGACAGCCCGGTAACTGTGCTGTGCCCCTACGACGGTGTCAGGCTCCCGAAGTCGGTCCTAGCCGACGCGGCCTGCACTCATCCGGCCGTCATCAGAGACCAACAGGAGACAGCGAGCGTCGGTTACCGAGGGCCGGCCGACCTTCCGACGCGATGCAACCGGGCACTGTCCCCGCCGCCCGCACACACCGAGGCGCTGGCCTACCGCGACGACCTGCGCCCGGTGCGCAGCTTCGTCGCCAGCCGGGCCAAGCGTGCCGGGCTCACCCCACCGCGCATCCCCGACCTGGTCCTCGCCATCAGCGAGCTCGCCGCCAACACCCTGCGCCACACCGGCGGCGGCGGAACAGTCCAGTTCTGGCGAACCGGTGACAGGATCATCTGCCAGGTGTCGGACACCGGTCAGATTACCGATCCGCTGGCCAGGCACCGGGTTCCGCCCGATGAGACACTGGGCGGCAAAGGCCTCTGGCTGGTCAACCAGGTCTGTGATCTTGTCCAGGCCAGAACCGGCCGCACGGGCACCATCACCCGTCTGCACATGCGCACCGCCCCGGCACACCGGCCGTAAACACGACCATGAAACCGCTCCGCCAGCCGGCCAAGTCGCCGAACTGGTGGCGTGAATAAGGCCGCGCCCTCACTATCGGGAACTGGGCTGGCGGTACGACCCGGACGTCTGCGACGCACCTAGATGTTCATATCTGGACTGGTGAGGGGTGAAACTCGCTCGTGCTAACCTGGCACCACCGCTCCGGACCTCGGTGGCCACAGCGCTCGTAACTGAAATCCACCGACGTGCCCGGAGCCTTTTCATGCGGGATTTGGCAAGCTACGTCCGGCCCGGCGTCTGCCATCGGCAGACATGACGGCAGACGCCCCGGCGACGGTAGCCGACCGGGACGGGCCGGATCTCGCCGCCCGCCAGGCCACTGCGGGTAGCATCTCCGCCCGGTCGCCGGCGGAGGTCTTCGGCGCGCTGGCAAGCTCCTCCCGCGGGCTGGCCGCGGCGGAGGCGGCGTCCCGGCTCGCGGCGCTCGGCCCGAACGAACTGCGCGCGGCCAAGCGGCCACCGGTCATCAAGAAGGTGCTCGCGCAGTTCACCAACCTCTTCGCTCTCGTACTCCTGGGTGCCTCGGTCATCACGTTCGTCTCCTACCTGATCCAGTCACCCCGCGATACCGGGAGCCTGGAACTGGCCGTCGCCATCCTGGCGGTGGTCTTGCTCAACGGCGCGATCGGGTTCTTCCAGGAGTACTCGGCCGAGAAGACATCCGAAGCGCTCCAGGCCCTGGTGCCGCACACGGCCAGAGTGCGGCGGGACGGCGCCCTGGCCGACATTCCCGCACGCGGCGTTGTCCGGGGTGACGTGTTCGTCCTCCAAGCCGGCGACGATATCTGCTGCGACGGGCGCCTGGTCGAGGCGCACGGCCTGACCGTCGATGACGTCGCCCTCACCGGTGAGAGCGCACCCGTGCACCGTACGGCGGAGGCAGTCCCGGCCGGCACGGTGACCATGGACGCCGCCAACCTCGTCTTCATGGGCACGTCCGTGGTCGAGGGGACCGCTACGGCGGTCGCGTTCGCCACCGGAACGGACACCCAGTTCGGCCAGATTTACCAGATGACCGCCCAGGTCACCGAAGTAGCCAGCCCGCTGCAGCGCAACGTCAACCGGATGGCCAGGCAGGTGTCGGCGGTGGCCGTGGCGCTGGCCGCACTCGTCTTCGGGCTGCGCACCGCCACCACCTCGGCCGGGCTGGTCGACAGCTTCGTGTTCGCTCTGGGCGTCATGGTGGCGCTGGTGCCCGAGGGCCTGCCCGCCACCTTGTCGGTGTCCCTGGCCATAGCGGTGCGGCGGATGGCCAGCCGCCACGCCCTGATCAAGCGGCTCGCCGCGGTCGAGACGCTCGGGTCGACGACTGTCATCTGCACGGACAAGACCGGGACCCTGACCAAAGCCGAGATGACGGTCACCGCCCTGTGGGAGTCCGGGCGCCGCCACCCGGTCTCCGGGGCCGGCTATAAGCCCGAAGGCGTCGTCAGCGAGCCGGACCAGGTCACCGAGTTGCTCCAGGTCGCGGCGCAATGCTGCGACGCCCGGCTGCTCGAGCCTGACCCGGCTCGCCACCGGGACTGGCGCATCCTCGGGGACACCACCGAGGGCGCCATCATCGTGGCCGCCGCCAAGGCGGGCGTCGACACCGCCGCGGCTAACACCGCGGCCCCGCGGATCGGCGAGTTCCCCTTCGACTCCGAGCGCAAGCTGATGACCACGCTGCACCGTACCCCGGCCGGGTACACCAGCTACGTCAAAGGCTCACCGCAGGAGCTGGTCGGCCGGTGCGACACCATCTCCTGGGCAGGCACCGACGTCCCGCTCACCGAGGACTACCGGCGCCAGGTGACCGCCGTCAACGACCAGTTGGCCGGCGAAGCACTGCGGGTCCTCGCCGTCGCCCGCCGGCACCTCGACACCGACCATCCCGACCAGGACCTCGCGGAGCACGGCCTGACCCTGCTGGGACTGGTGGCCATGATGGACCCGCCCCGCTCCGACGTCATCGACGCCGTGGCCGCCTGCCGCAAGGCCGGCATCCGGATCGCCATGGTCACAGGCGACTACGGAGTAACCGCCGAGGCCATCGCCCGGCGCGTCGGCATCATCACCGGCCCTGACCCCGGCATAATCAGCGGCCAGCAACTCGAGGTGATGAGCGTCACCCAGCTCGCGGACGAGCTCGCCTCCCATTCCGAGATGGTGTTCGCCCGGGTCCGGCCCGAGCACAAGCAGCGCATCGTCGCCGCCTTCCAGCACCTCGGCCAGATCGTCGCCGCGACCGGGGACGGCGTCAACGACGCCCCCGCGCTCAAGCAGGCCGACATCGGCGTGGCCATGGGCGTCACCGGGACCGACGTCGCCCGCGAAGCGGCGGTCATGGTGCTCCTGGATGACTCCTTCGCATCCATCGTCGCCTCGGTCGAACTCGGCCGCTCGGTGTACGCCAACATACGCAAATTCATCATTTACATCTTCAGCCACAACATTTCCGAGATCGCCCCGATCCTCCTCGCCGCCGCTATCGCCTTCCCCTTGGTACCGCTGAGCGCCCTGCAGGTGCTCAGCATCGACCTCGGCTCCGATATCCTGCCCGCCCTGGCGCTGGGCGCCGAACCACCCGATGCCGGCGTCATGAACCGCCCGCCCAGGCCCGTCACCGAACGACTGCTGTCCGGCCCGGTCGTCAGGCGGTTCCTGTTCCTCGGTGCCATCCAGGCCGCCGGCGTGTGCTTCGCATTCTTCTGGCGCATCCACTCCGCCCACCTCGGCTTCGGCCACTTCACCGCGGCCAACCCCGTCTACAGGGAGGCCCGCACCATGACCCAGGCCGGGATCATCGTGAGCCAGTTCTTCAACTCCCTCACCGTCCGCAGCGAGGACCAGAGCATCCTCACCATCGGCGTGTTCACTAACCGCAGGCTCCTCCTGGCCGGGGCATTCGGCATCGCCCTCGTCAGCTGCATCAGCTACATCCCCGCCCTGCAGGGTGTCTTCGGTACCGCCGGCCTCACCGTGTGGGACTGGCTCATGCTCACCGGCTTCGGCCTCGCGCTGCTCTTGGCGGACGAGGGCCGCAAGGCAGTAGTCCGCCACCGGCGGCCGCAGTGACCACGGCGCAGGCAGGGGTCGGGTCCGGCCAGGTGTACGCGCTGCTCAAGGCCATGCACGAGGCGCTGTCCCCCGACAACACCTATCTGCGTTTCTTCAACCTCAGCCGGGCGGCGGCCGACACCGAGGCGCGGCGGATCGGCCGGGCCCCCTCATCGGACCAGGTGGCGTTGCGATGGCCGACCCCGTGCACCACCGGGGCATCGCCACTTTGCTGCTCGAGCACCTGGTCTCCTACGCCAAGGGCCATCAGATAACGAGGGCCGTCATGTCGAGGACGGGGTCTTCGAGATGACCTTTCCTCTCCCCGCCGCTGCGACCACCTCGGCCGACAGCTACCTGGACGCCGTGACCGAACGGGAGAGCCGCGCGGAAACCGCCAACCTGCGGCACGTGCTCGCGGGGCCGGGGCACGCCCGACGATCCGTTCGCCGTATCGAAAGCCATGTTCGCCGCGCTGGCCGGCGAGCTCGCCGGCCCCGCCGTGGCCGGGATGACGGCCTGCGGGCTGGAGGAGTTCATCGACGAGGAGAGCCGGAAGGCGGTACGGCGGCTGCTGCAGGACCACTACGACCTGCGGGCCCTCCGGGAAGAACAGCAGGCCAGGAAGCATCCTGCCTCGGTGACGGGAACCGCCGGGATCACCCGGACCCGGCTGGAAACCGGGCACGGCGCTGCTGGCCACGCTGTTCGGCACGGTGACGGTGACCCGGTGCGCCTGGCGGAAACCGGGAGCGCCCGATTACCGTCCTGCCGACGCCGCCCTGTCGATGCCGGCCGGACGGCACTCCCATACCCTGGCGAAGCTCGCCGCCCTGGAGGCAGCCCGCAGCTCGTTCGAGTCCGCGCACGACGCGATCGCTCGCCGCTGCGGCCCGGTCATCGGCAAGCGGCAGATCGAGGACTCCGTCGTGCACTCCGCCGCCGACATCACTGCGTTCTATGCCACCAGACCGGCGACCCCGCCGCCGAGATCACCGCCGATCGCGACGGGAGTCATCGAGGGCGCATGCCGTCATCTAGCCGACCGTCTCTCGATCGGCGGGGCCAGGTGGGGCCTCGAGGGTGCCGAGGCGATCCTCACCCTCCGGGCAGTCATCAGCAACGGAGACTTCGAGGAGTACTGGCGATTCCACCTCAAGCGCGAGCACCAGCGACTATATTCCGGCATTAACCAGGGACAATACACGCTCGACGCCTGACCGGCCTGCTCACTTCAGACGAACTGCCCCACCTGAAATGGCTGTTCACCGAACGTCGCATCGAGGAACGGCCGGCCGCGGCGGGGCTGGCCACGGACGAGGACGGCCGGGACCGTGGCCGAGTTCCGGTTGCAGTCGGCGGCTTCGCCTGGCCTGCGCCATCGCCGGGTGGGTGCCGGTGGAGATACGCGCCGTCGTGCCTGGCAGTTGAGCGCCCGCACCCTGCTGCTGGGCATGAAACTCGCCGCCGCCGACGGTTGGCGCCATGAGCAAGACCGGCTGCCCGCTCCGACCTTGTTAGGGGCAGATCCATGCCCGGTCGGCTGGTGATCGTTCGCGGAGAGTCCGCGCATGGGATTCAGTCGGCATTGGTGGATGTCCGGGAATGCTGCTCGGTGGGGGGATCGACTCCGGTGGTGACCCATGGGCGGGCGACGCGGGCGATTTCGGCGTCGGAGGCGCGGGCGAACGCGTCGAGTTGCAGGAAGTGCCGGGCGATGATGAGCCCGAGGATGCTGCTGACGGTCAGCGCGGCCCGCAGGTCTGCGTCGTCGCCGCTCATGGCGCGGCTCAGGTTGGCGACCCGCTCGTTGAGGAAGGCGCTCATCTGGGCTGCTGCCTCCGGTGCGGTGAGCATGGACCGGACGAGGGCCATGGTCTCCGGGGGCAGGGCCGCGAGCCGGACGTCGAGCACGTCGTGCAGGTGGGCCTCGATCTGGCCGGGGCCTGCTTCCCCCAGCTGGATAGCGCTGTTGAAGAGGGCGGCCTTCGACCCGTAGTGCTGCATCACCAGGGACGGGTCGACCTTCGCGCGGCGGGCGATGCCGCGGATGGTGGCCGCTTCGAGGCCGTGCTCGCCGAATTCCGCGCGCGCCGCGTCGAGG
>JBEKJP010000136.1:0-20896 GCA_050011155.1 Streptosporangiaceae bacterium
TGGGTTTGTCAAGGGTGCCGGGGTGGGTGGGAGGGTGCAGGTTCCGGGGCTGGTGCGGGTGAGGTGGCCGGCGGTGGTCCAGTGGGCCATGTGGCTGAGGAGGTAGCTGGGGCGGAGGCGGAGGAGCGCGGCGAGTTCGCGGCTGGTCCGGGGGCGGCTGGGGCCGGTGCGCATGATGGCGGTGACGCGGTGGCGGAGTGTGCCGGGGGCGGGCTGGGCGGGGCGGCGGGCCCGGGGCCGGGGGCTGCGGCCCCCGGGGGGCGGGGTGCAGATGGTGATGGTGACGGCGGTGATGTTCTCGGGGAGGGCGGGGCGGGGGTCGCCGGGGCGGCCGGGGTAGCGGGAGGTGCTGCTCTTGACTTTGCGGGCGCTGTAGCGGGGGCGGCGGGCGGGCAGCAGGGCGGCCGGGACGGCGCGGCCGATGGCGCCGGGGTGGTCCGGGGCGGCGGGGCTGATGCCCTGGGCGGTGGTGATCTGCTCGCGGGCGGTTTCCAGGGCGGTGGTGAAGCTGGCCCGGCCGGGGTCGGTGCCGGGCCGGGTGGCGGTGGCGTCGGTCATGGCCATGCGGAGCAGCTGGCAGGCGGCTGGCAGGGCCCGTAGCTCCTGTCCGGCGCCGGGCCGGTCGCCGGAGCGCAGGACGCGGCCGGCCAGCATGGCGTGGCGCAGGGCGTAGCAGGCGGACTCGATCTCCCGCCGCTCGTGGCAGAGCCGGACCAGGCGGTCCGCGGGGAAGCGGCGGTGGCCGGGCAAGGTGGTGACCAGCCGGCAGCGGTCCTGGCAGCAGGTGCCGCCGGCGCCGGTGATCATCACCTGGGCCTCGATGACCCGCACCTGCAGCCCGGCCAGGTCCGCGATCCAGGACCCGTCCGGCAGGACCTGGCCGGGCGCCAGGGTGCGGGAGGATCTCACCCGGACCAGGAACTGCGCGCCGGTGCCGGCCACGGCGGCCAGGAAGCCGGCCGTGTCATAGGCGCGGTCCGCCAGCGCCAGCATGCCGGGGCCCGGCAGGTGCAGCAGCCGGCGGGCCAGGGCCGTCTCGCCGCCCTCGCCCTGGCCGGCGATGACCGCGCCGGGCAGGGCGCGGGTGCCGGTCTCGGCCAAGGTCATCAGGTGCACCAGGGGATACCCGGCAAAGCCCTTGCGGTGCCGGACCCGGCCCAGCCAGGCCCGGTTCCGGGCGGTGTCCGGGGCCCGGATCGAGCTGCACCCGCCGGACGCCGCCGTGCGCAGCCCGGCGAACCGCACCCCGGGGGAATACGGCCAGGCCAGCGGCCCGGCTAGCACCTCGGACAGCGCCTTGGGCGGCGCCGGGCCGAGCCGGCGCCGCAGGTCCCGCGGCGCCTTCTCCGACGGAGCCGCCACCGGCAGGCCCGCCAGGCCCGCGGTCAGCTTGCCCCGCACCCGGGCATAACCCAGGCCCGGGAACAACGCCATCGCCAGCAGGAAATACACCCCGGCCCGGGAGGGAAGATCCCGCAGCCGCCGCTGCACCGCCCGGGTCCGCTCCAGGATGTCATCGACCAGCTCGAACGGCGCGAACTGCGTTAACTCCCCCAGATGACCCGGCGCGAACACCCCCGCCGCGACCGTGACAGCGCGCGTGAACGTGACCGTGGCAGACTGAGCACTCAACGGGACCTCCGGTACCGGGCATGTCTTTGGCTGACAGATCCCGATCTACCAGAGGTCCCGTCCCTTGACCAGCCACCCCCGCGCCGCTTGACAGCCCCCGCAATCCCTTAACTACGCGGCCTTGGGTTGTATGCGGGACATCTTCACATCGTCCCGGTTCGCCGCGGGCTCGATCTAATTAGCCCTAGCGGCGGGGCGGGGGCGCTGGCCGGCGAGAGCATCTCTGCTCGACGGAGTTGGTCACCCCAGCCACCAAGAAAAGCCCGGCCGCGAACACGGCGGCAACGGCCATGGTAAGGAACATGGGTTCCAGGCCGGGCTCGTCCCTGGTCAGGCAACCTTGCACGAACGCGTTCTTCAACGCCTCGATTACCTGCTCGCGGTCGCCGCGGGCCGCCCTCAGCTGGTCACGGGCCGCCGCTGCCGGTTTCTGCGATCCTGACATCACAGGCTCACCCGGCGTACCGGGTGAGCAGCGGGATGAGGACCTGGGCGTCGGGGCTGCCCCAGCCGGTGACCGGGTCCCAGCCCGGGGCGGGCCGGTAACCAGTGATCGTGGTGGGGGGAAACTCGGCCGTGTTGCTGGGGCCGGCCGTGACGTCGTGGAAGGCCTGGTGGTAGTGCGAGCCGCGGGCGATCTGGTAGATGGCGGGGTTGACGAAGCCGAGATGGCGGTGGGCGTACTGGTCGGCGAGGGCGATGATCCCGGCCCACAGGGGTGCGCTCGCGCTCGTGCCGGCGTGCCCGCTAAGCGTGTAGCCACCGCCGGCATTGGCCGTGATGAGCGCTATCCCGGTGACGGAGTCGCCGTCGGCGGCGACGTCGGGGATGCCGCGCATGGAGCCGATGCCCCGGACGCCGTTCTGGTAGGAGGGCGTGCGGAAGAGATGGCTGAACCCTCCGCCCGAGGCCTGGAAGGCACTGCCGGGGTCGCCGTCGGGAAGCCCCCAGGAGGTCTCGCTGATCCGGGCGCCGGTCGTGTGGCTCGCGTGCAGGGTCGTGCCCCCGGCGGCGAGGACGAGGGGGTCGGAGACGACGAGGTTGACTTCCTTTCTCGGGGTGAAGCCGGTCAGGCTGCCGCCGAGGGCGTCGATGAGGGCGCACGGCTCCCCCGCCGCGCCGGTGTCGCCGGTGGCGGCGACGACGGTCACGTGGTGGCTGGCGTCGGACTGGAGCGCGGCGTTCAGCTGGGTGACCTGGGCGTGGTCGACGCAGTGCTCGCCGCCGATCTGGCCGGCCGGACTGAGGGAGATGATGCCGCCTTGCGAGGCGCCTAGGCGCAGGGCGGCGACCGAGGCCGCCACCGCCTGGCCGGGGCTGTCGAGGGAGGTTCCTTTGACCAGGACGATGGTGAGCGCGGCGCGAGGGGCGATCGCGTGGACTACTTCGGCGTCGAGGACTTCTTCCCCGAAGGCGAGCCAGGGGTGCACCGGGCCGGGGAAGGTGCTCACCACCTTCAGGCTCGGCGTCGGCAGGTGGAACAGGTGGTCGTAGGCGGCGAAGTCCTGGCGGATGTCGGTGACCTGGGGCGGGTTCAGCTGGGTTTCGGCGAGTTCCGGGAGGACGACGGTCTCGCCGCGGCCGTCGATCCCGCGCCGGAGGAGCGGCTGGACGCCGTAGGCGACCTCGAGCTGCTGCGGTGTATAGCAGGTCGTGATGGAGTCGCAGTCTGCCCTTGGGCTGGCGGACGGCTTGGCCGCTGCGTGAGCCGCGGTGGCTCCAGCGGTGGCCGTTGGCGCCGAGCTCCAGGCCGCGACGAGTAGCCCCGTCGCCATGGCCAGGGTGAATACGCGGAACCTGACCATGTTCGTCCTCCTGATGACCGGCTGGTATGTATTACAAGTATTATACTGAGTATACATGTCGTGGCAACCGGGAACCTGATGGGCGGATGGACGACCGGTCAGGGAGAACCCTGAGATCCCTGAGAGGCAGACCAAGGGGCGAACCGGGGCTGATCCCGATCGACCGAAGCCGGCGCTGGCGGCAATCTTGAATCAAGAAAGCAACCGCCCCGCCTCACAGGAGAGCGATCACCATGCCCGCCATCATCGCCCTGGTCCTAGTCGCCATCGTCGCCCTGGCCGTCCTGCACATCCTGTTCTCCCCGTGGCTGCTGGTGGCCATCGCCATCGCGGCCTGGATCAAGTTCCGGCCGAGCCGCTCCCGCCAGCAGTAGCCTCTGCGACCTGCGCCATCGTGACGGATGTATGCCTCGTCAGGTGCACCACGGGGTGACGCTCGAGGGTCCGGCGGAGTTCCTCGGTGAAGCGGCGCTGGGTACCGGGCATCGGGATCGGATGGCCGCCGGTTCCACGCGCCGCCGGTGTCGCCGTGCCTGATCCACAAATCGTCCAGGGCCGTGCCGACGGGATGGTCGTAGCGCTCTTCCGTGCCGAGCAGGCCGAGCCAGCCGCCTCGCCGCAACAGCCGGGCGGACTTGCCGAACGCGACCTCGGGGTCGATCCAGTGGAACGCGGCGCTCGAAATGACCAGGTCGAAGGAGCCATCGGCGGCGTCCAGGTCCTCGAACGCGGTGACCTGGAACGAGACCTCGGCCCCGCGCAGACGCCGACGGGCGGCGGCGACCATGGACGGGCCGATGTCGATGGCGGTTACCCGGAACCCGTGGCCCGCCAGCCGCTCGGTGAGCTGGCCGGTCCCGCAGCCGATCTCCAGGACTGCGGCGCCGGAGGCGAGGGCGGCGGTCGCGGCCACGAATTCCGTGACGCGCGCCGGATAGCTGGGGCGAGACTCCTCGTACCGTTCGGCAATGCCATCGAACAGCGTCCGCTGGTGACGTCGTTTGTCCCGGTCCCCCTCGGATTCAGCGCCGATGGTCACCGACCCGACGCTATACGACAGGGCAGGGTTGGCGCCCGTCACCGCAGCGGCGCAGGTCGCGGTCGGGCTGTCGGGTGGACGAGGAAGAGTTCAAAGTACCGGCCGGCCCAGGCGATTGAGGCCGAACGGGTGCGGGTGCACGCCCTCGGTCCAGTGACCGCCCGGGCTGGTTAGCTGGCTGTAGAATGAGAGCTGACGGAGGCATTTATGCGGACGGCAAAAAATGGCACGATGCAGGGGACGAGGGCAGGAGCCGGTCCTGCTGGTGAGCCTGATAGCTGTGAATTCACCGTCGCCAAAGTCGTCGTGCTCTATCAGTGCGCGAACAAGCATCAGACCCGCGTGCCGTTCATCTGGACCGCGACGCCGCCTTCGCAGTGGGAATGCCAGGTCTGCTGGGAGCCCGCCGGGACCGACCTGCTCGACCCGCCCTCCCGGGTCGCGAGGCAAAGGCGCGAGAAGACCCACCTGGAGCGCGTCCGCTACCGGAGGACCCAGGTCGAGGGCGACCGGCTGATGGCCGAATCACTGGCCCGGCGCGACCATCCCGAAGAGTCCAACGTCTGGGCCGACCCCCGCGAGAGGTAGGAGGAGGCCGCTCAGGATGCGGCCAGGTTCCTCCTACTTCTTGGAGTAGACGGCGTTCCAGACCTTGAATTTCTGGTTATAGGTGATTGTGGCGTGTACCCCGCCGGTGAGGGTCATCCGGTCGAAGTAGGGTCCGGGATGCGGGCCGCCGCGGCGCCAGACGTCAGAGAGCGTCATCGTGATCTTGTAATAGTGCTGGTCGGACTGGGTGCAGCACGGCCCGGTGCGGTCGTAGTACACGGCACTGGCCACGGCCGTGCGGCCGTTCCAGCGCGACCAGTGCATCTTGTAGATGAACGCCGAGCCGTCGACGAAGATCATCCAGGCGCCCTTGGGCCTGACCTGGGGCAAGGTCCAGCCTCCTGAGGTGAAACTGTAGTTGTACAGGACCGGCAGCGGGGCCGCCTTCGCCGCCGCGCTGGCGCTGGAACTGGCGCCGACGCCGGCGCCGACGAGCAGGGCGGCCAGGGCGAGCGTGACCGCGCCGAGCCTCACGAGAATTTTCATGTGGATCCCTTCCAGGCGGTGCCGTTCCACCGCAAGATCAAGGTCTGGGAGCTGCCATGGTTGATTTTCGAGGTCGAGCCGACCGCCCAGGCATTGTCAGCAGAGGTCACAGCTATACCGGAAAGCTCGGCGCTGACCCGCGGGCTGGGGGTGGGCACCTGCCTCCACGCGGTGCCGTTCCACCGCAGAATCATGGTCTTGGTCGGCCCGTCGCCACTGCCGGTCGCGCCGGCGACCCAGACGTCGCGCGCGGACAGGGCAACCACGCCGGACAGCCGCGTCCCGCCGCCCGGGGTCGGGCTGGATACCTGCTTCCACACCTGGCCGTTCCACCGCTCGACCAGGCTGAGACCAGGGCCGCACCCGCAGCTGATGTCGCCGACGGCCCAGGCGCCGCCGGAGGCAGTTACCGCCACGCCATCGAGGAAGTCGGCGAAGCCCATGCTGGACTTCGGAGCCGGGCTGGGCACCTGCTTCCAGGTCCTGCCGTCCCAGTGAATGAACAGGGGCTTGTCGGTTGCAGTGGAGCCGACCGCCCAGGCGTTACTGGCGGACGTCGCGGCCACGCTGGAGAGAAAGCCGACCGCCGGGCTGGGCACCTGCGTCCACACCTGGCCGTTCCACCGCTCGATCAGGGCCTTGCCCTTCGTGGTGGAGCCGACCGCCCAGGCGCTGCGGGCGGACGTCGCGGCCACGCCATAGAAGGTGCTGCCGGCCGGCGCCGGACTGGGCACCTGCGTCCACACCTGGCCGTTCCACCGGACGATCAGGGCGTTGCCGTTCGCGGTGGAGCCGACCGCCCAGGCGCTGCGGGCGGACGTCGCGGCCACGCCGTGGAAGGAGCCGCCCGGGCTGGGCACCCGCGTCCAGGTCGTGCCGTCCCAGTGGACGATCAGCGTCTGGCCGGCCCCGGTGGAGCCGACCGCCCAGGCGTTCGTGGCGGAGGTAGCGGCCACGCCGCTGAGCTCGCCACTGACGCTGAACGCTGCCGCCCGGCCCGCAGACCCGGTCCGGACGGCCGCGGCCGCGAGGGGCGTGCCCCCGACGGCCACCCCCGTTACCAGAAACAAGACGGCGAGAAGCCCAACCGAACGTGTGGCGAAATCACGCATGCGCACGGGACTGCCACCTCCCTCCCCTAGATAGCCTGCCGCCTGGCCTGTCCCATTACCGGGACAGAAGGCGGCCAGCATCGAGTGACAGCCGTACATTTGATACGGGTAGATCGCGTATTAATACGACGGGCCGGGGAAACATTTTGTCAATACCCGAATTCCGGGGTCCTGGCCACTTTCAGTGACGCCGACTCCTCTTTTATCCAGTTCGGGTCAGAAGACGAAGACCTCATGCTCCTGGCCGGCTTCCTGCACCAAACCGCCGAGGCCGCCCGAACAGCCGCCGAAAAGCTCACCCCAAGCTAATCCGGGCCGGTCGTCTCCGCGGGCGACGTGGCTGCGCACGGGACGCGGATGACGGCGCGCGTGGTGGCGGCGGTCGGCATGAGGTCGATGCTGGTGGCTCGCTGGTCGAGGGCGGGCCAGAACAAGATCGTGCCCCAGGACCGGTCAGCGCCGGGATTCCAGCTGCCCTGCTCGCCGAGGTAATAATTGCCCTGGTCGTCGGCCGCCCACCAGGTCACGCGCCGCTGGCCGGGCAGATCGGCGTAGGGCAGCCCGGTGCGGACGCCGGGCACCAGCTCGACTTCGATGCTGAAGTGCTCGGCGCGAGATTCCAGGGCGATGACGGCCGCGGTCACCCCGTCGAAGGACGGCGTGACCGCACCGACGGCGATCGTGCGGACCGGACCGCCGGCCTGCCCCCAGCGGGCCAGCAGCGACCGCCACGGCTCCGCTAGGTCCGGGGGAGGCGCGGCCGGGTCCCGGGGAGGCGCGGCCGGGTCCGTGCCGCGGGGACGCAGCACCGCCAGCGCGGCCCGGGCGTCGCCGATAACCGGCGCGCCCGCGGGCAGCGCCCCGGCGGCGACCAGGGCCGCGATCGTCGCCTCGAACGCGAGGTGCGGATCGTGGAAGTCGTTGAGCGTGGCCACGCGCTCCCACACGTGCCGCACGGCCGGGTCTTGCTCGGGCAGCGGCTCGGCCCAGGTCTGGATGACGGCAGGCGGGGCGGTCACCTCCACCCGTTCTCCCAGCAGTTCGATCCACGCCGTGTCCGCGGCCAGCCGCGGGCTGGTCTCGTACTGACCGTGCCAGACCGGGCTGCCGATCCGGCCGCCGCCGGAGAACACGGCGGCCGTGGTCGTTCCCCGGGCGTCGGTGACGCTCACCTCCCGCGCCCACGCGGGGATTGAGTCAGGACGCGGCCCGGGCCGCGGCGGCTTCTCAAAACGAAGATCCGCTCGGATGGTCGTCGCGTGGCTGGTGAACGCGACGTAACGGAGGATGAGCCGGCCCCCCGGCTGGTCGATGACCCGCTCGCAGGGCACGATCCGGAGCGCGCCGATGCCCGGCGGCGCCGGGGCAGCGGGCCGGCCCGCCTCCCCGCCGACCGGATCGTGGCGCCCCTGACCCGGGGACAGGTCGTACTCGGCGACAACCGCCTGAGCGGCCGCGATCGTCATCGCGTCCACCGCGACCAGGGCAGCGGCCGACGCGGCGAGGACCGGGCTGTGCAGCGGCCTGCGGGCGGCGCCGCCCCTCCTCACCCACCGCTCCCCGATCAGCCGCAGGTACCTTTCACCGTCGAACCCGGCCACGTTTCCATGCTCGCACAGCAGATGGCTGGAGCGGGGGTCGGGACGATGGTGACCAGTTCCGCTGGGTGGGTGGCGGCGACGTCCCAGCCCACCCGTTCGGCATTCATTTTGCTTTTGGGGTAGAGGGCCAGCTTTCCGGGGCCGGACTAATTGGCCTCGGTGCTGACCTGGCCCGGGCCGGTGGGGCCGGGCACGATCGCGTCGGTCGAGGAGGTTATGACCACCGTTCCGGTGCGTCACGCTCGGGACTACGCCGGTGGAGTTGACGAGTCAGATCGCGGCGGGACCTTCCCTCCTTCCCCGGCTGACCTGGCTGGCCAGGATCCGGGCAATCCTTGAACATCGCCCGCAAGCTATCAAAAGCGGCAAAACTGATTTCCCGGGTCATTCCCCTCGCCGTCCGGCGGGCACCCCGGCCGGCACAACGAATTGGCCCGCAACCGGCATGCAACTGCCCGGGAAATAGGCCTGCAACCCCTGCCAATGAGACTGATCTTGCAAGAAAAGGGACGGGGAAATAATAACCGGTCGCGATCCGCGAGGCCGCCGGAAAGGCGCGACATGAAGCTCAGCCGCATCACCGCCGCCACCGCGCCGCCTACCAGCAGATGCTGCACAAGTTCAGCACCGTCGCCGACCTGCTCCAGCCCGGCGCCGGCTACGGCACCACCCCGCAGGACTACACCGCCTGGTACGACGCCATGCGCGCCTCGACCGTCACGGTCTGGTAACAGCAGCCCGTGACGCGGCTAGCGGCGCCGGGGCCCCCACGGGGGACCCGGCGCCGCTCCGTGCGTGCGGGCCGCCAGCCCGGAAAGCGGTCGCCCGCCCGGGACGAGCGGGCGCAGGAAATTCACCGCTCACCGAGGAGGCCGCACACCGTCCGGGTTTAGCTCCTCGGTATCGATGGCGGGGGCACACGCAGGAGCGGAAGGCGGACCGTGAACGTGCTTCCGCGGTCTTCGCCGCTCTCGACTGCGATCGTGCCGTTGTGTGCGGCCACGATGGCCTTGGTGATGGTCAGCCCCAGCCCGGTGCCCTGGATCTCCTGTCGCCTGACAATCGCGGTGCGGTAGAAGCGCTCGAAGATCTGATCCTGGTCGGCGGCGGGGATTCCGACCCCGGTGTCGGCGACAGCGAGCACTACCTGGCCTCCTTCGGTCCCGAGCCGGACCTCGACCCTCCCTCCATCCGGGGTGAACTTCACGGCGTTGGACAGAAGGTTGGCGAGTAGCTGGGCCATGCGCGTCGGGTCGACGGAGATGACGGGAATGGCGGTGACAGAGAGCGTCAAGTCGATGTGCTTGCGGTTAGCCGCGGGCCGCAGATCTTCGACCGCGTGGGCGACGATGTCGGCCAGGTCTGCGCGGCGGAACTCCATCGCCATCATTCCCGACTGGATCTGGGACAGCAATTGCAGATCCCCGACGAGATGCAGGAGGCGCTGCGCGTTCCGTTCGATCACCTCGGCGCATCGTTCGGTGTCCGGCCTGTTCGCCCCCTCCTCCCTCAGGATCTCGACGTAACCAAGGATCGACGCCAGCGGCGTCCGAAGCTCGTGTGAGACCAGACCGATGAACTCGTCCTTCAGCCGGTCCAGCCCGCTCAGGCTCTCGTTCTGGGCCCTCAACTGGAGAGCCTGCTGGGTCAGCGTATTCTCCGCCTTGATCTGCGCCGTGACATCGCGGGAGATCCCGAAGGTGCCGATGATCCGGCCGCGGGAGTCCCGAAGCGGCATCTTCGTGGTCGACACCCAGGTGTCCGTCCGGCCGCCGTAGGTCTCCAGCTCCACCTTTCCTACGATCGGCTCGCCCGTGCGAATAATCTGCTGTTCGTCCCGAAGGGCAGCGGAGGCGTGCTCGTCGCTGAAAACATCGAAGTCCGTCTTCCCGATCAGATCGTTCGCGGCCCGGCCAGGGGCATACGCGGCGATCCAGCCCGCGCTGATCAAGAGGAACCGGCTCAGCAGATCCTTGAAGTACACCCGTTCCCCGGTAGCGGACAGCAGATTGCTCATGCACGTGAGCTCAAGCTCGCGCTGTGACTCACTGCCCTCCTGCCTCTGTGCGGGCAGCCCGACCTTGACCATTGCGCCCCCGAAAGATTGAAGCAGTCGCGGGACCCTGGACTCAGGGGCACGACCTCAGCAATGTTATCTTACTGGTAGTAATATTATGATCACAGACCGTCCCCGGCCGTCGCAGGCTTGGAGGCATAGAGGCCGACTTCGCTCCGGCCGCGTCGATACATCCGGAGGAAAGATGGCCACGATTCTCCTGGCCGAAGACGACGCCGATATCCGGTTGCTCGTGACCATCAAGCTCACGCAAGCCGGTCACCAGGTCAGGGGATTCTGCGACGGCCTGTCCGCCGCCGCCGACGCCCGCGAGCATCCGCCTGACCTGGCCGTCCTTGACATCATGATGCCCGGTATGTCCGGCCTGGAGGTGTGCCAGGAACTTCGCAAGGATCCGGCCACGGCGAGAATTCCGGTCATCCTCCTGACGGCCCTGGCGCAGGAGACTGACATCACGGCCGGATTGGCCGCGGGAGCCGACGACTACATCGTCAAGCCGTTCAGTCCTCGCGATTTCACGATTCGCGTCAACGCGGTGCTGGCCCGAGTCCAGGCGGGGGCCTTACCCGGAATGACTTCGGTGCGACTTTTCTCGAGCGAGCCGGCCAGCTGGCCCCCGGCCTGGCCTTGGCCTGGTTCGGCCTGGCCTTGGCCTGGTTCGGCCTGGCCTTGGCCTGGCAGGCGGGGGCAGCCACGCTGCGCGCCTCACCGGCCGCTCCCGCACCACCGGTACCAGCCCTGCGCGCGGCCCCGGGCCGCCGCAACCACGACGATGCTCCATCGCCGTTGTCCCGGGGGCTGTCGCAGGATTGGCTGCTCATAAGTCCGGTGCGGGACGGCTGGAGCACGCCGCCCCGGGCACGCCGCCCCGTGCCGTGCCCCGCCAGCCGCGGGAGCACCACCAGCCGCACCAGCCGCAAACCTGCACCCGCAGCCGCAAGTTAACCGGGTGGATCCGGGCTACCGGGTGAAAAAGGGGGACCATGATGCACCAAAATCACCCGGAAGCCCGAAATCACCCCGCTATTCCCGCAGGACAGCGCACCACCGGCCCCCCAGGACACCACAGCACCTCGCGGCACGCCACCCAGCCGCAGGCACCACGAGACACCATGATCCTGCAACAGCCCCCCGACCACCACGATGCTCCATCGTGGGTGGCTAGCAGCCCGGCTCCGGAACCGTGAGTCCATGATCGCAACGAGTGGGACGTGGATCGTCACCGCTCGCCGCGAACAAAGATGCGGGTCATGGTCTGCCTTGGCCGCGGGAGAGACCTAGGAGCAAAGAAGGCCGCTCAGGATGCGGGCGAGGACGTCGCGGTAGCGGCCGGCCGGCTCGGCGGCTGCTTCGGCTGGGCTCACCTGCGCTGGCGAGGCCGCTGCGAGCAGTTCCGCGAGCTGAGGGTAGCGGCCAGTAGCAAGGGCGTGGTTCAGGTAGGCGGCGTTGCGCTGCTGCCGGGCGGAGCCGCCGCCGAGCTCGTTCTGCACGAACAGTGCGGTGGTGGTGTTGAGGATGGCGAAGGCTTCCAGCTTGGCGGCCACGCTGGCGGGGTGCACGGCGAGCGCTTTCAGGACGTGCTCGAGCAGGACGAGGCCGTTGGGGCCGAGCACGGACCTGGTGACGAGCAGGGACGGCAGCCACGGGTGACGCCGCATGATCGCGCGCGCCTGATCGCCGATGTCGAGGAGGTCGGCCAGCCAGTCACCGGTCGGCGCCGCGAAGACATACTCAGCACCCGTGGCGTCGATCATCAGGTCGAGCAGGTCCTCCCGGGTATCGACGTAGCGGTACAGGGACGCCGCGCCGGTCCCGAGTTCGGTGGCGACCCGCCGCATCGAGACCGCGTCCAGGCCCTCCCGCCCGGCGATCGCGACCGCGGCGGCGGTGATCTCCGCCCGGGAGCGCTGCGCCGGGCGCCCGGTAGCCGCGTGCTCAGGGCGCATCCAGATGACGTCCCGGGGTTCCTCCGGTGCCATTCCGCCTCCAGGCGCCTCACCTAGCGAACGCCGTACTTCTGCGACGCCGTACTTTGCGAACGCCGTACCCGAACGATTATCCTACTTTGCGAACACTGTTTGCGAAGGGCAGGTGGGACGATGGCGGTTCCGGCGGCAGGACAGGCCCGCTACGCATGCAACGGCGAGGTGCGGATCGCGTTCACCGATCTCGGCGGGGCCGGGGGCGAGCCGCTCCTGCTGGTCATGGGGCTGGCGGTGTCGAGATTCTGGTGGCCGCAGGGCCTCGTCGATGAGCTGGTGCGCCGCGGCTTCCATGTCGCCGCCTATGACCAGCGCGACGCCGGCCAGTCCACCCGCTTCCCGGACACCGGGGCCGCCAGCCCGATCGCCGCGCTGCTGCGCAGGCGCTCCCCCGCTTACACGGCCGAGGACATGACCGATGATGCGGTCGCGGTGCTGGATGCCCTCGGCTGGGACTCGGCGCACCTGTTCGGCCACTCGATGGGCGGCCAGCTGGCCCAGCGCACCGGCCTGCGGCATCCCGGCCGGGTGCGCAGCCTCACCTCCTCGGCTTCACTGCCCGGCGACGCCGGCCGCCTGGGAGCCGCCCGGTACGTGCGCCTGGGCACCGTGGCCCGGCTGGCCCGGATGAAGGTCCCCGAGGGCCATGACGGTGACATCGCGCTGGCCGTCGCCGCCACTGCCGTCATCGCGTCGCCGGCCTTTCCCGCCGACGAGCGGGAAGTGCGCCGGATGGCCGAACGGGACCAGGTCAGCGGCCTGCGCGACATCGCGGCCCAAAGCCGTCAGGCCGGCGCGAAATGGCACGGCGGCCGCCTGTCCCAGCTCCGCGCGCCCACCCTGGTCCTGCACGGCGCGCGGGATCCGCTGCTGCGCCCCGCCGCCGCGCGGCGCACCGCCGCGGCGATCAGCGGTGCCCGGCTCGTCATCTTGCCCGGGGTCGGCCATTACCTGCCTGCCGCGGTGTACCCGCAGGTAGCCGACGAGGTACGGGCGCTCGCCGACCGAGCGCCCGGTCGAACTCCTCAGCCGGGGTAACCGGCGAGCCGCGCGGTCAGCTGGCTTCTGACTGCGTTCCACTCCGGGGCGATCACGGAGTACATCGCCGAGTCCCGCAACCGCCCCTCTTCGCCTGGCGCCCACGACACCGACCAGCTGCGCAATACTCCCTCGAAGGTGGCACCGAGCGCCGCCAGGGCCCGCCGGGACCGCACGTTGCGGGCGTCGGTCTTGAAATCGACCCGCTCGACCCGCAGAACATCGAAGGCGTGGCTCATCAGCAGGAGCTTGGCCTCGGTGTTGATCCCCGAGCCCTGAGCAGAGGCGGACAGCCAGGTAAAGCCGACCTCGACGGCACGAAGGTCAGCCCGGCCGGGCCAGGGGCGGGGATCCCAGTACGCGGTGCACCCCACGGCGCGGCCATCGGCCCGCCGGACCTGCGCGAACGGGAACAGCCCGTGCCCGGCCCGGGCAAACTGCGCGTCCAGGTAGCCGCCGACATCGACGGCGCGGGGCACCAGGGTGAAGCTGTAGCTGCCGCGGTCCTCCTCGGCGGCCGCGGCCAGGTCGTCCGCGTGACGGACGGCCAGCGGCTCGAGCCGGACCAGGGTGCCTTCGAGAACCGGTACGCCGGGCCATGAGTACATGCCGCATCTCCTCATCGCTCCTGGCGTTGGCACCTTGCCGGGGCAGGTTGCCGGATCGTCATCGGGCCAGGTCCCTCGGATCCTCTGGATGAACGCCGCCGATCATGACGGAGCGGGCGGCCGACCGTCAAGGCGGTTTCGCCTTCCGTCTCCCCATGAACCCTGTGTCCCCGTTCCAGGGAGTCGCCGTAAAATAACCCGAGGTTTTCGTCGCGAGATTGAATCGCCCGAAGCCGTTTTATAACAGAACCCGTGATCGTAGACAGAAACCCGCGGAATGTGAGCGTTCCACAGTAAGGTGTGCTTCCGGCGTGTCGCGGTTCCCGGATGCGGTCTCATGTCACTCGCGTCACGCGGCCGGGATCGTTCGGCAGTTTGGGTTGCTCTGACGACCCAAACTGACGGAATAGACGGGCATGTACCTCCCGGTGCGGCCGCTATGGCCAGCTGAACCCGGATGAATTACCGCAAACCGGGCAGCCGTCGGTCCATGACGGCCCCGCAGCAGGACACGCCGGGAACTCACGTTATTTCGGGATGCCTGCATCTGCGGGGTAACTGTCCACGATCAAGCAATCGATCATGAAGGTGCCCGGAATGCGGCGGATGGGCCTGCGGTGGCAGACGTGACTGCTAGCGCGAAGCCTGGACCGGGGGGCCGTGCGGCTCAGCCGGGAAATTCCGTGACGCCGAGGGCGAAGTCCCAGTTCCCCACCCCGTGGTTGGCGAGGCCCACCGTGACCACGCCTGCTCCTTCCAGCCAGTGCGCCATTTTCAGGCCGCCGACGTCCAGCGGGCGCAGCCCGAGGCTCTCGATGAACGCCTCCACGCTTGCCTTGGCCTGCGCATCGTCGCCAGCGATGAAGACGTCGGGACGGCCCTTCTCCAGGACGTGACGGAAGATGGTGTTGAATGCCTTCACCACGCTGGCGCTGGCCGGAGCCGCCTGGGCGACTTCCTGCGCGATCGAGGTCTCCTCGCGGTGAGCCAGCCCGTCGAACGTGGAATTGAAGGGGTTGCTGATGTCGACGATGACCTTGCCCGCGAGAGCGTCTCCGTACTGGGCGACGACGGGCACGACACCGTCGTACAACAGGGCCACGATGACGATGTCTCCGGCCGGGATGGTGCCCCACGCTCCCGTCGTGGCGCCGCCGCCGAGAGCCTTGGCCAGGTCAGCGGCCTTGGACTGATCGCGGCCCATGACCTCCACGGTGTTGCCGCCCGCTACCGCCAGCGCGCCGATGGTGCGGGCCATGTTCCCGGTGCCGATGATGCTGATGCTGCTCATGAAGTGTCCCCTTGGTTAGTGTCTGACGTTCAGATGGCCGTGGTGCCGCCGTCGGCAACCAGTTCCATCCCGTTCACGTAGCTCGAGTCGTCCGAGGCGAGGAACAGCGCGACCGTCGCGATCTCCTCGGCGCGGCCCATCTCTCCCCGCGGGATCAGGGACTCGAACTGCCGCTTGGTCTCCTCGTCGAACAGTTCCTCCTGCTTGGCCGTGGCGACCTGGCCGGGGGTCAGCACGTTCACCCGGATCCGCCTGTCCTTCAACTCGGCCAGCCACACGCGGGCGTAGGCCTGCTGAACGGCCTTGCTGGCCGCGTACACACTCCACCCGGGGTAGCCCCGTTGCGAAGCGTTCGACCCGGTCATGAAGATCGAGCCGCCGTCGTTGAGCAGCGGCAGCGCCTTCTGCACGGTGAACAGCGTGCCGCGCGCGTTCAGCCCGAAGGCGGCTTCGAAGTGCTCCTCGGTGATCTCGCCGAGCATGCGCTGCTCGCCCGTCCCGGCACTCGCCCACAACACGTCGATCGCGCCCTTTTCCTGTCTGACGGTGTCGAACAAGCGGTCCAGATCGTCCAGGCCGGCCGATCCGCCCGTGATCACCGCTACCTTGCCATCGAGCTTTCCCACGATCACCCCTTGAATGTTATGTATACCGTTCTGTGTGCTTAACCTATCGGACGGCCAGCGCGGACGCAAGCTATGTACACCGTTCGTTACCCAACCGGGCTATGCTGGAGGCATGACGGAGCTGGAGAAGGGCCCCCAAGGCCGGCGCCGCGGCCGGGGCGCGCGCGAGCGCATCCTCAGCGCGTCACAGCAGCTGTTCCGCGACCAGGGCATCAACCGCACCGGCATGGACCAGCTCTGCGCGGCCGCCCGGGTATCGAAGCGCACGGCCTACCAGCACTTCACCAGCAAGGACGAGATCGTCGCCGAGTACCTGCGCCGATTCGATCCCGACGTCATGCCCGCGGTGTTCGACCGCACCGACCTCACGCCCCGCGAACGACTCCTCGCTGCCTTCGAGCTGCCCGCGACCGGGCTGTGCCCCTTCATCGCGGCGGCGGTCGAGATCCCTGACCCTCAGCACCCCGCACCCCAGTACGCCCGCGACTACAAGAAAGCCGTCGCCGCGCGGCTGGCCGAGACCGCCCGCGAGGCCGGCGCCACCAACCCCGGCCAGCTCGGCGAGCAACTGGCGCTGCTCCTCGATGGCGCCTCGGCCCGCACCCGGGTCCTCAACTCCGACACCTTCCCCACCGCCGCCGCCATCGCCGCCGTCCTCATCGACAACGCCATCCCCACGACAGCCCAGCGGGGAGGCGGCTAGATCCGGGTCTGCCGCTATCCGGCTGGGCTACTGGGCACGGTGGATGGTGCGCTTCCCGATCGCGATGACCCGGTCGGGCGGGAGCCCGGTGGCGAGCGCGGTGTCCGCCAGTGAGCAGCCCTGGTGGAAGGCCTGCCCCAGGACGCGGCCGAGATCGTGTTCGGCGTTCGTCGGCGGCTCATCGAGCCGGAACGAAGCCGGATCAGCCCGCCTGGCCCAGGATGCCAGCGCCAGCAGGCAATGGACCCGCTCGTAGTAGATGCGGCGGCCGGTGTGCGTATCCGGGACCTCGGTGGCCATCTCCGCCAGCCGAGGAAGCAAGAACGCCGGGATGTCCGAGAATTTCTCCCTGAAGACGGGCGACCGCCAGAACTTGATCAGTTCCGGGGCGCCTTCTGTCTCGGCCAGCTCGGCGAGGAGAGCCGGGTTGTTCCACCGCTTCCCCATGACGCCGACCCTATCTCCAGAACGCGAGACAGGTGCTACTCGAAAGCGCCCCTGGCCTCCCGGTGGGAGTTGATGTTCTCAGGAGATGAGTTCATGGCGTTCACGCCGCGGGGAAGTCGACGCGGGCCAGTTGCTCGGAGACGTCCCAGATCCGGGTTGCGTCTGCGACGTTCTGCGCGGGCTTGAACAGTGCCTGCTCGGCCGGTGCGCCGGCCAGGTGCTGGAATCCGCTGGGCCCGTAGAAGATGCCGCCCTTGGCTTGCGGGCTGGTCGCGGCGTAGAGGGCGGGCAGGATCCCCTGCGGCACCAGCTGGGCGAAGCGGCCCCGCTTGGCCGCGCGGCGGATCATCCGGACCGCGAACGTGTCCCCGTGGCGGCCCATCTCCGGGTGTGCGGCGAGCAGGTTCGTGGCGGTGATGCCGGGGTGGGAGACGTTGCTGGTGATCCCCCACCCGCCGGCCCGGCTGCGCCGGTCCAGTTCGAGGGCGAACAGCATGACCGACAGTTTCGACTGGCCGTAGGAGCGGCTGGCGTTGTACTTGCGTTCCCACTGCAGGTCGTCCCAGTTGATCTTGGCGTTGCGGGCGGCGATGCTGGACTGGGTAGTCACCCGGGCCCGGCCGGCCCGCAGCAGCGGCAGCAGATGGGCGACGAGGGCGACGTGGCCGAGGTGGTTGGCGCCGAACTGCAACTCGAAGCCGTCCTGGGTGATCTGGCGGCTGGGTGGGGTCATCACCCCGGCGTTGTTGATCAGGATGTCGATCGGGCGCCCCTCAGCCACCAGGGTGGCGCCGAGGCTGGCGACCGACTCCAGCGAGGACAGGTCGAACTCCCGGGTGGAGATCTTCGCGCCCGGGGTCGCGGCCCGGATGCGTCCGGCGGCGGCGGCGCCCTTGCCGGAGTTGCGGACCGGCATGATCACGTCCGCGCCGGCCGCGGCCAGCCGGCCAGCCAGGCCGAAGCCCAGGCCGTCGCTGGCGCCGGTCACCACCGCGAGCTTGCCGGTCAGATCAGGAACATCGATATTCGGTTTGGTGCTGGCCATGACGGTTTCCTCTGCTCGAGCTGGTAGCCGCCTGGCGGCCGCCTTCATGGACTGGATGGGTTCACTGTCACCTCATCCAGCCTGCGGATGAAGGGCGTGTTCAGCCAGGAACTCCGAGTCCGTGGCTATGGCCCGGCGCGGCGGCTACGGCCCGGCGTGGCCAGTTATCCCCGGATGGGCGCTCCCTGAATCCGGCCCGGCTGGCACTCCGGCCGGCCGGCCGGCTCCTGGCAGAACAGCTCACGCCCGGAGGTGCGATCTTCTGGGTGCGGGCAGGTGCGTGGGGTCGCAGGTCCTAGGTCGATCGGCGGGCTGGTCACCGGACTTGCGGCCGATCCGGCTGGAGGGTTATCGGCCTAGTCTCAGAGAGGTCGGACTTGCCTCCGAAGGTAAGGAGGCGCCGGAAGATAACCCGCAGGTTTCCCGCCCGCGAGTGCGCGCACCACCCGTCACCGCTTTAACAGCGCCCATCATCGCCTGCATTTACCCCGCGGAAAACGGGGGGTAGATGGACACAATAACTTGATCAAGAGCAGTAATCGGATAAAACGGACTGCCGTCGGGGCTGCGGGTTAGTCATCTGCGCGCCCTGAGAATGGATGATCATGCGAGCGATTCAGGTGAACAGGTATGGCGGGCCCGAGGTGCTGGAGGTCGCCGGGGTTGCTGATCCGGTCGCCGGGCCGGGGCAGGTCGTGGTCGAGGTGGCGGCGGCCGACGTGCTGTTCCTGGACTGTCAGGTCCGTGGCGGGTGGGGCGAGATGTTCGGCGTGGTCCCGCCGTACGTGCCGGGCGGCGGCGTGGCCGGCGTGGTGGTCGCACTTGGCGACGGAGCCGGCCGGAGGTGGCTGGGCAGACAGGTGGTGGCGCTGACCGCTGCGCCCGGCCCGCAGGGCGGCTACGCCGAGCGCGCGGTCGTCAGCGAGTCCGGGCTGGTCGCGGTGCCCGGCGATCCCGGGCTCCTGCGACAAGGGCTGAGCTTGCTGCATGACGGCCCGACCGCGCTGACCCTGGCCAGGAACGCCGCGATCCGGCCCGGCGAGCGGGTGCTGGTGACCGGGGCGGCCGGAGGGCTGGGCATCTTGCTGGTCCAGCTGGCGATCGCGGCGGGCGGGCATGTCGTGGCCGCGGCTCGCGGCGAGCGCAAGCTGGAACTGCTGCGGAGCCTGGGGGCCGAGGCGGTCGACTACAGCGCACCGGAATGGACACAGATCGTGCGGCGCGAAACCGGCGGCACCGGACCTGACGTGATCCTGGACGGGGTCGGCGGACAGATCGGGCAGGACGCCTTCGGCATCATCGCGCCAGGCGGCCGGTTCTCCGCACACGGGGCGCCGAGTGGTTCCTTTGCCCAGATCGACCCGGCCGAGGCCGGGCGGCGATCGGTGACCCTGCGGGGAATCGAGCAGGTGCAGTTCGACCCGGCCGACCTTCCGCCACTGGTGGAACAGGCCCTGGCCGAGGCATCGGCCGGACGGCTCAAGCCAGTCATCGGACAATCGTTCCCGCTGACCGAGGCGGCCCGAGCGCACCGCAGCATCGAGTCCCGCGACACGCTGGGAAAGACACTGCTCCTGCCGTAGTGGCGGCGGTCGCGTGCGATCAGGCGCTTTCTGGGAAGGCGGCCCGGATCAGGTCGAAGGCGATCGCGGCAACGTCGGCGGCGTCTTCGTTGCTGAGCACGGCCAAGCGCACGCTGTCGTCGGGGAACCAGGCGGTGATGGAGCGGAAGCCAGGGGCGTCGCCGGTGTGGTAGCAGATCCGGCGCCCGCCGGCGGCGGAGCCGATGTACCAGCCGTACCCGTAGCCCTCGGTGCGGATGAGGCCGTCGTCATCCTCGGCTGGCACTTGCACCGTGAACATCGTCCGGCGGGCGGCGCCGGAGAGTATCTCCCCGTCCGCGAGGGCTCGGTCCCACCGGGCCAGGTCCCCGACCGTTGACCAGATGCTTCCGGTGCCCAGGAACAGGGTGTCCAGGTCCGCGGCGGGTGCCGGCGTGCCGTCGTGGTGGCCGGCCGCAAGGCCGGGCTGGCCGCCAGGGTTCCCGTTGAACGTCGCGGCCATCCCCAGCGGCTCGAAGATCTCCCGGGCGAGGAACTCGCCGTAGGGCTGCCGGGCTGCCCGCTCGATCACATGGGCGAGCAGCACGTACCCCGGGCTGCTGTAGGAGAAACGCTCTCCCGGCGGGCTGAGCAGCGGAGCGGCGCCGAAGATGCGCAGCTTCTCGACGGCATCGACGGGTCTGGTCACGTCCAGCGCGTCCAGCCCGGGCATTCCCGGCCAGTGCGCCAGCCCGGCGGAATGACACAGCAGGTGATGCACGGTGATCGGGTCCCACGCCGCCGGGCAGCCGTCCAGCCAGCGGCGGACCGGGTCTTCGACCGACAGGACGCCGCGATCGGCGAGCAGCAGCACGGCCGCGGCGGTGAACGGCTTGGTGACCGAGGCGACCTGGAAACGGGTGCCGAGCGAGCAGCCGGTGTCCGGGACGGTCCCGGTCGTCCCGCCGGCCACCTTAACCAGGTCCTCGGAACCGCGCTGCAGGAGGGCCGCCCCGCGCAGGATGCCTGCTTCCATAACTGGGCTCACCCTACCGAACACGATCCCGTTCACCGCGTCCGGGCGAGCGTGTCCCCGTGGGCCAGCAGGTGCGCCGCGGCGAGTTCGGCTATCGCGCTCGCTTCGGCCGGGCCGAGCCCGATCGGCGCCAGGCTGGCCGGCGTCACCCGGGCCGGGTCGGGAAACGTATAGGCCAGGCCCGGCGGCAGGCCCGGCACCGGGGTGCCGAGCCGGGC
>JBEKJP010000137.1:0-20741 GCA_050011155.1 Streptosporangiaceae bacterium
ACCTGTTCCCCGGCACGGTCAGGGACGCGATCGCCTACGGCCGCCCGGACGCGACGGACGCGGAGGTCGAGGCGGCGGCGCGCGAGGTGGGGGCGATCGAGATGATCGCGCGGCTGCCCGGCGGCTTCCGGCACGAGGTGGCCGAACGGGGACGCAACCTCGCCGCGGGCCAGCGCCAGCTGATCGCCCTGGCCCGCGCCTACCTGGTCGATCCGGCCATCTTGCTGCTCGACGAGGCCACCGCGGCCCTGGACCTGGCGACGGAGGCGGCGGTCAGCACCGCGACGACGCGGCTGACGGCCAGGCGCACCACCTTGGTGGTCGCGCACCGGCTGACCACCGCCGCCCGCGCCGACCGCATCGTCGTGCTGGAGTCAGGCCAGATCGCCGAGGCCGGCCCCCACGACGAGCTGCTGGCGCGGGGCGGCAGCTACGCGGCCCTGTGGGCCGCGTTCGCCGGGGACGGCGAGCTGGTGGCCTGACCAGGTCGGCGGGCAGGGAAGACCACAACCGCGGGGCGGCCTGATGAGTCATAACTCATGAGGTGATTTCACATGAATAAGGCATTTGCTGCCGCGTGCGGGGGCCTGCTGATCGCCGCGCTTATGGCCGGATGCGGGACGGCGGTGGCGCCGCCGTCGGCCGCCCGGTCCGCCACCGCGTCGGCGTCCCCGTCGTCACCACGCGCCACAACTCCCGCTGTCCCGGCCAGCGTCACGCGGCCCTCCGGCGGTCCGGTCCCGGCCGGGTTCAGGGCCGCCTCGGTCACTTTCGTCTCCGCCCTGGAGGCGTTCGCGCTGGGCACGGCGCCGTGTCAGCACGCGCCCTGCACCTCGATTGTCCGCACTGGTGACCGGGGCGTGAGCTGGCACGGCCTGCCCGCGCCGGTGGTGCCGCTCGGCGAGCCCGGCGTCACCGGCACCGGTCCGGCCGTGTGGGGCATCCGGTTCGCCACGCCGGAGTACGGTTTCGTGTTCGGCAACGGGTTGTGGGTGACCACCGATGGAGGTGAGCACTGGTCAGCCGCGGCCCACCCCGTCGGCTCGATCGTTTCCCTGGAGATAATCGGCCGCCAGGTACTCGCGGTGACCATGCGCAGCGGGGCGGTCGGCACCGCGAGCTGGGCGCTCCTGCGGCGGCCTCTCGCCGGCGGCGCATGGACCCGGCTGGTAACGTCAGCCAGCGCGATAGGGAACATCGCCACCCAGGGGCGGGTGGCGGCGCTCATCGACGGCACTTCCGTGCTGGTCACCGATAACGGCGGCCTGACCATCACCAGGCACGCGCTGCCGTGCACGGTCAGCCCTTTCCCGGCCCCCACCTCGGTCGCCGTGCAGGCCCCGCGCGGGCTGGCGCTGCTGTGCACCGGCCAGGGCTACACCGGCCACACGGACAAGACCGTCTACGTGAGCGGTGACCTGGGCGCGACCTGGAAACTGGCAGGCCACCCGTCCAGCGCCGGCGACGGCGGCCTGATCGCCGCCGCTGCCCCCGGGCACCTGACCATCGCCACCACGAGCGCGGCAAGCTGGCTGTACTACTCCGCGGACAACGGCAAGACCTGGCGGACGCTGGTCACTTACCCCGACGGCGGCCAGGGCTGGAACGACCTGGGGTTCACCACCATTCACGACGGCGTGGTCATCCACGGCCACCCGTACTACGGCGACATGCTCGGACAACTACTGCTGACCGGCAACGGCGGGCAGACCTGGCAGGTGGTCAGGTTCTGATCTCTCCTTAACCCCGGTATTCGTTTCACCGCCTGTCGTGAAAGGGCTACCGTTGGAAACGGGCTCGGCCTGGATGCCCCCTCATCACCGAGGCAGGTGGGCGGGAATGGCAGTTATCCCGGAGACAGCACCGCCGCCCGCGTCACCAGCACATCGCTGGCGCCGCTTCCTGACGCCGTGGCGCTCGCCCGCGGATCAGCCCGGCTGGGCCCGGCCGGCGCTGCTGGCCATCGCCGCCGTCGCGGCGGTCGGGTACGGCTGGGGAATGGCCGGGGCCAGCGTCGAGCCGTTCTACGGCGCGGCGGCCCGCAGCATGGCCGGAAGCTGGCACGATTTCATCTACGGGGCGTTCGATCCAGCCGGGACCGTCACCGTGGACAAGCTGCCGGGCGCGCTGTGGGTGCAGGCCCTGTCGCTGCGGGTCTTCGGCTTTCACATCTGGGCCCTGGTCCTGCCGCAAGTGGTCGAGGGCGTGCTCACCATCGGCGTGCTGTACCGGGCGGTCCGCCGGCTGGCCGGGCCCGCGGCCGGCCTGACCGCCGCGGCCGTGCTCGCCGTCACGCCCATCACCGTGCTGCTGAGCCGCGGCAACGTGTCGGACTCGCTGCTGATCCTGCTGCTCGTGCTCGCCGCCGACGCCACGTCCGCCGCGCTGCTCTCGGGGTCGCTGCGGCAGCTGCTGCTGGCCGGCGCCTTGGTCGGCCTGGCGTTCCAGGCCAAGATGATCCAGGCCTGGCTGGCCCTGCCCGCGCTGGCCGCCGCCTACCTGCTCGCCGCCCCGGCGGCGCGGCTGCGCACCCGGTGCGCGCACGTCGCGCTGGCCGGGCTGGTCACCGTCGTGGTCTCGCTGTGCTGGATGACCGCCGTCTCGCTCGTCCCGTCCCAGGACCGGCCCTACGTGGACGGCAGCCCCAACGACTCCGTGTACACGCAGGTCTTCGACTACAACGGCCTGGGCCGGCTGACCGGGAACTGGGTGCGTACCGCCGGGCCGCCGCCGTCACCGGTCGTGGTCGCGGCCGTGCGGAGCGGGCAGTTCCTGACCGCCCAGACCATGGGCATCAAGCCGAGCTGGCACCGGCTGCTGGCCGGCCCGTTCGCGGCCGACGGCGGCTGGCTGCTGCCTGCGGCCGTCGCCGGCGCGCTGGGGGTGCTCATCTCCCGGCGCCGCCAGGACAGGCGCGACCCGCTGCGCGCCGCCGTCGTGCTGTGGGGCGGCTGGTGGCTGGTCCTGGCGGTCTTCTTCGCCGTCGGCACGTACCTGAACTCGTACTACGTCGCGGCGCTCATCCCCGCGGCCGCCGCGCTGTGCGGCACCGGCATCGCCGCGTGCGGACCTGGCCCCTGGCCGGCCAGGGTGCGCCTGATCGTCACCGCGGCGGTGCTCGGCTGCGCCGGCTACGGCGCCTACCTGATGTCCGGGACGGCATCAGGCCCGGTCGTGCTCACCGCGGTGGCGCTGGTCCTGGCGGTCGCCGCGGCCGGCCAGCTGCTGCTGCCCGCCGCGGGCCGGACCGGGCACCTGACCGCGGTCGCGTTCGCCGGCGCCGCCGTGCTCCTGCTGCCCGCGGCGGCGTCCGTGAGCTGCGTCATCCGCGGGCTGGGCCCGTTTGACACCCCGTTCGAGTCGGCGGCGGCCGCGCGCCATAGCCAGCTCCTGGCCGCCAACGCGCCGGCCCTCAGCCGGGCCCTCCAGCAGCTCGAGCTCCGGGTGCCACCCGGCGACGCACTGCTCGGCACCGACACGTCGGGGCTCGCGGAGAACGACATCCTGTACAGCGGCAGGGAGGTGCTGCCGATCGGCGGCTTCCTCGGCAACGGGCCGGCCCCGACCCTGGCCACGCTGCGGGCCGACATCAGCCGCGGCTACGTCCGGGCCTTCATCTTGCCGGTATCGCCGCCGGGCCCGGACCCGCGGGTACGGTGGATCGAGTCGCACTGCACCCCGCAGCCCCAGCCTCCGCGCCCCCGCCCGATCCCGGTCGCGACTTTCCTCTGCGGCCCCGGGCCCGGCCCCCTGGCCGGCCCGCGGCCCGCCACCGCGCCGGCCAGCCCGCACCCCGTCCCGCCGTAATCTGAGCCGGGACCGCCACGTAAGACCTTGATGACGGTCACATTCCGGCCGCACAGGGTGGCAATGTCTTCGGGGTCCGATGTGAGGACGGTAACGGGGCCAGGCGCGGCCAGGGCTGTCGCGCTGAGCATCGCATCGATCGCATGCCGGTGACCGTGCAAGCCGGCTTCGGCGAGAATGGCCATTGCGTGGCGAGCGATCGGTTCGGTCACTGGTTCTACGACAACGCGGGACAGCGTCCACTCCAGCGCCGGCCGGCTGAGCCGCGGATGCGCCACTTCCACGACGGTGGCGGCACTAGTGATCACCCGCAGATCGTCAGCCCGCGCCAGTGCCAGCCATTGGGTGACCTCCCGCGCCCGCAGGACCGCCTTCGCCAGCCCTTCGCTGTCCAGCACAAGCGTGCCCGCCGGAGTGGCGGAAGCCCGGGTCACGCGGCCCCGGACCGGGAGTTGCCCTGCTCGGTACGAGCCCGCCGCAGTTCTTCGCGCCGGGCTTGGACCTCTTCCTCAGTGATCGGACCGTGCTCGGCCTCTGCCACGGCGATCAGCTCGTTCAGGTTGTCCCGCTCAATCTGCCGGGCGACAGCCGCGGCGACGTAGGCTGACAGGCCCGACAGACCGCTACGGGTGCGGGCCGCTTCCGCGATGTCGCGTGGCATGGTGATCGAGTACTTTCCAGTAGGCTCGCTCATGCTCTTTATCCTACCGCAAGTATTCTTAGGTGGTCCGCGGCGACACAGGTCGCCATCCGGCGCTGGTTCCGCGCTGACCCGCCGGAGCCGCTGCTGCCCATAATCGAGCTCGCGCTATGCCAGCTCGCCGGCGCCTGCTCCGAGCCTGCTTTTCCCGATCAGCAACGTACGATCGGGTGCCATGCCAGCGAACCGGCCAGCCGCACGCTCCTGGCCGCGGGTAACCCGGCCCACGTCCTGCGGCCCGCAAGCGTCCGGGACGTGCAAGCAGGAGTCAGGCGTCAGCCCGGCGGCGGACGCTGTGGGCCGGGAGGGCCGCCGCTGTGGCGGCGCCAAGGCCGGTGAGCCCGGCCGTGGTGACGGCTACTGCGAGCATGGAGATTCTGCGTTTCGTCATGCCGCCAGTCTCGGGAAGGCATGTTGAAATCTTGTTGCACCGGACGGTCGCGGGAGCCAGGCTGCAGATGCGGACGACGGCAGATCCGCGACTGGGACGAGGCCGTGCGCGCAATCCGGGACACGTTCCCTGACGGCCTGGCCATCATCGACGAGTTCCCCTACCTGATCAGGGCCGACCCTGCGCTGCCATCGCTGCTGCGGCGGGCGCTCGATGATCAGGCGTGGGGGCCGCAGATACGCGGAACGATGTACCCGCCTCCCGTGATGACTTCGGCCAGGGATGCCAAACCATTTTGGACCGAACGAGGTTACGCCCCAGCCCTGGTCTATCGGCATGCAGGTTGCTGGTCAGCTGAGATGTCCAGTGCCCGCGATACTGATGACATGGAGATCGTCAAGCGTAGTGATGGCGCATGGCGGAATGCCTTCGCCGTACCCCGCCCCACCTAGCCCGCGCGGTCCCATGCGCGTTGAGCGGGATCCCACATTGCCGCGTCAGTGATGGTGCCGGTGATGATCGGGTTCGCGAAGCCCTGGAGCGGACCTCCGGCTTACGTCCAGAGGCCGGTGCGCCTGTCCTCTACCCGCTTGGCCTTGTGCGTTGCCCGCGGCAGGCTGCCCGGCGCCAAGATGGCGACCGTGGCGCTCACCCCGGTCAGTGCCTTCAGCCGCCGGCCGAATCGTTCGGCCAGGTCGTCGTCGGGCTCGCTGGAACTGAGCGTGCGCTCGAGTTCCACGGTCAGCCGGTCGAGGTGCTCGAACCGGTCTACCACCAGGCGATACTCTCCTGTGTGGCGGTCATCGCCGCGTACCAGCGCTTCGACGTCGCTGGGGAAGATGTTGACCCCCTTGATGATGAGCATGTCGTCGAGGCGCCCGTGCACGCCGTGCATGCGGATCGACGTCCGCCCGCAGCGGCACGGCGCCGACGTGAACGAGACGATGTCGCCGGTGCGGAACCGGATCATCGGCCGGGCCGCCTTGCGCAGGGTGGTCAGCACCAGCTCGCCGCGCTCGCCTTCGGCGACAGGGACGAGCGTGGCGGGGTCGAGGACCTCCACCAGGATGTGGTCCTCCGCCCAGTGCAGGCCGTCCTTCTCCTCGCACATGCCAGCGCAGGAGCCGAAGATGTCCGACAGCCCGTAGTAGTCATAGACTGATGCGCCCCACAGGTCCTCGATCCGGGTCCGCGTCTCGGGGATAGAGCCGCCCGGCTCGCCGGCCACGAAGATGCGGCGGACGGCGAGATCCCGCCGTGGATCGATGCCTTCCGCGACCGCGGTCTCGCCGAGGGCCCAGGCATAGGACGGCGTCGTCCACATCGCTGTTGCCTGGAACTGCCGGAGGACAAGCAGCAGGCGCTCGGACGGCAGGGTGCCGGCGTGGATGCCCAGCGCGCCGAGCTTCTGCGCGCCTAGTACGCACGGACCGCCGATGAACAGCGAGAAATTCAGGCAGTGGGCGTAGCGGTCAGCCGGCCGCAAGCCCGATGACCAGAACTGACGTGCCTCGTAATCGATCCAGTCATCGAAATCGCCGGCCGTGAAAGGGGAGGCCGTGGGCACCCCGGTCGATCCGCTCGATGCCGAGAGATAGACGACGTCGCGCTCCGGGACGGCAACCAGGTCGCCGAACGGCGGGACGGCGATCTGCCGGTCGCGTAGCGCGTGCTTGTCGATGAACGGGAACCGGCGCAGGTCATCGAGGCTGCCGACCTGGCCGGGATGCACGCCAGCGGTATCGAACGAAGCCCGGTAATAAGGCGAGCCCTGGTAAGCGTGCTGCAGATGAGCCTTCAGCAACTCCAGTTTCATGGCGTCCCAGTCCGCCCGGGTCTGGGTTTCCAGGGCCGCGTCCCAATAGGGCGCCTCGTCGGCAGGCGTGTTCGTCGGCTGTGCTGTCATCAGCGATTTCCCCTCGGGACGAACGGCCGTAGCCGACGCCGACACCTCAGGCCCGGGTCCGGGGGCATTTCACGACAGCGCCGCCCGCTGCTGACTTCAGCACAGCTGACGGCCCGGCAGATGGCGCCTGGCCAGGCGCCGCCCATCATTTCCCTCAGCGTGCATCGGATCGGCCGCAAAGTCAAATAATCCTACCGATTTAGGAGGTTATATCCCCTGGCCCGTCGGCCCCCCGGCCCCCCGGCCCCCCGGCCCGCCAGCCCCGGCCCGCCAGCCCCGGCCCGCCAGCCCCGGCGCGGAGGCATCCCCTTGACTTTGCCGCGTAAAGTCAGGTGGGCGGAACCCTTGACTTTGCGCCATAAAGCAACGTCTACTTTATGACATAGAGTAGATCCGAGGGAGACACCATGAACCCCACACCCGACACCACCGCCGGCCACGACGACACCTTCGACCCGCGCGAGGCGGCGGCACTGCTGGACCAGACCACACGGCAGGCCCGGCGCCAGTTCGAGCCCGCCCAGCCCTGGCTCCTGGCGGCCAGGGCCGTCCTGGTCCTGGCCGCCCTCGGCGCGGTCTGGCTCTCCGTGCGCGGCCAGCATCCCTACAAAGGCCCCGGTGGCTCGGCCCTCCTGGTCGTGGCCGCGTTCGTGGTCCTCAACTTCACCGCGACCGTCGCCGTCCGCGCCCGTGCGACCGCCGGGGTGAGCGGCAGATCCCGGTTCAGCCCGGCCGAGATCATCATCCTGGCGGCTTCCTGGATCGCCCCGTTCGTGGTCATGGCGGCGCTGGGCGTCACCCGCGATAGCCAGTCGGGGTACCTGCTCACGGTGCCGCTGATCGTCGTCGGCCTGACCTTCGCGGCGCTCATGGCGGTACGTGCTGACTGGCGCCAGTTCGGCACCGGGCTCGCGGTCGCCGTCACCGGTGCCGCGGGCGCGGCCGTCGGGCAGGCCGGCGCGTGGGCCGTGACCGGCGTCGGCCTGTGCGTCACGCTCCTGGGCAGTGCCGCGGTCATCGCCTGGCACCTGCACCGCGCATGAAGGACACGGCCATGACCACCGGCGAGCTCGACCCGCTGATCCACGTGCCCACCCGGCTGAAGATCGTCGCGACGCTGGCGGCACTGCCCGACGGCGACACGCTCTCCTTCACCCGCCTGCAGGACATGATCGGGCTCACCCCCGGCAACCTGATCATCCATCTGCGCAAGCTCGAAGAAGCCGATTACATCAGCAGCAGCAAGACCAGCAACGGGACCGTGTCCATCACCACGGTCGCGCTCACCGGCCACGGCCGCAAAGCACTCGGCACCTACACGCAGGCCCTGCGCGACCTGCTCGGCGGCCTGTGAATGGCCTGGCCGGCCCAGGTCTTCCCCTGACAGCCCCTCATCGAGGGGCTGTCAGCCGTTACTGGCCGACGCGGCCGTCGATCCGCTCCCGGAGCAGATCGGCGTGACCGAGGTGGCGGGCGTACTCCTCGATCATGTGGAGTATCACCTCGCGCAGTGCGACCGTCGTGCCGTCTTTCATAGGGCGGCGGACGGCGAGGTCCGGCGCGCCGGCGGCGAACTGCTCGGCGAAGGCGACCTCCTCGCGCCAGGCGCGCCAGGCACCGGCCACCACCGCCGGATCCGCCACCGCGCCAGCCCAGTCCGCGTCCTCGACGTCGTCGGACCAGTACAGCGGCGGCGCGTCGGCCTGAGCCAGCACGCGCCGGAACCAGTTGCGCTCCACGTCGGCCAGGTGGCGGACCAGGCCGAGCAGGGACATGGTGGAGGGCGGCACCGAGCGCCGGGCCAACTGCTCCGCGTCGAGGCCGGCGCACTTCATTTCCAGCGCCAGCCGGTAGGCGCGCAGGTAGTCCAATAGCGTCGCCCGCTCACCCTCCACCTCCGTGCCTGCCGCGAACCTCGGATCCTGCGCCGGATCCATCCACATGTTGGATTTGGGGCTAACCGCGTTCCAGCGTTCAGGTACCGCGCCCCCGGTGCTCTGCTCCGTCACGGCAACCAGCCTGTCATCCCGCGTCCGGCCCGGTCAGCAGAATGGTCGTGGCCTCGAGCCATCAGGGCCGGCGGCTGAGCAGTCCCTGGTTAAACGCCCGGGCGGTCCGCTGATCCCGCGCAATCGTAGTAGTCGTAAGTATACTAGTGACACACGTACTTACGACTAGTATCGGATCATGCCCGTTGGAGTCTCCGAGAAGCCTTCCTGGGTGTTCGACCGGGAGTTCGAGTGGTCGGCGCTGACCAATTTCGCCGGGTCGCCCAGTCCTCGGGCACGACTTGGGATCGTCAGCGGCAGGCGGCGCCAGGGCAAGACCTACCTGCTTCGCGCGCTGGCCGAGGCGACCGGGGGCTTCTATTACGCCGCGGCCGAAGCCACCACGGTGGATTCGCTCCGCGATCTCGGCGCCGCGCTCGCCGCGCACACGGGCGCCGCGCTCCCTTACGCGATCCGCGACTGGGACGAGGCCGTGCGCGCGATCCGGGACACGTTCCCCGACGGCCTGGCCATCATCGACGAGTTCCCCTACCTGATCAGGGCCGACCCTGCGCTGCCATCGCTGCTGCAGCGGGCGCTCGATGGTCAGGCGTGGGGGCCGCAAGTGCGCGGAACGAGGTTCCTGCTCTGCGGTTCTGCCATGTCGGTCATGAGCGGGCTGCTCGCCGGCAGCGCCCCGTTGCGCGGTCGCAGCGCGCTCGAGTTGCTTGTCGCGCCGTTCGATTACCGGACGGCGGCGCGTTTCTGGGGCATCGACAACGATCCGGGACTGGCCGTCCTGGTCCATTCCATCGTCGGGGGCACGCCCGCATACCGGTCGGAGTTCGTCGCCGACGATGTACCCGCCTCCCGTGATGACTTCGACAACTGGGTCAGCCGTACCGTGCTGAATCCGGCGATCCCGCTTTTCCGTGAGGCGCGGTACCTCCTCGCCGAGGAGACGGACATCCGGGAACCTGCGCTCTATAATTCGGTACTCGGCGCGATCGCGGCGGGCAACGCCACTCGCGGCGGCATCGCCAACTACGTGGGACGCAAGTCCTCCGAGCTCATGCACCCGCTCAACGTCCTCGAGGACGCGGGGCTGATCGCCAGGGAAGCCGATCCCTTCCACGCGCGCCGGTCACTCTTCCGTATCGCCGAGCCGCTCATCACTTTCTACGAGGCCATCATGCGACGGCCGTGGTCCCAGCTGGAGCAGCGGCAAGGGGCCGCGGTCTGGCGCCGCCAGCGACCTGCGTTCCTCTCCCAGGTTGTCGGCCCGCACTTCGAGGCGCTGTGCCGTGACTGGGCCGCGCACGCGGGCGAAGATCTCTTCGGCGACCTGCCTGCCGAAGTAGCGGCCGGGACCGTCGCCGACCCCGCCAACAGGACCCGGATCGAGGTGGATGTCGCCGTGCTGTCCGCCGGGGCACCCGACTCGCCGCGACGCGTCCTGTCTCTCGGCGAGGCGAAGTGGGGCGAGGTCATGGGCCTTGGGCATCTCGATCGGCTCCGCCGGGCTCGCGACCTGCTGTCGGTCAAGGGCTACCACGCGGCTGACGCGATCCTGGCCTGCTACAGCGGTACCGGGTTCTCCGCCGAGCTCCGTGCGGTCGTCGGCCGCAATCCGAGCGTCCTGCTCGTCGATCTCGAGCGGCTCTACCAGAGCTGACCGTCGGGCCCGGCGAGCCCGCACCCCGACCCGCCGTAATCTGGGCACCGAACGAGTTTCGTCCCCGCCCCAGCTCACATCGACGCGCCTCATCTGGGGGTTACGCCTTGGTGGACAGGCTTCTGATCGATCTGGACGTGAATGGCCAGGTAGCGATCTCTACCTGGCTGGACGGCGAGTTTCCTGAGACGGCCGGCGAGCCGTTCAGCCCCACCTGGCCGCTATCCGATGGCGAACTGGATGAGCTGCGCTGGTACCTGGAGGACTACCTGCGTGTTCCATTCGCTGTATACGAGGATCGTGGCGCTGCGATCGCAGCCCGGCTGCCTGAGTGGGGCAGGAGTATGTTCTCGGCCCTTTTCAGTCCTGGCCCGGCCCGCGACGCTTACGTGCGCCTCCGGACCCGCGCTATATCGCCGGGAAGCGTGGAGATCGTCGTGCGCTCGGCCTCGCCCGCCTGGCTGGGCTTGCCCTGGGAGCTGTTGTGTGACCCGAGCCGGGCAACCCCGGTTGCCCTCGACGGCATCGGAATTAGCCGAAGCGTGCCCAGCGCCGGCCTGGGTGACACGTTTCGGGTAGAAGGCAACCGGCTGCGCGTCCTGATGGTCATCTCGCGGCCGTCGGGCACCGGGGACGTGGGCTACCAGATGATCGCCCGTCCGCTGATGCGCAGGCTGGAGGCAGTTCGCGGCCTGGTGGAGGTGGATGTGCTTCGCCCGCCGACGCTTGAGGCGCTCACAGCTACGTTGCACGCAGCCCGGAAGGCGGGGAATCCGTATCAGATCGTTCATTTCGACGGACACGGCATGCTGGGCGAGCCTCTGACCGCAGCCGATGCGTCACTGCGCTACGGAACACCCGGCCAGGGCGTACTGATCTTCGAGAAGCCTGGCGGCGGGGCCGACCATGTTCCGGCCGCGCGGATCGCGCAGGTGCTTGGAGAGGCAAGGGTCCCGGTGGTAGTCCTCAACGCCTGCCAGTCCGGCGCTGTCGGCAAGGAACTGCAGGCCGCGGTGGCCACCCGGCTGCTAGCCGATGGTGCGTCGGCGGTGGTCGCGATGGCCTACAGCGTTTACGCGGTCGCCGCCGCGGAATTCATGGCGGTCTTCTACGAGCGTCTTTTCGCCGGTGATCCGATGGGCGAGGCCGTGCGAGTCGGCCGTGCACGCATGGCCGAGCGCCCGGAGCGGCCGAGCCCGAAGGGGAACCTGCTGCTGGCGGACTGGCTGATCCCGGTGCACTACCAGCGCCGCGAGGTCCGCTTCCCGCAGTTGCGCACCACCTCCCGAACCGAAGTGTCGCTGGCCAGCGCGCTGGACCGGCTACGGGAACCCGATGCTCCGGACGGGGCGCTGGCGGCAACCGGAGTGTTCGTCGGCCGCGATGATCTGTTCTACACGCTGGAAGCGGCTGCCCGCGGCCAGCAGGTCGTCGTGCTGCACGGTCCAGCCGGAACCGGCAAGACCGAACTCGCCCGGGCCTTTGGCCGGTGGTGGCGCGACACGGGCGGCGTCGACCGACCCGAGTGGGTGATCTGGCACTCCTTCGAGCCAGGCGTCGCCTCTTTCGGGCTGGACGGTGTGATTGCGGCCATCGGTCTCCAGGCCTTCGGGCGGGATTTCGCGTCGCAGGACGCGAAAACCCGGCGTGAGCTAGTCCGCAACCTGCTGATCGAGCAACGGCTGCTGCTGATAGTGGACAACTTCGAATCCGCCCGCTCGATGCCTGACCCCTCAGCCGCTACCCCGGCTCTGGACGAGACCCGCGGCGCAGAGTTGAAGGATTTCCTGACTCGAGCAGCGGCTGGACGCAGCATGCTGGTGGTAACCAGCCGTACCCCCGAGGCATGGCTTGGCGAGGCGCGGCGGATCCAGGTCGGCGGTCTACGCCACCACGAAGCCATCGAATACGCTGACCAACTGCTGGCCTCATTCCCGGCCGCTGCCCCAAGGCGCGCCAAGCGCGCGTTCGGTGAACTCCTGAAGTGGCTGGATGGCCATCCGCTGAGCATGCGCCTGACCCTGCCGCACCTGGACACCATGGACGCAGCCGCGGTCCTGGATGGCCTCCGCGGGGTCGTTCCGCTGCCGGAGACTGGCGGCACCGAGCGCACCACATCTCTTTCGGCTAGCGTCGCCTATTCCATGGCTCACCTGAATGCCATGGACCGGCAACTGCTTGTCGCAGTCAGTTTGTTCGAGGGAGTTGCCAGCGCCGAGGTCCTGAGCGAGTTGTCCGCGCACGACCAGGCGCCGGGCCGGTTTTCCGGGATCGGGCTCGCCCGCTGGATGGAGGTGCTCGACTGGGCGGCTCATCTCGGGCTTCTCACCACCCTGGGCGCCGGGCTGTACGTTATCCATCCCGCGCTGCCGGCGTACCTCGCCGGGCAGTGGCGGGCCGACGACCACGATGGATCCGAACGCGCCGAAGCAGAGCGGCTGCTGGTCGACGTCTGCACATCTTACGGGCTGTGGCTGTGGCAGCAGATCGAGGAGGGCGATGCGGCCGAGGCCTACTGCCGGATCGGGTTTGAACGTCGGACACTCGGTCGCCTGCTGGCCCGTGCGCTGGAAGACCGCCTGTGGGAGCAGGCATTTGCCCTCGCCGTCCCGCTAAACGAATACTGGGACCGGAACGGCCTGGCGGAAGAGGCCGACGCATGGGCCGACCGGGCGCTGCTGGCCCTCGAGGGACCAGACGGGGCCCAGCCTCCGCCGGACGGAGTGGCCGGCGGCCTGTGGAGGTTCTTCCTGGGAGCAAAGGCCGCCCGGCTGAACCTCTCCGGCAGGCACGATGTCGCGGACGCGATTTACGCGCAGATCAATGACACCATTAGCGCTCAGGAAGACTCCCCGGAGCACCGCGTAATTCTCGCGATCGGCTATCACCAGCGCGGCATCGCCGCGCTGAAACGAGGGGAACTGGATGAGGCCGAACGCTGGCACCGCCAGGCGCTCGGCATTAACGAGGAGTTCGGCCACCAGGCCGGTATCGCGTCATCATGCCAGGAACTCGGGTTCGTGGCCCAACAGCGGCAGGACTGGGATCAAGCTGAGCAGTGGTATCGCCGGTCTCTTGCCATCAAGGAAAGACTGGGCGACCGGCGCCGACGTACGGTGATCCGATCGCCTTGGGCTCACTGATTGTCAGCGTGGCCACCCTCGCCTGGACCATTTACCAAGACCTGAGAACCAAGACATCCACGCCGGCACCACATGTCATAAGCCGCCGCATACGCCTCGAACTATCAGACGACAGCACGACCCCGGCTCCACAACGCGACCGCATTATCGACGTCGTTGTCGAAGAGGTCGTGCACGACGCCGACAAGTAGTACCTGAATCACCGCCGCCCCCCGGCCACGGCCGGAAAGCACGCGCAGCGCGACCGTCGTGCCATCCTCGACGTCGTCGGACCAGTACAGCGGCGGCGCGTCGGCCTGGGCCAGCAACCGCCGGAACCAGCGGCGCTCCACGTCGGCCAGGTGGCGGATCAGGCCGAGCGGGGACATGGTGGAGGGCGGTACGGAGCGCCGGGCCAGCCGCGTTCCAGCGTTCGGGTACCGCGTCCCCGGTGCTCTGCTCTGTCACGGCAACCAGCCTGTCATCTCGCGTCCGGGCCGGCCAGCAGAATGGGTGCCGTTGTCGATGGCTCGGCGGACGCGGGTGAGCAGGGCGAATTCGGTGAATGGTTTTTCCAGGAGGTCGATCTGGCTGGCGAAGGCGCCGTGGGTGTCCAGGATCGGCTGGGCGTAGCCGGACATGTACAGGACGGGCAGGGCCGGGCAGACGGCGTGCACCCGCCGGGCCACCTCGTTGCCGAGCATCTCGGGCATGACCACGTCGGTGAGCAGCAGGTCGATGGGCTGCCCGGCCTCAGCGGCGATGCCGGGCGCCGCTGACGCGGTGCGGGCCATGCGGACCTGGTACCCGCCGCGGGTCAGGATGCGGCTGGCCAGTTCTTGCAGGCTGGCTTCGTCTTCGACGAGCAGGATCGTCTCGCCGCGGCCGCGGGGGGGCGCGGCGGGCGTGGCCTCGGCTGTGGCGGCCTGGCCGCTGGTGGCGGGCAGCAGGCCGGTGACGGTGGTGCCGATGCCGGGTTCGGAGTAGATCTGGGCGTGGCCGCCGGCCCCGGTGATGATGCCGTAGAAGGTGGCGAGGCCGAGGCCGGTGCCCTGGCCGGCCGGCTTGGTGGTGAAGAACGGCTCGAACACGCGGGCCAGGACGTCGGGCGCGATGCCGGTGCCGGTGTCGGAGACCCGCAGCCGGGCGTAGCGGCCCGGTTCGAGGCCGGGCCGGCCGCCGGCGTAGGCCTCGTCCACGGTGATGTTCGCGGTGTCGATGGTGAGCTTCCCGCCGCCGGGCATCGCGTCGCGGGCGTTGACGGCCAGGTTGACCAGGACCTGCTCGAGCTGGCCGGCGTCGGCCCGGACCGGCCACAGGCCGGCGGCGGGGGCGACGTCCAGGGTGATGTGCTCGCCGAGGGTGCGGCTCAGCAGCTGCTCCAGGCCGGCGATGATGTCGTTGAGGCTGAGCACTTCGGGGTGCACGACGTCGCTGCGGGCGAAGATCAGCAGCTGGCGGGTGAGCCTGATCGCCCGCTGGGCCGCGCCGCGGACCTGCTCGACGTCGCCGAGCACGCTGCCCAGCCGCGCGTCGGCGGCGGCCAGGCCCGCGATCTCCTCCGCGAGCAGGTCGGAAAACCCGGCGATCACGTTCAGCAGGTTGTTGAAGTCGTGCGCGATCCCGCCGACGAGCTGGCCCAGGCTCTCCATCCGCTCGGCGTGCCGCAGCCGGTCCTGTGCCGCCGCCCGCCCTGCGTCGGCCGCCACCACGTCGGCCATCAGCTTGGCGTTGTTGATGGCCTGGGCGCCCCGCTCGGCCAGGTCGGCGCACAGCGCAAGGTCAGTGTCGTCGTACGGCTTCTCAGTCACGTCGCGGAAGGCAGTGAGGACGCCGAGTCCCGTGCCCGCGGCGATCAGCGGCACAACGATCACACTGCGTACTTCGGCGCGGGCGGCTGTATAGTCCCGGTCGTCCGTCAGCCCGGAGCCGGCGGTATCGAACCGTGCCATCAAGATCGCCTTACCGGTCCTCAGCGCTCTCCCGGAAAGGGTATCGGTTACCGGCACCGGACGCCCGTAGACGGAATCTCCGAACGCCTGCGCGCGGAGGGCATCGTTGTGGTGCGTCGCGGTGGGCAGCAGGAACTCACCCGACGCGTCGAGCAGCCGTACGATACAGCAGTCCCCCAGGGCCTGCGCCGTCTTGGTGACCACCAGGTTGAGGACCACGTCCAGGTCCAGGCTCGAGCCGAACAGCTTGCCGGCCTCGGCGATCATCGTGAGCCGCCGGCGTTCGGCGGCGGCCAGCGCCAGCGCCTCGCCCAGCGCCTGCTGATCGGTGCCCTGGCCGGGCAGGTGCGACAGCCACAAGGTCCCGGTACCGCGCTCCAGCGGCACCCGCAGCCCGGTCGCCTGGATCAGGAACTCCGAGCCGTCCCGCCGCTGGCACAGCAGGGGGCCGGACCACCCGCCCGCCGCGGCGATCGCGCCGATGACCGGGCCCAGGCTCTCCCGGCCCAGCCCGGTCACCGTACGCGGCTGGCCCGTGACGCCGGCGGCCGGGTGCCCCAGCGCCTGCGCGGCCGGCACGCCGAACAGATCGGTGGCCGCCTCGTTCCAGGACACGATCTGCTGGTCCTCGTCGACGAGGACCACCGAGAGCCCGGGCGTGCCGGAGATAGCGGCGATGTCAACCGAGTACCCGTTCCCCCCCGGGATCATGATCCCGGCCTCACATACGTTCCAGCCACCACGCGAGCCGCGGCCACCGGACTCTTGCCAGCCAGGTCAATGACCTCCACCATCCTGCATGATGCGGACGACGCCAGGGCACGCTCCCCCGATACGGTTATGACATATAGTAACCGATCGCTCACCTTAAAATGAGCGGGGGAGGGTCGCGCGAATGGCTGTCCCCTCGCCCGCTGGGCTGGTGATGCGGAGGTCGCCGCCGACGGAGGCTACTCGCTCGGCCATCAGCGTCAGGCCGTGGCCGGCCGGGTTCGCCCCGCCGGGGCCGTCGTCGCGTACCTCGACAGCCAGGAATCCCGTGGCACCGTCCGCGGCCGCCTCGCCCCCCAAGCCGCCGGTACTGGCGATGGTCACGCTGATCGCCGCGTCCGGTCCCGCGTACTTGATGGCGTTGCCCACCGCCGCGGTGACGACGAAGTACGCGACCCGTTCCACCTCCGGGTCGGCGCGAAGATCGGCCACATCCACCCGGATCGCCGGGTGGACCTCCAGCACCCTCGGGATTGCCTCGGCCAGGCCGTTACCCAGCCCGACGGGCTCGGCACCGCTGCTGAGCAGGCGTATGTCATCGGCCGCGTGGGTAATGGTCGCGCGCGCGGCGACCAGCGCGTCCGGTACCGGCTGGGCGGCCGTGGTGAGCGCGACCATGGCGTTGTCCAGGTGCCGCCGGGCCGCGTCGGCCAGGGTGAGCGGACCGGCGCCGGTCCGGTGCCTGATCTGGCGGCGCTCGGCCGCGACGGCCACCTCGACCCGCAGGCGGGACTGCTCGACCAGGCTCAGTTGGCCCCGTAGCTGGGCGACGAGGCGGGCGTTGTCGAGCACCAGGACCAGCGACTGCGCGGTCGCGGTGAGCAGGTCCCCGAACCGCGCCAGGGACGGGTGCAGGGAAACGACCGCGACCCGGTTCTGGTGTTCGTCGCGGACCGGCACCAGCAGCCGGCCCGCGCCCTCGGCCGGCGCGGGCTGCCGCCGGCCATCGGCGTCGACCCACTGACCCGGGCCGGTCCCGGGCAGCAGGACGGGCAGCAGGATCTGCAGGGTCGGATCGCGCAGCGCCCGCTGGAGCTTGGCGCAGGCCTGCGGCAGCGTGTCGTAGGCGTCGATCCGGCCGGACAGCTCCTCGATGCACACCCGGCGCAGGACGTAGGAGAGGATGAAAGAAGCTGGCACGCACACCAGCAACAGGTCTTCCCAGGCGTAGAAAGTCCACAGGTTGTGGCCGTTATCCCCGGCCGCCGCCGCGGTGTCCGAGAGCGCGGTAGCCAGTCCGCCGGCCACCACGGCGACGCCGATCGGGATGGTGATCCTGAGCTCGTGTCCGCGCAGCCGGGCGACCCGGACGGCGAACAGCCCGGCCAGCAAGATCGCGCAGACCACGCCGCCGACGTTGTACAGCGTGAGCAGCCCGGCATGGAGACCGGGCGCCTCGACCCGCGGCCACCACGCTCCGGACGGGTGCGGTTCTGTGAACGTCGTGGCGAAGCTGACCACCTGCATGATCACGATGAGGGCGAGGACGGCCCGCGCCGCGTGGCGGTTGTGCCACGGCCGGGGGAACTGCAGCAGGCCCCAGATCGCTATCGTGGCCGGAGCGGGGCCGGTCAGCGACGCGACGAACGGCAGCGGCCCGGAGTTCCACCCCTGGATCCAGGCGACGCTCCACAGCAGGCTCGCGATCAGCAGCGCCCAGCGGGTCCTGGCGTGCCGCGGCTCGTCGGACAGCAGGACAGAACCGGCCGCGAACCCGCCGGAAACGACCAGGTTGGAAGCGAACAGCCAGCTCCGTGAGCTGGCTAGCGGCCATTGGACCAGGACGCCGAACGCGACCACGGCGGCCGCGACCGCAGCGGCGCGAGCCGTCGCCACGCGCCACGACGGGACGGATCCCGGCGCGAGCAGCGGCGGCCACGCCGCGGCGCTCATCCCGTGCGGCGAAGCCACTCGAGCACCGCACGAACGCGCTGGTTGTATCCGGGTTCGTTGCCCACGCCGAGCTTGCGGAACAGCGACCGGCAGTTGTCCTCGACGGCCTTGACCGATACGAAGAGCGTGTCCGCGATCACCTGGTTCGTCCGGCCTTCGGCGATGAGGCGCAGGACGTCGAGCTCACGGCCGCTCAGCAGGTCCTCGAGCGGCTGCTCCCGGCGGCGGCGCATCAAGTCGACGAACAACTGCTGGTCAAGAACCTGATCTCTGGCGCCGACCCGTGCCACCGCGGCGGCCAGCTCCTGCTCGTCGCTGATGCCGTCCTTGGACAGGTACCCCAGGCCGCCATCGCCGCCGAGGTCAAGCAGCCGTTCGGCCATGGGGAGGAGGATGTAGGCGGAAAACAGCAAAATGCCGACCGAAGGCCACCTGGCCCTGATCTTCTCGGCGGTGACCAGGCCTTCGTCGGTTTTGGTGGGCGGCATGCGGATGTCCAGGACGGCCACGTCAGGCGGCTCGGACTGGTTGAGGCGCGCGAGCAGCTCGTCGCCGGTCCTGGCGACGCAGACCACGTCGTGGCCCGCGGCGGCGAGCATCCGTTCGATGGAGTTGCGGAAGACGCTGTCCTCGGCGATCACGACGCGCATGGCAGTTCCACCTCCACGATCACGGCGGCGCCCGCGCCGGTGATCCGCATGGTCCCGTCCAGGGCGCGGACGCGGTCTTCGACCGCCAGCCAGGCGTCGGTTTCGTCCGGCCCGGATGCCGCCGGGGTGTACTCGACCCGCAGCCAAACGCGGTCCGGGACGGCGGAAATGCGGACCGCCGCCCCGTGGGCGCCTGACCGCACGGCTACCTGCAGGACGTCCATGACGGTGAAGAACCCCGCCGTCGCGACGACCTCATCGGTGTCGATGTCCCCGTCATCGGCTATCTCCACCACCAGGGGAAGTTCGTGGGTGGCGGTGAACAGCGCGCTGCCGAGCCCGGTCTCCCGCAGTCCCGCGGGATAGATTCCGCGCACGAGCGTGCGCAGCTCGGTGATCGCGTCGCCGAGGGTCGCCGCCGCCGCCTCGATCGCCCCCGTCGCGGCGGGGTCGCTGACCTGCAGGCGCGCGCTGCTCACCTGCGACCGCGCCTCGTACAGGCAGGCCTGCGTGCCATCGTGCAGCTGGCCCTCGAGCCGGCGGCGTTCGGCCATGAACGCGCGTACCGTCTGCGATCGGGAACTGATGAGGTCGAGGACCTGGCGGCGCAGGGTCGCCTGCAGCCGCGCGTTCTCCAGCGCGGGCGTGGCCGCTTCCAGCACGGCTCGCCGCAGCGTGCGAGCGGCCCGGTCGGCCGGCGCGGCCGTCTCGACCAGCGCCGTGAATCCCTGTTCGTCGACGGTGCCGGCCCCGATGAGCTGGCGGGTCGCGTTCGCGCTGGTCCGGTCGCGCCACGGCGCGGGCTGGCCGGCCGAGGTCACGTACTCCTCGCGGTGCGGCAGGCGGTAGTACACGTCCAGGTCCGGGTCACCGGTCAGCGTGCGCAGCACGTCCCGCAGCGCGTTCCCGGTCACCGGCCCGCCCATCGACAGCACCGACCGTATTTCCGCCGCCCGGATCAGCCTGCGCCGGGTGACCAGGGTGGTGAGGACGAGGATGACCGCGGCCAGCAGCACGGTGACCGTGATCACCGTGCGCGCTCCGGCCAGCCACCGCACGACCATATCGGCCGGGACGGCCGGGGCGGCGATAGCAATGCCGAACGCACCATATCCCCCCCTCCCGTAACCAGCCCATCCAAAATACCGGCGGCAGGGCGTGCGTTCCACGAACCCTCCCATCGGGCTCCGGGCCAAAACCGGAAAAGCAATACGGACGAACGGGCTGGCTGGCAGCACCGTCGATGAGCCCTCCTCCCCTTGGGCCGACGCCCCGGCTCATCGACGGGCCACCTGGCTGCGAGTGTCTCAGCGGGCGGGGGAAGCGCGACACCGGGGAATCCGCCGATCTGCTCCGGGTTTTCCCTGGTTCTCGGAACGCCGCCGGCGAAGCAGGGGAAACCCTGGCCACGCGCCGGGCGAGCCCCGATTCCAGCGCAGCGCCTGGCCGGAACTCTGGAAGCGCACGAATTCCCGTTGTCCGAAAGGAAGGAACCGGCTGATGAACTCCAAGATCGGGCGCTCCGGACGCCCGCGGCCCGCGAAAGCCTGGGCCGCCGCGGCCGCTCTCGGCGCGACGCTCCTGAGCGTGCCGCTCGGCCCGGGGGCCGCCCAGGCGGCCTCGGCATACCCGAGCAACGCGCCGATCACCGGCATTGCCGCTACCCCGGATGGTAACGGCTACTGGCAGGTCGCCTCCGACGGCGGCGTCTTCAACTTCGGTGACGCCCGGTTCTACGGTTCGATGGGCGGCCAGCATCTCAACGCCGGCGTGGTGGGCGTGGCGGCCACCCCGGACGGCAAGGGTTACTGGGAGGTCGCTTCCGACGGCGGGATCTTCGCGTTCGGTGACGCCCGGTTCTACGGTTCGATGGGCGGCCAGCATCT
>JBEKJP010000138.1:0-20709 GCA_050011155.1 Streptosporangiaceae bacterium
GCAGCCGCATCGGGCCGACTTTGCGCTGGCCGAGGTCGCTGACCAGGACGGCGGCCAGGATAACGAGGTTGAGGATCCAGACGCTGGCGTCCACTTCGAGCTCCTTGATGAGGCGTTTAGCTGATGTCACCCACGCTAGGAACGGGCCGGTTGGAACCGCGTCGGCCCGCGGCATGACCGGAGGTGGAACGAGACCGAGGCCCCCGCGTCCACCCGGCGTCCACCCGAGCTCAACCCGCCTGCCCAGACCACAAAGCGCCGCGGCGGGTTACGTTGATAGACATGTTCGGATTCGCGACCCGGCCGGACCCGGTCACCGGGGACCGCGTGGTCAGCCTGGCCAGGCTGATCGACGCCATCCGGGCCTTCGGCCTGATCGCCGTCATCGTCAGCGTCACGCTGGCCCGCCCGGGTCCTGGCACGCCAGGCCCGCGCGGCACCACGATCGCGATCACGCTCGCCCTGTCCGGCGCGGGGTGGATCGCCTGGCTGGTGTCCGGGAACACCGGCCAGCGGCGCGCGCTGAGCGTGGCCAGCCTGATCGTGATGGGCGGGGCGGGCGGCGTGCTGGCCGGCGCGGCCCCGAACGGCCCGGCCATCGCCGTCGGCTGCGCGGCCACCTTCAGCGCGGCGGTCCGCCTGAGGACCGGCGCCGCGCTGGGCATCATGGCCGAGACCGTGGCCGCGTTCGTGCTCGCGGCGCTGATCACCAACGAGCCGACCGGGGTCGTGCTGGGCTTCCCGTTCGCGTTCGCCGGGCTGTGGAGCGTGGCCATGACCCGCCGCGAATACCTGGTCCGGGCCGAACAAGCCGAGCGCATGCTGGCCGAGTCCCGCCGCGCCCGGGAAGCCGAGACGCACGCCGCCGCGCTGGCCGAGCGGGCCAGGATCGCCCGCGACATCCACGACGTGCTCGCCCACTCGCTGGCCGCGGTGTCGGTCAACCTGCAGGCCGCCGAAGGCCTGCTAGCAGGAGAATCGCTCCCGACCGACAACCCCGAGCTGACCAAGGCGATCGAGTGCATCGACCGGGCCGGGACACTGACCCGCGAGGGCCTGGCCCAGGCCCGCCGGGCCATCCTGGCCCTGCGCGAGGACGCGGCGCCGCTGCCCGACCAGCTGGCCCGGCTGGCGGCCCAGTACCAGGCGGCCGGCGACGCCACCATCCAGCTCACCATCACCGGTGACCCGCGGCCGCTGTCCGAGCAGGCCGTCCAGGTCGCCTACCGCGCCGCCCAGGAAGGCCTGACGAACGCCCGCAAGCACGCGCCCGGCCAGCCCGTCAGCCTGGCCCTGGCCTTCGCGCCCGGCCGGGTCGCCGTCACCGTCGAGAACCCGCTCGGCGAACGAGGCCCGCTCGCGGAAACCGGCGCCGGCGCCGGCCTGACCGGCCTGAACGAGCGCGCCGCGCTAGCCGGCGGCACCCTCGAAGCAGGGCCGGTCGGCGGCCGTTGGCGAGTCGACCTCACAATGCCTGCATGAGCGAGAACCAAGAACCCGTCACCGTCGTCGTCGCCGACGACCAGTCCGCCGTCCGCGAGGGCCTGGTGCTGCTGCTCGGCACCGTACCCGGGATCGCCGTGGTCGGCGAGGCGGAGGACGGCGAGGCCGCCGTCGAAGCCGTCGCCGCGAAGGATCCGCAGGTCGTGCTCATGGACCTGAACATGCCGCGGTGCGATGGGGTGGAGGCGACCCGGCGTGTCCGCGCCAGCCACCCGCGGACCCAGGTGGTCGTGCTGACCACGTACTCCGACGACGAGTCGATCATCGGGGCGCTGCGGGCCGGCGCGCTCGGCTACCTGACCAAGGACGCCACCCGGGCCGAGATCGGCCGGGCCGTGCTGGCCGCCGCGGCCGGGCAGGCGGTACTCGACCCGGAGGTGCAGCAGCGGCTGCTGTCCGCCGCGACCCGCGCGCCCGCCCCCGTGGCCGAGCCGTCCGACGACGAGCTCACCCCCCGCGAGTCCGAGGTCCTCCGGCTGATCGCGGCGGGCAAGTCCAACCGGGAGATCGCGCGGGCCCTGTTCGTCAGCGAGGCCACGGTCAAGACGCACGTCAACCGGATCTTCGCCAAGACCGGCTCGCGCGACCGCGGCCAGGCCATGCACTATGCCTACCAGCACGGCTACGCGGAGCCCCCCAAATAATTTTTTAACCGAACGGGCTATCTGTCACGCCCCCCTCATCACCACCAGCCACGGCCGGACGGTGACGCCGAGGAAGCCGCTCGCCACGCTGACGTCGTCTTCGGTCGCCAGCCTGGTCGCGGTCCCGAGCCGCCCCGGCCCCGGCAGCCGCAAGATCGTCATGCCCTCGCCGTCGGCGTCCGCGAATGCCTGGCGTACCGCTCGAGCACGACCGGCCAGCCCTCGTCGTACTCGGCCCGGGCCGCGGCCGGGTCGGCGAAGGCCTCCCACCCGGTGTGCGTCAGCGTGACCAGCGTCTGCCCGGAACCCGCGGCGGCGAAGGTGACCTCGACCCGGCTGGCCCGGTCGGCCGAGTATCCGGGATGCCAGCTGAACGCCACCACGTCCGGCGGCTCCCACCGGGTGACGGTGCCCCACAGGGTGTCCTGGCCGCCGGCCGAACGCTCGATGATCTGCCCGTCGTCGAAGGACACGGTCGCATCCTGGCCGTGCACGCTGTGCTCGCCGAGCGGCCACCATTGACCCAGGCCGGCGGTGAACACCTCGAACGCGGCGTCCGGGTCGGCGTCGACCAGGATCTCCCGGCGGATCGGCGGTACGGCGTTCATGGCTTTCTCCTCTTCACCTCGGCGGCGTAGGCGGCCAGGGCGGTGTCCCAGGTCCCGACCAGCCACTGCTGCGCGCGGGCCATCCCGTCCGGGGCCAGCGCGTACAGGTTCCTGGTGCCGGCGCTGCGGTGCTCGATAAGCCCGGCGTCGCTCAGCACCCGCAGGTGCTTGCTGACCGCGGGCCGCCCCACCGGCAGCCGGTCGGCCAGCCGGCCGACCGGCGTCGGCCCGTCGCGCAGCAGTTCCAGGATCCGGCGGCGGACCGGCTCGCCCAGCGCGTCGAACACGGCGTCGGCTGATTGGTTACTCATGAGCAACGGTTACTCTAGAGCAACCAAGGGCGCCTGCGCAAGCCCGGACGTGCTGGTCAGGGGGTGATTGTGAGCGGCCGCAGCACCGGGGTCCGTCGGCGCACCCGCTTGAGGAGGTGCGGAGAGCTCTCGTCCGGGATGAGGCTCAGGATGACCCGGACACCCCAGTCGCCCGGCGGTACCGTATAGCCGAGCCGCTGGTCCATGCTCGCCGTACCGATGAGCAGCGGGATCCGCTCGGTTCCGCCCGGCGGCACCCGGAACACCATGAGCGGCGCCGTCTGCCACCCGGCGAACCCGCCCACGACCTCGCCCGTGGCCAGGTCGACGACGCTGCCCGTGACCTGCCCGTTGGTCGCGATCGCGAGCCCGGAACCGGACCGGTCACGGACCAGTAGCCCGTGGTGCAGCGTGCGGCCGGAGCGGACCACGGGCGGTCCGTCCAGTTCGACCTCGGCCTCGTCCGGAGCGAGCAGCGGAATGGGCTCGAGCCGCTGGCGGTCCGGCTGCCCCTCGGTACGCTCCGCCGCCCGCTCCGGCGGGTAGGGGAGTGCCCCCACCGTGAGATCCACTTGGTCGCCGAACTGCCGGTGCAGGTCAGCCGCCGCGTCGGCGGCCCAGGCCGCCAGCCCGACCCGGAACGGCGGGTCGGCTTCGTCCTGGTCAAGAGTCGGATGGCGGCGCAGCGCCCCGGGCTGCTCGGCGAGCAGCCGAGACAGCGCCTCCCTGAGCTCGTCCCACGCCGTCATGCCCCCAGGCTAGCCCGGATCAGGGCGCCGAGATGCGGGCCGGCGGGCAGCTGATCAACCTCGACATCTTCAACGCCGTCCCGTCGCGGCGGGTGCGGGTCTTCGTCGACTACGGCGGGGACCGTTCCTACGGGCACGTGGCTGAGGCCGAGATCCGCGAACTCCTCACCCACGTCCCGGTGTGGGACGGGAAGCCGGGCGTGCTGCGCGCCTCCCGGACGCTGAACGCCGGGAACGCCTAGGCGTCCGGGCCGCCCCGCGGGGCGCCCGGCCCAGCACACCCCTCGTGAGATGACCCGTGCACCGTCAGCATCAAGAACACCGCCCGCAAGGTGCCCCGGCGCCCCGGCATCCTGTCCCTGCCAGGCAAACGCTTCTGGAACCTTCGCAACCCGCCCTAGATCCATCAGAGATCCGCATTCTCGGAATCACAGTGGAACGCCACGGCGCAGCAACCTCTAGAGATCCTTTTCGAACCAGTGGTGCGCGTAGGGCTCGTCGTTGAACGCCGCCACCTCGCGGTAGCCCGCCGTCCGGTACAGGGAGATGGCCTCGGCTAGCGTCTGGTTCGTCTCCAGCCGCAGCACGCGCACGCCGTGCCCGGCGGCCCGGGCCTCCAGCTCGGCCAGGAGCCGGCGGCCCAGGCCGAGGCCGCGCACGGCGGGGGACACCCACATCCGCTTGACCTCGGCCGGGTCCTCGCCGTGGAACTTCAGCGCGCCGCAGCCGGCCGGCTCCCCGTGCAGCGTCGCGACCAGGAACAGGCCCTGCGGCGGGGTCATCTCGTGGTCGGCGGCGGAGTTGCTCCGGGCCGGGTCGAACCCGCCGTCGATCCGGGCCGACAGCTCGTCCTCGTAGGCGCGCAGGCAGCGGCGGGCGTCCGGGTCCGCGGGGTCGCGCACGCTCAGCTCGACGGCCGACGCGGCCAGCAGCCGCTCCACCTCGGCCATGGCGGTGACCAGGCGCTCGCGCTGGTACCCGGTCAGCGGTCCGAGCAGCGTGGCGGCGGCGTCGTCAGAACGGCGGTCATACTCGGCCCGTTCGGTCCGACCTTGGACGGTCAGCCGCGCGGACCGGCGCCTGGCGTCCGCCTGGCTCGCCCCCACGGTGATCAGGCCATCGGCCTCCAGCACACGCAGCAGCCTGCTCAGGTAGCCGGAGTCCAGGCCGAGCCGCGCCCGCAGCTCCCTGACATCGCAGCCGTCCGGGCCGATCTCCCACAGCACCCGGGCCTGGCCGAGCGGGCGGCCGCGGGCCAGGAAGGCGTCCTCGAGCGCGCCCGCTCGCTGGGTGACGACGCGGTTGAACCGCCGGACCTGTCCGATCATGGCCCGCTCCATTGTCTGACTATAGTCAGACAATGGCACACATCCGGCCCTATCGTGACACCGACCTGCGCGCGGTCTACGACGTCTGCGTGCGGACCGCCGACGCCGGCGGCGACGCCCGGGGCATGTACCGCAGCGACGACCTGATGCCCGACCTGTTCGCCGGCCCGTACGTCTTCCTGGCGCCGGACTTCGCCTTCGTCCTCGACGACGGGGAACGCGCGGTCGGCTACGTGCTCGGCACGCCGGACACCGCGGCGTTCGTCCGGGCCTACCGGGAGCGGTGGATGCCGCGCCTGGACGGCCGCTACCCGGTGCCCCCCGAGCCTCCGGCCAGCCGGGAGGACGAGCTGATCGCGCTGCACTACCGGCCGGAGCGGCTGCTGTGGGCCGGCCTGGATCGGTACCCCGCGCACCTGCACATCGACCTGCTGCCGCCGTTCCAGGGCGGCGGGAACGGCCGCGCCCTGATGGAGACGTTCTACGCCGCGGCGGCCCGGGCCGGGGCCCCCGGAGTGCACCTCACCGTGGTGGCGGCCAACACTCGCGCGCTCGGCTTCTACCACCACCTCGGCTTCCGTCGCCTCGACCCCCCAATGGAGCATGGGGCTCCCGGCGAGTCCACCGTCGTCTACCTCGGCCGCGACCTCTGACGCCGCGGCTCCCCACCGGACATGAAATCCGGGTCCGAGAGCGTTAGAAAGCGCTGGAGGCCCAGTTTCATTTGCCTTCCGCAACGTGGCCCGGCTGAAGTGCCGGGGCTTGGATCACCGAGTAGCGGCCATACGGCAGGATGGAATCATGCAGCCGCGAGATTTTTCGCTCTACGGCGCCGTCGACCTGGGTGCACGGCAGACAGCCGCGCAGCGCAGGCAGCAGGCGTCCCAGTCCCAGTCCCAGGCCCCAGGCGGCGGCTCGGCCGCGCCCGGCGGCGGAGTCGTCATCGACGTCTCCGAGGAGACCTTCAACACCGACGTCGTGGAGCGCTCCCGCACCACGCCCGTGATCATGGACCTGTGGGCCGAGTGGTGCGGGCCGTGCAAGCAGCTCTCGCCGGTGCTCGAGAAGCTCGCCGTCGAGGCGGGCGGCCAGTGGATCCTGGCCAAGGTCGACGTGGACGCCAACCCCCAGCTGAGCGCGGCGCTGCAGGTGCAGAGCATCCCCATGGTGGTGGCGGTGCTCGGCGGCCAGCTGGTGGACGGCTTCCTCGGGGCGATGCCCGAGGCGCAGGTCCGGCAGTGGATCGGCCAGGTCCTGGCGGCCGCGGAGAAGATGGGCATGCCGGTAACCGCGCCCGCCGGTGCGGCGGAGGACGCCCAGGTCACGGACGCGGAGCCCGGAACCGTCCCGGGCGCGGGCGCCCCGGCCGTTCCGCCCGCCTACGCCGAGGCCCGCGAGGCCATGGAGCGCGGCGACCTCGACGGCGCGGCCAAGGCGTTCGAGCAGGAGCTGGCGGCCAGCCCGGGCGACCCGGTGGCCACGGCCGGGCTGGCCCAGGTCAACCTGATCCGCCGGGTCACCTCCTACGACCAGGCCCAGGCCCGCCGCGACGCGGCCGAGCGACCCGCCGACGTGGACGCGCAGATCAAGGTGGCCGACATCGAGCTGGCCTCCGGCCGGGTCGAGGAGGCGTTCAACCGCCTGCTCGGCGTCGTCCGCCGGACCTCGGGCGCCGAACGCGACCAGGCGCGTAAGCACCTGGTCGGCCTGTTCGAGCTGCTCCCGCCGAACGAGCCGCTGGTGAAGAAGACCCGTTCGTCGTTGTCCGCCCTCCTGTTCTGAGCGGAGAAAAACTCGTCTCCAGTCGGCAGGGAATATACAACTGGAGTTGCAAGTTCCTTGCTACTGGAGGGTGTGAACCGGGCTTCCGGCCAAGTCCTCCGTCAATTCTCTTTCGGAGGTGAGGCAAGGATGTACTTCACGACTTTTGACCCGTTCGGGCGGGACTTCCAGCGCCAGTTCGACCGGCTGGCCCGGTCCGCGTCGCGTCAGGTGGCCGTGCTGCCGCTGGACGTCGTGCGCCACGAGACCGACGTCACGCTGCGGCTCGACGTCCCGGGCATCGACCCGGAGCAGCTCGAGGTGACCGTGGACCGCGGGATCCTGACCATCAGCGGCAAGCGCGAGGAGGAGCGGACCGAGAACGACAAGTTCTTCGTGCGCGAGCGCACGATGGGCACGTTCACCCGTCGCCTGCGGCTGCCGGAGACCCTGGACGCCGAGGCCGTCGAGGCGAGCTACGCCAACGGCGTGCTCGAGGTCAAGGTGCCGGTCCTGGAGCAGGCGCAGCCGCGCAAGATCGAAGTCCGCAAGGTCGAGATCGCCCAGGCGGGCGACAAGGAGGAGATCGCGGCCTGACCGCGCTCCTTCGAGCAAGCGAGCGGCCGGCCGGCCGCGGATGCGCCCGGCCGGCCGCTTACCATCTGGGCAGGAGGTGAGACTCATGGCACCGTCGCCGCTGGACGACGAGAACGCCCCGCTCTACACGGTGGGCCAGGTCGCCGAGATGCTGGCCATCAAGCAGGCCTTCCTGCGCCGCGTGGATGACTTGCAGGTGGTCTCGCCGCAGCGCTCGTCCGGCGGCCAGCGCCGCTACACGCGCTATGAGATCCGCATCATCCAGCAGGTCGTCTCGATGGCCGACGAGGGCATCACCCTGCAAGCCATCCGCCGCATCATCGAACTAGAAGGCCAGCTAGCCGCGGTCACCAGAGAACGCGACGACCTCGCCCGCCGCCTAGCCGACCTGCTCGGCCCGTGAGAAAGCCGATTCTTCGCCGAACGATCTTGAGCGGCCGGACCTACGCCCCGGCCTTGACGCGATCGGCGAAGGCCCGCCAGGTGTCCGGCCCGAAGGTGAGACGAGGACCGTCAGGGTTCTTGCTGTCGCGGACCAGGATCGCGCCGGGGGCGGCGGCCACTTCGGTGCAGTTGCCGCCATTGCTGCTGCTGTAGGTGGACTTGCGCCACCTGTTCGTGTCCGTCATCGTGCTGCTTCCTCGATAAGGCTGAGTGACGCCGCCCGCGGCAGAGCTTCCAGCCGGAGCGTGTCCCCACGTGACTGCCAGGCTACGCACCTCGTCGGCGTCTTCGATGATCTGGCCCGAACTGGCCGCGTCCTGATACCCGACGGCGGCGGCATCGGCGAACTCGGCGATGACGAACGCGCCGCCCCGCATCCCCTCGTGTGCCCCGGCGGCCAGCGGCACCACCTGGATGACGACATGCGGACGCCGGGCTGCCCGCGTCAGGTGGGCGAGCTGCTCCCGCATGACCTCCGGGCCGCCGACCGGGCGGCGCAGCACCATCTCGTCCAGGATGACCCCAGCTCCGGAGGGTGCTCGCGGTCCAGGATCTGCTGCCGCTCGATGCGCGCGGCGACCGCATCGTCCAGTTCTTCTGCTGTCGCGCCGACCCGCGTCGACAGGATCGCCCGGGCGTACGCCTCGGTCTGGAGCAGGCCGGGGACCACCATCGGCTCGAAGGAGCGGAGCCTGCGCGCCTGGGCCTCTCAGCGTAGCGACGGCGCGACACGATGGAAACACAGGAACTATCCCGCCTCGGCCTAGTCCACCTCATCCCCGGCCGCGGCTACTACGCCGGGCACGGTACGTGACTCGGGGAAGCGCCTCCGGGTCTGTTACGTCAGGTCGGCGTGTCTGGCGGGTCGATGCCGTGCTGGCGGAGCAAGGCGCGGAGCCGCTCGACCTCGTCGGCGAGCTGCCGGGATCGCTCGGTCAGGTCAGGCAGCGCCGGATGCGCGTCGGCCCACTGCTTCTGCCGCGCGGCCTTAGCGGCCAGCAGTTGCGTCTCCCGCTCGCGCAGCGCGGTGGCCTGCTCGAAATCCTGGGCATCGAGGGCAGCCTCCTTCTCGGTGCGGACTGCCTCGATCTGCTCATCCAGATCACTGGTGTCGGGCCTGATCCCGACGCGGAGCTCAACGTCCGTCAGCTGTGCATCGATGGCCGTCAGCTGCTGCTCGACCACCTCCAGACGAGCCAGCACGACTGGCCCTGACACCTCAACCGGGTGCCTGTGCCCGTACCCGTGCAGCAAATCGATGACCTGCTGACGTACCCGGTTCAGGTCGGCCCCCAGCCTGACCAGCACCTGCGCGGCCACGCCGTCACCCTCGCGGATGAGGCCGAGCAGGATGTGCTCGGTACCGATGTAGTTGTGGCCGAGCTGTCTCGACTCCCGCAGCGAAAGCTCAAGCACCCTCTTAGACCGGGGCGTGAACGGGATGTGCCCCGACGGCGCCTGCTGGCCCCGGCCGATGATCTCCTCGACCTGCTGCCGCACGGCGTCCAGGCTGATCTCCAGCGACTTCAGCGCCCTGGCGGCGACGCCTTCGCCCTCGCGGATGAGGCCGAGCAGGATGTGCTCGGTGCCGATGTAGTTGTGATCAAGCCTCCTGGCCTCTTCCTGAGCCAGGACCACGACCCGCCGGGCCCGGTCGGTGAACCGCTCGAGCATCGTTCGCCGCCTCGCGCTACTGGGCAAACCAGTGATGATCCCATCCACACTACGCGTCCGCAGTAGCCAGGCGCGATCGAAAAGACGGCCGCCTGCTGACCATCGTGCCGATAACGGCAATGGCAAATCGGGACGCGAGTGCTCGCGCTAGCGGATGCGTCGCCGGAGGGGGGCGACGAGGAGGCCGTCCGCCAGTATCAGCGCGTTCTCGACACCTTCGAGCGGCTCGGTGACCAGGTCGGCCTGGCCACCGTCATGCTCCGCCTCCGCATCCCCCAAGCAGCGAACAGCCTGCGACGTCTCGCCGCTTACCGACGCGAGCTCAGCGTCGGGCCATTCACCAGCCTGCTGCCGACGACGCCGACTTGGTCGAGGCCATCACATCTCTGCTCGATCAGATCGACAGCACTGAAGCCAGTACGCCTTGATTGCCCTGCGCCAGATACTGCAGTTGGAGCCAGGGCGGGTGACCATTACCGCTTAGCTGCGACCGGCGGGCTGGTCGGGGCCGGGGAGCCCGGCCGGCTCGGCTAGCTGTTCGAGCACCGGGAGGGCTTCGGCTAGGGCGGCGCGCTGGGCTGGGGTGAGCATGGCCAGGCTCTCGGTCAGCTCCATGGTGGTCTCGGAGCGCAGCCGCTCCAGCAGGTCGTGGCCGCGCGGGGTGATGGCCATCGTGCTGGCCCGGGCGTCGCTCGGGTCGGCCAGCCGGCGCACGTAGCCGCTGTCTTCCAGCGCCGTGACCAGCCGGGTGAGCGTGGAAGGGGCGATGCCCTCGGCCGCGGCCAGGTCACCCAGGCGCATCGGCCCCGAGCGCTCCACGGTGGCCAGCGCCGCGAGCTGGGTGGGCGTCAGGCCGGCCAGCTCGTGCTTGCGCAGCCGACGCGATAGCCGGGCCAGTGCGACCCGCAGCCGGGTGACGTCGACGGCGGGGCCGGCCCCTTGATCCTGATGCCCCGCACTGAGCACCGGGGCCGGCTCGCCCGCGGTGCCCGTCTCGTCACGACTCGCCGTGACGACCGATTCCGTGCTCACCTCCTCAGCCTACGCGGTACGCGCCGTACCCTGGAGTCCGGCGGAAAGGCGGGAACAACGTGGCGATGGCGCCGAGCGTGTCCTACTCGATCACCGTGCGGCTCGAGGTGGCCAGCCGGGGCCGCGCGGTCAGCGAGATCACCCGGGCGGTGGAGCAGGCCGGCGGCGTGGTGACCGCCCTGGACGTGACCGCCTTCCTGCTGCACCTGGGCGGGAAGATCGAGATGCGCTCCAAGGTGCCGCTGCGGAACCGGGACGACCTGTCGATGGCCTACACCCCGGGCGTGGGCCGGGTCGCGCTGGCCAACCCCGATCCCGAGGTGGACCCGGAGGCGGCCAGGGAGTACGCCGCCGTGGTGGCCACCGGCCGCAGCGACTACCCGAACCAGATCAACAACGTGCTGGCCTTCCCGGGCGTGTTCCGGGGACTGCTCGACGCGCAGAGCCGGTTCGTCACCGACGACATGCTGATCGCGGCGGCCCGCGCGCTCGCGGACGTGGTGTCGCCGGACGAGATCGGGCCGCACTACATCATCCCGTCGGTGTTCCACCCCGACGTCGCCTCGTCGGTCGCTGTCGCGGTCCGGGACGCCGCGACCCGGCAGCTTGCCCGATCATAGGCATATGAACGAGATGGCTTCGGAAGCCCGGGCGGGTCGTCTGCTCGTGGCCACTCCGATGCTGGGTGACCCCAACTTCAAGCGCACCGTCGTCCTGCTGGTCGAGCACGAGGACGAGCAGGGTACCCTCGGCGTCGTGCTGAACCGGCCGACCAAGGTCCCGGTCGGCCAGGTCCTCGAACCGTGGACCGAGCTGGCCACCGACCCGTCCGTGGTGTTCACCGGCGGCCCGGTCTCGCCGAACAGCGCGCTGGCCCTCGCCCACGTACCCGGCACCGACGAGCCGATGGGCTGGCACCCGCTGGACGGCGCACCCACCATGGCCCGGCTCGGCCTGGTCGACCTGGACGCGCCGCCGGGCCTGCTCGCGGCGGCCATCGTCTCGCTGCGGGTCTACGCCGGCTACGCCGGCTGGGGCGTGGGCCAGCTCCAGGCGGAGATCGAGGAGGGCGCCTGGTACGTGGTGCCCGCCGAGCCGTCCGACGCGTTCTGCCCCGACCCCGAGCGGCTGTGGCCCGCCGTGCTGCGCCGCCAGGGCGGCGAGCTCGCCTACGTCGCCACCTACCCCGATGACCCGGGCCTGAACTAAACTCCCGCACGTGAGCAATACAGAGGTTCTTCCCGAGCAGGAGACGCGCGTCCACGAGGACGTCCGCCCCGACCTGTCGCACGGCGACGGCGATCACGAGCGCTTCGCGCACTATGTGCAGAAGGACAAGATCGTCGAAAGCTCGGTGATGGGCACCCCGATGGTCGCGCTGTGCGGCAAGGTGTGGGTGCCCAGCCGGGATCCCAAGAAGTACCCGGTCTGCCCCACCTGCAAGGAAATCTACGAGGGAATTCCCCAGGGCGACGACGGCGAGGACTGATCCGGCCGGGAGCTACCGGCGGGTCTCCCGGCGGTGAGGCGGCTGCGGCGGTAACATTTTGGCCTCGTGACCCCTCGATCTGACGCAGTTCTCAGCCCGCGCCACACCGAGCGCCACACCCCGCCCGGCTCGTCGTCGCCGGGCTCGTCGTCGGCTGCCGAGGCTCCGGCCCCGCCCGTTCGGGATGATCTTCTTGTTGGTCTTCGTGATTGGCAGAAAGATGCCTACCACGAGTACTTCCGGCTGCCGCGGCGTGACTTCCTGCTGGTCGCCACGCCGGGCGCGGGCAAGACCGCCTACGCGCTCACCGTGGCGGCCGAAATGCTCGCCCGGCGCGAGATCATGTCCCTCACCATCGTCACCCCCACCGAGCACCTCAAGCACCAGTGGGCGGCCGCGGCGGCGCGGTTCGGCATCGCGATCGACCCGGCGTACCGCAACGCCCAGGGACGGGCCGGCGCCGACTTCGCCGGGGTGGCCGTCACCTACGCCCAAGTCGCCGCGCACCCGGCGCTGCACCGGCAGCGCACAGAGAACCGGCGCACGCTGGTCATCTTCGACGAGATCCACCACGCGGGCGACGCGATGTCCTGGGGGGACGCGGTCAAGGAGGCGTTCGACCCGGCGCGGCGCCGGCTGGCGCTGACCGGCACGCCGTTCCGGAGCGACGCGAACCCGATCCCGTTCGTCACCTACGTCGACGAGCCGGGCGGGGGCAAGCGCAGTGCCTCGGACTACGTCTACGGCTACGGGCCGGCGCTGGAGAACGGCGTGGTCCGGCCGGTCATCTTCCTGGCCTACTCCGGCGAGATGCGCTGGCGGACCCGGGCCGGGGACGAGATCACCGCCACCTTGGGCACGCCGATGACCAAGGACCAGATCGCGCAGGCCTGGCGGACCGCCCTGGACCCGGCGGGGGAGTGGGTCAGCCGGGTGCTCGAGGCGGCCGACAAACGGCTGACCGAGGTGCGCCGGGGCATGCCCGACGCGGCCGGTCTTGTCATCGCGGGCGACCACGAGGACGCCCGCGCCTACGCCGGGCTGCTGCGCGGCCTGACCGGCAAGCGCCCGGTGGTCGTGCTGTCCGACGACAAGACGGCGAGCAAGAAGATCTCCGCGTTCGCCGATTCCGACGACCGCTGGATGGTCGCGGTGCGGATGGTCTCCGAAGGCGTCGACATCCCGCGGCTGGCCGTCGGCGTGTACGCGACCAGCGTGTCCACCGCGCTGTTCTTCGCCCAGGCGGTCGGCCGGTTCGTCCGGGCCCGGCGGCGCGGCGAGACCGCGTCCGTGTTCCTGCCGTCCGTCCCGATCCTGCTGTCCTACGCCGCCGAACTCGAGGCCGAGCGCGACCACATCCTCCGGGCTCCCGGCGCGGACTCCGAGGAGGAGGACCTGCTGGCCGAGGCGCAGCGGGAGCGCAACACCCCGGACACGTTCGACGAGCCCGCCTTCCAGGCTCTCACCGCCTCCGCGCACTTCGACCGGGTGCTGTACGACGGCGGCGAGTTCGGCACGGCCACCGCGGCCGGGTCGCCGGAGGAAGAGGACTTCCTCGGCCTGCCCGGCCTGCTCGAACCGGACCAGGTCCGCACCCTGCTCCGCAAGCGCCAGGACGCCCAGCTAGCCGCGCGTTCCAGTGCCGCCAACCCTGCGGTCACCAGCGCCGTGGCGGCCGGTTATCCCGCGACCGTCGACTCCAGGATCTCAGCCGCCCCAGGCGCCTCGGGCACCCCAGCAGCCGCGTCTTCCGCTTCCGCCACGCCGCCGGTGAGCCGCCAGGCGCTCGCCGCGCTGCGCAAGGAGCTCAACGGCCTGGTCGGCGCCTGGAGCCACCGCACCGGCCAGCCGCACGGCGTCATCCACAACAACCTGCGCCAGACCTGCGGCGGCCCGCCGCTGCCGCAGGCGACCGCGGACCAGATCCAGGCCCGCATCGACATGATCCGCCGCTGGGCCATCTCCGGCCGCTAGCCCCGGTTGTACGCGAAGCTGCCGCATCGCGCTGGTGAGGGCTTCGCCGGTAAGCGTCCGGCTGCTGAGTGAGGTGCTCCCCCCGGTACCCCCACCCGCCCCACCCCCCACCCCGTGTAAGCGCGTCGATACAGCACCGATGTGCCACCGGTGCACCTCTATGTGACCCGATGTGCCACCGGTGCCGTTGGCCGACATACGGGCTCAGCCGACGACCATACCCCCCAACCTCACGTGTCACTTCCATCTCTCGAGCCCCGCTCATCGCAGGATGCCAGCGTCCAGCTATCTGGCGGAGCAAGCCAGAAGTTTCGAAACAGGGGCCATGAGCTACGAGGAGCCCAGGGGAGCACCGGTGAGGGTGATGCCCTGGGCGCGCAGGTCCTCGATGGCCTTGGCGGTGGAGGCGGGGGCCACGCCCGCGCTGAGGTCGAGCCGGACCTCGGTGGTGAATCCGGCCCGGGCCGCGTCCGCGGCGGTGGCGTGCACGCAGTAGTCGGTGGCGATGCCCACGACGTCGACCTCGTCGACGCCGCGCTCCCGCAGCCAGTCGGCCAGCGGCGTCCCGGCCTCGTCGGCACCCTCGAAACCGCTGTACGCGGCCGCGTGCGCGCCCTTCAGGAACACCGCCTCCACCGCCCCGGTGTCTAGGTCCGGGTGGAAGTCGGCGCCGGCCGTCCCGGCCACGCAGTGCGGCGGCCAGGACGCCGCGTAGTCCGGGTGGCTGGAGAAGTGGGCGCCCGGGTCGACGTGGAAGTCCTTGGTCGCCACCACGTGCTCGTAGCCGGCCCCGCCCGCCACGTGCTCGCTGATGGCGCGGGCCACGGCGGCGCCGCCGGTCACGGCGAGCGACCCGCCCTCGCAGAAGTCATTCTGGACATCGACGATGATGAGCGCGCGCATGGGGCCAACGGTATCCTCTGGACCCTGGAGGAGTGATGACGACCCAGCCCGGCTACTGGAACCACAACATCCACTACCAGCCCGTCATCCTCGACGCGGTCCCGGACGGCTGCGGCGCCGCGCTTGAGGTCGGCTGCGGCGACGGGCTGCTCGCCCGGCGGCTCGCCGCCAAGGCGGCCGAGGTCACCGCGATCGACGCCGACGCGGGGATGATCGAGCTGGCCAGACGGCGCTCCGCCGGAATGTGCGTGCGGTTCGTGCACGCCGATTTCCTCGCCTGCCCGATCGAGGCGGCCAGCTTCGACTTCGCCTGCGCCAACACCTCGCTGCATCACATGGACTTCGCGGCGGCGCTGAGCGCCATGACCCGCGCGCTCCGGCCGGGCGGGCGCCTCGCTGTGGTCGGCCTGGCCGCGAACCGGTGGCCTGCCGACTACCTGATCGGCGCGCCGGGCGTCCCCGTCAGCATGATCTACCGTGCCGTCCGCGGCCGGGGCGGGCCCGGTGCCCCCATCAAGGACCCGGAGATGACCTGGGCCGAGGTGCACGCGATCGCCCGGGACGTGCTCCCCGGCGTGCGCTACCGACGGCACCTGCTCTGGCGTTACTCGCTGCGCTGGCGCAAGCCCGGCGGATAACCGCGGGCGAGCTGCCAGACAGGCCCGAGCCCGGACCTGCGACTCAAGACCCGGCGGCCGCGATCCGTGCCCGGATCAGCTCCCCGAGATCGGGATCGGCCGGAAGAGCGCCTGGACCTGCCTTCGGGATGAATGGGAACTGCGGGCCGCCGGCACCGGGCGCGGGCGCGCTAATCGCCGACGTCGGCCGGGGTGCCGCCGGTGATGCGGAGGAGCTCGGCGTACGAGGTGGGGAACACGGTGTGCGGGTGCCCGGCCGCGGCCCAGACCATGTCGTGCTTATCGAGCCAGGTGTCGACCAAGGTCCTGAGCGGGCGGGGGTGGCCGACCGGGGCGACCCCGCCGATGGCCTGTCCCGTCCATTCTCGGACCGAACGGGCCTCGGCTCGACCCACCGCCGCCACGCCGATGAGCCTCGCTACCCGGGCCGTATCCACCCGGTGCGCGCCGCTGGTCATGACCAGCAGCGGCATCCCGTCCGCACTGAACACGAGGCTGTTCGCGATCGCGCCGAGCTCGCAGCCCAGCTGGGCGGCGGCGGCCGCCGCCGTCGGCGCGCTCTCCGGCAGTTCCCGCACCTGGCCCGGCACGTCCAGGTCGCGGAGCACCGCCGCGAACCGGGTGAAGTCGACTGGCATGAGTGCAGGCTAGCCGGGGCGCTCATGCCCGGTGTACACCTCTTCCGGCAGCTCGTCGGCTCGGCCCGGGCGCCGTCAGCGGCGCCCGGGCCCGGAGACCAGTCGAACGTCAGCGTCATCCAGCGGGTACCGAGTCGTTGAACTGCTGGGTGATGAAGTTCGACATCTGCACCTTCGTCGGGATGAGCCCGGCCGCGAAGAACTGGTCCACCAGTCCCTGCTCGGCCGTGGTGGTGTCGTCGGTGATCGCGACCGGCGTGGTGGCGTCGATCTTGGCGGCCGTCTCCATCACGGACAGCGGCAGCCCGGTGGCCTTGGCCCAGGCGGCGGCCCACTGGTTCGGATGGGTGGCGGTCCACACGTACGCCTTGTTCAAGATGGTCAGGTAGGCCTTGATCGCGGCGGCCTTGTTCGGGTCGGCCACGGCCGCCTTGGACGCCACCTCGAACGAGTACGGGTTGCCGTAGCCGGACCCGGTGGCGATGACGCGGGCGCCGTTCTGCGCCACGACCTGCTGGACGTAGGGCGGCCAGACGTCCCACGCCTCGACCGAGCCCGAGGTGAACGCGGCCAGCGCGTCGGCCGGCTGCAGGTTCACCAGGCTGACGTCCTTGGTGGTCAGCGAGGCCTTGTTCAGCACGGTCAGCAGGTTGTAGTTGGCCGAGCTGCCGGTGGCATAGGCGATCTTCTTGCCCTTGAGCTGGGAGATGGAGGTGATCGGCGAGCCCTTGGGCACCACCAGCGCGTCCTGGTCGCCGTTGGTCTTCCTGGACCCGACGATCTCGACCGCCTCGCCGCCGGACGCGGCGAACACGGGCGGCGCGTCGCCGACGCCGCCGATGTCGACCGAGCCGGACGCCATGGCCTGCAGCATGGGCGGGCCGGAGGTGAAGTCGGACCAGCTGACCTTGAACGGCAGCGTGTTCAGCAGGCCGGCCGCCGAGAGCACGGCCTCGGCTCCGGTGCCCTTCTGGTCGCCGACGTTCAGCGTCACCGAGGAGAGGTCCGTCGAACTCGACGCCGAGGCCGACGCGCTGGCGCTCGCGGTGGTCCCGGAGGACGCCGTCGACGACGAGGACGACGAGCAGCCGGCCGCGGCCAGCCCGGCCAGGGTAATCGTGAGGGCAGCGTAAAGCCTAGGTCTAGTGCGCATATGTGCCTGTCCTAAAAGGGGGTCAGTCGGTGTCCACGGCCGGGACGCCGAGTTGGGTGAGGAGCCGGAGCCGCAGGGCGACGAGATCGGGATGATCACGGACCCGCGGCCGGGGCAGGGTGATGAGGGAAGAGTGGGCGATCCGGCCCTCGCCCAGGACGAGCACCCGGTCGGCGAGCGCCAGGGCCTCGTCCACGTCGTGCGTGACCAGCAGCACCGCTGGCCGGTGCCGGTTCCACAGGGAGACCACCAGTCGGTGCATGGTGATCCTGGTCAGCGCGTCGAGCGCGCTGAACGGCTCGTCGAGCAGCAGCAACTGCGGATCGCGGACCAGGGCGCGGGCCAGCGACGCCCGCTGGGCCTCGCCGCCCGACAAGGTGGCGGGCCAGGCCGACGCGCGCTCGGTCAGCCCGACCTCGGCCAGCGCCGTGCGCGCCGCGGCTTGCGGGTCGGCCGTCCGCAGCCCGAGTTCCACGTTGTCCAGGACCCGCTTCCACGGCACCAGTCGCGGCTCCTGGAACGCGACCGACACCGCGCCCGCCACGCTGACCTGGCCGGTCACCTCCCGGTCGAGCCCGGCCAGGGCGCGCAGCAGCGTGGACTTACCCGAGCCGCTGCGCCCGATCAGGGCGACGAACTCACCCGGGGCGATGTCCAGGTCGAGCCCGTCCAGGACGGCGCGGTCGCCGAACCGGCGGCTCAGATTCCGGACCGACGCCGCCGCCGCCAGCGCGCCGTCCGGGACCGGGGCGGGTACCCCGGCCCGTTCGGTCCGATGGTTGGTTACGCTCCGAAGTCGCGGCGCCATGCCAGGGCCTTCCTTTCCAGCAGGCGTACCGCTCCATTGAGGAGCAGGCCGAGGATGGCGTAGACGATGAGCGCGACCATGATCACGCTGTTGTTCAGGAACTGCTGGGCCTGAGTGATCATGAAGCCGAGGCCGCTGGTGGCGTTGATCTGCTCGCCGACCACCAGGGCCAGCATCGATGAGATCACGCTCAGCTGCAGCCCGGTCAGCGCCGAGGGCAGCGCGCCGGGCAGCACGATGTGCCGGATCATCTCCCTGCGGCTCAGCCCCAGCACGCGGCCGAGCTCGCCGAGCTTGCTGTCCACGCCGCGGATGCCCGCGAACGTGTTCAGGTACACCGGGAACAGCGCCGACAGCATGACGAACAGCACCTTGGGCAGCTGGCCGATGCCGAACCACACGATGAACAGCGGGATCAGCCCGAGCAGGGGCACGCTGCGCAGCGCCTGCAGGATCGGGTCGGCCACGATCTCGCCGACGCGGCTCAGCCCGGTGAGGACGGCGAGCAGCACGCCGATCGAGACACCGAGGGCGAAGCCGATGGCCCAGCGCTCGAAGGAGGCCAGCAGCGATCCCTGCAGCGTCCCGTAGGTCGGCGAGTTGGTGATGATCAGCGTGTAGGCCGTGTGCACGATCGAGGCGGGCGAGGCCAGCTTGCTGGCGGGCAGTAGGCCGGTGCTGCTGGCCAGCTGCCACAGGCCGACCACGACCAGCAGGCTGACGACGCGGGTCCACCCGGGGAACCGCCGGGCCTGCCGCGGCGCCCGGGCCGGGGCGATCCCGGAAGCCCCGGCGACGGCCGCGCCCGCGGTCGGAACGGAACCGGGCGGGTCGGTGCCCTGGGCGGACCCGAGACGTGAGGTTGAGAACACGTTCGGCCTCTTTCGGTGGAAGCAGCGACGGGGAGCGGGTGAGCTCGCGGGCCGTTGCGGCCCCAGGCTCGCGCCAGGGTGCTCGGTACTACGCGGCGCGAATGGGTTGACAGGTAGCGCTGGACTGCAGGCCGTAATCCGTGTAAAGGCGCGCTACAAGTGGCTCGGCATGACCCATGGCACCACCCTAGGCCAATTGCCTACAATGTCAATAGACAATATTGACATTGTCCGTGCTACCAAGCGAAATCAGCCCCGAAGTTCGTGCCGGATGATCCGATTAGGTCTCGGCGCCGTCGTGGTCGAACTCGGTGGGGATGGCCGGGTAGCCGCGGGACAGCTGCAGCGCGTACGGCGGCAGCTCGGCCAGCGTGGCGCGGTGCCGCTCCCGCGCCGCGGCAACGTCCTCACGCCCCACGACCGAACCCCCGGTCACCAGCGGCACCAGCAGTTCCCGGTCGCGCGGCCCGGGATCGGGCGGGATCAGGCTGACCCGCTCGCTCAGCGCGATGCCATGGGCATCAAGGCGCCGCACCGCCCACTTGCGCCCGCCCCGGCCCGGCTTGCCCACCGACCGCTTGGCCACCGGCACCAACTCGCCTTGGTTATCGGAGCGCGCCACCAGCTTGTACACCAGCGCCGCCGTCGGCGCGCCCGACCCGGTGACCAGCGAGGTGCCGACCCCGTAACCGTCCACCGGGATCGCGCCCAGCGCCGCGATCGAGTACTCGTCCAGGTCCCCGGTCAAGATGATCTTGGTCCCCGAAGCGCCGAGCGCGTCGAGCTCCGCGCGCACCTGCCGGGCCAGCACCGGCAGGTCGCCGCTGTCGATCCGAACCGCGCCCAGCTCCGGCCCGGCCACCTCGATCGCGGTCCGCACCGCGCGCGGCACGTCGTACGTGTCCACCAGCAGCGTCGTGGCCTTGCCCAGCGCCTCGACCTGCGTCGCGAACGCGTGCCGCTCGTTGTCGTGCACCAAGGTGAACGCGTGCGCGCTGGTCCCCGCGCTCGGCACGCCGTACTCGAACCGCGCCCGCAGGTTCGACGTCGACGCGAAGCCGGTGATGTAGGCCGCCCGCGCGCTGGCCACCGCGGCCCATTCGTGAGTGCGCCGCGAGCCCATCTCGATCAGCGGGCGGTCCCCGGCCGCGGTCACCATCCGGGACGCGGCCGAGGCGATCGCGCAGTCGTGGTTGAGGATGGACAGCGTGACCGTTTCCAGCAGCACCGCCTCGGCGAACGTGCCCTCGACCACCACGATCGGCGAGCCGGGGAAGTAACAGTCACCCTCGGAGTAACCCCAGACGTTGCCGCTGAACCGGTACGATTCAAGGAACGCCAGCGTCGGCGAGTCCACGACGCCCGCGCCGTCGAGGAAGTCCAGCTCGGCCGGGCTGAAGCGGAACCGCTCGATGGCGTCAAGCAGGCGTCCGGTGCCCGCCACGACGCCGTACCGGCGGCCGTGCGGCAGGTGCCTGGCGAAGACCTCGAAGATGGCTCGGCGGTGGGCCGCGCCGCTGCGCAACGATCCCTGCAGCATCGTGAGCTCATAGTGATCCGTGAGCAGCGCGGTTCCGAGCTGG
>JBEKJP010000139.1:0-20916 GCA_050011155.1 Streptosporangiaceae bacterium
GGCGTCGAGCCGCGCGGCGATCCTGGCCACCGCCGCCGCCTGCGAGCTGGTCAGCGGCGGCAGCTCGGCCGCCAGCGCCGCAGCCCACGCTCTGAGGCCCTGCTCTCGTGACACCCGCCCAGGGTCCTGGTCGGGGCAAAGGTCTTCCGCCTTCTTCCCCGCCGGGTCTGCTTCACTGGGTGCTTGCTGTGCCGGCGGCCCAGCCGGTGGCGTTGCGTTCGAGGGGTGCGGGACGCCGGGAGAATCGCCGGTCGGTGATCTGGGGGTGACGGGGCTGGTCATAGGCAGTCCGACTCCACTTCATCCCACCCGGTCTCGGCGGGGTCTAGCGAGCCCGTCGGGGCGCGGGCCGAGTTCGCGGCTGCGGGCGTACAGGTAGTCGGAGGCGCCGGTCATGTGTCCCAGGCGCTGGGAGCGTTCGAGGGCAAGCTGCCGGTCCGCGCGGACCATCGGCAGCCATCTTTTCTCGTCGCGGTCTTCCTGGCCGAGCAGCGCGGCGCCGATGGGCCTAGGCGCATGAAACCCCAGCTTCACCGCGTCAGAACGCACCGAAAGCCCGGTTTCATCTCGTATCCCCCGAACCCACCCCCGAGGCACCCCGGTGAACTCGGGCTTAACATATAAAAACAATGAAAATCCCAGGTCAGGCTCACATGGTGGGCGAACTTTGTGGCCAACCGCGCGATTGAGGCCACACAATGACGGCATGACCGGTTCTCTCGTCGCCACCAGGGGATCCGCCAAGGGGTCCGCCCGGGGGTTCGCCTGGGCCACCCGGCGAGGCGCCAGGGACGCACCCGACCCACCCGGCCAGAACGGCCAGAACGACAACCGGGACAGCCAGCGAGACAGCAAGAACGAAGCGCCGGCCCCCGGCCCGCTGCTCGACGTATCCGGGCTGACCTGCAGTTTCGGCCATATCCGGGCGCTGGACGACATCAGCCTGAGCGTGCGCAGCGGCGAACTGGTCGCGCTGGCGGGCGAGAACGGCGCGGGCAAGACCACCCTGGTCCGCTGCATCGCCGGCGACATCGTGCCCGGCGCCGGCGAGATCTACCTGGCCGGGAGAAGGGTGCCGAACGACCCGGCCGGCGCGGCCAGGCACGGGGTCGCGGTGGTCTGGCAGGACCTGGCGCTGTGTGACAACCTGGACATCGCGGGCAACATCATGCTCGGCCGGGAGTCCAAGCGGCTGATGCTGTCCGACACCCGCTTCCACTCGGCCGCCGCCGAGCTCCTCAACGAGCTCAACATCCCGCTCAAAGACACCGCCCGCAACGTCAAGTACCTGTCCGGCGGACAGCGCCAGCTGGTGGCGGTGGCTCGGGCCATGGGCCGCAGGCCGCGGCTGCTGGCCCTGGACGAGCCGACCGCGAACCTCGGCGTGAAGGAATCGGCCCAGGTCGAAGAGCTGATCATGGGCCTGCGGGAGCAGGGCACCACGATCTTGCTGGCCTGTCATGACATCGACCAGATGTTCCGGCTGGCCGACCGCATCGTGGTGCTGCGCCAGGGCCGGATCGTGGCGGACCTGCGCCCGGCCGACACGCACCCCGACGACGTGGTGGCACTGCTGTCCGGCCAGCAGATCGACAGCAGCGCTCGCCGCCAGCTGACAAGGCTGCACGGCCTCACCGACCGCCTCGTCTCAGCCGACCCGGGCTCCAGCCTGAGCCTGATCCTGTCCGCGCTCGGCGCGGCCCTCGGCAGCGAGCGGCTCTGCATCCACCTGGTCAGCGACCGGATGCTGTACTGTGCCGCGTCGCTCGGGTTCACCCCCGGCGAGCTGGAGCCGTGGGCCCGGCTGCCGTTCGGCCCCGGCGGCGGCCCGGTCGGACTGGCCGCGGCCGACGAACGTCCCGTCATCGCCGACAACGTACGCGTCGGCGCGGCCTGGCGCAGCTTGCGCGACCTGGCCAAGACGGTCAAGGTGGCCGGCTCGTGGTCGGTCCCTGTGCTCGGCCCGGGCGGCCTGTCCGGCGTGATCACCGTCTTCCGGGCCGAGCACGGCCCGCCCCAGCGCGACGAGCTCGACCTGGTCACCGTGTACGCGGGCTACGCCGCCAGCGCGATCGAACGGGACCGGCTGCTCGACCAGGTGACGACCAGGAACCGGGTGCTGGAGACGATCAGGGAGGTGCTGGAGACGCTGGCCGGGCCGGTCCTGGTCGGCGACGGCCTGGTGACCGCGGTCCAGTCGCTGCGCCGCGGCCTGCAGGCCGAGGAGGTGGCGCTGATCACCCAGCCCGACAGCTGGCGGGCCTACGCCGGGCCGCACGGGACCAGCCCGGCCGAGGCCGGGCCCTCGCTCCGGGAACTGGCCGCGGTCGCGCTGGCCGGCACCCACCCCGACGGCGTGGCCCGGGAGCTGCGCAGCAGCCGCAGGCAGCGGGCCCGCGCGGTGGTGTTCAGCGCGGCCGGCGGCCCCACCGTGCTGCTGGCCAGCTGGCGCCGGGTGCCGCCCACCAAGGAGGAGACGGCGCTGCTCGAGGACGCGGCCAACTCGCTGCGGCTGGCGCTGGAGCGCGAGGAGGTGGCGCACGCCCACCAGGAAGCCGCGGCCCTAAGAAGGTCGCGCGAGCTGCAGCGCGGCTTCCTGTCCCGGCTCAGCCACGAGCTGCGCACTCCGCTGACGGCCATCCGCGGGTACGCGTCGAGCCTGATGCAACCCGACGTGACCTGGGACGGCGACTCCCAGCAGCGCTTCCTGGACCGGATCGCGGCGGAGTCGGCGCGCCTCGGCCGGCTGGTCGACGACCTGCTGGACTTCTCCGCCATCGAGTCGGGCATCATGCGGCTGCAGCGGGACTGGTGCGACATCCGGCTGGTCATCGAGGCGGCCATCGCGTGCCTGCCGCCGGCCAACGCCAAGGAGGTCACGCTGGACTGCGCCGCGGGCCTGCCGGTGGTGTGGGCCGACCACGACCGGATGGAGCAGGTCTTCGTGAACCTGCTGAACAACGCGTTCGGCCACAACCCGCCGGGGACCCAGGTCCGGGTGACGGCCGGCGCCGGGCCGGCTGAGGTCGTCATCAGCGTGCAGGACGACGGCCAGGGCATGCCGCCGGAGCTGGTGGCCGCGCCGTTCGAACCGGCCCGCCAGACCGGCAGAAATAATTCGGACCGAACGGGCCTGGCCGCCCGCCCCGCCAACGGCACCAGCCGACCGAACGCGGGCGCCGGACTTGGCTTGTCCATCGCCAAGGGGATCGTGCAGGCCCACGCTGGGCGGCTGGAGCTGACGGCCCCTGATCAGCCAGCATGGGCCAAGGGCACCTGCTTCAGCGTGTACCTGCCGACAGGAGACGGGGAATGACGACGGTAACCGAGGGGGCTCGCAAGACCTGCGCGCTGGTGGTGGAGGACGACCCCAACATCGTGGACCTGATCCGGTCCAACCTGGCCGTCCGGGGGTTCGACACGGTGGTCAGCGTGGACGGCATGCGGGCGCTGCAGCTGCTGGAGACCGAGGACCCGGACATCGTGCTGCTCGACCTGATGCTCCCAGAAGCCGACGGGTTCGAGCTCTGCCGCCAGATCCGCGAGCGCTCGCCGGTCGCCATCATCGTGGTGTCGGCCCGCGGCGGCGAGCGGGACAAGGTGACGGCCCTGCACATGGGGGCCGACGACTACATGACCAAGCCGTTCAGCATCGAGGAACTGCTCGCCCGGATCACCGCCACGCTGCGCCGGACCCGCCCGGCCGCACCCACCGAGCAGCAGGCGCCGCCGGTCATCGTGGTCGGCGACATCGTCATCGACCTGGCCCTGCAGCAGGTCAGCCGGAACGGGCAGCCGGTGCACCTGACGCCGACCGAGTTCGCCCTGCTGCGCGAGCTGGCCGTCAACCGGGGCAAGCTGCTCACCCACGCCCACCTGCTCCGCCGGGTGTGGGGGCACGGGTACGAGACCGAGACCGAGTACCTGCGCGTCTACGTGCGGCGGCTGCGGGCCAAGCTCGAGGTCGAGGAGAGCGCGCCGCTCATCCTCACCCAGCCGCGCGCGGGCTACCGGCTGGCCCCGGAATTAGCCCGGAAAATGTTAACGATCAAGGGCGGGAATTAGTCTCTTTCCGATAACGAATTCCTTCGTTTTCAAGAGACCTAAGTCCTATATTTCACGGCAAAGAGTCCCCAGGTGAGGGGAGGCGGGAGCCTGGTCGTTAACGTTATCTTCACGACGTGACGCCGATGTTAATAGCACGTTTATTTTCAACGTTCTAAAGTTCGTATCGAGACACACGGCCGCACGTCCGCAGCCAGGGGAGAGCATCCCGCAGGCCTGGATACGGCACGGCCCTTCCGTGAAGGACACAGAGGTGGTTTACATGATTCCGGTGGCCAAGAAAGGGGCTGCTGTAGCGTCGGTGTCGGTGGCCTTGTGCCTCGCCGCTGCGGGCTGCAGCAGTTCGGGTTCGTCGAGCACCGCTAGCAGCGGTGGCAGCAGCAGTTCGAGTGCGGCGGTGCCGTCCATCTCGGTCAGCTCGCTCAACCGCACCATGTCCGCCATGTCGCAGCTCAAGCCGCTGGCGCCGATGGGCAAGGGCAACGTCGCCGTGATCCTGCCGGACACCGTGACCTCGGCCCGGTACACCGAGTTCGACGCGCCGTACCTGTCCCAGGCCCTGGCCCTGGCGGGCCTGGCGACATCGCAGTTCTCCGTGGTGAACGCGCAGGGCAGCGACTCCACCGAGCTCTCCGACGCCCAGGAGGCCATCACCAAGGGCGCCAGCGTCCTGATCATGGACCCGCTCGACTCCGGCGTCGGCGCGCAGATCGAGACGTACGCCAAGTCGCACGGCGTCAAGGTCATCGACTACGACCGGCTGACCCTGGGCGGCAGCCGCGCGTACTACGACAGCTTCAACAACGTCCAGGTCGGCACGCTGATCGGCCAGGGCTTCGAGGCCTGCGCCACCGCCTGGCACGTGTCCAAGCCGAACGTGCTGGTCATGAAGGGCGCGCCGACGGACAACAACGCCACCTTGTTCGCCCAGGGCTACGACGCGGTGCTCGCGCCGCACTTCACCGACAAGAGCTACGTCCAGGTCGGCTCGGCCGCCGGCACCTGGGACCCGCCGACGGCGGAGAGCGAGTTCCAGCAGCAGTACACCGCGCACAAGAACATCAACTCGGCCGTGGTGCCGAACGACGAGAACGCCGCCCCGATCATCACCTACCTGCAGCGGCAGAAGATCAAGCCGGACACCTTCCCGATCACGGGCCAGGACGCCACCCTGGTCGGCCTGCAGAACATCCTGTCCGGTTACCAGTGCGGCACCGTCTACAAGCCGATCTACCTGGAGGCCCAGGCCGCCGTGGCGCTGGCCATGTACCTGCGGGCCGGCAAGACCCCGCCGGCCAGCCTGGTCAACGGCCCCCCCACCAAGGACTCCCAGACCGGCGCCAGCGTCCCGTCGGTGCTGCTCACGCCGACCTGGGTGACCAAGACCAACATGAACTCCACCGTCATCGCGGACCAGTTCGTGCCGGCCCAGCAGCTGTGCGTCGGCCAGTACGCGAATGACTGCAAGGCCGCGGGAATCTCGGTATGAGCATCCGCCGGCTGAACGCGAGGAGGCGCGCCCGGTGACCACTCCGAGCGCAGACGACGCCCGGCCCGCTACCGCGGGCCGGGCGTCCGCCCCCAGTGAGTCAGCTGAGCCAGCTCCAGCCAGCAACGGCACAGAATCAAACGGCGCCGCCCCGCTGCTGCGGCTGGCCGGCGTCGGCAAGCACTTCGGCGCCGTGCGCGCCCTCACCGGCATCAACCTGGACATCCCGCTGGGCCAGGTCACCGCCGTCGTCGGCGACAACGGCGCCGGCAAGAGCACGTTGATCAAGACGATCTCCGGCATCTGGCCGCAGGACGAGGGCCAGATCTACTGGCAGGGCCGGCCGGTTCACCTGCATTCCCCGAAGGACGCCGCCGCCCTCGGCATCGCCACCGTCTACCAGGACCTCGCGCTGGCCGACAACCTGGATGTCGTGCAGAACATGTTCCTGGGCCGGGAGCCGGTCAAGAACTTCGTGCTCGACGAGACCACGATGGAGCGGGACACCAAGCGCACCCTGGCCGACCTGAAGGTGGTCACGATCCAATCGGTCCGCCAGCCGGTCGGGTCGCTGTCCGGCGGCCAGCGCCAGGCCGTCGCGGTCGCCCGGGCCGTGCTGCGGCAGGCCCAGCTGGTGATCCTGGACGAGCCGACGGCGGCGCTCGGCGTCACCCAGACCCGCGTCGTGCTCGAGCTCATCACCCGGCTGAAGAGCCAGAACATCGCGGTCATCGTGATCTCGCACAACCTGAACGACGTCTTCTCCGTCGCCGACCGGCTGGCCGTGCTGCGCCTGGGCCGCGTGGTCGCGGCCGGGCCCAAGTCGCTGTTCGACGCCGAGTCCGTCGTCGACCTCATGACCACCGGCACATCCCGGCGTCTCGGCCTCGAACCGGACGCCCAGCCGACCACGGCGCCATCTCCAGGGAGCTCCAGTGAGCACTGACGTCCAGCCGCCGTCCGGCCCAGCCGATGCCGACGACCTCGCGGTCGAGGTCGCGGCGACCGCCGCTCCCGAGGTCATCGCGGACTCGCTGGGCGACTACGTACGGATCTGGGGGGTCCGGGTGCGGTCCGGCGAGAGCGGCGTGCTGCCGGTGGTGCTCGGCCTGGTCGCCATCGTCATCTACTTCCAGGTCCGCAACTCCCTGTTCCTGTCCGCGGGCAACCTGGTCAACCTGATGACCCAGGCGGCCTGGATCGTGACGCTGGGCATGGCCGAGGTGTTCGTGCTCCTGCTGGGCGAGATCGACCTGTCCATCGGGTACTCCTCGGTCATCGGCGCGACCTTCACCTGCTGGCTGCTGGCCCCGCCCAATCCCACCCCGTGGCCGCTGGCCGTGCTGGTCGGCCTGGCCTTCCCGGCCCTCTACGCCGCCGTCCAGGGCGTGATCATCACCCGGCTCCGGCTGCCCTCCTTCGTGGTCACGCTGGCCGGCCAGCTGGCCGGCCTCGGCCTGCTGCTCTACATCATGGACCAGGCTTCCCCCAACGGCGGCGGCACCATCCGGCTCTACAACAACACGCTGTCCGACATCGAGGGCGGGACCATGAGCCCGCTGGTCGGCTGGATCGTCATGATCGTGGCGGTGGCGCTGGCCGGCACGCTGTTCGTGGTGCGCGACACCCGCCGGCGGGCCAGCAAGCTGGCCGCCCCCCCGCTCAGCGTGACCGTGCTCAGGGTGGTCGTGATGGCGATCGCCGGCGTGGCCGTGGTCCTGGTCGGCAACACCAACCGCGGGGCCGGCTTCACCGTCCTGCGCGGCGTGCCCTGGGTGGTCCTGGTCATCCTGATCGTGCTGGTCGCCTGGAGCTTCCTGCTCGGCCGGACCAGGTTCGGCCGGTACGTCTACGCGATCGGCGGCAACGCCGAGGCGGCCCGGCGGGCCGGCATCAACCTGAGCCGGATCCGGATCATCGCGTTCACCCTGGGCGGGCTGACCGCGGGCATCATGGGCATCATCTACGCCTCGTACCTCGGCTCGGTCTCCACCGGCGTCCAGGGCGGCCAGAACGTGCTGTACGCCGTGGCCGCCGCCGTCATCGGCGGAACCAGCCTGTTCGGCGGGCGCGGGCGGATGCTCGGCGCGGTCCTGGGCGGGGTCATCGTCGCGGTGATCTACAACGGCCTGGAACTGCTCGGGCTCGGCGCCGCGTCGCAGAACATCTGGACCGCCGCCGTCCTGCTCGCCGCCGTCGCCATCGACACCCTCGCCCGCCGCAGCAGCAGGCCTAATGCCTGAAAACGTCTAATTCCTCCCGACCCAGGTGCATGCCCTGGTCACGGTGGGCAGATATCTCTCATGCGCCTCCCTGTTCTGTCCTCTGACGAGATGACCGACGAGCAGCGGGGTCTCTACCGGGAGATCCTGGGCGGCCCGCGTGGCCAGGGGCCGCGCGCGATCCCGCTCGCCAGCGGCGCGGGCGGCCTGGCCGGCCCGTTCAACGCGATGCTCTACGCGCCGCCGGTCGGGCACGCGCTGCAGGGTCTCGGCGTGGCCATCAGGTTCCATACCCGGCTGGCCCCCCGGATCAGGGAGATGGCCATCCTGGTGGTGGCGCAGGCCTGGGACAGCGCCTACGAGCGCGCCTCGCACGAGCTGATCGGCCGCGACGCCGGGCTCACCGATGACGAACTCGAGGCGCTGCGCGCCGGCGCCGCCCCCGGCTTCACCGCCAAGGAGGAGCAGGCCGCCTACACGGTGGTACGCGCCCTGACAAGCCCGGACGCCGACCTGGACGACGAACAGTACGAGACCGCCGTCGCCGTCCTCGGCCAGCAGGCCCTGGTCGAGCTGTCCGGCCTGGTCGGCTACTACGCCACCCTGGCCCTCCAGCTCCGCATCTTCCGCGTTCCCGCCCCCTAGCCCCAGCGGTTGGACAGCTCCGGTACCTGGGAGTGGGAGCCGGTACCGGAGCTGTCATTCCCCCCATGGGATCCACATACCACCGTATCAGACCAGATCAGACCAGTCCAGGGAAGATATGTGCTCTAGTGAATCTTGGTCTGCTACGGTGACCCCATGGCCGAACTTATGACGGTTGATCCCTATTTGCCGGAACCGGCATATCGGCAGCTCACGGCCATTCTTGCCCGGCGGATCCAGAGCGGGGAATGGACCCGCGGCCCGCTGCCTTCGGTCAAGACGCTGCAGCAGGAGTACGACGTGGGCCGGGATACGGTGCTGCACGCGCTGCAATTGCTCCGCGCCGACGGCCTGATCTTCACCGTGTCCAAGCGCGGCAGTTACGTCAGCAACGGCTAGGATGCGGCAGTGGTATCGGTTTTGTTCGCGCTGCTCACGGCCCTGTTCAACGGGGTCGCATCGGTCCTGCAGCGGATGGCCGCCTCGACCGCGCCGGCCGCCAAGGCGCTGCACCTATCCCTGTTCGGGTACCTGATCAAGCATAAGGTCTGGCTGGCCGGCATCGGCATGGTCATCCTCGCCTCGGTGTGCCAGGCCACCGCGCTGGCCACCGGGCCGGTGGCGCTGGTCCAGCCCATCTTCATCATCGAGCTCCCGTTCACCCTGCTGGTGGCGAGCAGGCTGAACAAGCGCAAGCTGCCGCGGACGACCTGGCTGGCCGTGGGCCTGGTCACGGTGGCCCTCGGCGCCGGGCTGGCCGCCGCCGCGCCGTCCGGCGGCGGCGACCACGCCCCGATCAAGGTCTGGGCGCTGACCCTGATCGTCACCGCCGTCTTCGAGGTCGTCCTCATCGGCATCGGCGTGCGGGCCGGGGGCAACGCCCGCGCCGCCACGTTCGGCCTGGCCGCCGCGTGCGGCTACGCGCTGACCGCGACCCTGATGAAGAGCGCGGTGTCCACCCTGGACCAGCAGGGCGTGGTGGCGTTCTTCGAGACCTGGGAGCTGTACGGGACGGCGGCGGCCGGGGTCGGCGCGCTGTTCCTGCTGCAGAACGCCCTGCAAGCCGGCTCGCTGATCGCCGTCCAGCCGCCGCTCACCCTAGGCGACGCGCTGATCAGCGCGTGCTACGGGGTGACCGTCTTCGGCGAGGACGTGCAGACCGGCGGGTGGCTGCTGGCCGCCGAGATCGTCGCCGTCATCGCCGTGGCCATCGGCTGTGTCGAGCTGTCCCGCTCGCTGGCCGTGATCCACCTGGCCAAGGTCCCGGAGTTAGCGCGTGCCGTTCGCGCTCACCGGGGCCCTGGCCGCGGCCGGCCTGCTGGCCGGCTGGCCCCAGCACGCGGTCATCGTCCGCTTGGCCGTCCCGGCGGCCCCGCCATCGCCTGACGAGGACTCCGCGCAGCCGACCCGGACCGTCCCGCCCGCGCTGGTCGTGGGATTCGTGACCGCCGTCCTGCTCGGCCCGCTGGCAGCTCGCGTTCACGGCGACCTGGTCCTGGCCGCGGCCTGCTGGCTGGCCGTCTGCGCCGTCCCGCTGGCCTTCACCGACCTGGCCGTCAGCCGCCTGCCCAACCCGCTCACCGCCGCCGCCTACGCGGGCACCGTCGTGCTCCTGCTGCTGGCCGCCGCGCTTGGCGACCAGGGCGCCTCCTGGTCCGCGCTGCTGCGGGCCGTGCTCGGCGGCTTCGCGCTGACCGGCTTCTACCTGCTGCTGATCATCGTCAGCCCGTCCGGGATGAGCCTGGGCGACGTCAAGCTGGCGGGGAGCCTGGGCACGCTGCTGGCCTGGTTCGGCTGGCGGGTGCTGATCGCGGGCGGAGCCGCTGGCTTCCTGCTCGGCGGCGTGGCGGGTGCCGTGCTGCTGGCAAGCAGGCGGGCGGACCGCACGCAGCTCATCCCGTTCGGTCCGTTCATGATCGTGGGCGCGGTCGTGGCCGTGCTCACCCTCCGGTGAGGCAGTCGTGAAATATCGCACCAGGCGCAGATCGAGGTCCGCTGCTGGCAGCGGCGTGTCCGGCATAACCTCACCGTATGTAGACGGGCTCGCCAGGGATCCCCACCAGGGTGTGGAAGAAGGCGGCGATGTCCATCGGGATCCGCACGCAGCCGTGCGAGACCGGCGCCAGCGGCACGTCGGTGTCACCGTGGATGGCGAACGCGGTGCCGATGAAGAACACCGGGTTGTACATCTCGCCCAGCGGCACCGTCACCCAGCCGCGCATGAACACGACCGTGTGGTAGTTGCCGGTCGGCGTGATCGCGACGCCGCAGCCACCGCCGGGGGAGCAGAAGGAGTAGCCCCCGCCGGTCGACACGTGGCTGATCAGCTGGACCTGGTCGTTTTTCCACAGGACCAGCGTCTCGCGGGACAGGCTGACCTCGATCCGGTTGGCCCCGCCGTCGCGGACCAGCGGCCGCGGAGCCTTCGGGTGGGCCAGCGCCCACTTCATGGCCGAGTCCACGTAGTCGTGCGGCCTAAGCCCCTGGACCTCGTAGAACGCCCACACGGCCTCGAGCGTGTCGGTGCCGAACTGCCCGTCGATCGAGCCCGGGTAGTACTTCAGCGCGGCCAGCCGGCGCTGCAGCGCCTTGATCGCGGACCCCCTCATGCCCGGCTGCAGCACCGCGGCCGGCGCGGCGGGCGCCGAACGAGCCGCAGCGACCGCCGGGGCCCCTGGGGCCCCAGGGGCCGCGGGCGCCGCCGGCGAGGCCCACGCCGCGGCAGGCGCGGCCACCCCGATGAGCGGCACGAGCAGCAAAGACAACCACAGGCGTCGCATCCCCGACCTCCGCAAGAGTCCTGGGGCAGCACAAACTGTCACCCCGCTAACCACTTGATACCCAGAGACTAGATCTTGGTACACCCGACTCCCGTGACGGACATATCTCAATCTGATAGCGCCCCCAGCCCGGGCACGAACCTGTTATCCACCCCGCCATGCTCCCCCGCCGAGCTCAGGCGTGCGGGTCGGGTCCGGGGTCGCCGCCCGCAGCCGCGACCGCGAGCCGCGGCAGGTAGGCGTTCCAGGCTACCTCATGGGCCGCACGCAGCTCCTCGCTGGGCAGGTCCTCGTGCCGCAGCACCAAACGGGTCCCGCCGCCGTCGTCCTGCAACGTCACCGTGATCCGGGTGCTCCCGGCCGGCATAGCGCCAGCGTTTGGCTTTTCGTCGCCCTTGGTGTGCGACGCGGCCTCGTCGTCGGCGAAACCCCAGGTGAACGCGACCAGGTGCGGAAAGGTGACCCCGGTGAACGTCCCGGCGGCGGCGAACCCGTCCGGCATATCCACCCGGAACACCCCGCCCGGCACCGGCTCGAGCTCGGCCTTGCTGCCCATCCAGCGCACATAACGCTCCGGTTCCGTGAAAAACGGAAACACGACCTCAGCCGCCGCCGCCACCTGGACAACCACCTCGACCGCCGCGATCTCGCTCATAACTGCTTAGACACCGGCCCGTCTCCCAACTGATCGCCAAAGCGATCCTCGCTTTCATGATCGTGGCCAGTTCCGGTCGAAAATGAGCCGCTTCTGGCCAGGATCATGAAGTATGGTCAGCCCCCGGCGGCGAGGCGGAGAGCGCGAACACGGTTATCGCGCACGCGACCAGGGCGGCCGCGCCTAGCACCTGCGCCCAGGCCGGCGGCGCGAACACCAGCAATCCTGCCCCCGCGACCAGCATGACCACCGCGAACCCAGCTCCCAGCCGCGCTCGCCCCGCGCCACCCGCCACAGCAGCACCACCCGGCCCGACAGCCTCACCTGCCTCAGCCGCACCGCTCGCCTCGACAGTGTCCAGCCGCCCCCGCAGCACCAGTGAGTACAGCAACCCCAGCGACGGGACCAGCACGACCGCGCCCACCCCGACGGCTACGATCGTGGCGATCAGCGTCTGCCGCCCCGCCGCGGCCTGGCTCACCGTCAGCCCGGGTAGCACCCGCGGCTCCTGGGCCGCGGCCCAGCCCGCGATGACCGCGGCCACCGCGAGCGCCGCCGAGGCCCGCGCCCAGCCAAACCGCAAGAACCACACCAGCACCATGGTGACCACCCCGGCCAGCGCGCTCACCACCACCAGGGCCAGCCCGAGACCGGAGCTCAGGCCGTGCCACAGCGCCGGCGCCTCGGCGCGTATAACCAGCAGCCCGGCCAGCGCCAGCAGGCCGGCGACGACGCCCGCGGCCAGGGCGCGGATACGGAAGTCGTGCACCAGCGCCCGTTCGTCCTGACGACGGGCGTCGGCGGCCAGGTAGACGGCGGCGAGGTACCCGGAGAAGGCCACCGCCAGCACCCCGGCCAGCACCGAGACCGGATTCAGCCACGACGAGAAAAGCCCGCCGCGGGCGTTGCCGACCGGCACCCGGCCGGTCGCGATCGCGCCGATCACCGTGGCCAGCGCGAACGGCGTGAGCACCGAGGACAGCGCGAACAGCCGCTCCACCAGGCGCACGCCGCGTTCCTCGCCGAAACCGAACTGGCTCCGCAGGGCGTAGGCGGTGCCCCGGAAGATGATCCCGATCGCGGCGATCAGCAGCGGTATCGCCAGCGTCGACACGATGGAGCCGAACGCCACCGGGTAACACGTCCAGGCCACGGTCAGCACGAAGATCAGCCAGACGTGGTTGGCCTCCCACACCGGCCCGATCGCGTGCCTGGTGTGGTCGCGGGTCGCGGCCGCCCCGGCCTGCCCGCCCCCGGGTATCAGCGTCCAGCTGCCCGCGCCGAAGTCGGCCCCCGACAGCACCGTGTAGGCCGTGATCCCGAGCAGGATGAACACCATCGGCACGTCAGCCAGCATGATCATCCACCTCCACCTCGAGCGGCACCCGGCTGAACCGTCTCAGCAGCCACCACACCGCCACCGCCAGCCCCAGGTACACCACACACAACGCGGCATAGCCGAACGGGATGACGTGCGCCCCGGTAACAGCCGCGTCGACCCGCATCACCTCGTAGACGATCCACGGCTGGCGGCCCACCTCGGTGGTGATCCACCCGGCGATCAGCGCCACCACCGACAGCGGCCCGGCCGCCACCACGGCCCAGCAGAACCAGCGCGCCGTCAGCAGCTCACCGCGCCGCCACCGGAAGAACAGGTAGACCACGCCGATCAGGGCCAGCAGCGTGCCGATGCCGACCATGGTCTGGAACGCGAACCGGACCACGTTCACCGGCGGCTGGTCGGCCAGCGGCACGATGTTCAGGCCCTTCACCACCGCGTTCGGGTTGTGGAAGGCGAGCAGCGAAAGCAGCCGCGGTATCTCGATCCCGTACACCACGGAGTGGCCGTTGTACCAGCCGAGCAGGTGCTCGGCCGCGCCCCGGGTGGTTACCGCCAGTCCCTCCATCGCGGCCAGCTTGACCGGCTGCGACTGGGCCACGTCCCTGGCCGCCCAGTCGCCCACCACGACCTGCAGCGGTGCGGCCACGGAGGCCGCGGTCAGCGTGATGCCGAACGCGGTCCGCTCGTACCGGCCCCGCCGCCCGCGCAGGATGCCCCAGGCGTAGGCGCCCGCCATCAGGAACCCGGCCACGATGTAGGCCGCGAAGTACATGTGCACGTACTCGGACCAGAAGAACGGGTTGGCGAACAGCGCCGACCACGGATGCGCGTCCACCGCCCGCCCGCCGGACAGCTTGAACCCGGTCGGGTGGTTCATCCAGGCGTTGACGGCGATCACGAAAAACGAGCCCGCGACGCCTGCCACCGCGATCGGGATCCCGGACAGGAAATGCAGCCGCGGGCGGAGCCGGTCCCAGCCGTAGGCGTAGATCCCGATGAAGATGGCCTCGGTGAAGAAGGAAAAGCCCTCCAGCGTGAAGCCGAGCCCGAAGACGTTGCCGAAGTCCTGTATCCACACCGGCCACAGCAGGCCGAGCTCGAAGGACAAGATCGTGCCGGTGACCACGCCCACCGCGAACAGCGCGAGCATGATCTTGGACCAGCGCCGGGCCAGCGTCAGGTAGAGCGAATCGCCGGTGCGCAGGTAGCGCCACTCGGCGAACAGGACCAGGACCGGGAAGGCGATGCCGAAGCACACCAGCGGGATGTGCACGGCCAGCGAGAGCGCCTGCATCTGGCGCGCCTCGAACAAATAGCGCTGCATCACGATTCCAGTCAACTACTACAAAGTGTAGGAGATGTAGCCGGGGTCGCTTCGACGCTATCCCCGCTGACCTCGTCCAGGACCCGGCCTCCGCTGCTTCATTCACCAAGCGTTCCGCTTGACATTTCAATCATGCTTGGTATAGTTAGCGGTGAACATAATCAGGAGGAATACACATGGCTAGCACCCCCACGCGGGACCTGCCGGAGGAGTTCCTGGCCGCGACGCGTAAGAGCCAGGAAGCCATGATCCGGGCGATCAGGACCTGGGTCGAGACGATCAGGACCGTCACCCCGAAGCTGCCGTCCGTTCCCGGGCCGCTCGCGGACCGGCTCCCGAGGCTGCCGTCCGCCACTGTCTCGTTCGCGGACCGGCTGCCCACCCCGGAAGACGTCGTGGCCAGCGGCTATGACTTTGCCGAGCAGTTGCTCGCCATCCAGCGCAAGTTCGCCGAGGACGTGCTGGCGGCTACCGAGCCGCTGATCCCGGGTAACGGCAAGCGCGCCTGGCAGGACGCGACCAAGGCCGACGCCGCTACTGCGGCCAAGAAGACCGCCGTCGCCGCCAAGACCGCGGTCACCGACACCGTCCAGGCCGCCGAGAAGGCCGCCGCCGAGGTCGCCCCGAAGCCGCAGGTCACCCAGACCGCCCCCAAGGCGCCCGCGACGACCGCGCCCAAGACCCCCACCGCCAAGGCCGAGCCGAAGCCCGCGACGCCCAAGCCCGCGACCCCGAAGGCGGCCGCTAAGCCCGCTGCCGCTAAGGCCCCGAAGCCCGCCGCGACCAAGAGCGCCTCGAAGCCAGCCGCGCCCCGTCGCGCACCCGGGAGCACCAGCACCCGCTGAGGCGCTCCGCCCGGCACCCGCCGCAAAATAAACCAAGCAAATCTGCTTGACATACCAAGCAATGCTTGATAAAGTTAGCAGTAGACCAACAGGAGGAAAACAAAATGGCCAGCACCACGAACACCCAGCAGGAACTGCAGGACCAGCTCCTCGCCACCGTCCGCAAGGGTCAGGAGATCGCCCTCGACGCGATCCGGACCATGGTGGAAACCATCCAGACCATCACCCCCAGGATCCCTTCGGTGGACCTGCCGTTCACGGACAAGCTGCCCAGCCCGCAGGACGTCGTGGCCAGCAGCTACGACTTCGCGCAGCAGCTGCTCACCAGCCAGCGGAAGTTCGCGGACGAGGTTGTGAAGGCCGCCGCCCCGCTGCTGCCGGGCACGAACGACAGCGCGCCGAAGGCCGCTGCCAAGTAAGCCGGGCCGATCAGGGCTAACGCCCGCCGGCCCACGCAGGCAAAGTGCGCGGTCGCTCCGCATCACCGGAGCGGCCGCGCACTTGCATGCGCGCCGCCATGGGACCCGGCCCTCCAGATTCTGCTTTATTTCCCAAGCATTATGCTTGACATTCCAACCAGATGCTTGGTAAACTTAGCACAAGACACTAACGAGGAGGCACAACATGGCTAGCACCCCCGCCCAGGGCCTGCAGGACGAGGTTCTTAACACCGTCCGCAAGAGCCAGGAAGCCGTGATCGACGCCATCAGGACGTGGAGCGAGACCATCCAGTCCATCACCCCGAAGCTCCCGTCGGTGCCGGTACCCGGCGCTGACAAGCTGCCCAAGCCGGAAGAGGTCGTGGCCAGCGCCTACGACTTCGCCGAGAAGCTGCTCGCCAGCCAGCGCAAGTTCGCCGAGGAACTCGTCAAGGCGACCGCGTCGCTGACGCCGGGCACCGGGGACAGCAAGTAAGCCAGCGGCCGGCAGCAATGCCGGACCGCCTCGTACGCGGCAGCGCCGCCCCCGCGGCGCTGCCGCGTACTATCTTTAGCAAGACGTCTAGAAGGAGGCGCGCCGTGACCGACCCCTGGGAAGCACAGCGGGAGGCGTTGGGCGCCTTCATCCGGGAGCAGCGCAAGCGCGCCAACCTGTCGCTCCGCCAGCTCGCCGAGCTGACCAGCCTGTCCAACCCGTACCTGAGCCAGGTCGAGCGGGGCCTGCACCAGCCGTCGGTCCGGGTGCTCAAGGCCCTCTCCGGCGCCCTCAACGTTTCCGCGGAAACGCTGCTAGCCCAAGCCGGCCTGATCGACGCGATGGTCCCGTTCGAAACCGAGGACGGCGGCGCCCCCGACGAGGACCGCAAGATCCCCGGCCCGGAGGAAGCCATCCTGGCCGACCCGCGCCTCGGGAACGAGCAGAAGGCCGCGCTGATCGCCGTCTACCGCAGCATGCTCGGCCTCCAGCTCGGAGCCGCCCAGGACGGCGCTCCCCAGAACGACGGCCCTCCCCAGAACAGCGCCGCTCCCCAGAACAGCGCCGCTCCCCAGAACTAAGCTAGCCAGCAGGGCTAGCCGCCAGCCGATACGCCGAGCCCACCGCGCCGAACGCCGCCGCGTCCGCCTCCGCCAGCCCCAGGGCCGTAGCGCGGATCGCGTCCGCCTCCTTGACGATCGCTCCCATCCGCACGGCGTCATAACGAGCCCCGTCGCTGTACCGCGCCACCATGGCCAGCAGCGCCGCGGCCTGCGCGGCGTGCAGCGCGGCGGTGGCGCCACCGCCCGGCGCCGGGACGCGCGCGGCCAGCCGCTCGAGAAAATCGGCGATGGTGTCGTCCCGCATGCCGCGAGGTTACCCCGGACAGCGTTTCCCCAGTCGGCCTAAAGACTTACAGTTGAACCATGCGCGGCTATACGCAGGACAAAGACGCTTACCTCAAGCGGCTGAAGCGAATCGAGGGTCAGGTACGGGGGCTGCAGCGCATGGTGGAGTCCGACACCTACTGCATCGACGTCCTCACCCAGGTTTCCGCCGTGACCCGGGCGCTGCAGGCCGTGGCCCTGGGCCTGGTCGAGGACCACCTCGGCCACTGCGTGATGCAGGCCATCGAGACCGGCGGCCCCGAGGCCGACGCCAAGGTCAAGGAAGCCTCCGAAGCGATCGCCCGCCTTGTCCGCTCCTGACGCGCGCGCCGAGGCTGGCAAAACCAACGACTGGCGCCGCTGGGTCGTCTACCAGATCTACCCCCGCAGCTTCGCCGACGCCAGCGGTGACGGCATCGGCGACCTCCAAGGCGTCCTGCAGCACGTCGACTACCTGCACCGCCTCGGCGTCGACGTGGTCTGGCTATCCCCGGTGTACCGAAGCCCCATGGACGACAACGGCTACGACATTAGCGACTACCAGGACATCGACCCGCTGTTCGGCAGCCTCAAAGACCTCGACGAGCTGATCACAGAGCTGCACAAGAGAAACATGAAGCTCGTCATGGATCTCGTGGTCAACCACACCTCCGACGAGCACCCCTGGTTCCAGGAGTCGAAGTCCAGCCGCGACAATCCCAAACGCGACTGGTACTGGTGGCGCGACCCCCGTCCAGGCACGGTCCCCGGCACCCCCGGCGCCGAACCCACCAACTGGGAGTCCTACTTCTCCGGCCCCGTCTGGGCCTGGGACGAGAAGACCAGCCAGTACTACCTGCACCTGTTCTCCGCCAAGCAGCCCGACCTGAACTGGGAGAACCCCGAGGTCCGGCAGGCCATCTACGCGATGATGCGGTGGTGGCTGGACCGCGGCGTGGACGGCTTCCGCATGGACGTCATCAACATGATCAGCAAGAACGTAGAACTGCCGGACACCACGCCCCGCCCCGGCTCCCCGTACGGCCCCGGCTACCGGTTCTTCATCTGCGGTCCCCGCAACCACGAGTTCCTGCGGGAGATGTACCGCGAGGTCTTCGCCGGCCGCGACGCGCACGTCCTCACCGTGGGCGAGATGCCCGGCGTCACCATCGAGGACGGCATAAAGTTCACCGACCCGGCCCGGCACGAGCTGGACATGGTTTTCCAGTTCCAGCACGTGTCGCTGGACATCGGGGCGAACAAGTTCGATCCGGTGCCCCTGGAACTGCCCAAGCTGAAGGCCTCGATGGCCACCTGGCAAAACGGTCTTAACGAACGAGGATGGAACTCGCTCTACTTCGGCAATCACGACCAGCCGCGTTCGTTGTCCCGGTTCGGCGACGACAGCCCGGCCCACCGCGTGTCCTCGGCTAAGACGCTGGCCACCGTCCTGCACCTGCACCACGGCACGCCCTTCGTGTACCAGGGCGACGAACTCGGCATGGCCAACGCCCCGTTCGCGGCGATCACTGATTACCGCGACATCGAGGCGCTGCGCTACTACGCCGAGGCGTCCGAGCGCGGCGACGACCTGGACGCGCTGCTGCTGGCCATGGCCAAGATGACCCGTGACCAGGCCAGGACCCCGGTCCAGTGGGACGCCTCGCCGGGCGCCGGCTTCACCGCCGGCCCGCCCTGGCTGCCGGTCAACCCCGACCACGTGACCGTCAACGCCGCCGCCCAGGAAGACGACCCCGCCTCGGTCCTGGCCCACTACCGCCGCCTGACCGCCCTGCGCCACGAGGACCCGGTCGTCACCGACGGCGACTTCGAGCTCCTGCTCCCGGACCACCCCGCCATCTGGGCCTTCCTCCGCCGCACCCCCGCCGCGGAACTCCTCGTCGCCGCCAACTTCTCCGCCGCGCCGGTCGCTGTCAGCCTGCCGCTCGACCCGGCCTGGCCGGTCGCCCGCGTCGTCCTGTCCAGCCACGACGCCCCCCGGCAGCCGCTACCCGACCTGCGACTCCGCCCCTGGGAGTCCGCCGTCTGGCGCCTGCGCTAGAGAAATACTTTTCTTCCCCGCGACCGTCCATTTTCGTCCCGCCGCTTCGTCGTCCCTGTGAGAGTCCCGATCACTCACAGGAGGTTTCCGCGATGAGTCTTCCCGATGTCACCTCGCGCGAGCAGTGGCTGGAGGCCAGGCAGCGGCTGCTGGCCCAGGAAAAAGAGCTGACCCGCCGGCACGACGAGCTCAACGCAGCCCGGCGGCGGCTGCCCATGGTCAAGGTGGATAAGGAGTACGTGTTCGAGGGCCCGGCCGGCCAGGTCACGCTCGGCGACCTGTTCGGGGACAAGCGGCAGCTGATCGTGCAGCACGTGATGTTCGGCCCGGACTGGGACCAGCCCTGCCCGGGCTGCTCGGCCGCCATCGCGGAGCTCAACCCGGGCGTGCTCGGCCACGTCGCCTCGCGGGAGACCGCGTTCGTGCTGGCCTCCCGCGCCCCCTACGGCAAGATCGCGGCCAAGGCGGAAGAACGCGGCTGGACCGTGCCCTGGTACTCCACCCATGGCAGCGACTTCAACTACGACTACCAGGTCTCCCTGGACGCCGAACGCGGCCAGTCCGACTACAACTACCGCGCCGAGCCCGACCTGCTCGGCGGCGACCGGTCGGCCGAGATGCCCGGCTACAGCTGCTTCCTGCGCGAGGGCGACGAGGTCTTCCACACCTATTCGGCTTTTGCCCGGGGCACCGAGTACGTGGGGAACGCCTACACCTTCCTGGACATGACCGCGCTCGGCCGCCAGGAGGACTGGGAGGAGCCGAAGGGCCGCAGCAACGCGGTCCGCGGCGGCGACCCCACGTTCACCAGCTGAAAGATACCCGGGCCGGGTTTACCGGACACCCGGCCCGCTCGCCGCGGTGATGCTCACGCCCGCCGCCTACAACGCGCCCCGCCTGGCCGCCGCCCCATGCTCTAGAAATTCAATGGTTGCGTCAACGTAATGGCCCTATCAATGACGTTGCCACAACCAGTGAACCGCGATGGTGCAGATGGGACCAGAGGGGCGAGTGAGGCAAAGATCAGGGCGCACAAACCCGGGACGCCAGCCAACTGCTAGTCCGCGAGCTCGTAGCCGGCTTCGGTGATGGCCTCGCGCAGCGCTTCCCGGCCGGGCAGCGGCTCGCCGGTGATCGCGACCTTCCCGCCCGCCACGTCGACGTCCACCGCCGTCACCCCGGGCAGCGCGCCGACCTCGTCGCGCACCGCGCGGGCACAGTGATCGCAGGTCATGCCGCTCACGAGAATCTGCAGGGTATCCACGGCCGCGATCTTAGCCGTGGATACTGTAAGCCTGGCCGAGGGGAGGACGATGGCGGTAACCACCGAGCTGGCCCAGACTACCCAGGTCGAGCTGGCCGTCGGCGGCATGACCTGCGCCGCCTGTGCTGCCCGGGTCCAGGCCAAGCTGCAAAAGGTGACCGGCGTCACCGCGTCGGTCAACCTTTCTACCGAACGGGCTTATGTCTCCGCCCCGCCCACCGTGTCAGCGGCCGATCTGATCGGCGTAGTCGAGAAGGCCGGCTACACCGCCGGGCTGGCTCCTCCTCCCGAGCCGCAGGCCGCCGAGACTACCGAGACTACCGGGACTGCCGAGGATGCCGCGGTGCGGCGGCTGCGCCGCCGGCTGATGGTGGCGCTGGTGTTCTTCGTCCCGCTCACCGACGCCTCGATGATGCTGGGGATCTTCCCGTGGACCCGGTTC
>JBEKJP010000140.1:0-20386 GCA_050011155.1 Streptosporangiaceae bacterium
TGCGGGACTCTGATGCCATTGCCCAGGCTGCGGACCTCGTTGTCCTCCTGCACCGGGAGGACGCACTGGAGCGGGAATCACCCAGGGCAGGCGAAGCTGACCTCATCGTGGCCAAGCACCGGAACGGGCCAACAGCGACTGTCACCGTGGCGTTCCAAGGACACTTCAGCCGGTTCGCGGACATGGCGTCCGACTGAAGTAATCGCTGCCGAGCAGCGCGGCTTCCGCCGCCTTCCTGCTCGACATTAACGAATGGCTCCACCGTTACCACGTCCGCATCCGCTGACTACGAGCCGGACAGGACAGCCAGTGCGGCTACCATCGCCAGATGGGTGATCAGTTGTTCGTCCCGGCGGATTTCGCGGTTCCGGACCGGCTCACGGCGGAGGAATTCCGGCTGGAACCGCTGGGGCCGCAGCATAACGCCTCGGACTACGCCGCGTGGACGGCGAGCATGGATCATATCCGGGCCACGCCGGGGTTCGCCGGGTGGCGCTGGCCGCACGAGATGAGCCTGGCGGAGAACCTGGGCGACCTCGAGCGCCACGCCCGCGATTTCGCCGAACGGCGCGGATTCACCTACACGGTGCTGGGTGCCGGCCCCGGCGAGGTCATCGGCTGCGTCTACATCTACCCGCCGCGGGGGGAGAATGCAGGCGGCGGCTGGCCAGCGACCGTCCGTTCCTGGGTGCGCGCGGACCAGGCCGCGCTCGACCCGGTGCTCTACCGTGCCGTCCGCACCTGGCTGGAACGCGACTGGCCATTCGACGCGATCGAGTACGAGCCCCGAGCCTGACCTGGCGTATCGAGCCTCACCTCAGTACGGCAGGTCGGCGGGCTGGCAGGCCCGGTAGTCCGGCACAATAGGGGACCGGGTGACGACAAAGGGGGCGGCATGACGACGCCGGGCACGGGTGTACCCCAGTGGGAGACGGTGGACGAGGGCTGGGGCCGCAGGGCGGTGGACTTCTCGACGCTCAGCGAGCCGGGTAACTGCCGGGAGTACGTCACCGTGCACCACCGGCTCGGCGTCGACGCGGGGGACCGGCTGCTGGATGTGGCGTGCGGGTCCGGGTTCGCGATCGAGCTCGCTCGCCTGCGCGGGGCTTCCTGCAGCGGCATCGATGCCTCGGCCCGGCTGGTCGCGGTGGCCAGGGACCGGAACCCGCAGTGCGACATCAGGGTCGGCGACATGAACGCCCTGCCGTGGGAGCCGGGCTCTTTCGACGTCGTGACCAGCTTCCGCGGGATCTGGGGCACGACCCCCGGCGCGGTCGCCGAGATGTACCGGGTCCTGCGTCCCGGGGGACGCGCCGCGATGACGGTGTGGGGTCACATCAAGGCGTCGCCCGGAGCCTGGGCGCTGGCACCGCTGCGCCTGGCCGCGGCGGAGAAGGTCGGCAACCAGGCCCAGATGGTGTCGCTCGGCCGGCCTGGCGCGGGTGAGAGTCTCCTGGAGTCCTGCGGATTCGCCGGAATCGAGCGTACGGCTGTCCCGTTCGCTTGGGAGTTCGCGGACCCGCAGCTCTACGCGCGCGCCCTGATCGCCAGCGGCCCGGCCTACGAGGCCATCCAGAACGTCGGCGAGGCCGAGTTCCACCGCGCCGCCGTCGAGCAGGCGCAGCAGCAGCTACGCGAGGGCCTGCCCCTCCGGGCCGACATCAACGTCGTGGCCTACCTGGCCCGCAAGCCCGAGGCAGCCGGGTCCGTCTAGGCCTGTCTCGTAGATCATCCCCGTCGGCCTGGCATGCCCGCACCGGGATCCGAGATCGTGTCGTCCTGCCTGCCTGCCTGCCTTGTCCGGCACAGTGCCGTACGGGATCTGGCTTTCCCCCGCCGGGGCGCCGGTGCGGCGGTGCGGCGGTACCGGGCGCCCCCGGTGCCTCCCGCGCCTCAGGCGCCGCACAGGACCCGGCCCCGCGGCCGCCTGCAACTGGGTCGGTGCCACATTGACCCGCCTATAACCCAAGGCCAGGGCCTTAAGGCGGCACCCTCGCGCCGTGCTGGTCCATGATCATGGTCTGCGCCCGGAATGTCTCAAGCTGACGTTGGGGCGTGAGGGGATGTGACGGGCGTGCTGGGGCGTGGCTGGGATGCCGCGGCCGCGGTACCGCAGCCGGTGCGCGCCCGCGTCGCTCCCCGCTCGCGGTGAAACGGCCTGGCCGGCGGCAACCCTCCGGAAACGGACGGGGCACGGGGGACAGGTGAGGTCACCAGGCCGGGCGCCGTCTCCCTCTCATGATCTACCAGACGCGCTCTAACCGGCCTGCCATCGCGAGACGGCCCGCGCGCCGCGCGAACCCGGGTGATCTCTTACGAAGCTGTTACAGCGCGAGTTTTTTCAAGACTTAAACAAATTAGAACTGATCTATTGACGAGCTGAAAGTGTGGAGTTATGTTCATTTCTACCTAATAGGAAACTTTCCTTATAGATGAAGGGAAGCAGGCCGCGCATGAGCAGATGGCGAGACAAAAACCGGGGGGAACGAACGAGGTTTATGACAGTCCGGGGTGCCGCGATCGCCGTGGCCGTGGCCGCGCTGCCGGTGCTCGCGCTGGCCGCCCCCGCGGCTACCGCGCAGAGCGCGGCGCCCGCCCACGTGTCCGCCAAGGCGGCACCCGATGCGGTACCGGGGCCGCCGTCCGGCTGGACCACCCAGTTCAGCGACGACTTCAACGGGTCGGCCGGCTCGGGCGCCGACTCGCAGTGGGAGTACGACACCGGCCCTGGCTCGAACTTCGGCACCGGCGAGATCGAGACGATGACGAACTCGACCAGCAACGTCCATCTCGACGGCAACGGCGACCTCGACATCACCGCGCTCGGCTCCGGCAGCAACTGGACGTCCGGCCGCATCCAGACGACATCCGCCAACGTCGGCGCCCCGGCCGGCGGCGAGTTGGAGGTCACCGCCTCGATCGAGCAGCCCAACCCGTCGAGCGGGCTCGGCTACTGGCCCGCCTTCTGGATGCTCGGTCCCGGCCAGTGGCCGGAAAACGGCGAGATCGACATCATGGAGGACGTCAACGCGCTGTCCGAGCTCTCGGGAACCGTGCACTGCGGCACGGACCCGGGCGGGCCGTGCAACGAGACGGACGGCATCGGCAGTGGGCTGCGCGCCTGCTCAGGCTGCCAGACCGGCTATCACACCTACACGATGATCGAGAACCGGACGAACACCTCGAACGAGTCGATCACCTTCTACCTCGACGGCACCCAGTACTTCTCGGTGACCGAGAGCCAGATCGGCACCTCGACGTGGCAGGCGGCGTTCGACCATAACATGTCCATCATCTTCGACCTGGCCATGGGCGGCGGTTACCCGAACGGCGTGTGCAACTGCACCACGCCGACCAGTTCGACCAGTTCGGGTGCCACGATGAGCGTCCAGTACGTGGCGGCCTACACCACCTCCGGCAGCAGCAGCGGCGGAGGCGGGGGTGGCGGCACCGGGGCCACCGGTCAGATCACCGGCTACGGCGGCCTGTGCGTGGACGTACGTGGGGCCAGCACCGCGAACTTCACCCCGGTGCAGGTGTACACCTGCAACGGGACCCCCGCCCAGCAGTGGACGGTGGTCCAGGCGGGCAGCACGCTGCAAGCCCTCGGCAAGTGCCTGGACATCAACGGCGGCGGTACGGCGGACGGGACCACGGTGGACCTGTACGACTGCAATAACACCGCCGCGCAGGTCTTCATCCCGCAATCCAACGGATCGCTGTACAACCCGCAATCCAACAAGTGCCTCGACGATACGAACTGGTCGACGACGCCAGGTACCCAGCTGCAGATCTGGGACTGCACCGGCAACGCCAACCAGCAGTGGTCACTGCCCTGACCGGGGCCGGCCAGTCCTTACGCCGACGGCCAGCCTCCCGCCGCTGACGGGAGGCTGGCCGTCGGCTTGGGTTGGTCGTCCAGGAACCCGTCTGGGCCGGACGCGGCTGCTACTGGAACACGTTCTAGTTTTGGATTAGAGTCGGGACGTGCCGCGCATCGACGTACCCGCTGGGCGGGACCCGCTTCTGCACCTGTGGAGCGGCACCGGCAACGAGCTCACCGGGCCGGCCGCTGCCTTCAGCGATGCCGTCTACCGGAAATCCACGCTGCCCTTGCGCGAATTCGAGGCCGCCCGCATCACGATCGCCCGGGTCAACGACTGCCGGATCTGCCTCGGCTTGCGGCCCGAGGACGATCCCGGTCAGGCGTTCTACGACGCGGCCCTGGGCCGGCCCCGCACGGGCCCGGTCGTGGACAGCAGATCGCGAAAGAGAGGAACAGTCAATGAAGACCAAGGCCGCGGTGCTCTGGGGTCTGAACGAGAAATGGCAGATCGAGGACACTGAGCTCGACGCGCCGAAGGAGAGCGAGGTACTGGTCAAGCTCACCGCGAGCGGGCTGTGCCACTCCGACGAGCACCTGGTCACCGGCGACATCCCGATGCCGTTCCCGGTCATCGGCGGCCACGAGGGGGCCGGCGTCGTGGTCAGCGTGGGCGCCAGGGTCACCCATGTCGCCGAGGGTGACTCCGTGGTCCTCAGCTTCCTCCCGTCCTGCGGCCGCTGCTCGTACTGCGCCCGCGGCATGCAGAACCTGTGCGACCTCGGCGCCTTCCTCATCAACGGCCCGCAACTCGACGGCACCTACCGGTTCCACGCCCGCGGCCAGGGCCTCGGCCAGATGTGCCTGCTCGGCACCTTCTCCGAGTACACCGTGGTCCCGGCGGCGTCGGTGGTGAAGGTGGACGACGGCACCGCGCTCGACAAGGCCGCGCTGGTCGGCTGCGGGGTGACCACCGGCTATGGCAGCGCGGTGCGCACCGCCGAGGTCAGGGCGGGCGAGACGGTCGTGGTCATGGGCATCGGCGGCATCGGGATCAACGCCGTCCAGGGTGCCAGGATCGCCGGCGCACGGAACATCGTCGCGATCGACCCGGTCGAATTCAAGCGCCAGAAGGCCCTGGAGTTCGGCGCCACCCACACCGCGGCCAGCGTGGCGGAGGCCGGCCCGGTCGTGGGGCTGCTGACCCGCGGTCAGATGGCCGACGCCTTCATCATCACCACCGATGTCGCCGAGGGTGATTATGTCGGCCCCGCGCTGGACATGGTGGCCAAGCGCGGCAAGGTGGTCGTCACCGCGGTGGCCCACCCCGCCGACTACCAGCTGAGCGGCAACCTGTTCTTGCTCACCATGATGGAGAAGCAGATCCGCGGCTCGCTGTACGGCTCCTCCAACGCCCAGCACGACATCCCCCGGATCCTGGACCTCTACAACAAGGGGCAGCTCAAGCTGGACGAGCTGATCACCAGGGAGTACGCCCTGGAGGACGTCAACCAGGGCTACGAGGACATGCGTAACGGCGTCAACATCCGCGGCCTGATCCGCTACTGAGCCTGACCGCCGCATGAAGGCACTGCGGGTCACCAGGAACGGGCCGCCTGGTGAGGTGCTCGAGGTCGCCGAGGTCCCGGTCCCCGAGCCGGGGCCCGGCGAGGTGCGGGTGCGGGTCGCAGCGGCGTCGCTGAACTTCAACGACATCGACCGGTGCCGGGGCAAGCTCGTCTCGGTGCCCACCCCGCCCCCGTACACGCTGGGCATGGACGCCTGCGGCGTCGTCGACGCGGCCGGGCCCGGCGGCGAGGCCTGGCTCGGGCAACGGGTGGTCGCCATCACCAAGATGGCGCTCGGCGGAATCGCCGAATACGCCATCGCCGACGGCGTCTCGGTCTTCGCCGCCCCGCCCGGCTTCGACGACGCCGAGGCCGCCGCGTTCCTGCTGCCGTTCCAGACCTCGCACCTGGCGCTGTTCCGGCGCGGGCGGCTGCAAGCCGGCCAGACGATAGTGGTGCATTCAGCCGCCAGCGGACTCGGCACGGCCGGGATACAGCTGGCCAAGGCCGCGGGTGCGCGGGTCATCGCGGTGGCCGGCGGACCGGAGAAAACGGCGCGCTGCGCCGCTCTCGGCGCCGACCTCGTCGTCGACCACACAGCCGAGGACTTCGTCGAGGCGGTACTGGCGGCGACCGGCGACGCCGGCGCCGACGTGATCTACGACCTGGCCGGCGGCGACTTCGCCGAGCGTTCTTGGCGGTGCACCGCGCACGGCGGCCGGTACCTGGCCGTCGGCTTCGCCGACGACGACGCCAACGGCATGACCGGCAGGCCGCTGCGCATGGCCTGCATCGGCAACATCGACATCGTCGGCGTCATGCTCGCCTGGGTGACGGCGGTGGATCCGGGCATGCGCCGCTTCGGCTTCAACCCTTATCACCGGGACGTCGCCGACGAGATCCATGCTGACCTGCTCAGGCTGGCGGCCGACGGCAAGATCAGGCCCGTGATCGGGCGGCGAGTCGCCATGAGTGAGGCAGGCCAGGCGCTCGACGAGCACGAGGGCCGCCGCGCCATCGGCCGCACCGTCGTGCTAGTCACCCAGTGACCTCGGCCGAGTACACCTGGCGGGATTCCGAGCTGCGCAGCACACCGCTGCGTGCTTTCAACGCGATCGGGACCGGGCTGAGCCGGCTCGGGCTCGAGCGGCCTGCCCTGCGGTGCGAGTCCGTGCTCGACGCCGCGGTGAAGGCAGCCGGGCACGACGACTTCGGCAGCGACAGCTACCGCGAGCCGCTCGAGATCTTCGTCGCCGCCTGTCAGGACCAGGCGGAGCTCACCCCGTTCGGCCGTCTGCTGGTCGCGAAGATGCTGCAGCGCGCGCTGGTCAACCGGCTGGCCTTGCAGCGCTGGGCCACCGAACATCTCGAGGTGCGCGCGGAGACGATCGCCGGGCCCTGGGTGATCGTCGGGCTGCCGCGCACCGGGACCAGCATCCTGGACATGCTGCTGGGCCTGGACCCGCAGGGCCGGCCGCTGCTGCAGTGGGAAGCGGCGCACCCGATCCCGCCCGTGACCCGCCAGGAGGCGGCCGGTGACCCGCGCATCGCGCGGACGGCCAAAGAACTCGACGGGCTGATGAAGCTCAACCCGCCGCTCCGGGCCATGCACCCGTTCGGCGCCACGCTGGCGGAGGAGTGCGTGACGCTGTTCATGTACGACCTGCGGACCCTGGCGCTGGAAACCCAGGCGCACGTGCCCGGCTACGCGCGGTGGCTCGAGCAGGCCGATATGACCCCCGCGTACGCACAGCACCGGCTGGCCCTGCAGACGCTGCAGTCCCGCCGCCCGACCAGCCGCTGGATCCTCAAGACGCCGAATCATCTATGGCACCTGGACGCCCTGCTGGCCGCCTATCCGGACGCCAGGATCATCTGGACGCACCGGGATCCCGGACCCGTCGTCACGTCGCTGGCTAGCCTGGCCAACGCCGGCCAGCTGCCGCAGACCAGGCGGCGCGATCCCCGGCCGACCGCTACGGAATGGCGGCGCAAGTGCCGGTTCGCGCTGCGGTCGGCGATGAGCCACGACGACAAGGCGGCTCCCGGCTGGTGCCGTCACGTGCACTACGACGCCCTGATGGCCGACCCGGTGGGCACGGTCGGCGAGCTGTACCGCGGCTTCGGGGACGAGGTCAGCGACGAGCACGCCCGGCGGATGACGGCGCTGCTCCGGGACCGGCCCAAGGACGCGTTCGGCCGGCACCGCTACGACCCGGCCGACTTCGGCTGGACGTACGCCGAGATCAGCGAGGAGTTCAGCGACTACGTCAGCCGCTACGACGTCCGGACGGGTTCCTGATTCAGCGGCGCAGGATGGTCTCCTGGCCCATGCGCGACAGCTTCTCGGGGTTGCGCACGGCGTAAAGACCGGTGATGAGGCCGTCGTCGATGCGTACCGCGATGACGGTGTCGATCTCGCCGTCGAAGCGCAGGATCAGCGCCGGGTAGCCGTTGACCTGGGTCGGCTCTATCGAGGCGACGGCGGCGATCCGCTCCAGCGCGACGGCCAGCAGGCGGGCCACCTTGCCGGCCCCGACGACGGGAACCCGCACGGCCTGCACGACTCCGCCGCCGTCACCAAGGAAGACGACGTCCGGCGCGAGGATGTCCAGGAACCCTTGCAGGTTGCCCGTTTCCGCGGCCCGCTGGAACGCCGCGAGCGCGTCCCGGGCCTGCGCCGGGGAGACCGGCCCGCGTGGCCGCCGCGCGGCCACGTGGGCCCGCGCCCGGTGCGCGATCTGGCGGACCGCGGCCGGGCTCTTGCCGACGGCCTCGGCGATCTCGTCGTAGCCCACATCGAACACCTCGCGCAGCACGAACACCGCCCGCTCGGCGGGCGCGAGGGTCTCCAGCACCAGCAGCATGGCCATCGAGACGCTGTCGGCCAGTTCGACATCGTCGGCGACGTCGGGTGCGGTCAGCAGCGGTTCGGGCAGCCAGGGACCGACGTAGGACTCCTTGCGGCGGCCGAGCGTGCGCAGCCGGCCCAGCGCCTGCCGGGTGGCGATCCGGACCAGGTACGCGCGCTGGTCGCGGACGACGCCGAGGTCCACGCCCGCCCACCGCAGCCAGGTTTCCTGCAGCACGTCCTCCGCGTCGGCGGCCGAGCCGAGCATCTCGTAGGCCACGGTGAACAACAGGTTGCGGTGGGCGAGGAACGCCTTGGTCGCGGGGTCCGGGCGGCCGTCCATGGGCGGGCTCCTGTTCACTCTCGGGTCTGTACCCACCAGACACCAGGCCGCGCCGGTTTGTGACACCGGGCCGGCGTTGTCACAGACGGCAGGCCGCCGGCATCTGGTGTACAGACCAAACCCATCAGGACGAACGAGTGAGGAAGACCACGCCATGGAACCCCGGTTCAGCATGTTCGACAACGAGATCGGCGCGAGGTTCGCCAAGCGGTTCGCCAACGCGAGCATCGTGCTCGCGCAGTCGTCGCTGCCGATGTCGGTCCAGGAACTGGTGGCACTGCGTGCCAGCCAGATCAACGGCTGCGGCTGGTGCGTCGACCTTCACACCAAGGAGGCCGCGGCCGCCGGCGAGACCGCGGTCCGGCTCAACCTGGTCGCCGCCTGGCGCGAAGCCAGCGTGTTCACCGAAGCCGAGCGGGCGGCGCTGGCCCTGGCCGAAGAGGGTACCCGGCTCGCCGACGCCTGCCAGGGGGTGTCCGACGAGACCTGGGCGCAGGTACGCGAGCACTACGACGACGACCAGATCGCCGCGCTGGTCGGCGCGGTCGCCATGATCAACGCGGCCAACCGGCTCGGCGTGATCCTGCGCCAGCAGGGCGGCAGCTACGAGCCCGGCATGCTAGCCCGCGTGATGAGCCAGTAGAACCGCGACCCGGCCGGGGTCGGGATGATCCCGGCCGGGCGGCCGAAGGTGGTCTCAGCACTTCCCCTGGTAGGCGCCGGTGAGGAAGGTGGTCCAGGGCTGCCAGTTGGTGCCGTTGTCGGAGATGATGATGGCCGACTTGGCGTTGCCCAGCGGGTCGTAGGTCGACAGCGAGCCGTGGTTCGGGTTGATCTGCCAGTAACCGCGCTCGCCGAACGGCCCGGTGGCGAACTGCTGCCCGCTGGATTCGGCCATGGCGATCTCGGCGGCCATGAAGGCCTCGGCGTGCGAGCCACCCGCCTGTTCCCACAGTTCCTCGAGCCCGTTGCAGCTCAGCGTCCCGCTCAGGGTCGTCGAGGTGGTCAGCGTGGTGGGCATGGCCGGAGTCGATCCCGGGCTGCTCGGCGGTGCCTGGGAGGGGATGTTGAGGACCTCGCCCGCGAAGATCACGTCCGGGTTCTTGATCACGGATTTGTTGGCCTCGAACAGCCAGGTCCAGCGGGCCGGGTTGCCGTAGAACTTCTGCGCGATCGTGGACAGCGTGTCGCCCGCCCTGACGGTGTAGCGGCGGGCCGGCTCATGGTGGACGACCAGGGCATCGGTCTGTACCGGCCGGGCGGCCGGGGTGGCGGCGTGCGGCTGCGCGGTGACCGTGGCGGCCCGCGCGGGGGACAGGGCGGACGCGTGCGCCGCCGGGGCGGCGATGAGCGTGCCCGCGATCGCCATCGCCGGGGCGGCCTTGACCGCCGTTCCCGCCACGTTCTGGACCGGTGACGGCTTCGTGTGCCGGCCGGTCCGCCTGATCTTCCGCGGCCGGCGCTGATTGTGCGATGAGTTCACACCACTCCCTTGTTCGTTCCACGCCCGGCGCACCCTGTGAAATCGGACCAGCAACAGCACGTCACTGCCCGCTCACTCCGGGATACGGCCGGTGGGATCGGCGTGTTCAACAGCGGAGCGCCACGTAAGAAACCGGCAAGGTTTTCTGATTCGCGCCGGGAAGAACTGCGATCGAGACGCGCTCTCGTCGTCCCGGTCAGAGCGCGATGACCGCGTCGGCGGCGGATTCGCCGCTGCGGACGGCGCCTTCCATGTAACCGTTCCACTGCGGCGCGCATTCGGTGCCGGCCCAGTGGATCCGACCGGCCGGGGCCTGCCACGCCTCCCCGTAGGACGTCCAGGTGCCCGGGGCGAAGTGCGCGCCGTAACAGCCGCGGGTGAACTCCTCGGCCATCCAGTCCCGCTCCACGTACTGCTGCGGCCGCGCCGCCTGCGGGCCGAAGTAGCGGACGAAGCAGCCGGTTACCGCCTCCTGCCGCTCGGCCTGGCTGCGCCGCGCCCAGGTACGGGCCTCCTTGCCCTCCAGGAAGCCCATCAGGACGCCGGGCGTCCCCGACGGCGGGGAGTTGTCGAAGGTCACCTTGACCGGCCCGGTGTCCGAGGCGGCCTGCCCGTTCAGCCCGGCCGAACGCCAGAACGGCTCGGGGTAGATGGCGTACGCCTTGATCACCGACCCGGCCGGCATCCGCTGGGTGAGCTGGTCACGCCACGATGGCAGCGGCGGGTCGTACTCGAGCCGGCCGGCCAGTGCCGGGGGAAGCGTCACGATGGCGGCGTCCCCGCGGTACTGCGTGCCGTCGCGGGCGATGACACGGACCCCGGCGTCGTCGTGCTCGATCCGGCGCACCGGGCGTCCCAGGATGACCCGCTCGCCCAGCGCGGCCGCCATCGCCTCGGCGACCAGGACCGACCCCCCGGTTACCCGGTCCTGCTGGGCGCCCCGGTCGACCGCGAGGAGCGTGCCCAGGTCGGCGTTGGAGTGCGTGTAGAACAGCGCGTGCAGCAGCGATATGTCGCTGGCTTCGGCGGCGAACACGGCCTCGCAGGCGATGTGGAAGTAGGCGCGTCCCGCCTTAGTACGCAGGTTGCGGCGGATCCAGGTCTCCCAGGTCTGCCCGTCGAGCACCTCGGCGCCCGGGGTGAGCCACGGCCGCTGCACGTCGGTGCGCGCGGCCAGCCGACCGAACCGCAGCAGGCCCTGGGCGAGGTCGGTGAGCGCGAACGGCGACAGGCGCGGCACGGCGTCCTTGCCCGGTTTCATCGTGGACCGCTTGCCCCGCAGGTCTACCAGCAGCCGCCCCTCGTCGTTCCAGGTGCGGAACGTCGACAGTCCTAGTTCGCCGATCAGCGCGGCCATCCGGGTGTGCCCCTCGCCCACCCACTGCCCGCCGAGCTCGAGCGGCGTGCCGTCCTCGAGCACCAGACCCTCGGTCCGCCCGCCGACCCGCTCGCGAGCCTCCACCACGGTCACGTCGTGCCCGCCCGCGACCAGCCGCCGGGCGGCCGCCAGCCCCGCCAGCCCGGCCCCGATCACCACGACATCGCTCATCCGCATCTCCCGTTCAACCGAGTACGTCGGTGGCCTTGTGCTCAGGGCCGACGCCGTCGATCACAATGACATCGCTCTCGGAGTTGTCCGTGCGCAGGGCCGCGATCGCCTGGTAGGCCTCCGAGTTGTACCACGCGCGGGCCTGGACGCGGCCGGGGAACTCGATCACGATCAGGTTGCCGGGCCAGCCGCCTTCCAGCAGCTCGAACTCGCCGCCGTGCACGATGAACCGGCCGCCGAACGGGGCCAGGGTGGCGTCGATCCGTTCCAGGTACTCCACGATCGCCGGTCCCATGGTGACGCGGAGGTCAAGCCCGGACGTGCTAGCCGCGGGGGAGCCAGGGGTAACGCTCGGTGTCCTGGGCCGCGTAGTCCGGATCCAGGTAGATGAAGCACCGCTGGATCTTCCAGTCGCGGATCTCGAACACGTCGCACCACCGGCCGGCCGCCCACTCCGGTACCCCGGCCCGCCACGGGCCGTCGCGGTGCTCGCCGTGGCTGGTGCCCTCGCACACCACCATGTCGCCCGAGATCACCCAGTTGAAGTGGGAGTAGTGGTGGACGATCGAGGTGAGCGTGGCGCCGACGTCGCCGAACATCTGGCCGATGTCCTTCTTGCCGTTGGCCAGGCCCCACTTGGGGAAGTAGACCTGGGCGTCCTCGGCGAACAGGTCCAGGATGCTGCCGCCGGACGAGGTGACGCCGCCGTTGTCGAACGCCTTCAGGTACTCCAGCGCGACTGACTTGCGCTGCTCGTCGGTCATCGTCTGAGTGGTCAGGACCATACTTCAGCACGATAGCGAAGCTCAGGCAGAATCGGCACTACGAAGATCGACGAGAAAGGTGCCTCCATGACTGAGCTGCCGGACACTGCGTTGCCGAGTTATGGTGACCTGCCGCCCGCGCCCAACGGGGGACGCTCCGCGTGGGGCCTGTTCGGCGCCGAAGATAACCTGGGCCTGGTCAACCTGATGACCCCGGAGCGGATCGCCGCGGCCGCCCGGCTGGCCCGCCGCGGGCAGGTCTTCTGCCTGGACATGCCGCTCGGCAGCATCTCCCCGCCGCTGGCGCCCTTCCGTACCCCGCCGCGCCAGCGCGTCCTGCACCAGCCCGGCACGGCCGGCTTCGATGACGTATACGACAACTTTTACCCGCAGGCCTCCAGCCAGTGGGACTCGCTGGCGCACGTCGGCTACGCGCCGGACCAGATGTACAACGGCGCCACCGAGCAGGACGTGCTTGACGGCGCCAGGAACACCATCGACCACTGGGCCAGGCACGGGATGGCCGGACGCGCGGTCCTGCTGGACGTCGAGCGGGCGATGCGGGACGCCGGGCAGCCCTACGACCCCGGCACCAGCACCACGATCAGCGTCGATGACCTGGAACTGGCCCGGCAGCAGGCCGGGGTCGAGTACGCGCCCGGTGACATCATCCTGCTGCACACCGGTTTTACCGCCTGGTACGTCCAGCAGCCCCAGCGGGTGAAGAACAAGCTGTTCGGCAAGCCCGCGACGCCCGGCGTCGAGCACAGCGAGGCGGTCTGCGAGTACCTGTGGAACAGCCACGCGGCGGCCATCGCCTCCGACACCTTCGCCGTGGAGAGCTTCCCGGCGGATATGACCGCGGCGGCCCACCCGTTCGGATTCCTGCATAACGTGCTCATCGGCCAGTTCGGCATGGCCCTGGGCGAGCTGTGGTGGCTCAGCGACCTGGCCGCCGACTGCGCCGCGGACGGCGTCTACGAGATGTTCCTGGTCGCCGCGCCGATCAACGCGCCCGGCGGGATCGGCTCACCCGCCAACGCGGTCGCCATCAAGTAGGTACCGCCTAGGCCGGGCCGAACCGGACGCCCAGGCTCCGTCGCAGGTAGGCGGTGGTGGCTTGCTCGTAGTCGGCCGGCCAGCGGGCCCCGGTCCTGTCCGCCAGCGCCCGGCCGCGGGCGATCAGGTCGGCCGCGACGAGCTGGTCGAACCTGATCACGCTGTCCCGGCTCGCGGTCAGCGGCGGCAGGGACTCGAGGAACGCGAGCTGGCTGGCGGTCAGGTACCGGTTCAGCCGCTTGTTGCCGTCCTGCTTGCGCACGCCGTTCTCAGCCAGCATGACCGGGATCAGGCCGGTGTCGCGCCGGACGACCGCGCCGTTCATGGCCAGCAGCACCTCGCCGCGGCCGAGCACCACGGCCAGGTTGCCGAGGAAGTACAGGTAGAGGTCCACCGCGGCGGCGGGGAAGTACGGATCGCCGGCCGGGCCGGCCACGGGAGCCGGGGCGGCGGGCAGCAGCTCGCCGGTCCGGTCGAACAGCGGCCGGACCGATGCGAGCGCCGCCGGGTCGCACTCCGAACGGCGGTGGAACACCAAGTCCAGGTGCAGCCACTGCGGGGTGATGGCGAAGCCGCCGGCGATGCCGGGCACCGGGCCGCAGTGCACGACGGGGGTGATCTTCGCGGCCAGTTCCGGCCAGTGCCCAGCGAACCACGCCGCGCTGGTGTCGGTGACCGCGCAGTGCAGGTCGATGTCGCTGTACGCGTCGGCGGTCCCGGTCGCGAAGCTGCCGGCCAGCCAGGCGGCGACGATCCTGTCGTCCGCGGCCGCTGCCGCCCGGGCCTGGCCGATGATCTCCTGCTGCGCCTCGGTCGGCCCTGGCGCCGCGGTGTGCGCGTCCACGCCTGGATCATAAGCTCGCCGTGGCGAGCACCTCGCGGGCGGCGCGGGCCCCGGAGGCCAGCGCGCCCTGGACGGACCCGGTCGCCCGGTAGTCGCCGCAGACGTACCGGCCGGGGCCGACCCGGCAGCCCCGGGTGAGCGGGTGCGGCGCGGCCATGGCGGGCAACGCGCCCTCGACGGTGTAGGTGGCCAGGTGCTCCCAGTCCGCGGTGCTGGCCTGGTACAAGGTGGCGAGCCTGGCGCGGACGGCCGGCTCCAGGCTCGCGTCCCCGCCGCCCAGCACCGACGTGGAGACCAGCACCCGGCCGTTGCTGGCATAACCCGGCGTGACCTCGCTCAGCACGCTGGTGTGCAGGATCTGGCGCTCGGTGTCCACCAGCAGAGTCGGCTCGGCCAGCGGCGAAGCCGGGGCGGCGTGGTAGACGGTGGTGACGGTCCTGGTCGCGGGCACCTGCAGGCCGGGGAGCAGCCGGGCGGCGGCGGCCGGGCCGGTCGCCACGACCACCACGTCGGCGGGACGTTCGGTCCCGTCGCCGAGCAGGACGCCCTGGTCGGTCAGCGCGCTGACCGGCGTCTCGAGCCGGACCGTGGCGGGCGGCAGCCCCGCCGCCAGTTGCTCGGGTACCGCCTGGATGCCGTGCCGGGGCAGGCACAGGCTGCCGCGCAGCATGCTCCGCCAGATCAGGTGGAAGAAACGGCTCGAGGTCTCCAGCTCGTCTTCCAGGAACACCCCGGCTAGGAACGGCCGGAACAGCCGCTCGATCAGCTCGCCGGAGATGCCCGCGCGCCGCAGCGCGGTCAGGGTGGCCTGGTCCCGCCGGTGCCTGATCCGGCTGGCCGGGGCGAGCACGTCGCGGGTGGCGAGCAGCGTCAGGGCGGCCAGGTCCCGCGGCCCAGCCAGGTGGCCGGTCACGGCTTCGGCGGCCCGCCGCGGCTGCCTGGTCGGGTCGGTGAACCGGAGCCGTCCCCGGCTGGTGTGCAGCAGCATCCCCGGGGTGAACGGGCGCAGCTGCAGCGTGCGCAGGTCGATCCGCCGCCGCACCTGGGGGTAGGAGGTGTTGAACACCTGGAAGCCGCGGTCGAGCAGGAAGCCCGCCCGCTGGTCGGTGCGCATCCGGCCGCCGACCCCGTCGCCCGCCTCGAGCACCCGCACCGTCGCGCCCGCCGCGACCAGGTCGCCCGCGCAGGCCAGGCCGGCCAGCCCGGCGCCGACCACGACCGCCCGAAGTCCGCTTCCGCTCATGGCACCCGCCCCGCTCGCTCGTGTTCCAGCAAGAATGCTGTCATGGCTTCATATTCTGTTAACCCCGATGCGGTGGCTCAGTCCGAGCGTCTCATCGACAGCCGTCAGTACGTGCTCAACAGCGACTGGGGGAAGGTCCAGCCTAGCGCGAGCGATCAGAACGCCTACCTGGACCGGCACTCGTGGGACGAGTACGCCCGCTGGCACCTCGTAAGCAGGGGTGCACCGGGAGCCGGATGCTGACCACCGTGCCCTGGCCTTCCCGGCTGCGGATCGCCACCTTGCCGCCGTGCCGGGTGACGATGACGCGCACCAGCGCGAGCCCGATGCCGGTCCCGGGCAGGCTGCGCGCGGCCCGGCCCCGGGCCAGCTCCTGCCAGACCTGCCCGATCTCGTCCGCCGGGATGCCCGCTCCGGTGTCGGCCACCTCGAGCAGCAGCCCGTCGTCGTCCTCGCTGGCCCGGATCTCCACGGTGTCGCCCGGGGCGGAGAACTTCACCGCGTTGGAGACCAGGTTCTGAATGGCGATGAACAGCAGGTCGCGGTCGCCTTCGATGAGCGGCAGCGGCCACGGCGCCCGCGGGACCGACAGCCGCAGGATCCGCCGGCGGGCCCCGGGGATCTCGCCGGCCGCCTCGGCCGCCTCGTGCAGCAGGCCGGGCAGGTCGACCGGCGCCGCCTCGATCTCCTGGGTCTCCAGGTCGGCCAGCTTACGCAGGTCGCTGACCAGCCGCGTGATCCGGTCGGCCTGGGCGGACACGCTGGCCAGGGCGACCGATGTCCCGCTGGCGTACCCCGGGCCGCCCTGGTAGATGTTCGCCAGGCCGGCCCGCATGGCGGTCAGCGGGTTCTTCAGCTCGTGGTCGAGCCGCATGAGGAAACGCAGCCGGTCCTGCGTGGCCTCGGCCGCCGCCCGCTGGGCGGCCGCGTCGGTCGCCGTGGCCGCGGCGGTCGCGGCCCGGCGGCGCATCAGGAAGACGGCGGCCAGGACGACGGTGCCGAGCAGCCCGGCCAGCCCGGCCAGCAGGCTGGGCGACACCATCGCGTAGAAGCGGGCCGCGGGCTCGGTCGCCTGCAGCGCGGCGCTCAGCGCCGCCCCGGCCGCCAGGGGAACGAGCACCCGTCGCAGGGAGCCCCGCAACAGCCAGGTCATCGCGCGTCTTCCACCCGGGCCACGAACCGGTAACCCTGACCGGGGATGGTGGCGATCCACTGCGGGCACCCCGGGTCGTCGCCGAGGACGCGCCGCAGTTCCGCGATCCTGTTATCCACGGCGCGCGTGCCGACCGGGAAGTCGAATCCCCACAGCACCTCGAGCAGCCGATCCCGGCTCATCAGCTCGTCCGGGTGGGTGATGAGGTAGTCGAGCAGCAGCGCCGCCTTCGGCGTGAGCACCAGCTCGGTGTCCCGCAGCCAGGCCCGGCGTGAGATCCGGTCCACCCGCAGGTCACCGGCCCGCAGCGTCGGCGACGCGGACAGCGGCCTGCGCCCGGGCCGGGCCCGGCGCAGCACCGCGCGCAGCCGCGCCAGCAGCTCGTACGGGTCGAAGGGCTTGTTGAGGTAGTCGTCCGCGCCCTCGTCGAGCGCGATCGCCCGCTCGCCGGACTCGCCGACCTGGGTCAGCAGCACGACGGGCAGCCAGCGGCCGGCCGCGCGCAGCCGGCGCAGCACCTCCCGCCCGTCCGGTCCCGGCATCAGGACGTCGAGGATGCAGCCGTCCGGGTCGAGCCGCTCGACCAGGTCGAGGGCGGTCTGCCCGTCCGGCGCGATATGCACGGTGAACCCGGCCCGGTCCAGGAACGGCGCCAGGTTGGACGTGATCGCCCCGTCATCGTCGGCGAGAACCACGACCGGGCGCGCACCGTGTCCGCTCATAACAGGAGAATCGTAGCGATATCAGGCAGCTGAAGCCGCCGGATTTAGGCCTGCCCCGTCCCCCAACACGCTGGATTTTCGCTGTACGATCCGGCCATGAATCCACTGTCGGGTGTTCTCGGCGAAGCGTGGCAGATGTATAAGGCGTTCGCCAGGCACCTGCTCGCTATCGCGTTCGTCATCTACCTGGCCGCGGCGGTCATCGCCGCTCTCCTCGCGCTGGCCGGCGGCTTCATCGGGGCCGTGCTTGGCTCGCTGATCGGGATCATCGCCGCCTACCTGCTGCAGGCGACGCTGGCAGCGTCCGGCTAGCAGCGTCCGGCCAACAGCGAGCGGCCTGCCTCACGATCGGATCGTGAGGCAGGCCGCGGCTTTCCGCCCGGCGCCCCCGTCGGGCCGGGGAAAACGGGAGATGGCTACGCGCGGACCGCGGCGGCCGCGGCCCAGTGCTCCTCCAGGTGCGGCACCAGGTCCGCGGGCCGCTCGTCCGGGAAGAACAGCCGCGCGCCGTCGACGGTGATCACGCGGGTCGTGCCGGGAATGGTGTCCCGCAGCCAGTAGGCCCAGGAGACACCGAAGAAGTCGTCCTCGGTGCCCCACACCACCAGGGTGGGCACGGTCAGCTCGGCCAGGAGCGGCGTGACCGCGGTCAGGTCGTCGTCGTCGAGCGCGGTCAGCAGTCGCTCGAAGTGCCGGGCGCGCTCGATGGTGCCGCACCACGGTTCCAGGTAGGAGCGGATGACCGCCGGGTCGACCTGGTCCAGATGCTCATAGGCGGTGCCGAAGGCGAGCTGCGCGGCGCCGTCGAGGTCGGCGAGCATAGCGACCGCGGTCGGCGCGAGCTGGCCCGTCGCGGCCAGTTCGACGACCGGCTTGAACGCCTCGGGCGGCGTGTTGCCGCTGGTGTCGCAGTTGGTGAGGGTAAACGTCGCCAGCCGGTGCGGGTGGCGGGCGGCGAAGATCTGGGCGACGGCCCCGCCGGTGTCGTTGGCGACGAGATCGATGCTGGTGAGCCCGAGCGCGTCGCAGAAGTCCTCGAGGCCGGCCGCCAGCGCGGCCAGGGACAGGTCCTGGCCGTCGGCCACCGGGCTGCGGCCGTGCAGCGGCAGGTCGAGGGCGACGCAGCGCCGCTGCCCGGCCAGCGCGCCGATGACGTTGCGCCACAGGTAGGCGTTGGTGGCGATGCCGTGGACGAACAGGGCCACCGGTCCCGTCCCGATGTCGAGGTAGCTGATCTCGCCGGAGCGGGTGGTGACACTGCGCCGCGTGGCCTCGAGTTCCTGAAGCTGCATTACGATCGCCTTCCTAGAGGATGCGTTAGACTAATTGGACCGACTGTCGGTTTATGAAAACAAACCGACAGTCGGTTTGTCAACCGCTTTGGGGCGGGTAGGCGAGGAGCCGTGGTGGACCGACCGAACAAGAACGTCGCCCGCGGGGAGGCGACGCGGAGCCAGCTGCTCACCATCGCCACCCGCCTGTTCGCCGAACGCGGCTACGAGGACACCTCGATCGAGGCGGTGCTGCGCGAGGCCGGGGTCAGCCGGGGTTCCCTCTACCACCACTTCGCCGGCAAGGAAGCCCTGTTCGAGGCGGTGGCCGAGGAGGTCGAGACCAGCGTCGGCGAGCAGACCATGGCCGCCGCGGCCGGGGCGGACGGCCCGGTGGCCGCGCTGCGCGCCGGGTCCCTGAACTGGATCCGGCTGGCCGGCGACCCGGTGGTGCAGCGGATCTTGCTGATCGACGCGCCGTCAGTGCTCGGCTGGGAGCGGTGGCGGGCGATGGAGGAACAGCACGCCCTCGGCGGCCTCAAGGCGATCCTCCACGTCATCGCCGCCCAGGGCAAGCTGCGGCCGGAACTGGCCGACACGCTCGCTCACGTCCTGCTCGCGTCGGTCAACGAGGTGGCGCTGCTGGTCGCCCGGGCGCAAGACAAGGAGGCGGCGATGAGGGAAGGCGCCGACGCCATCGACGAGCTACTGCGGCGCCTGTTCGCCTGACGGCTAAGCCAGCCGTCGCGCGCGCCGCCGCCCGCCCGGCCTGGCGGCCGCTGAACAGGCAGCCGCCCAGGAAGGACCCCTCCAGCGACCGGTAGCCGTGCATGCCGCCGCCGCCGAACCCGGCCGCCTCCCCCGCCGCGTACAGCCCCGGCACCGGCGCGCCCGCCGCCGACAGCACCCGCGAGGACAGGTCGGTGTGCAGGCCGCCGAGGCTCTTCCTGGTCAGCACGTGCAACCGGACCGCGATCAGCGGGCCGGCCGCCGGGTCGAGCAGCGCGTGCGGCTTGGCCACCCGCATCAGCCGGTCGCCCAGGTAGGCGCGCGCCCGCCGGACCGCCGCCGCCTGCGGGTCCTTGCCGAACCGGCGGGTGGCGTCGGCGTCCCGCGCCAGCACCTGCTCCTCGATGTCCAGCACCGACAGCCGCGGCGAGTCGCCGGTCAGCGCGTTCATCTTGCCCACCAGCTCCGGCAGCGTATCGGCGCTGACGAAGTCCTCCCCGTGGTCGAGGAACGCCTGCACCGAGCCGGGCACCGCCCCGCCGAACCGGCTGGTGATCATCGCGCGCCGGTCCCGCCCGGTCAGGTCGGGGTTCTGCTCAGAGCCCGACAGCGCGAACTCTTTCGCGATGATCTTCCTGGTGAGGATGAACCACGAGTGGTCGTGCCCGGTCCGCCGCAGGTACTCCAGCGTGCCGAGGGTGTCGAAGCCCGGGTAGAGCGGCGCCGGCAGCCGCTTGCCGTTGGCGTCGAGCCAGAGCGAGGACGGCCCCGGCAGGATGCGGATGCCGTGCAGCGGCCAGATCGGGTTCCAGTTGCCGATGCCCTCGACGTAGTGCCACATCCGGTCGGAGTTGATCACCGACGCGCCCGCGGTCTTCTCGGCGATGCCGATCATCCGCCCGTCCACGTGCGCGGGCACCCCGCACAGCATGGCCGACGGCGGCGTCCCGAGGCGCTCCGGCCAGGCATCGCGGACGGCCTCGT
>JBEKJP010000141.1:0-20655 GCA_050011155.1 Streptosporangiaceae bacterium
GGCAGGAACGGTTCCAGGAGTGATCACGCCAGCGTGGGCAGGAGCCCGGCCGCTTATACGCCAGAACTGGCCGCGATTAAGGCTCGCGAAGGAGACTCCGCGGTTTATTTCCCGACGCGTCCCTCAGGACAACGACGATGGAGCATTGCCGTGGCTGGCGGCGGCCCGGGACCGCGCGGGAGCTGGTGCCGGTGGTGCGGGAGCGGCCGCTGAGGCGCGCAGCGTGGCTGGGCTGCCGGCCAGGCCGGGAGCAGCTGGCCGGCTCAAGCTGCTGGCCGGCTCAAGCTGCTAGCCTGCTGGGCCGCGACCGCCGGTGGTTCCCTTCTCGGCCGCCCGTTTGAGTGCCAGCAGTTCGGCCGCCCCGGTGTCCGCCAGGGGCTGGACCCACCGCTCGTACCACTCGCGCAGGGGAACGGGGTTGAGGTGGTTGACGCGATCACGTCCGCGGCGTTCGGGGAGGACCAGGCCAGCGTCGACGAGTACCCCGAGATGCTGCATGACCGCGAACCGGCTGAGCTCGGGGAGCTGGGCGGCCAGCTCGCCGGTCGTAGCCGGCCCGGTCCGGAGCTGGTCGAGCAAGCGCCGGCGCCACGGGCTGGCCAGCGCCCGCCAGACGTCAGGCTCGGCGGCGGCTTCGTCGGCCACGACGGCACGCGCGGATGACATGTGACAAAAATATCACACGTTCGTTGCCCAGATTTTTGGCTCTTTCCTGCTGCGGCCATGTCCCGTTTACCTGAGTTCCCTACGTTCGCGGCATGAGCGAATCGAGCCCAGGCGGGTCAGGTGGCAAGGCCGGGTTTACCCGGCGCCGGTTCATCATCGGGACCGCCGGGGTGAGCGCGGCGGCGGCGCTGGGCGGAACGGTCGTCCGCGCGCCGCGCGCGGCGGCCAGCGGACCGCCGAGCGGACCGCCGACCGTCACGCTGCCGCTGCCCACCACCACCAAGCCCGAGCAGCTCCTGCTGACCTGGGGCGGCGACCCGGCCACGGAGGTCACGGTGTCCTGGTCGGCGCCGGGCACGGTGGCCCAGCCGGCCCCGACGCTGGCCGTCTCGACCCAGCCGATCATGGACCGTAACCCCGGCGCGCTGGTCAAGCTGCCGGACCCGCAGCCGCTCGACGTGACGCAACGGTACGGTGAGGCCGCCTCGGTCAGCTTCACCGACGGGCTCAACGGGCAGACGACGTACTTCTACCATGTCCAGCTCAAGGGGCTGAAGCCAGGAACGCGGTACTACTACGAGGTCAGCGACGGCGCGCACACGCCGTCCACGGCGGGCGCGTCGTTCGAGACCGCGCCGCGCGGCCGGGCGAAGTTCCGCTTCTCCAGCTACGGCGACCTGGCCACCCCGTCCTGGGACCTCAACACGTCAGGCAACATCTGGCACGAGTCCTGCGACAACTCCTGGTACGCGGTCACCGCCATCGAGAACCCGGGCGACGGGCGGGGCGCGCCGCTTTTCCACCTGCTCAACGGCGACCTGTGCTACGCCAACCTCGATGTCAACAACGCGCCGGGCGTGTGGCGGGACTTCGGCAACAACATCGCCCGCAGCGCGGCCAGCCGGCCGTGGATGCCGGCCCTCGGCAACCACGAGTGCGAGTTCGGCACCGACACGGAATCCGGCCACCCCGGCCACGCGCCCGGCGGGATCGGGGCGCAGGGCGCGGCCGGGAACTACTGGAACGGCCCGTACGGCTTCGGCCATTACCTGAGCCGGTTCCTGCTGCCCGACAACGGCGTGACCAACTGGGACGGTAATCGCCTGCGGGGCAACTTCTACGCCTTTCAGGTTGGCACCGTGCAGTTCATCTCCCTCGACGCGGACGACGTCATCTACCAGGACGGCGCCGCCAACTACGTGATCGATACGCCGGACACCGCGCCGGAGACCACCACCACCGGGGCCGCGATTCCCAACGGCACCACGACCTACACCCGCTTCTACACCGGCGGCCTGAAGCCCGACCCGACGAACAACTCGCTGGTGCCCGACTACGCCAGCGGCCGGCCCAACTTGCAGACCATCTGGCTGGAGAAGACGCTGGCCGGGGCCCGCCGCGATCCGTCGGTAGACATGATCGTCGTGTTCATGCATCAGTGCGCGATGTCGACGTCGGTGCCCGGCAACGGGTCCGACCTGGCCATCCGCCAGGCCTGGCTGCCGCTGTTCGACCAGTACCAGGTCGACCTGGTGCTGTCCGGTCACGAGCACGACTACGAGCGGACCTACCCGGTCCGCGGCTACGACGCCGGGGCGCACGGCACCGTCGTCGCCCCCAACCCCGGCCAGGCCAAGGGGGCCTCGGTCGACACCCGGCGGCCGTCGGTGGCCGCCACCGAGCCGCACGATTTCAACGGGACCCCGGCCTGGAACACCGCCGAGGGCACGGTGTACCTGGTGCTCGGCGGCGGCGGCACGAACGGGCCGACCAACACCTACGGCACCGACCCCGCCGATGACAAGCCGCAGGCCAAGGTCATCACCACCCGCAACGCCGTGGTCGGCACCGAGGCGGCCGGGTTCGTCAAGAACGGCGCCGACTCGGTCGAGGACGCGCCCTGGTCCGCGGCCATCAACCCGACCGACGCCTACGGGTACTCCATCTTCGACGTGGACCCGGGCGCTCACCGCGGCCAGACCACGATCACGTTCCAGTACTTCGCGATCCCGGCGGTGACCAACGAGGCAGGCTCCGCGCACGACGGCACCACCACGCTGCCGACGACGCCCACCGAGAAGTTCGTCTTCGGCCGCGCGGTAGGCCGCTAGTAAGGGATACGCGGGCCAGCACCAGCAGGCTGGCCACGACACCGGTGACCCCGAGCACGATCAGGCGGGGGTCGCCCTCGTGGATGCCGAACACGCCCCAGCACAGGAGTTCACCGAAGATCAGCAGCCAGGTGCCCCGGGATACGCCAGCGATGTCACTGGACCGGTACACCGTCCATACCGACGGCGTGACCTGGAGCAAGAAGGCGATGGCGAGGGCGGAGCCCAGTCCCGTTCGGCCGAAAATCATGGCGGCGGTGAGCAGCGCTGCCGCCCATACCGACGCGAGCACCATAGGCCGTTTCTGCACGCCGCCGCCCCGGCGGGCCAGCACGATCGCGAGCAGTCCCGACAGCACGGTGGCCGAGACGGCGGGTACCAGCGCGGTCCAGAAGCCGGACAGCGCGAAGTAGCCCAGCCAGGCCGCGTTGTTCACGCTCGTCAGCGCCGCCCACGACCACGACACCCCGGCCGTGGGGCCGGCCCGGCGGACCCGGGCCAGTTGCGGCAGGAATTGCGGTACCGCCAGGAACGCGGCCACCAGCGGAAGCAACGCGAACATCGCCTATCTCCACGATTTTGTCCAGATGAAGACCTTCAGCTAAGACGTTACGTCTCCAGGCGCGACAAATGATTGCTACTTCTGCTACCTCACGCCGGTTTTCGGCAATAATCTTTCGTTATGGATGCTGTGAACCGAGCGATCCTTGCCGAGCTGCAAGCCGACGGCCGGCTGACGGTCACCGAGCTCGCCGACCGGGTGCGGCTCACCCCCGGCCCCTGCCACCGGCGGCTGCGTGAACTCGAGCGCAGCGGCGTCATCACCGGCTACCGGGCCCTGGTGAATCCGGCCGCCGTCGGGCTGGGATTCGAGGCCCTGGTGCAGGTCACCCTGGAACGCGGCGACGCCGGCACGGTCACCGCGTTCGAGACCGCCATCGCCGGGCTACCCCAGGTCCGGCACGCCGAACGCCTCTTCGGCGACCCCGACTACCTGCTGCGCGTCGCCGCCCGGGACCTCGACAGCTTCGCCGCCCTGCGCGACCAGAGCCTGGCCACGCTGCCCGGCATCCTCCGCCTCACCTCAACCATCGTGATGAAGCGCATCGTCGACAACCGGCCCCTGCCGCTGACCACCCGAGGCCGCTAGTGGCTAGCGGCCAGCACGTGCCAACTGCGACGGCTGAGACCGCGAACACGAACAGGCCCACTGCGACCGCGAGCCAGGTCCACCCGCGGGCGAAGGTGCCGATCCCGGTGGTCCCGGTGACCTGCGCTCACCTGCTGTACGGCGAATGGCTGCGCCGCGCGAACTGCCGTACCGACGCCCGGGAACAGCTCAGGACCGCCCATGATCTGCTGTCAGCCATCGGCATGGAGGCTTTTGCCGAACGGGCTAGCCGGGAGCTGTCGGCTACCGGTGAAACCGCCCGCAAGCGCACCGCCCTGGCCACGGTCGAGGCCGACCATGAGCTGACCGCGCAGGAGGCCCAGGTCGCGCAGCTAGCCCGCGACGGCCTGTCCAACCCGGAGATCGGCGCCCGGCCGTTCATCAGCGCCCACACCGTGCAGTATCACCTGGGCAAGGTCTTCACCAAGCTCGGTATCAGCTCCCGCGGTCAGCTCCACCGCGTGCCGCCCGGCCGCCTAGACACGCCCGGTCGCTAGCCAGCCGACCAGGCGTTACCCAACGCGAACAGGCCATCCGACCTGCAAGAACTCGGTGAAGCTGAGGGGGGCTCCCCGTTTGGCTCCCCAGTCGTGACCGCCATTGGATCCAGTGGGCGCGATCGGATGGGAGACGGGGCACTGGTAGCCGACGAGGCGTCGGCGCCAACACAAGCTGGCGTGATCGGAGCTACGACGGCTTGACCCGCGCGCGCAGCTGCCTAATTGAGAATCGTTGGGGCGTTGTGGTTTGCTGTGGACGTTCCCGCTAGTAGCGGCTTTGCTAAGCTCACCAACAGGTTCTCGTCATGATCGGCTTCCTCATTGCCGACGATGACGTGGAATCGCACACCCATGGCGTTGCCGAGCCTGCGCAGTGTCTCGATGTCAGGCACGCCGCCACCTAGCTCGATGCGCGACAGGGCGGGCTGGCTGATTCCCGCTCGCTCTGCCACTTCCTTCTGGGTGAGGTTCCGGGTTCTGCGGATCGCTCTGAGCTGATCCCCCAGCCGCAGGTCCCGGCCTGCCTGCTCGTATTCGGGGTGCTCACGGACGTCACCGGTCTCTGCGAGACGCTTGGCTTGGAGGGTTCTCCACCGGCTGTGCCCGGCCATCATTCGTTCCTTTCGAACTGGTGGGTAATCGTCATCTCATGTTCTGCCTGGCAGGTCCTCTTCACTCGGATGGCTCGGTCGACATCGGATTTCTGGGCGCCTTCGCGGGTCTTGCGGAAGACGGTCAGCAAGATGATGACCCGGCCCCCGGGCTTCCAGAAGCTGATCCGCCACGTGGTGCGGTGGAGCGCGACCCGCAGCTCGTAGACGTCATCAGCATCTTGCAGTTTCTTGACGTGATCGCCGTCCGGCACGCCGCCGGTGACGAGGTAGTCGTCCACGTTCCGCATGACCCTCTGGTAGTGGCTGTACGGCAGATCGAGCAGCCATGCCTCCACCTCCGGCTCCAGGTCGATCTCGTGCATAGCATCAATGATATATGTCATTGATGGTAAGTCGGATCGGTGTGGAAGGGAAGACCTGTGGGCCGGATCTGTCTTCGAGCAGCTCGCGGTGAAGCTGAGGATTCGAAGCCCTGACCTTCTGCGTGCCATGCACGCCGGATTAGTCTGAAGCACCCCGCCGACCAGATCGGCCCCGAGCCCGTCGCGGCCGCCCCGGACCTGCGCGCGGCCTGCCACGAAGCCCTCGCCGCCCTCGGCCCTGTCGAGGGTCCCGACGCGTGCGGCATGCCCGACAGGAAGTTGCTGCACCTGCGCGACACCTACCCCCTGGAGACCGCGTCGGCCCCGCAGTACGTCGGCGACGAGCTCCGCCAGGTCCGCACCGGCGCCCCCGGAGGCCCGCCTGGCCGCCATCCGTGCCGCCGTCGAAGCCCAGAACGCCCCGGCGCCGCGGCCAGCATGAGAAAGCCGCCCAGGAGGAGGGCCTGGCCGCCAGTTACCAGGCCGTGCGCGACGCTTACGCCGAACGGGAAGCCACCTTCGCCGCCGTCATGGCCGACCGAGCCGACTGGGACGCCACCACCCGCCATCAGCGGCACTTGGCCGCAGCCGACGCCGAACTCCGCCGCCGTCACCCCACCCGGCAATATCCACCCCTGCGCTCCGCCGAACCCTCGCCCGCCACCCAGGCCCAACGCGACGAACTCACCCTGACCGCGGGGGCCCATCCCAGAGACAGGCCAGTGGATCGAGGACCTGCCGCCCAGCACCACGCGTTCGCCGGCAAGCTGGCCGACCGGCAGAGCCTGAGAATCCCGTCCGAGGATTCCGATTACGGCGATCTCGGTCAGGCCTTTCCGCCCTGGCCAATACCGGCCGCCGAGGCGATCTTGCAGCCGCCCAAGCCCGAGATCCAACCATTGCCGCAGATCCTGGAACGCACCCTAGAACCCGGCCTGGGCATGGAAGTCGCGGATTGACGGTGCTTGTTTTGTCACCCTCTGGCTATCTCACAGATGAGGCGTGCTGAGGCGGCCGGTGACAGCGCCGATGCCCGCAAGTACTCGAACGCTCTGGTGTAGCTGGCGACGTCCTGCTGGCCGACCAGGCAGATCCCGCCGGACAGGCCGGGGAGGTATACGGCGCCCAGGTCCGGTATCTCGGCGAACCGCAGGATGGTCGCTGGTCCGCTTGATGGCAGCCCGCAGGTGGACGGCAGTACCTGGACCATGGCCCGCTTGTCGGGGACGGTAAGCGAAGTGAGCTGGTTGCGCATGATATCGGCATCGCCGTTCGGCCGGCGCAGCGCCGCCTCCCCGATCAGGGCGGTGAGCCTGGACCGCTGCTCGCGCAGGACCTGCTGGCGGGAGAGCGCGAGTCCGGGGTCTGCTCGGAATGGCGGGCTGCCGGTCACGCTGGCCCGCGTGTACTCCGGCGTCTGGAGCAGGTCCGGTATGTGCTGCGGGTCGTAGATGAAGAGGTCAGAAGCGGCCTGTTCCATGACGAGGTACTCGCGGTATGGTTCCGGGATCGCATCGCCGCAGTGCCGCCACCACGCGCCGCGGCTCCCAGCCTGGGCGATGGCTGCCAGTGTGCTCTGCTCCTGCTCGCTTACGCCGTACTCGGCGAGCAGCTCGCGTAGTTCTTTGGGCCGGATGCCGCGCTGGCCGGTCTCGATCCGGCTGATCTTCGACCGGTCGCATTCCAGCACGCGCGCCGCGTCCTCCAGGATGAACCCCAGATTAGGTACCGGCGCAGCGCGGTACCGACGAGGAGCCGCCGCGCGGATGGTGCTTCGATCACGGATGGCTCCCTTTCGGTACGGGATTGGGGTCAGGTGGCCGGGGTGGAGACTTCGGCCCAACAGCAGGAGCCAGCGGGCTCGCGGGTGAATCCCCACCGCCGGGCGATCTGGTTGACAAGGCGCAAGCCGCGGCCGTCCTCGGCATCCGGGCTATCCCGGCGCATATACGGGATGCCACGGGTGCCTTCATCACGGACATCGACTCGGATGAACGCTTCGCTGACCGCGACGGTGATGGTGACCGTGGTCGCGTCGAGGGCGTGGACCAGGCTGTTGGCGATCAGCTCCGCGGCAAGCAGGAGCGCCTCATCGGCGGCGGGGTGACCGTCGGTGGCCTGCCGGACGAACCGCCGCGCCGCAGCTGCGGCGCTTAGCTGCCGGGGAAAGGTACTGGTCCGGACATGCTCCGGCCCTTCGGTGCCCGCTGTGGTCCTCATCGCGGAGGCCTTCTTCCTGCGGCGCCGAGCTGGACTGCCTGGCCTAGTACCGCATGCGACGGGATAGCTACTGAGTCTACGATAGCTCGAATATCGATAATCTGTGTATCGATTATCTAAGCGTCAACTCATTGCGGGCACGCTATCGTGAGCCGGGACAGCAGCGGCCAGGGCGGGAGGCATGGACCAGAACCGGAGCACCGGCGACAGCCCGACCATCCGCAAGCGCGCCCTGGCCCGCAAGCTCACCGAGCACCGTCAGCGCCGCGGCCTGACCACCACCGACGTCCAGCGCCGCCTGGGCTGGTCCGCCACCAAGCTCAACTGGATCGAAAAAGCCCGCTGGACCGAATCCGTCACCGACTCGGTCACCGACCTATGCGAGCTCTACGAGATCGGCGGCCCCGAGCGCGACGCCCTGATCACCCTGGCCCGCCAGAGCCGAGAACGCGGCTGGTGGACTAAATACAACGACGTGTTCGGCCGCGAGGAACTCCCCGGCTGGGAAGCAGGCGCCTCGCACATCTGGACCTTCGAGACTGCCTTCATCCCCGGCCTGCTCCAGACCTCGGACTACATCGAGCTGATCACCCGCGCCGCCGGCATCGAAGACCCCGCCGAGATCCGCCGCCACACCGAGGCCCGGACCCGCCGCCAGCACATCCTCACCCGCCCGGACGACCCCTGCCAGCTGCACGCCATCATCGACGAGAACGCCCTGGCCCGCATCACCGACCCCGCGATCCGTCGCAACCAGGCCGCCCGCCTGTTCCAGGTCGCCAACCGGCCGAACATCACCGTGCAGATCCTCCCGGTCTCCGCCGGCGTCTACCCCGTCACCAGCGAGCCCTTCCTCCACCTGGCCTTCCCTGGCGGCGAACGCGACATCGTCTACATCGAGACCGCCATCGACAACCGCATGCTCGAAGAACTCGACGAGATCGAACGGTATAAGCTCAAATTCGCCCGGCTCCAGGCGCTCGCCCTCACCCCCGAGCAGACCACGGCCTTCCTCTAGTAGCAGGTGACCAGCACGATGAACCCCACCGCACCCGCTGACCTCGCCGTAGCCACCTGGCGCAAGAGCATCAGATCCTCTGGCGGCGGCAGCAACTGCGTCGAAATCGCCCGCCTACCCCGCCACATCGCCATCCGCGACAGCAAGAACCCCCAAGGCGCCGCACTGATCATTACCCCCGCCACCTTCCGCAACCTGACCGAGGGCGTCAGGCAAGGCGCTATCGCGACGACGTGATCAACTGCAGCCCGTCGTGCGCCGCGAAATCCTCGAAGTCCTTGACGTTGAAGGTCGCCAGAGCGAACTGGTGCGCGAGGCAGCATGCCGCGATCCAGCTGTCGTTGGCTGGCCGCGGGCGTCCCCGGTGCCGGGCTGCCGCCGAAATCCTGGCCCATGCCCGTGACGTCGCGTCGTCCGAGTTCAGGACGACTACGCGGTCGAGCCATTGCTCCAGTTGCTCGCGGGTGCGCGGTCCCCAGCTGCGTATGGTCGCCCACTGCCACAGCTCGCCGACGGTTACGAACGTCACGCACCAGGTCGTCCCGGTTAGCCGGGCAGCCAGCGGATCGCTGAGTTTTCCCTTGATCGCCCGGGACGCCACGTCCGTGTCAAGGACGACGTAGCGCATCGGCCCGGTCAGGCCAGGTCAGCGTGACGGACGGCGTAGACGTGCGCGAGGAACTCTTCCAGTTCCTCATCCGACTCGAAGACGCCATCTTGTGTCATGTCTTCGACGGACTCGACGGACCGGACGCCCTTGCGCCTCACCTGCTCGTCGATGGACTCAGGGCGGGTTTCCGGCGACTCTCCCGCGTAGCCAGCGCTATTCGTCGTCATCCCGCCTCCTTCGGTGAGAGATACGATGGTCCAAGCTTAACCCGCTATGCGCTCAATTCGTTGGCTGGACGCAACTGCTGCACTTTGCTGCTGCACCAGCAACAAGAAGGCCGATCCCGTGTTCGGAATCGGCCCGTGAACTCGGTGGAGCTGAGGGGATTCGAACCCCTGACCCCCTCGATGCGAACGAGGTGCGCTACCGGACTGCGCTACAGCCCCGAGAACCTCCGTTAGCCTAGCAAATCCTGAGCGCTGCCCGCGCCATAGATCGCCACGACCTGCCTGGTGACAGCGAACGGTCCCGGGGACATCATGGGCATCATGCGCCAGGAACCGCCCGGAGGGGCACGATGACCACGACCCCCGAGGTCACGGGATGCCCGGTCGACGAGACCTTCGACCCGCTATCGCCCGAATTCCTCGCCGATCCCTACGCGGTCATGGCCCGCCGCCCCGGCGGCGGAGCGCCCGTGTTCTTCGCCCCGTCGATCGGCTACTACGTGGTCACCCGCTACGAAGCCGTGGCGCAAGTGTTCCGCGACCCCGCAACCTACTCCGCGGCGGTGGCCCAGGCGCCGCTGGTACAGATCGTCCCCGAGGCGCAGCAGATCCTGCTCGGCGGCGGCTACAAGCCCCAGCCCACCATGGTCAGCCTGGACGAGCCCGAGCACGCCCGGCTGCGCAAGCCGGCCGCCCGGGCGTTCAGCATGAAGCGGGTCACCGCGATGGTCCCGGCCATCGAGGCCACCACCGCTCGCCTGCTGGACGCGGTAAGCAACCAGCAGGAGTTCGACCTCGTGGAAGCCCTCGCTTTCCCGCTCCCGGCCAACATCGTGTTCTCCCTGATGGGCGTACCCGAGCAGGATTTTGCCCAGCTCAAGCAGTGGTGCGGCTACCGGGCCGCGCTGGCCTGGGGCCGGCCCGCGCCGCAGGACCAGGTGGAGATCGCCATCAACATGGCGGTCTACCGCAAGTACCTGCGCGACCTGGTGGACCTCAAGGCCGGTGCGCCGGGTGACGACCTGGCCAGCGACCTGATCGCCATCCACCGGGAAGCGCCGGAGCGGCTCACCTTGGACGAGATCGGCTCGATCCTGTTCTCGCTGTCGTTCGCCGGCCACGAGACCACCACCGGCCTCATCGGCAACACGGTGCGCCGTCTGCTCGAGGAACCCGGCCGCTGGGCCGAGATCGCCGCGGACCCGGCCCTGATCCCGGGTGCGGTCGAGGAGAGCCTGCGCTACGACCCGTCCGTGCCGGTCTGGCGCCGGGTCACCACCCGGCCGGTCACCCTGGCCGGGGTCGACCTGCCCGCCGGCTCCCGCCTTTTCCTGTGGCTGGCCGCCGCCGGCCGCGACGAGGAAGCGTTCGACCACCCCGACACATTCAATTTGCACCGAACGGGTGCCGATCGTCACCTAGCTTTCGGCCAGGGCCTGCACTACTGCCTAGGCGCCAACCTGGGCAAATTGGAAGCGCAGATCGCCCTCACCGAACTGGCCCGCCGCTATCCCGCCCTGCGCCTAGTCCCGGGCCAGCACCTCACCTTCCACCCCAACATCTCCTTCCGCGGTCCCCAGTCCCTCCTGGTCCAGACCGGCCCCTAGCCCCGCTTCCGGCCCCGGCCGCGACGGCATGAAACCGGGGGTTCAGCGCGCCAGAACGCGCTGGAAGCCAGGTTTCATGCCGCAGGCCCGCAGGCCCGCAGGCCGGGGGCGAGTAAGTCGCCGACGGCGCGCAGCTTGGCGTCGGTGTACTGGTCGTAGAACTCCTCGCCGCCCTCGGTGAGGGACGCGGAGATGTTGATGACCTCGGCGTCGGGCACCGGGGGAGCGGGCGGAGCGACAGGAGCGGCCGGAGCCGTGCTCATAGCGGGGGGAACGGCCTGGGCATCGGCCGCCTCGGCGACGCGGGCGCGGGCCAGTTGGCGCCGTTCGGCGTCGGCCTTGGAGGCTTCGCGGAGCACGCCCATATAGCCCGTAAGCATGACGAACGGCGGCACGATCACCCACCAGGCCGCCATCTTCGTCACCGCGAGGGTGGCGGAGCCGAGGGCCAGCGCGAGCAGCATACCGAGCAGCCGCCGCCGGGCGGCCAGCACCTTCTTCCGTTCCGGGCTGGGCCCGCCGCCTGCCGGAACCTCGGGCCGCGGCGGCACCGGGCCCGCCGCGGGCGCCGTGGTCCGGCCAGGCGGCGTCGACGGGGCCGGGCGGTTCGCCGCCGGGGCGGGCCTCCTGGCCGGACGCTCGGCCGAGGGAACCGGGGGAGCCGCGTCCTCCCGCGGTCGCGGTCGCGGGAGCGGCGCCGTCTCGTCAGCTGACGGCGCAGGCGCAGGCGCAGGCGCCGTCGACGGGACGGTTTCCGTTTCCGCCGGGCTGGCCTCGTCGTGTTCGCGCTCCTCGGCCGAGGAGTCCCGGCGCAGCCACCGGGGGATGAGCACGCCTGCCCAGATCGCCACGATGGCGACGTACAGTATCGCGCTGCTCAACCGTCCTCCCCTCGGCGCGGCCGACGCCGGTAGGCCCGGGGGGATTCCACGGACCTTGAGTGCGGGCAGGCCGCGGCGCGAGCCCACGTGACGCAAAGTAATAGGTTACGAGGTTTTAAACGAGCACCCCGAGCGGTGTGTCGCAACATTAGTTGCACGGCTTTCTGACGACCCGCCGCGATTGGGTCAGGTTCAGCCCGCGCTGGGGCCCGATGCCAGCTGAATGCTCCGCCACCTGGGCATTAGTCCCTGCGGGACCTCCTCGGCGGTCAGCGCGTAGCACACGTGATCCCGCCAGGCCCCGTTGATGTGCAGCTGGCGCACCCGGATGCCCTCCTCGCGGAACCCGAGCTTCTCCACCACCCGCCGGGAGGCCTGGTTCTCCGGCCGGATGGACGCCTCGAGCCGGTGCAGCCCGATCACGCCGAAGCAGTGGTCGACCGCCATGGCCAGCGTGGTCGGGATGATGCCGTGCCCGGCGTAAGCCTCGTCGATCCAGTAACCGACCTGCCCGGACCGGGCCGAGCCCCAGGTAATGGACCCGATCGTCAGCTGCCCGACGAACTCTCCTCCGTACGCCACCACCCACGGCACCGCCTGGCCCTGCCTGGCCTCCCGGCGCATGGCGCGGACCATCGCGACGTACGGCCCGAGGCTGGACCGGTAGAGCGGGGTTTCCGGGTTGGTCGGCTCCCAGGGCCGGAGCCAGGTCGCGTTCCTGACCCGGATCTCGCGCCACATACGGGCGTCACTCACTCGCACCGGCCTCAGGCTCACCGGCTGTTCGAGCAGGTGAGGCTCGGTGAGAGTAACCGGCCAGCCTCGCATGCGTCCCACGTTCCCATCATTGTCCTGTATCGCTGCTGGCGCTACGCGATCCCGGGTAAGCGCTTCGCACCGGAGGGTGGCCTGGGATGGTCGCCCCCGTTGATCTGCGAGATCGCATGTCCGAGCACGGGCGCCAGCACGGCCATCCCATCGCGGACGCCGCCGGTCGAACCGGGCAGGTTCACGATCAGGGTACGGCCCGCCACCCCGGCCACGCCACGGGAAAGGATGGCTGAGGGTACCCCGGCCGCCGCCCCGGCCGCGCGCAGCGCCTCGGCGATGCCGGGAATCTCGCGCTCCACGACCCGCCTGGTCATCTCCGGGGTCAGGTCGCCGGGGGTCAGCCCGGTGCCGCCGGTGGTCACGACGACGTCGTAGTCCGCCGCCAGCGCGTCCCGCAGCGCCGCCTCGACCGGGCCGCCGTCCGGGACGACCCGCGGCCCGTCGACCACGCAGCCCGCCTCGGCCAGCAGCCCGGCCAGCACGGGACCCGACTCGTCCTCGTACACGCCCGCCGCGGCCCGGTTCGACGCGGTGATGACCAGCGCCCTCAGCTCTGCCTTTACCGGTGCCATGGCCCGGTCTTCCCGCCCTCTTTCCACTCGACCCGCACGTCCGCGATCACCGCGGCCGGGTCGATGGCCTTGACCATGTCGATGAGCGCCAGCGCGGCCACCGACACCGAGGTGAGCGCCTCCATCTCCACCCCGGTCCGGTCCGCCGTACGGGTGACGGCGGTGATGTCCACCCCGTCGTCGGTGACGGCCAGGTCCACGGTGACCCCGTGCAGCCCGATCGGGTGGCACAGCGGGATCAGGTCGGGCGTCCGCTTGGCCCCGGCGATGCCGGCGATCCTGGCCACCGCGAGCGCGTCGCCCTTGGGCACGTCCCCGGCGCGCAGGGCCGCGACCGCCGCGGCCGACAGCCGCACCCGCCCGGTCGCGCAGGCCGACCGCGCGGTCACGTCCTTGCCCGACACGTCGACCATCCGCGCGTGTCCGGCCCCGTCCACATGTGTCAGGCCGTCACTCATGCAGGTCACCATACTGTGCCGAACGAGTGGGCGGCGCGCCTCCGCCAGTGCCTGCTTGCGCCTGCTTGGCTCGCCTGCGGATCGCTTAGGGGAGTACCAGTACCTCCGCGATGTCGCCTGCGGCCATCCGCACCACCCATTCCGGCACGATGACCAGCGCGTTGGCCTTGCCGAGGGTGGCGATCTGGTGCGAGCCCTGGCCGGTCAGCGGCTCGACCGCGCCACTGGCCCGGTCGAGCACGCCGCGCAGGTACGAGCGGCGGCCGGCCGGCGAGCGCAGCGGCTTGGTCAGCTGGGCCTGGATCTTGTCCAGGCCCAGGCCGCCGTCGCCCAGCATGGCGCCGAGGGCGGGCCGGACGAAGAGCTGGAACGAGACGTAGGCGCTGACCGGGTTGCCGGGCAGCGTGAAGATCGGCACCCGCTCGCCGGGGGCCGAGACGGGCGCGGCGGCCTCCTCGTACCCGTCCCGCCTGAACCGCCGGCGCTGCGGATCCCGGGGAGCCTGGGCCGGGGCCATCGCGATCGTCCCGAACCCTTGCGGCATGCCCGGCTGCATCGCGACCTTGCGGAAGGTGACCGTGCCGAGCCGCTGCAGCGCCGCCTTGACCACGTCGTGCTCGCCGCCCATGCTGACCCCGCCGGTGGTGATCATCAGGTCGGCCCGGATCAGCTGGTCCTCGATGGCCGGCAGGATCTCGTCCGGGTGATCGGGCAGGGCGGCCTGGCGGTAGGCCAGGCAGCCCGCCTCCCGGGCCGCCGCCGCCAGCATGAAGCTGTTGGAGTCCCAGATCCGCCCGAGGGCGACCGGCGAGCCCGGCTCGGCCAGTTCGTTGCCGGTGGACAGCACGACGACCCGGGGCCGCGGCCGGACCAGGACCGAGCCGCGCCCGGCCGCCGCGATCACCGCGATGTGCATCGGCCGCAACCGGGTACCCGCGGTGACCAGCACCTCCCCCGCCTTGGCGTCCTCGCCGGCCAGCCGGACCGCGTTGCCGTAATCGGCGCGGGCCGAGATGGTGACCCGGGCGCTGCCGCCGTCGGTCCACTCCACCGGCACCACGGCCTCGGCGCCGTGCGGCAGCATGGCCCCGGTCATGATCTTGACGGCGGTCCCGGGCTGGAGCGCGTACGCCCCGGTGTCGCCGGCCGCGACCTCGGCCGTCACCGGCAGCGTGACCGGGTTCTCCGCGGTGGCGGCGGCGATGTCCTCGATCCGCACCGCGTACCCGTCCATGCCCGAGTTGTCGAACGAAGGCAGCGGGCCGGCCGTCGAGACATCCTCGGCCAGCACCAGCCCGTGCACGTCCCCCAGGCTGAGCTCGGTGGGCGCCAGCGGGCGGACCGTGGCCAGGATCTCCGCCAGGTGATCCTCGACCGGCGTCAGCTCGCCGTCGTGCCCGTGCCCGTGACTATGGCCGTGACCGTGGGTCATGGCAGGCTGTCCAGGTACTTGCGCAGCCAGGGCACGATCTCCTCGGCCAGGTCGGAGCGCTCGCAGGCGAACTGGACCAGGGTGCGCAGGTAGTCCAGCTTGTTGCCGGTGTCGTAGCGGCGGCCGTGGAACAGCACGCCGTGCACGGGGCCGCCCTCGTCCGGGTCCTTGGGTCCGCGCTTGGCCAGCGTCAGCAGCGCGTCGGTGAGCTGGATCTCGCCGCCCCGGCCGGGCGGGGTCTCGCGCAGCACGTCGAAGATGGCCGGGTCGCAGACGTAGCGGCCGATCAGGATCCAGTTGCTCGGCGCCGAGCCCGGCACCGGCTTCTCCACCAGGTCGGTGACCGTGACCACGTCCTCCTCGCCGGTCGGCGTGATCGCGGCGCAGCCGTACTGGGAGACCTGCTCCGGATCCACCTCCATCAGCGCGACGACGCTGCCGCCGTGCCGCTTGCGCACCTCGATCATGCGGGTCAGCAGCGGGTCGCGGCTGTCGATGATGTCGTCGCCGAGCAGGACCGCGAACGGTTCGTCGCCCACGTGCTGGGCGGCGCAGAGCACGGCGTGACCGAGGCCCTTCGGGTCGCCCTGACGCACGTAGTGCACGGTGGCCAGCTCGCTGGACTCGCGCACCTGGGCTAGCCGCTCGACGTCGTCCTTCGCGGCCAGCGCCTCCTCGAGCTCGTAGGCCCGGTCGAAGTGGTTCTCGATGGAGACCTTGCTCCGGCCGGTGATCATCAGCACGTCGTCCAGGCCGGACGCGACGGCTTCCTCCACGACGTACTGGATGGCGGGCTTGTCGACGACGGGAAGCATCTCTTTGGGCGTCGCCTTAGTCGCGGGCAGGAACCTGGTCCCCAGGCCGGCGGCGGGGATGACGGCTTTGGTGACGTCCTTAACAGCCATGCCTGAACACTAGCGAACTCCCGGGAGTGATCCTGGCGCTAGGCAGTACGGTGAGTGACATGCCGGGCGTGCCAGCGGAGAAAGCCGTGCTGCGAGCGCGGCTGCTCGCGGCCAGGTCCGAGCTGACGGCGGAGCCGCGGGCGGCGGCCGGGCGGGCCATCAGGGACGCCCTGCTGAGCAGGCCCGAGGTGCAGATGGCCGGGACGATCGCGGCCTATTACTCGGTCGGCACCGAGCCCGACACCCGCGGCCTGGTCTTTGCGCTGTGGAAGCGCGGCAGTTACGTACTGCTCCCGCGGCTGCGGCCGGACGGGGACCTGGACTGGGCCTCCTACGAGGGACCCGACTCCATGGTGCCCGGCCCGCGCGGGCTGCTCGAGCCGGGCGAGCCGCCGCGCGGCCCCGGCGCGGTGGCCCGGGCCGACGCGGTGCTGGTGCCCGCGCTGGCCGTGGACCGGGCCGGGAACCGGCTCGGCCGGGGCGGCGGCAGCTACGACCGCGCGCTGGCCCGGGTCGGCCCGATGGTCCCGCTGATCGCCCTGATCTACGACGCCGAACTCCTCGATCACGTGCCCGCCGAGCCCCACGACGTGAAGGTCAGGGCGGCCGTCAGCCCGGCGGCCGGGGTGAGAGTGACCGGGGAATCCCAGAACGGCCTGCATGGTTAGATATGCTTAGCAGTCGGAGGTCCCGAGTGCTAACTCAGGCCCGCGCTGAGGAGAGTCCGTGCCCACGTATCAGTACACCTGCACCGAATGCGGTGAGCCGGTCGAGGCTGTGCAGAAGTTTTCCGACGCCCCGTTGACCGTGTGCGCGGCCTGCGGCGGCAGGCTCAGGAAGGTGTTCTCCCCGGTGGGGATCGTCTTCAAGGGCTCGGGCTTCTACCGCACCGACAGCAGGAACGGCTCCAGTGCCAGCGCCCCGGCGGCCAAGGACAGTAAGGAGAAGACGTCGAGCGAGTCCTCGTCTTCGTCTTCCGGCGAGTCGTCCTCGGCCAACGGCAACGGCTCGGCCGACAAGCCCGCCACCAAGAAGACCGAGACCGCCAGCACCGCGTCCAAGTCGTCCGCGAGCGAGAAAGTAGCGTGAGCGCCTAAGCTCAGCGCTCATGGCGGACCTTGCGGACATCGCTGTCGTCGGCGGCTCGGGCTTCTACGAGTTCCTGGACGACGCTCAGGAGGTCGTGGTCGACACCCCGTTCGGGGCGCCGAGCGACCCGGTGACGGTGGGTGAGGTGGCCGGCCGCCGGGTGGCCTTCCTGCCCCGGCACGGCCGTGACCACCGGTTCCCGCCACACAAGATCCCGTACCGGGCCAACCTGTGGGCGCTGCGCTCGCTCGGCGTCCGGCGCGTGCTCGCGCCGACCGCGGTCGGCTCGCTGACGCACCGCTACGGCCCCGGCACCCTGGCCCTGCCCGACCAGCTCGTGGACCGGACCACCACGCGTGATCAGACCTACTACGACCAGGGTGCCTGCCACGTACCGTTCGCCGACCCGTACTGCCCGTCGGTGCGCATCGTGGCCATCGAGACGGCCCGCGAGCAGGACTGGGATCCGGTCACCGCGGCCACGCTGGTCGTGATCGAGGGACAGCGCTTCTCCACCCGCGCCGAATCCCTGTGGTTCGCCGCCCAGGGCTGGACGCTGGTCGGCATGACCGGCCATCCTGAGGCCGTCCTGGCCCGCGAGCTGGCCCTGTGCTACGCCCCGCTGGCCCTGGTCACCGACCTGGACGCCGGCCTCGAGGAGGGCGGAGGCGTCACCCAGGCCGAGGTCTTCGAGGTCTTCGGGGCCAACATCAAGCGCCTGCGCGCCCTGGTCGCCAGCATCATCGCCGCCCTCCCCGCCGAACGCGAAGACGACCTCTGCGCCCACGCCCTAGACGGCATCACCCTGCCCTTCGACCTCCCGTAGTAGTGTCGGCTTTGTGGCTGATGTGAACATTGCACCTGGTGGATCGGCGTCCGTATACGTGCTGCACGACGGGTACGTCGGGCGGAACGGTGACGACGAGCGGGTGTCCGGGACGGTGACCCTGATCCTGGACGGCGACGCGGTGATCGTCGTCGACCCGGGCATGGTGGCCTCCCGCGACGCGCTGCTCGCCGCGCTCATCGAGCACGGCCCGCAGGCCGCGGACGTGACCGACGTGGTGTTCAGCCACCATCACCCCGATCACACGGTCAACGCCGCGCTGTTCCCGTCCGCCCGGATCCACGACCACTGGGCGATCTACGACGGGGACCGCTGGATCGACCGCGACGCCGAAGGGTTCGAGCTCAGCCGCTCGGTCCGGCTGCTGCGTACCCCGGGGCACACCGCGGAGGACATCTCGACCGTGGCGTCCACTCCGGACGACGTGTTCGTCTGCACGCACGCGTGGTGGATGGCCGACGGGCCCGCCGAGGATCCGCTCGGTTCTGACGCGGCCGCCCTGGCGGTCAGCCGGGAGCGGCTGCTGACCCTCGCCACCGTGATCGTCCCTGGTCACGGCGCCTTGTTCCGCCCGCACCAGAGCACGCCGCGCTAACGCGGCGCCGTCCCGGCGGCATCCAGGCAACCTCCCGCAGGCCCTCTCCCGTATGGAGGGTGAGGAGGTGTGCATGCCACGATCATCGCGCGACGAAGAGTTCTCCGCGTTCGTCTCCGAACGACGGAGCGGGCTGGTCCGTTCGGCCAGCCTGCTGACCGCCGGGGACACTCATCTCGCCGAAGACCTGGTCCAGACGGCGCTCGCCCGGCTGTACGTGGCCTGGCCCAAGGTCAGGCGGTCCGGTACCGAGTCCGCCTACGTCTGGCGAATTATCGTCAACGCCCACATCGACGAGGTCCGCCGCCCCGGCTGGCGGCGGGAACGTCACGTATCCCAAGTGCCCGACCAGCCCGCGCCGCCGGAAACTTTCCCCGACCGCCTCGGCGGCGCCGAGGTGCGCCAGGCGCTGGCCGCGCTGCCGCCGGGGATGCGCGCGGCCGTCGTGCTGCGCCATTGGCTCGACCTCAGCGTCGGGGAAACCGCTGACCTGATGAATTGCTCCGAGGGCACGGTCAAGAGCCAGACCGCGAAGGCCGCCGCGCGCCTTCGCGAGCTGCTCAGCCCGGCCGTCGCGGAAAGGACGTACCCGTGACCGACATGAAGGACCTGCTCGAATTGGCGCTGAGCGATATTCCCCGCACCGGCAGGCACGCCAGTCCGGGCCCCGTGGCTGAGGACCTGGCCCGCGGCCGCCGCCTGCTGCGCCGGCGGCGGCAGCGGCTGGCCGGGCTGGCCGGCGTGACCGCCGCGGTGCTGGCCGGCATTCTCGTGCCGCTGTCCCTGAACGATTCCGCCCCGGCCGCCAGCCACCCGGTGGCCGCGGCCTCGGCGCCCGCGTCCAGTCACCCGCAGACGACCGTGACGCCGACGCACGCCGCGTCGGCGGAGACCGACGCCCACGCGATCAAGCTGGTCGCGTGGACCGGCACCCAGCCGCCCGGCTACCGGGTGGCCTGGATGCCCAATGGCTGGGTCGTCCAGGGCAGTGACCCGTTCGTGCTGACCATCGCACCCGCTGACGACAAGGACAAGGATCCCCATACGTTCGTCGGAAAGCTTGTGGTCATGCTGCAGTCCCGGGACGCGACCGCCCCGCCGGCCAGCTGGGCGGACCAGCCGGTGAACGGCCGGGAAGGCAAGTTCGACGTCCAGGGTGACACGCAGATCCTCACCTTCAAGGTGGCCGGCGGCCAGTGGGTCGTGGTCCAGGCCCCCGTGGTGCTGGGCTGGGACAGCGCCGAGCTAGCCAAGTTCGGCGGGGGAGTGCAGGTGCTCGCGGCCGCGCAGCAGGGGCGCGGCTGAACCTGTGCCCTGGATGGCGGCTGCCGTCGTGCGATGCTGGACCGCACGCGGCAGCCGCCTGCGTATCCAGGTAGGCTATGACCTTGGCAGGCCCCGATAGCTCAGCGGATAGAGCGACTGCCTCCTAAGCAGTAGGTCCCGCGTTCGAGTCGCGGTCGGGGCGCAGGTCAGAGCCTTATAGGCTCTCCGGGCGGTGTGGTGGGGAGCCTGAGGATGCGATCTACCTCGACACGGCGAAGAACAGGTACGTCGGATCGGTCTCGCTCGGCTACGGGCCCGACGGGAAACGGATCCGACGCAAGGTCCTCGGCAAGACCAAGCAGGAGGTCCGCGACCGGCTCAAGGCCATGCACCAAGAGATGGACGCGGGAGTCAAGTCCTCGAAGACCTACACGGTGCGAGATGCCGTGAACGACTGGCTGCGTGACGACCTGGACGGCACGTCCGAGCGAACGCGCACGCTCTACGAGGGCCTGCTGGGGCCGCTGCTTGACCTGATCGGGGCTAGGCTGCTGCGTGAGCTGAGTGCGGGCGATGTCAGGGCTGGGCTGGGTAAGCTCGCGGGCCGCTACTCCACCCGGTCGCTGCAGATCACCCGGAACTCGCTGGAGCGGGCGATCCGGCATGCGGAGTC
>JBEKJP010000142.1:0-20024 GCA_050011155.1 Streptosporangiaceae bacterium
GCGTCAGCCGATTCGGAGGTCAGGCCGGACCCAGGCTCCCGACCCTACGCCCGAACCACCGCAAAACCGCGCAAGCAGGGCCGGGGCCGGAAGCCCTATCCACATCCTCCCTGCCGACTCTGGGGCCGTGGTCCAGGATCCTGAACTGGTCAGGCTAGCCGCCGCCGTACTCGCGGTCTACGCCGATCACCAGAGCCATCGCGGGCTCACGTTCGCGCAACTGGGCGAAGGGCTGCTCCGGCACGGGATCCGGCTCCCGAAGGCTGCGGTCGATGCCCGCCTTGAGCATCTTCACGCGATGGGGTTCCTCGACCCGTACCTGCCGAAGATGTACCAGGGACGGTACATCGTTAGGCCGGCGGGTCTTGCCGGAGCCCTGGCGGCGGCGCGCGTAGCCGAGCGGGGCGGAATCGATGAGCTGATCCTGCTGCTGGACAGGGCCCGGTCCGCGCTCGGGGCGCGGCACCCTGATGCCCGGCAGGCGCTGGCTCACCTGAACACGTGCCGGTACGCCCTGATCGGCTTCGCCCTCGACCTAAACCGTCGCATAGCCGCGGGCACGGCCGCGGAGCTAATCGAGGCTTGCCGCCAGCACGACCACAGCAGCTTCACCCGGGAGGTCGTGGAACTGAACGACATGGTGACTTCCCAGTTCAGCCGGAACCACGACCTGGAAGAGGCCGGGGTCGCCCTGATCGAAGCCGAGCAGTTCTACCGGTCCCAGCTCCGCGCGGCCATCGGCAAGATCCTTGACCAGAGCGGCGGCGGCCTCAATTTCGACGTCCTGACCCTGGCGGAGTACGAAGACGCCGCCGTCACCGCGGACCCGGACCTGCTTGCCGAGGTCGGGACGGGCCTCATCGCGGACACACCGCCGGTGTACCTCGACCCGGAAGCGCTGATCAAGGTCGTTGAGACCTACCAGCCCCGGTCGCGTGCCAGGGTCCGGCCGCCCGAGCCCGCCGGCACCGGGCACCCGGATCCGCTCGCGGCGGCCGAGGAAGCGGCCGAGACCGCCCGCAGGTACCGCCGCCTCGGGCTGGAGGCCCTGCTCGCGGGAGCCTCCGAGGTCAACCTAACGCCGCACATGCAGTACAGCTGGGAAGACGCGGCGCGGATCATTGTGGACGCCCTCGCCCTGGACGCAGACCCCGAGGAACCGTTCGTGCTCGACCTTTCCGAGTGCCTCCTGGTTACCCCGGGAGCACCGGTGACCTACCTGCACCCGGCCAGGCTGATCAAGACTGACTTCCCCGCCGGCGGCGACGGGCTCATGCCCGAGGACTCCGCGCAGCACGGAGCAGCCGATGACGGATAGCACGGCGTCGCCGTATGACCCTGACGCAGCGCTGCTCCTTGCCCGCATCCGGGCTGCCGGCAGCGCGTCGGCCGAGGTAGCCGCGAGTACGGCAGCGGCCGCTGCCAGGGCCGCCGAGCAAGTAGACCGGGAGCTGATCGAAGTCGCCGTTCCCGGCGGGGCGCAGCGGATACTGACCCTGGGCTGGGGAGAGGGCGCGGCTCCCGACCCCGGGCGGCATCCGTCCGCTCTGCCAAGGCAGCTGCCTCCGGTCCCGCTCCTCACCCTGGCCACCTGCCTGGTGGCAGCGTGGCCGAGCGCGGAAGCCGACCCGTACCCGGGCCGCCCCTTCCGGCGTGAGGACATACTGCGCACATGCATCGGGATGGGCGCGCATGGCCCAACCGTCGCGGGCGCACTCAGGACCCTCTCCCAGGCGGGCATGATCAGGTTCACCGGTCCCGTCGGCAGGCTAGGGCCAGCGGCGGCAGCGCTCCCCGGTGACACCTGGTCCGTGCTGCGCCGACTGCACGACCGGCTGCCGCACGCGGCGCTTCGGCAGTATTCCTCTGCCAGCACGGGCGCGATCGCGCCGGAAGAAGCAGAGGCCGTGAAGGGTGCCCGGCGGCTGCCAGCGCCCCCTGCCAGTCCCGTCGGCATCAATGACATGCTTGTCCGGGCCGCCGTTACCGCCCTGGAGAACGCCCAGGGCCCGATAGCCCGCTCAGACCTGGGGATGCTCGCAGACCCCGCTATCCGGCGCGCTACCGAGACCGCCCTCGCCGGCTGCGGCCGGACCCTGGTTCTCACCCCGGAGGGTGCCTGGACTACCGGCTACCCCGATCACATCGCAACGACCCTGGCCCGAGAGCAGGCTGGCACCCTCGGCGCAGAGCAGCGCGCGGTCCTGGCCCTGCTGCTCCTGCGCGCGGTTGCGATGCCGCGAGCGCAAGGCCGCCTCAACGGGGCGTGGACTTCATCCAGCCATCCCGTGAGCTTTGACGAACTCGCCGCCAACAGGCAAATGTCGCGCACCAGGATCAGCGACGCGCTTGCAGGACTCCGCGCCGCCGGCTATGTCGATTCCGTGCCCTCCGGCGGGTACATCCTCGGCCCCGCGATGTCCCGCCTCAGCCCGGCAAGCGCAGAAGCGCTGTGGGAAGACCTCATCGTGCTGGCGCGGCCCAACGGCTACATGGCAGAGCGCATCCGAGCCCGCCGAGAGAGAAGCAGCTCCGCAGCAGCCGCGCGTCCGGCCAGCACGAATGAGGAGTTCGCATGACCGCCGAGCTGGATGCGCCCGCCGAGCGGCTCGGCCTCATCGGCAGCCGCCAGCTGATCGCCGTGCAGACGATGGACATCGCGAGGCTTACCGCGCACCCCGTGGCGCTTATCCCCGAGACCTTCATCGCGGTGACCGGCATGGGGCCGACTGACTCGAACGAATCCGGCAAGACCAGCTTCCTGTCGGCGGTCGCGCTGCTCCTCGGCGACCCCGAGTGGCGAGTCAGCAGCACGGGGGCCGCCAGCGTGGAGGCACTGCTGTTCGAGCCCGTCACGGCCGGCGCGCTCGTGGGCGTCAACGCCGCCACGGAAGGCTTCATCGTCGGCGTGTTCGCCGACCCCGAAGACGTGGCGGCCACCGCGTGCACCGTATGGATGAAGATCTCGGCCACCAGGCCCCACCTGCAAGTACGACACGCGCCAGGCATCCAGCTGGCGCGTGGTAGCACCGACGCGGAAAGGCACGAGAACGCGCCGCAGGTCTACCGGGCTATCGGAGGCGAACCGCTCGGCAGCACCGAGTACGCCCATGCCCTGTACGGGCGCAGCCCCCGCGTGCTGGCGTATGTCGCCAGCCGCGGCCGTGTCCGCTCCCGGCCATCCCTGCTCAAGCTCGACGCCGGCACGTTCACGCCGGACCAGATCGGCGACGCGCTGATCACGCTGACCGGCCGGGCCATCTTGTATGAGCGGGACCAGAAGGACCGGCGCGACCTCGACAGCAAGCAAGCCGAACTTACCAAGCTCATCGAACGCGACGAGCAGCAGACCGCCCAAGAAGATGAGATCCTCCGTCACGTCCGGATCCGTGACCGGCTCCGCAGCCAGACAGCGACTGCGGGCTCACTCTGGTCAGCCCACCAGGCACGAGCCGTCCTGGACACCTGCGCTCGCGCCGATTCCGCTGCCGTCCTCCTCGCCGATGCCGGGCCAGCCCGCGACGAGATCAGCGAAGAACTCGTGCGTCATCGCGAGGAACTGAAGTCCCTCAAGGACAGGGAAGCGCTGCGCAAAGCCGCCGGGGACGCCAAGCAGCAGGCCGAGCAGCTCAAGGCCGCATACGACGGGGCGAAATTGAAGGAGGGGAGGCTGACAGGCGACCTGGAGCGCATCGAAGGGGAGCTACGGGAGAGCAAGACCCTGGCAGCGGGTTACGACCTGGACCGGGACGGCACTGCCGCGAAGCGTGCCGAGGCCCTCGCCGCAAAGAACGGGGAACTGGGTGAAGCCAGGAGAGCGCTCGCCGAGTCCGGTGAGGGCATCCAGCAGATCTGCGACGACCTGGAGCATGCGGAAAAAGGCCAGTTCGGGATCTCTGGCCTGATCATCCGCACGCTCGGACCCGATGTGCCCGCGGTATCGCTCGCGGACGCCACCCGCCTGGCTCCCGCAACGCGGCACCAGTGGGAGGCCCGCCTCGCACCCTGGCGGGATGCCGTGTGCGTTCCTGGGGGACATCCAATTCCGGATATGCTCCGTGCCCTCCGGGAAGTTCCCGGCGCGATCATCATCAGCCCCGGCGATTCGCCGGAGCAGGATAACGGACAGAACAGCGTCCCCGCTGATCTGCCCGAGGGCATTCTGGCCGCGCCCCCGGCAGCGCTTCCGTTCCTCCGCGCCCTGGCCACGCGGCCCGCTGGTGACGAGCCAGTACCGCATGCATCAGACTTCGGCACGGGCATCCATGTCGTCGGCGGGTTTGAAGCCCCTGTCATCGGCGGCGAGGATCTGCGCGCGCACCTAGGCGAACGACTCCGCAAGGCCCTGGAGCAGGAGGAAGCGCTCGTCAGGCGCGTGCGGACCCTGGAGATCGAGACGGAGCACGCCACCGTGACCGTCACCCGGGCGGGAGCTGCCGAGCGCATTGCCGTGCTGGCGCCCCAGGTTACCGGGCTGACCGGTCAGCTCGCCGATCACCGCGCGGGGATCCCCGCCTTGGATGAGCGGTACCAGCAGGCATGGGAGGCCAGTCAGGAAGCGGCACGCGCTCTCGCTGATCGCGACCAGAACATGACCCGCCTCAGCAGCCTGATACAGGACGCGCGGGAGCGGCTTCGCTTGAAAGAGCAGGAGATCGAACGGCTGACCAGGACAGCTCACCCCGATGATGCCATCCTGGCCGCCTGGGGCCGTGGCGTGGACGCGGCCAGAGCCGAGCTCCGCTGGCCCCCGGCCGAGCCAGAGGAGGATCCACCCGACCGGATCAGGGACGAGGCCGTGCCTCCGGTAGTCGGCGCCGATAATACCGAGCGCCGCAAGGCATCGACGCTTGCCGAAGCGGCCTACGCGCAACTGGTAACAGCCCTGTCGGCCCTCGAATACCAGGCGGAGGGCGCAGGAACCCCTCCGGCCGACCTGCGCCACGCGGCCAGCCAGTTCCTCAAAGGCCGCCACTCCGAAGTGGAAGACCCCCTGGGCACCCTCTTCGAGAGTGCGCTGGCCGACCTGCAGGCGTGGCTCGATGATGGCGCAGAACGTGACCACATGGCCCCTGAGCAGGTAGAACAGGCGCGGACTGCCCGCTCAGACGCAATCCAGGTCACGACATCCAAGACGCGTGAACTCCAGGAACAACTCGGCCTGACCCAGCAGGCCATAGTCCAGCGAGCGCAGAGCGCCCTCACCGCTATCAGCGAGGCGCTGGACATGCTCAACCGCAAGGCGGAAGGACTCGGCGCCAGACTCGACAGCGAGGTAATCCCCCCGGACACCCCAGATCAGAACTGGCGGACCCGCGTTATCCCGCGATGGCGCAGGAACCCCGGCGGCGCGCTCCTTCCCTACGACAATGTCACCAACACGGCCCAGGAGAAACTGTTCTCCATCCACCTGGTCCTGGCCTCCCTGCTCTCCGCCCCCTACCCTCGCGGGCGCGTCCTGATCCTCGACGAACTCGCCGACTCGCTCGGCGCAGAGCACCGCCGGGAAGTCCTCGCTGCCATCGCCACAGTGGCCAAACAGCACGGCATCACGATCCTCGCGACCTGCCAGGACGGGATCATGGCAGAGGCCCGACCGCACTGCGGTGAGATCCTCTACTTCCACTACCCGTCCAAATCCGAAGCCCTGAACCGGCCCACGCGGATGTTCGGCCTGGACGCGAAGGGCGACCGCGTAGAGCTGACTGCCGAGGCCCTTATCGAAGGACGAGGCCAGCCCCAGCCTCCGACGGCTGATACGTGACCCCACGAAATGCGCACATACCAGGCAGGGGTCGCCGATGCGGGTCACGCAGCGGCCCGTCCGGCCCGTAGCGCCCGGATGGCGGACAGCCCGAATGCCGGGGCGTGGCGCCCCGCACGGCCCGTGTGCGGCCCGTCCGCGCGTCACGCTGCCCGCGTCAGCGGCAGGTTGACCACCGGGTATATCGGCAACTCAGGGCGATAATGTACCTCCGATATACCTGTGCGGAGAAGGCTGGCGGCGCCCCTCCCAACACGATTTCGCCGCATCCGCGTCGATGCCGGACTGCGTCGAAGTCACCGGCGGAGTGCGTCCGGCACCGCGCCAAGATCAGCCGGGCGCCGGCGTTCATCTCGGGTGGGGCGTGCTGAATCCGTGCTGATACCACGGGGGTATTCAGGCCGCTGACCTGCGAAAAATGCCCCTAACTCCACAATCTTCACAATTTTTGAGGGCACCTCCGAGATCCAGCGCATGCTCATCGGCCGCGCGGTCACCGGGCTGGACGTCCGTTAGCCTGACCTGCGGATATACCTATCATGTACACGAGCGACGGGCTGGCCCGCTTTATGTTTGACCAGCCCAGCCTTATATCCTACTTGTCCGAAACATGCCGGTTGTTGCCCGTCGTTTCCGGACCGCGTGCTGAATCCGCGCTGATACCTGAACGCCTGTGGTCTAGACCAATTGTTAAATAGGTCTAGACCAATTGGTATAGTCGGATCGGGTTCCGGCCGCGCGATGCCGTCCTGCGGGGAGTTGCAGGTCCCGGCTGTCTCAGGCCGCGGTCGTCGGGTTCGCAGATTCGGCGGCGTGGCGGTATTCGGCGTTGATGCGCTGGGCTTCTTCGAGCTGGTCTTCGAGGATGACGATGCGGCAGGCGGCCTCGATGGGGGTCCCGTGGTCGACAAGTTCCCGGGCGCGGGCCGCGATGCGCAGCTGGTAGCGGGAGTAGCGGCGGTGGCCGCCCTCGGAGCGGAGCGGGGTGATCAGGCGGGCTTCGCCGATGGCGCGGAGGAAGCCCTGGGTGGTGCCGAGGATCTCGGCGGCCCGGCCCATCGTGTAGGCGGGATAGTCGTCGTCGTCGAGTCGGCCGTAGGAGTCGCCTGCTGTCATCGCACCTCTCTGCGGAACGCGTGGAGGGGCCCTGGTGCCGTACGGCACCAGGGCCCCGAAGGAACTTCCTACACCATCGGCCGGCCCTGGTACTGCGCCGACCTTCTGTTTCCGCAGACCCGGCCGTGATGTTGCCGGGGGTGCGGGGATCGCGGTTGCTTGACCGGAGACCACCTCACTATCGATGTCCTGCGGTACCCGGGCTCAAGACTTCCGCCCGGGCGATCCTGACGGTGCCTGGCTCCTCCGTTCTTCCCTCTGTGATCATTCACTTACCAAGCGGGTACTGCGTACTGCACGGTGGCCTGCGGTAGCGCCACTCTTCGGCAGCCAGCCCCGTCGCCTGTCCTACATCTGCTCTGGCTTGGAACCCCACTGCCGAACTTCCCGATGCACGCGTCCGCAGCCGACGCCTTCACCAGGGTGCTGCTCACTGACTTCGCTGCCGCCCGGCAGTTCATCTCTGCCGGGCCCTGCTGTCTCTCTGGGCTACGCAAGAAACTATACCCATGCAACCGCCTAATGTCTACTCCGGTCACTACAGATTTCGCGACGTTCGAGGCAGAGGTAATCTGCTCCGAATCCCATGGGAGGCATCCTCCCCGCGAAGATCAGCCCCCCTTCCCTTGGCTGGTCCTTGGCATGCACCGCCTCCCCGGGCTCGGGTTCGGGGATACGGTGGGGAGGAATGCACCAGGGCTAAGCGAGGAGGCGAAGTGCGGGACGACGGGCGTCGGGCCCGCATCCTGGCGGCGGTCATCAAAAAGGACACCGGGGCCAGTACGGGCGAGCTGATAGCGGGGCTCTGCCGGTTGGCGGTGGATGAGATGGCGTTGTCCGGGTGCGCGCTCGTGCTGATGTCAGGGGCGGAGTCGGCGGGCATGCTGGCCGGGGCCGGGCGGCACGCCTCCACGGTTACCGGGCTGCAGATGGACCTGGGTGAGGGCCCATGCCTGCAGGCTTACGCGTCCGGGGTCCCGGTGCTCCTGCCGGACCTGGCGGGGGAGACCGCGAACCGCTGGCCGGCGTTCGCGGCAGCGGCCCTGGCGGCTGGCGTGCACGCCGAGTTCTCCCTGCCGTTGACAGCGGGGCGGGTCGGGATCGGCACATTCGACCTGTGCCGGGACAGGCCGGGGATGCTGAGCGATGAGCACCTGGCGGACGCCCTGGTTGCCGCGGACATCGCCCGTGATGCTGTGCTGTTCCAGCAGTACGCACCGGGAGGGCGGAGCCTGGAGGAGTTGCTGGATACGGGCGACACGGACCGGATCGTGGTTCATCAGGCGACCGGGATGATCGCCGCGCAGCTGAATGAGACCATGTCCAACGCGCTCGCCCGGCTGCGTGCCGCGGCTTTCGCGAGCGGGCGCCCAATATACGACATCGCTAAGGATGTCGTTGAACGGCGGGTGCGGTTCGATGAGTGAGACGGACGGCGGCACGGCCGCCCAGCCTGGGGATTACCGCCAGGCTGACCGAGGGCGCGGCGAGGCCGCGCTGGCCCGGGTCTTCGTCCGCTTGGCGGACACGCTGGCCAGCGACTTTGACATCGTCGATTTCCTGCACGGCCTGTCCGCAGACGCGGTTGAGGTCCTGGGAGCCGAGGCGGCCGGGGTCATGCTGGCCGACGCGCGCGGCGGGCTGCGGCTGATCGCATCCTCCGATGAGCGGATGCGGCTGCTTGAGCTCTTCGAGCTCCAGGGAGCCCAGGGCCCGTGCCTGGACGCGTTCTCCACGGGGCGGCCCCTCCAGGCGAACGCGGACAGCAGCAGCATCCGCTGGCCGGTCTTCGCGCAACGTGCATCCGATTCGGGCTTCCAGATGATGTGCGCGGTCCCGCTGCGCGTACGAACGAACGTCATCGGCGCGATGAACCTGTTCCGGGCCACTAACGAGTCGTTCACCGATGATGAGATGGACATAGCGCAGGCCATGGCGGAAATGGCAGCGATCGGGCTGATCCAGGAAAGAGCGCTCCGGGAACACACCCTGCTGACCGAGCAGCTCCAGGCCGCCCTGAACAGCCGGGTGATCATCGAGCAGGCCAAGGGAATGCTCGCCGAGTACCTGAAGGTAACGATGGGCGACGCCTTCGAACTGCTGCGGACATACGCGCGTGACCATAACCGCAAACTCTCCGACGTCGCCCGCGACGTGATCGACCGGAAGATCACGAGTACGGCGCTGATCACACGACCTTGTCAGGAACCCTAGCGCTGCAGCGCGGTCCCTTTCGCGACCTCGGCACGTCGGACAAAACCAGGCGATGTCAGTAACGCGGAGAACCGGGCAGCCGAGAGATGCCTGATCCTCGCTATCCGTGGCGCGTTCGGGGGTCAGAGCGCAGGCAGTAGCTCGAAGGCGGCGCAGTGCGCGAGGCAGACCGCCCGGAAATGCCGGTGGTCGATTGTCGCGACGTGGGTGGCGCCCAGCCGCTCGGCGACCGCGATCACCGAGGCGTCTGCCGTGCCCAGCGGGAAGTCGGTGCATGCCTCGTGGTGCCGGAGCGCTCGGCGAGATCCGGTGCACCGTTGAACAGGCCGATGAAGGAGAAGTCCCGCACCGGGGCACGAGAAAGGGCAGCGGCACCCCATGCGCAGGGGCGATCGGAAACCCCGCGATTCGACGTTTTCGCAGTTCAGCCCAATTGCAGGGCATACCCGTGGCTCTGCTACTTCTGCCTAGATCTTCACCATTTTTGAGGGCACTTCGGAGATTCAGCGGATGCTGATCGGGCGGGCGGTCACCGGGCTGGACGTTCGGTAGCCTGACCTGCGGTTTTATCGAGGTATTTCGCAGAGGATAGCCGTTCCACGGGGGAGTGGAGCCCCCTTTCTCGTGTGCCGCCTGTCCGAAGTGTCTTGGTTATTTCCCGTTATTTCCGGACCGCGTGCTGAATTGGTGCTGATACCGGGCGTGTTGCAAAACTGGCGGAGCCGCGGCCCGGGCGGCAGCACCGGCCGGAACGCTATGGAACTGCACTTTCATCGCGTCAGAACGCACTGGAACCGCGGTTTCACTACGTCCTGCCGCGGGGCGCCCGGCGCAACACACGCCTCGTGAGATGACCTGTGCATCGTCAGCATCAAGAACACCGCCCGCACGGTGGCCCGGCGCCCCGGCATCCTGTCCCTGCCAGGCAAAACGCTTCTGGAACTTTTGCAACACGGCCTACCTGGGTGCCATGGTCTAGATCAATCTAGAATTGGTCTAGACCAAGTGGCTCCGTGGGGCCAGATCGCCCGGATTCTATGTTGGAGTGGCGGGCGCAGTGGGGGGTGCATTCGTGCTGTGCCCGCTGTCGCCCGGTGTCCCTCCGGGCCGGGAGCGCTGTCCTTTGGTAAGTGCAGGTCAACGCCCGAATGTGCCTCGGTTGTACGCTGCGCCTTCGTGATGTCATGAGTCCCAACTTTCCCGGAGGGCCTGGCCCCCGGACGGCGCTTTGCCCGCCAGGTGCCCTTGCGCGGGGATGGCGCGATATGCCATCATCCGTTTGTCCGTCGCCCTCGATGACCACCACATACCTATGCGAAAAACAGAAGTAAGTATGTCGATGACAGAAGTGGAGGCCGCCTACACCAAAGCCGCCCGATGACCGGGCAGGGCATGGTGAGGCGGTCGGCGTTCGTCGGCGATTCCAGGGCGCAGTCGGGTATCGAAGCCCGGCGCTATGGCGTGCCGTCGGCAATGATCGAGGCCGCGACTGAGCGGCGATCGGCTGGCGACTGGCGAGGTGCATGCGCCGCGGCAGACGTCGAGCTTTTCTTCAATCCAGAGACGCTACGACGCCGCTACGGCGCTGTAGCGGCTGGTGCGATCTTGGATGACCTCCAGACGCTGGCACCGGAGCTGCTCCGCTGGCACCTGCCGCGTTACGCGCACAGGCCGGGGGGGCTACTGGCGGGTTTGCTCATTCCATTGGCCGATTACGGCGGAGCGGGCACCGACCTCACGCTTGCGGCGGCGACGCCCGGCTTCGCACTTGACGCCGGCCAGCGAATCGTCCTGACCTTGCTGGAGACCAGATCTCCTGGCGCCCGGGCCGACGCGGACGCCGGGCTCAGCGCAGTGCTGCAGGCGGTGCACCGACGCTATGCCGAGCGCTACGACCTGCGGCGGTACCGGATGTTCTGGGACGCCACGTGCGCCCCAGGGCTCCGTGGGCTGTGCAACGGCGACGCCGTGGGCGGCGCGGCGATCCTTCGGCTGCAGGACGAGGGGCGCGTGGCCGAGGCCTGGACCGCCGCCGGATTCGAGGTCACCCTCGGACCCCCGCGCACGGCCCCCGAGGAGCAGCGGCGCCTAGGACAGTGGCTGTCGTCGCTTCCGGTCAACCTGCCGGGGCTCGCACAACGGGTCAGCGACACGCTGCCAACCGCCAGCGAGGCGGTGATCCGCTGCGGCAATGGATTGCTGGTCCTGTCGGGGTTCAATGGCGACGGGCCGCCAGCCGTTGAGGTCGCCGCGCCGCGCTCGGTTCGCGCCCGAGGCGTCGCGCTTCCGGTGATCCCCTATGCCGTTTGGAGTCGGCCACTCGACGCTGACCTGTTCCGGCTCGGGCTGGTCGAAACCCGTGACCTTCACCCGCTGGTCGGTGCCGCGATCGCCGACGGCAACGCCGAACGGGCGGCGCCGAACGGGTGGCGCTACAGCACGGAATCGGGGATCGGAGCGCAGTACGCGGACTCGGTCGGTTCCCGCACCGCAGGGAACGCCGTGGTTCTCGTGCAGTGCGGCGTCGGCCTGCACCGCGTCGCCAGGGTCGGTGGCCGCTGGCAACCCATCGACCATGACGACCACGCCTCACGTGAGGCGCTGCTGCAGCGGCTGGGCGGGTCAGTCAACCCGTGCCGCGGCGCGGCGCAGCACCTCGGCAGCGGACGTCACGTCATTGACGCCGTCGCCCGGTTCCTTGACCACGGCCGCGTCGCCGAGGCGGCGCGATTGCTGGAAGCGCACGCCGACAGCGGCACCACGCCCGGGAACTTTGTCCTCGCCGGCGGCGGCACGGTCGGAGAACGCCTCGCCGTGCTGCGGGAGCACACGCTGTGGCTGCGGATGATCCGGGCCGGCGCACCGCCGGCCCGGGAGCCTCGGAACGCCCGCGTCACTTATCCGCGTTATGGCACCACCTCCCTTCCGGGCAAGTGGAGTCGTCGCAAGAGAGATACCCGCCGACCCCGAAAGGGGGAATCGGCCCGACTCAAGAATCACAGGTGATCATGACACTCACGACCTTGCCCGTCCATCTAGCACCGGTCCATGCAGCTGCCTTCCCCGCGCCGACCAGCCAGCCTGGCGCGGCCTCCGGCGACCGCGAGCAACTGCGGGCCGCCGACCGCCTTATCGCGCTGACCCGCGCGGCCGACACCACTCCCGGCTCCGATCCTTCCGTCGCGGCGCTTGCGCTGGCGACGGCGGCCAACCTGCCGGTACTGCTGTGGGGCCAGCCGGGCATCGGGAAGTCCTCCACCCTCACCGAGCTCGCGCGTGGTCTCGATCTGCCGCTGGAGACCGTGATCGCGAGCGTCCACGAGCCCTCGGACTTCTCCGGGTTGCCTGTGCTCGGCCCCGACCCTGCGGGCCAGGGCGTCGCGATGGCTCCGCCGGACTGGGCGGTGCGGTTGCGCCGGGCCGGGGACGGGCTGCTGTTCCTCGACGAGCTGTCATCCGCTCCGCCGGCGGTGCAGGCCGCGCTGCTCCGCGTGGTCCTGGAACGGCGCGTAGGGAGCCTTGCCCTGCCGGACGGCGTGCGGATCGTGGCCGCAGCCAATCCGGCAGGCAGCGCCGCCGACGGCTGGCAGCTCGCGCCGCCGCTCGCCAACCGCTTCGTCCACCTCGACTGGGTGTGTGATCCCGCGGTGGTGGTGCGCGGACTCGGCGGGACCTGGCCCCGCGTTCCGCTTCCTCGCCTGGACCACACGCGCCTCGAGGAGGCCGTCGCCCGGGCTCGCGCCGTGATCTGCGGGTTCCTGACGGTGCGGCCTGACTACACGCACAAGATGCCGACCTCCGCCACGGGCCGCTCCAGGGCCTGGCCCTCGCCGCGTACCTGGGAGATGGCGCTGCGGCTGCTGGCCCTCGGCTACGCGACGGACGCCGGCCCCGGGGCGGTCGCGCTCGCGGTGCGCGGGGCGATCGGTGACGGGGCCGGGTTCGAGTTGTTCGCCTTCCTCGAACGACACGACCTGCCCGACCCGGAGGCGCTGCTCAGCGACCCGAACGCGGTCAGCCTGCCCGAGCGCGGTGACCTGGTGCACGCCACGCTCGCCACGGTTGTCGACGCCATCAGCCGCGACAGGACAGAGGCGCGGTGGCGGGCGGGCTGGGAGTTCGTCGCCCGCCTGATCGAGTCGGTTCCGGTGGACCTGATCGTCGCCCAGGCCATGGATCTGGCCGCGCTACGAGACCCGGACTGGGCGCCGCCCGCGCAGCTCGACCGGCTCGGCGCGCTCGGGGAGCTGCTGAAGTGGAGCGAGTGAGCGGCCCGCGCGGGACGGCCGCCGCCGACATTGACATGATCAAGCTGCTGGCGGCGCGCCGCGTCGCGGTGTCCGCGTGCCCGTACCTGGCGACCGCGCTGCACGCGATGTCGATCGTCCCGACCTACGATGTGCCGACCATGGGCGTCGACCGATACTGGCGCTGCTACGTGTCGCCGGCCTTCGTGGCGCTGCATGACCTGCCCGAGCTGGCCTACGTATGGTTGCACGAGGTCGCGCATCTGGTACGCGACCATCACGCCCGGGCCGGTGCGCTGCGTCAGCGGAGCCTGCGCCACGGTCTCGCCCCTGGCACGCCGGTCCTCGATCCGACCCGGCCGCGGCGCGAGCAGCTGCGGCTCAACCTGGCGATGGACCTTGAGATCAACGATGACCTGCTCGAATGCATCGCCGCAGCAGACACCGCCATCGAACCGGGCGAACTCATGCCGCGCCAGCCCGAGGACGCGGTGACGCCGGCAAGCCTGACCGTCGGTAAGTGTGACCTGTTCGAGCAGTACGTCCGGGAGCTGCGACCGGAGATGCTGGACGGCTGGCTAGCCTGGCTGGACTGCGGCTCCGGCGCACACGGCGGCTACGCGGACTGGGAGCTGAGCGAGGACGGGGCGCACCCGCTCGGCGAGCACGAGGCCGCCGCGATCCGCATCCGGGTCCGGGACGCGATCCGGCGCGGCCGGGGCACCGTGCCCGCGGGCTGGGAGCGCTGGGCCGAGGGGATCGCCGAGCCGATGGAGGACTGGCGCGCCCTGCTCGGGGCCGCGCTCCGCGCGTGCCTGGCCGCCGCGTGCGCCGGAGCGGGCGACTACACCTACCGGCGCCCGGGCCGACGCACCCCGTCGCTGGGCGGCCAGGTCATCCTGCCCAGCCTTCGCCGCCCGGTGCCGCAGGTCGCCGTCGTCGTCGACACCTCGCTCTCGGTGAGTGACCGCGACCTCGGCAGCGCGCTGAGCGAGATCGCGGGGATAAGCCGTGCGGTCGGCATCCACGGGAACCGGATCGCCGTCTACAGCTGCGACGCTGCGGTTCACACGGTCCAGCGGGTCTGCTCGGCTGAGGAGATAACGCTGGCCGGCGGCGGCGGAACGGACCTGCGTCAGGGCATCGCCCGCGCGATGGCCGCCGCGCCGCGCCCGGACGTGACCGTCGTGCTCACCGATGGCGGTACGCCCTGGCCGGCCAGGGCACCGGACTGCCGCGTCGTCGCGGGCATCTTCGGGTCAAGCCCCCGCTACCGCGAGGACAGCGACCGGGTGGGACCGGCCGTCCCGGACTGGGCCGAGACGGTTTACCTCCGGTGATGCCGGGATCCGGGGGATGCCCGCCACGCCCAGTCCACCACCTGAGTGACGTGGAGAAGGTGACCTCGGCGTGTGGCTCGACTCGGGACTCTGATGTCACCTGGACGGGCCGGGCTTCTGCCTCGGGCGGGCGGTCACCGGTCTCAATATTAGATAGCCTGACCTGTGGATATGTCTATCGTGTACCCGGAGGACGGGCTGGTCTGCTCCAGAGCGGACCAGGCTGGTCTCCTGTCCCGTTTGTCCGGAACATGCCACTTATTTCCCGTCGTTTCCTGACCGCGTGCTGAATCCGTGCTGATACCTGGCCCTTTGTGGTCTAGACCAATTGGTATAGTCCGGGCGGGGTTCCGGTCGCGCGATGCCGTTCGGCGGGGCTGCCGGTGGCGGCACGGGGCAAGGTGGCGGCGAGACGCATCGCGGTTAAGGTCCTGGCGGGCACGGTCAGGCGGACGCACGGCACGAGGGCCGCGCGCGGAGGCGCGCACCTGCCGCGGGCGATGCGCTCGCGGCAGGTACGCGCCTGGTGATCCGCCGCCGGTCAGCTTGTCAGGATCACCTTGACCGCCTTGGTTTCGGCCGCCCGCTGGAAGACGTCGTAGGCGTCGGTCATCTCGGTGAGCTTGAAGTGGTGGGTGGCGAACCGCCGGGCGTCGATCTGGCGGGCCGCGACCAGCCGCAGCAGCGTGGGCGTGGAGTAGGCGTCGACCAGGCCGGTGGTCACGGTGATGTCGCGGATCCACAGCGATTCGAGGTGCAAGGTGACGGGCTTGCCGTGCACGCCGATGTTGGCCACGTGCCCGCCGGGCCGCACCAGCTCGGTGCACAGCTCGAAACTGGCGGGCACGCCGACGGCTTCGATCGCCACGTCCGCCCCGCGACCGCCGGTGACGTCCTTGACGTAGGCGACGGCGTCGTCGCGGCCGTTGTTGACCGTCAGGTCGGCGCCGAAGGAGATGGCCGCCTCCAGCCGCGCGTCGGCCAGGTCGACGGCGATGACATGACCTGGCGTGTACAGCCTGGCCCCGGTGATCGCCGACAGCCCGACCGGGCCCGCGCCGACCACGACGACGGTGTCGCCCGGGCGTACCTGGCCGTTGAGCACGCCGACCTCGTACCCGGTGGGGAGGATGTCGGCGAGCATGAGGATCTCCTCATCACTTGTCCCCTCCGGTAGCGGGTAGGTGGAGGTGTCGGCGAAGGGAACCCGGACGTACTCGGCCTGGGTGCCGTCGATCATGTAGCCGAGGATCCAGCCGCCCCCGCCCGTGCACTGGCCGGAACGCCCCTGCCGGCAGTACTCGCACCGCGCGCACGCGGAGATGCAGGAGACCAGTACCCGGTCACCCGGGTGGACCGTTGTCACCCCGGCGCCGACCTCCTCGACCGTGCCGACCGCCTCGTGGCCGAGGATCCGGCCGGCCGCGACCTCCGGCGTGTCGCCTTTCAGGATGTGCAGGTCCGTCCCGCAGATCGTGGTGGCATCGACGCGGACGATCGCGTCGGTGGGGTCCTGGATCACCGGGTCCGGGACGTCTTCCCAGGCCTTTATGCCCGGCCCGTGGTACACAAGCGCCTTCACTGGAGCCTCCTCGGGGGCAGCCGGCTCGATGCCGGTACTCCACCCTCGCCGTGCCGCCCGGCACGGTACCAGAGGCGAAGGTCACGTGCCGCCGTGCCGGCAGGCACCGGTCCCGTGCCAGGACCGCACGGGACCCCTCGGCTGGGTGAACTGGCTATGCCGGGTGGCTTCACGGTGGCGCCGGCAAAGGTTAATCAGTCACCGGGTACCGCGGCCATGGCGGCAGAGCGTATGGTCAGAAGCAGGCAAATTGCCCCTCGTCCTGCACGGGCTACGAAATGTGCGGGGACAGCGTCGCTCCGGACCCAGGCGGCACGGCCGGACCGGATCAAGGCGGTAGAGCGATGCACCAGTCATGTCCTGAGCGCGCCGTAACGCTCGTCGCGTGCCCCGGGGTGCGCTCGCCGGGCGGGGGCTGGTGTCATGCTTGAGGGCTGCTACCCGGTGCAGTGGGCGGGCGGCCAGGCAGTCGTGGCGCTGCCGGAGCACATCGGGGCATCCAATGCCGGGCAGGTCCGCGATACGCTGCTGTCGGTCATCAACCTCGGCGCGGCGACGCTGATCGCGGACATGACCGCGACCGTGTCCTGCGACCATGCGGGCGCTGATGCCGTGGTGCGGGCCTGGCAGCGGGCCGTCAGCAGCGGCACGGAGCTGCGGCTGGTGGTTACCGCCGGGATCGTCTCGCGGGTGCTCGGCCTGCGGGGCCTGGACCGGCAGGTCTCCGTCTACCCATCCCTGGACGCAGCCACCGCCGCGCGGTTGCCGGCAGCGGCAGCCGTCCTGGCCGCTTCCGCGCCCCGGCGCGACGGCCGGCCCCTCAACGGCTCCAGGGCAGCCCCGGTTCAGGCGGGAGGGCTGCTCGAAGCGCTCCAGGATGCGGTGGCACTGGCCGACGGCGACGGCGTGATCACGGCGGCCAGCGCCCGGCTGGAGGACATGTTCGGCTACGGTCCCGGCGAGCTGGCAGGCCTCCCGGCCGATTCCCTGGTACCCCGAGGCCGCCAGGAGGCGCACCGAGGTCACCGGGCCGCCTGGGGGCGGTCACCGTCGGCCCGGCCGATGGGCGCGGGCATGCAGCTGGCCGGGCTGCGCAAGGACGGCACCACGTTCCCCGTCCGGGTCAGCCTCACCCCGGTCGCCGCCGGGTCCGGGCAGCTCACCCTCGCCGTGATCCGCGATATCACCGGGACCGGCCGGTTTGATGACCTCGCCGCGTCGGCCCGGGACGCCGCCGGGGCCCGGCGGGAGCACCTGGAGCTGCTGGACGCGGTCATCACCGGCCTGTTCGCCGCTGGGCTCGACCTTCAGGGAGCCGAGGGACTGCCCACCGACGCCGCCAGGCGGCGCACCCGGGGAATCGCCGGCGAACTCGACGGCATCATCCGCCTGATCCGCGCCGCCGCGTTCACCGAACCTGCCCAGCCCGTCCCGCCCCGTCCCGCGTCCCCGGGCGATGACCTGTAACGCTACGCAGGCATGGCGGCCCTCGGCACGGTGCTGCGGCCTGGCGGTGCCTCGCCGTTCCTCTGGCCGCCGTGTCTGAGGTGGTGGCGGCCTGCGCCGCCCGCAGGGCGGGCGCCGGGTCTCTCAGCGGGTGACCTGGTGCCCGCCTGCCGGGACGGGCTCGCAGTCGGGGACCTGCCCAGCGCCGCGGGCGGCGGGCATGATCAGCGTGCCCTCGCGGTCGTAGGCCGTCGCGCCCGCGGCGCGCAGGGCTGCCTCGCTGACGCGGTAGTGATGGCCGCACAGCAGCAGGTCCACCGGTTGACGGCGGGCAGCGGTCGGCGGCGGCATGACAACCGTTACCGCCGGCGCCGCCGGGCAGCAGCAGGCACGGCTGGCCACCGGAATCGCCCTGGCCAGCAGCTCGTCGTCTGTCGTGCCCGGGGCCGGGGCGTTGCGTTCCGCGAACCAGCTCTTCATATAACCAGTATCGCAAGTACCAGATACCGGACGGCAGGGGCCAAAGTCCCGCGCGGCCTCGCCTTAACGGCTTGCCGGCCGGCAGTGCATCCCTCATGCGCCCTCGGTGGCCGTCATCCGCGGTTACGCGCGGTTGACAGGCTGCGGCGCTGCTCGGTTGAGCCCGGCGTCGAGATGGGGCGGCGCGCTGGCCAGGCCCGCGATGAGCGTGGCGGCCTTTTCCAGGTCGGCCCGCCTGGTCACCTGGACCTCGAGCAGGTTGCCGCCGATTCCATGTACTGGGTGGTAAGCAGCACCGTCGTGCCTTCCGCCACGAGATCGGTGATGAACTGCCACAGATCGTTGCGTGTCCGCGGGTCGAGGCCAGTGGTCGGCTCGTCCAGGAAGAGCACCGGCGGGCGTCCGATGAGGCTGGCCGCCAGGTCAAGCCGCCGCCGCATGCCACCCGAGTAGGTCTTGACCTGGTTGTCCCCGGCGCCGGTGAGCGACATGCGCTCCAGGGTGTCCTGCGCCCGGTCCCGGTAGACTGCCTTGTCCAGGTGGTAGAGCAGCCCGATGAGCTCGAGGTTCTCCCGCCTTGCGGACGTCCAGGCCCGCGACCCCGGGCCTAGCCGCTGTCCGCCGCCAAGAGCGTCGTCAGCACCCGGATCAAGGTGGTCTTCCCGGCCCCGTTCGGGCCCAGGAGAGCCAGGACGTCGCCCTGCGAGACGCTGAACGACACGTCGTCCAGCGCCAGCGTGCCGCCGAACCGCTTCGTCACGCCCTCGACTTCAACCGCGGCATTCACTGGTCAGTCTTGTTCCTGGCCGCGGATTACCACAACGGGGCAGTGCGCGTGATGCACGCAGTGCTGGCTGACCGAGCCGAGCAGCGCCTCGGTGAAGCCGCCGTGCCCGCGGCTGCCCACCACCAGGAGATCGGCGCCGTCGGCGGCAGCGAGCAGCACCTGCGCGGCTTCGCCCTCGACGACGAGGGCGCGCACCCGGACGGCACTGCCGGGGTCGCAAGTCGTGCTGATCGCGTCGGCCAGGACCTTCTCCGCGTTTTCCTTGAAGTCGAAGGCTGTTGCCATACCGGCTGGCGTCCAGCCGTAGCCGTCGGCGGCGGCCGGGTAGTGCCAGGCGGTCACGGCGTCCACGGACGCACCGGTGAGCCCGGCCTGCCGGATGGCCCAGCGCAGGGCGCTCATGGACGAGGGCGACCCGTCGACCGCCGCCACGATGCGGTGTTCTTGTTCCACTGTGGTGCCTCCTGATATTTCCCGGAGCGTGGCAGGCCGGCCACGTAACCGCGTGAGCCGACGGGTCAGTCGGCCGGTGCCGGTGCCGTGACCGTGCGCGAACCGGTTGCGCACCATCGGGAACGCGAACCGGTCCAGTCCGAGGGAGTCGGCGTTGCGCCAGGCGAGGATCAGGAAGACGGCGATGATGGCACGCAGGTTCCGCTGTCCGCCCGGCGGTGTCCCGGCCAGACCTACCTGGCCGGTGAGTTCGCAGTGCGGTGCTTGCTTATCCACGTTGTTCCCTCTTGTCTCGCTGGTCTCGGTGGCCGGCCGTCGTGCGGCGCCGGCCAGGGCAGGCTCCGGGCCTGCCTGCGCCCGGTGCTAGCTGGATCCGGCTGTCGGCCCGGCCAGGGCCGACCCGTTGGCGGGAGTCCCGTTGGCGGCTGGGATCAGGGCGGGCGGGCCGGTCAGGGCCGGCACGGCGGGGAGGCCGGCGGCGGCTTTCTCGCCCGCGATGAAGGAGCCGAGTTCGGTGATGGTGGTCATCAGCGGGGCCGGGAACACGACGGTGGTGTTCTTGTCGACGCCGATCTCGACCAGGCTCTGCAGGTTC
>JBEKJP010000143.1:0-19035 GCA_050011155.1 Streptosporangiaceae bacterium
GGATGGAGCAGGAGGCGGACCAAAGGGATGGAGCAGGAGGCGGACCAAAGGGATGGAGCAGGAGGCAGGCCAAAGGGATGGAGCAGGAGGCGGCCCGAAGGTGGAAGCGAAGGCTAACCAGGCCAGCTAACGATCTTTGCCCTGGAGGCGGCGGTGCTTCCGGTGAGAGGCGGGATTCCGGGAGGGCGACCGGACCCGGGATTCCGCGGCCGCGCCGGAAGCGAGTGTCCCCCGGGGTACGCAAGAACAGCACCGATGGCACATGGGGTCACCTAGAGCAGCACCGATGGCACACCGGGCACGCAAGACGAGCTGTTGCAGGATCTTGGTGTCCCGCGTTCGTGCCGCGGCGGCCTGGCCGGTGTGACGCACGGGTCCCGCTGGTTCCCGGAGGCTGGTGATGCGCCGTCCCGCCCCGCACCGGGCCGGTAGTGCGGTTGATCCGGGTTATGCGGTTGATCCGGTGCACTAGAGGACCCCTAATCGACCACATAACCCTAATCAGCCACGTTAACTTGCAACTAGGCGAATAAGTTTGCGAGCCATGTGACGGGCGGGGCTTCCGTGACCAGTGCGGCATCGCGACGGGCCGCCGGGTGCCGCTTCGTCCGCATCGAAGCCCGAACGGCCGATTCCGGACCAGCCCGAAGAACGTACGCGGAGGCACACCGAGCCCGTGACGGCACGGCGCAGAGGCGATAACCCTGGCTGAGATCGTTAGGTCAGACCAAGGCGGCCGGGCTGGACGGCTGGACGGCTGGTCCCCGGTTCCGCTGCCGGAGCAGGTACAACGCCGGCAGCAGGGCGACCGCGGTGAGGGCCAGCGCCAGCCAGAACGCGTACCCGAACCCGCCCGCCAGCAGCGGCGCCACGTGCGCGAGCTGCGCCTTGGGCACAGCGGACAGCTGCCCGGTACCGGTGCCGTGCGTCACCAGGCCGTGGGCCGTGAAGTTGTCCGCGATCCGCCGGCTCAGCGCGAGCACCAGTATCGCGGTGCCGAACGAGCCGCCGACCTGCACTAGTGCCGACAGCGTCGTGGCCGCCTGGGGGACGCGCTCCCGTGGCAGCCGCCGGTAGGCCGCCGCGAACACCGGCATCATCGTCGCGCCCACGCCGAGCCCGCGCACGAACAGGGACGCGGTCAGCCAGCCGTAGGAGGTACCGGCGCCCACCATGGTGAACGGCAGCGTGCCGAGAATAGCCAGCGCGATGCCGACCGGGATCACCACGCCGGGGCCGGCTTTGTCGGTGATCCGCCCGGCGATCGGCATCGATATCATCGCGCCGAGGCCCTGCGGGGCCATCAGCAGACCGGCGTTGAGTGCCCCCTGCCCGCGGACCACCTGGTAGTAGAGCGGCAGCAGGAGCAGCCCGCCGAACAGCGCGATCGCGACCACGAACATCAGCAGGCAGCTGGCCGCGAACGTCGGGTCGCCGAACAGCCGGACGTTCACCACCGCGGCGTCCCGCCGGACCAGGCTGTAGCCGGTGAAGGCCAGCAGGCACACACCGCCGCCGATCAGCCACGGCAGCACGCCGCCGGTGAACCCGCCCTTCGCGCTGGCCTGCGAGAGCCCGTAGAGCAACATCACCAGGCTGGCGCCCAGTAGCACGAGTCCCGGCAGGTCGAACCGGCCGCCGTGCGCGGCTTCCTTGCCTTCCGGCAGCTTCCAGAACGCCAGCGCCACCGCGACTACCCCGATCGGGACGTTCACGTAGAAGATCCAGTGCCAGCTCACGTTCTGCACCAGCAGGCCGCCCAGGACCGGGCCGAACACCGGGCCGAGCAGCATCGGCACCCCGAGGATCGCCATCACCCGGCCGAGTCGCTCAGGCCCGGCCGCGCGGGTCATGATCGTCTGGGCGAGCGGCATCATCATGCCGCCGCCGAGGCCCTGGACGATCCGGAACGCGATCAGGCTGCCGATGGACCAGGCCAATCCGGACAGGGCCGACCCGCAGGTGAACAGCACGAGCGCGGTGATCCACACCGCCTTGGTCCCGAACCGGTTGCTCGCCCACCCGGACAGCGGGATGACCATGCCGAGCGCGAGCAGGTACCCGGTGATCACCCACTGGGTGGCGGACAGCGAGGCGTGCAGGTCGCGGCTGAGCGTGTCCAGCGCCACGTTGACGATCGTGGTGTCCAGGATCGCCATGATCTGCCCGCAGATCACCACCAGGCCGGTAACGATCACCGCCCGGTCCAGCCCGGGAGCGGCGGCCGGTACGTCCTGGACGGTCGGCTGACTTGTGGTCACGACCCCTCCCTCTCACCGGCCCGGGGGCGGCCGGCTTCACTCAATTCTCCTGGCAGTATCGCATTCCGGCCCGGGTCAGGCGCCGCCGCCGTTGGCGGCCTGGATCTCGCGGACGTTGACGTTGCGGGCCCAGTTGGCCGGGTTCAGGGCGGCGCCGGGGACCGGGTTGCAGCCGGCCGGCGGAGGGCCGTCGTCGATGCCGACGGCCCAGCAGGCCTGCCACGTCAGCGTGGCGGTGATGTTCCACGTCCCGGGCTGGCGGAAGGTGACGCCGCAGTCGGCGGTGCCGTTGGCGCCGGTGCTGGCCACCTCGGCCGGGTCGCGGACCATCTCGGTCGAGCCGAGGTAGCCGCAGCCGGCCGTATCGAGCTGGGCCGAGCTGTCGCTGGTCGACAGCTGCAGCGGGGTGGCCGACACCCAGACGGTGGCGGCCTGGTCGCCGAGCTGGGCGTTGTCGGTCACGTAGGGCATGCCGCCCGGCCCCATCTCGGCCCGGAAGCTCAGCGTCGTCCGGGCGAACGTGGGCAGGTTGGAGTAGCTGTTCCCGGTCCGCGGGCTCAAGATCATCCGGCCTGCCTGGGGGATGTTCATCTTGGCCAGGGCGAGCTGGGCCAGCGTCTGCGGCGGTACCTCGATCCCGGGCAGCGCGGTACCCGGCGGATCCCAGAAGTACAGCGGCTCGTTCAGGCACTCCTTGGTCTGCTCGGGGGTGTCGTTCTGGTTGACCGGCAGCCAGTACCACTCGCCGGCCGGAATCGGTTCGGCGTTGACTAGCTGCTGGGCCTGCTGGAAGGCCTGCTGCCCGTCGAACAACGCGCCCGAGCCCGGATCGGTGTTGTCGTAAAAGTTCAGCACGTACTGGCTGCCGGTGTGCGCGTCGCCGATCGGGATCCACTGGCACGGCGGCGGCGTGATGTCCACGACCGTGTTCTCCGCGCCCGGCGAGTAGTTCTGCCCGCCGAACTTGATCATTTGCTCGAGCTGGATCTCGCAGCTCGAACCGGTCGAGCAGCTGACCGACGAGCTGCCGTCGGCCGCGCTGGCGGTCAGCGAGGGGACCGCGGCCGCGAGGGCCGCCAGCCCGGCGATGGCGATTCGGGTCCCCCACCCAGTCACGGTTCTCACGGCTTGCACTCCTTCGCCTGCGGGTAGTAGACGATCGGGTAGTTCGAGATGACCTGCCACTGGCCGTCCGAGGACTTGGCCAGTTCGTCGGTGAAGCGGTAGTAGTTGGTGTCGGACACCGACTGGCCGGACAGGACCGCCCCGGACTTCAGGTCGGTGTTGACCGCCTTCGCGTTGTCGAAGCAGGCCGAGACGTCCAGGTTCCCCGGGACGATCGGATCGCGGATCACCCGCAGGTCGAAGATCTTGATCGTGCCCTTGAACGATTCCGTGGTCACGTCCGGCTTGGCCAGCAACGCCCTGACCTGGATCTCCATCGTGCGGTTGACGTAGGCGGCCCAGTCGTCTGACTGGCCGCCGGTGTACTCGGCGTATAGGAAGGCCAGCTCGTAGTCCTTGTCGGCGACCGCGGCCCGCGCCATCTCGGCGTCCTTCGGGAGGAAGCCGGTCATGACGACGTGGGTGTTCTGGCCGAACGGCGGCATGACCACGGACCCGGGACCTGACGACTGCGCTACCGCCGTCGCGGACGCCGTCGAGGCCGGGCCGCCCGGGTCGAACGCGGGCGGCGGCGGTGAACTGCATGCGACCAAACCAGAGCAGATCAGACCAGAACAGAGGATGGCCGCGCGCGCGGTGGTGGCTCGCGCGGTGGTGGCTCGCGCGGTGGTGGCGCGGGGGCTGCGGAGGTGGTGGCTGGTCATGCGGCTGATGTCCGCCAGGAGGGGAGGAGCTCGTCGATGAGCGCCTCGGTTTCCGGTGCCATCCGCGGCATCACCTCGTCCAGGGCGACCCGGGCGGAGGCCTCGCCGACGACGGCGCGCAGGACGTGCTCCTGGCCGGTGGCATGGGCACCGGCCAGCAGGTCGCGCCAGAGCAGTTCGTCGTTGAACGCGAGCCGCAGGCCGGACCGGGCGGCCGCCATGGATCCGTCGGGGTCGCCGGCCGCCAGCCGCAGCCCGGCTAGGCGGTGCGCGGCGTCGGCGACGGCGGCGGTGACCTCGTACTCGATCTCGTCGGTAGCCAGCCAGGCGTACCTGGCCGCGTCGCGGCCGTCCAGGAACTGGCCGCGGACCAGGCTCAATGCCTGCTCCAGGTAGGCCGCCTCGGCGGCCGGGTCTGACCCCGAGGCGGCCTGGCTGGCCCGGCCGAACAAGGCCCGGAACACCTGCCAGTCGATCCGGGCACCCGGGCCCAGCCGGAGCCGGCCGTCGGCGTCGGTGAGCAGGTTCGGCTGGCCCGAGGCGTCGGTGCCCAGCCAGGCGTGCACCCGGGACAGTGCGGCGTCGCGGACCTCGGGCGAGACCCCGCGCGGCCAGACCGCGCCGGCCAGCACGTTGGTGTGCACGCCGTCCGGGTGCGCGGCCAGGTAGACGACGAGCTCGGTGGCCAGGGCCAGGCGGTCGGGCTCGAGCGGCCCCGGGGCCCGCACGGTCACCTGGCCGAGCAGGCCGATCTCCACCGGCAGGACCGCGGCGGGATCCAGGTGCGCGGGCGGCGCGGCGGCGGCGGCCGACAGCACGGCCAGCGGGACGTCCGCGCCGGCCGCGGCCCCGCGGAACAGCTTCACCACCGCCGCGTACTGCTCGGGCGGGAGGAGTTGCGCCTCCAGGTCGAAGCCGAGCACTTCTGCCTGCAGCCGGCCCTGCGGGGATAGGTCCCAGGTCCAGGTGGCGCCGCGGACGTCGCCCGCGATCACGTACCCGAACCCCATCCGGTACCGGCTCCGGGCCAGCACGAGCAGCCGTTCGGCCTGGGCCTGGGTGGGCGGCACGCCCATGATCAGGTAGTGCGGCGCCCACATGTCCGCGTCGCTGCTCTGCGACCGCCCGGTCAGCACCGACTCGATGCCGGCCGACGCCATCGAGTCCCTGACCTGACCAGCGCGCTGCTCCAGGTCGGGCAGGACCTCATCAAGATTGCGGGCAACCTGGACCCGTTCGGGAGATATCTCGGTCAGACCGTCGCCGAACCCGACGAGGGTCACCCGCATCTGGTCTGACCAGCGGTTGGTGACCAGCTCGACGGCGAGCGCGGACAGCGCCGCCTGCACCACCGGGCGCGGGCCGCGCACCGCGATCAGGCCGTGCGCGACCTCGAGGTCGACCAGGATCCGGCCGGACTCGTTGGTGCCGAGCGACACCAGGCCCGGGTACGGCGCCAGTCCGGCCGGGGCGGATTCGGCCGCGTCGAGGCCGGCCGTGGCCGCGAACGGCAGCCGCCAGACCTGGCCGCCGTCGACGGCCTGCCAGGGCCGCGGCGGGTTGGGGTCGGGCGGGGCGATCCACAGGTCCAGGTTCTCCTGGCCCAGGTGGGCCGCGAACACGGTCGGCGGGGTCTGGCCGGCCGCGCCGAGCTGCTTGGAGAGGTACCGCAGGCCGGTGTCGAGCATCCGCACCGCGGGGTCGTCCGCCCCGAGCCGCAGCGCCTTCTCGGCCAGCGCCGCGTCCGGATCCGGGCCCGCGATGCGGCGGCCGAAGGCCCGCTGCCACAGCTGCTCCCGGCGGCGGCGGCCGAGCGCGGCCAGCACCCCGGCCGCAAGCAGCGAGGCCGCGGACAACTCATAGGGCCAGGCCAGGGCCGGCGACGCGGGTGCCGCCGGCGCCGCGAAAATACCATTATCCCGAACGGAGCCGGCCGGAGCCTCGGTGCCAGGCAGCTCGGTCACCTGGCCGGGAGCAGAGTCGTGGCCGTGGGACGCGTGCGCGGCGAGGTCGAGCTCGCTGGCCAGCCTGGGAGTGACCGCCTGGATGCCGGGGCCGTGCGCGTCCTTGGGCATGAGCAGCATCCAGCCGGGCCTGATCAGGCTGGCGATGGTGAGCTTGGACCCGTCGGGCTGGACCCGGTCCTTGTTCAGCTCGAAGATCTCCCGGTACCGGCGGCCGTCGCCGAGGTGGTTGTTCGCGATCTCCCACAGCGACTCGTGGAACCGGCCGACCGGCGGCGTGACCACGTACATCTTGTCCGAGTTGGGCGCCACGTGCGCCTGCGGGACGTGGGCGACGGTGAGCCCGGTGACCGGGATCGCGGGGGTGACGGCGTTCATGGCTCCGTTCATCATTGGGGCGGAGATCGAGGTGGCCGGGCGGGGCGGGCCGTGGCTGATGACGGCGGGGGTGAGCGCGGCGGCCGCGGTGAACAGCAGCAGTGCCGCGGTGACCAGCCGGTGGGCGGCGGACTGGGTGGCGCCGCCCAGCGGCACCCGCGGCCGGGTCGCGGCGTGGCTGGCCGCGGCCTTGACCTCTACCAGCACGCACCAGACGAGCTGGATCCAGGCCAGCCAGATGATCACCGACAGGATCCGCAGGATCGCGGTGACGTCGAGCTGGCTGGTCAGCGCGCTCAGCTTCGGCATCGTGTGCGGTACCGGCAGGCCGACCACGGCGACCAGCGCGACCGGCACCCCGACGGTCAGCGCGGTGAGCAAGATGATGGCGCCGATGCCGGCCACCACGTCGCCCGCCGTCCGGTGCCTGACCTGGACCGGCCGGCCCAGGCCGGGGATGGGCGGGGCCATCAGCAGGCCACCCGGGCGTCGGCGGTGCCGCAGGCCAGGAAGGCCGTTTCCGTCGCGGTCACGTTGATGGTGCCGAACGGGCTGACCGGGAGGAACGGCGTCATCGACACCCGCACCTCGACGGTCACGTCCGGGGCTCCCTGCGGGTCGGTGCCGATCACGCAGCCCTGCATCGACGCCTGCACGCCAACCCCTTTCTGATAGGTGGACACGAGCTCGCTGGCCGGGCCGGGGACCAAGCAGGCCCCGGGATCGATCGTCACCTGGCCGGTCCTGAGCATGCCCGGATTGATGTCGTCGGCCGCGGCCCGGGCGGCCTGCTCGGCGATGTCCGCGGCGCGCGACTTGGCCACGATGACCTGGCCGCCGTCCACCACCAGGATCAGCAGCGCCAGCGTCACGAACGCGAACATGACCACCCACAGCGACACCGAGCCGCGGTCCTTACCGCGGTCCTTACCGGCCGGGCTGAGACGGGTCAGCAGTCGCCGCACGCGCGTCACCCCCGGTCCTCGAACGGGTCGAGCGGCGCGGTCGCGCTGTCGGAGAAGGTCTGGCTGGCCGGGAAGCCGATGACGTGGAAGACCTCGAGGCTGGCCACGCAGGACACGGTGACCTGGATCTGCTGAGCGGTGGCGAAGTCGCCGGCCCCAACCGGGGCGCCGTCCTGGAACAGCTGGACCGTGGTCGTCGGAGCGCCGCCCGAGCACCGGGTGCCCAGGTCCGCCTGGGCCGCGGACATGGCGTTGGCCTGCGCGTCGGCGAACGTGCGGGCCAGCGACGCGCCGCGGACGGCGTCGCGGGCGGCCGAGCCCACGTCGCCGGTGGCGCTGAGCCACTGCCCGCCCGCGCTGACCACGAGCAGCAGCAGGACCAGGGCGGGCGCCGCGACCACGAACTCGACGGCCATCGAGCCGCGGTCGTTCCCGAGCTTTTTTCTCAGGGATCTCAGCCGCATGCCGTCCCCTCGCTGGCCTGGGTGCGGAAGCACTCGATCGGTCCGGTCACGGTCTCGGTGATGGTCAGCGGCCAGATCCCGGTCATCTTGCCCTGGACGGTGACCGCGACCGTGCCGTTCGCCTCGGTGGCGGTCTGCGCGGTGACCGCGGAGATCAGGGCGGTGTCCAGGCCGTGGTAGTAGCTGGTAGCCGCGTTCTGGGCGAGGGCCTGCCAGCCGCCCGGGTTGGTGGCCGCGTTCTCGCGGGCTACCAGGTCACCCTGCTGCGCGGCGGCCAGCGCCGCGTGCCTGGCGTCGAACCAGATCGCGAACTGGACGATGAACAGGCTGACGAAGATCAGCGCGGGGGCCAGGATGGCGAGCTCGACCGCGCTCGCGCCGCGGTCACGCCCGCGCCCGCGAGCGACCGCCAGCCGTCGCCGCAACCTGCCCGGTGTCACTGTCTCCTCCGTTACTGGCTCCTCCGTTACTGGCGCCTGTCAGCCGCCGCCGGCCGGGTTCGGCACGTTCGTGTTCTGGATGGCGGTGCCCTGCTTGTTGGCGAAGTTGACCACGATGACCAAGATCGCCACGGCCAGGCCGACCAGCACGGCGGTGATCACCGCGAGCTCGACGGCGGAGGCGCCGCGGTCCTTGGCGGCCAGGGCGGCCCGCAGCCGGGCCGTGTGCGCGGTCAGGAACGTGTTCAGGTAGCGAGCCGCTTCGGCACCGGGTGGGTTCAGCTTCATCGGACTCCTCGTTGTCGTCATGACTGCAGCAGCAGGTGGACGGCCGGGTACATCAGGAAAATCAGGAACGCGGCGGCCAGCACCATCTGCGCCAGCAGCATCGACTGGGACTTCTCCCCCGCCTGGCCCTCGAGGTCGGCGAGTTCGCGGCGGCGGAGGCTGACCGCGCGGGCGGTCAGCGACTCCCGGACTTTGGCCCCGTCCTCGGCCACCAGGCTGAGCGCGGCGGCCAGGTCCTTCAGCTCGTTCACCTGGACTTCCTCGCCGAGCAGGCCGAGCGCCTGCCACGGCGTCTGCCCGGTGATCCTGGCGTTGGCCAGGGCGTCCCTGATCCGCCAGAACGCCCAGCCCTCGCCGATCTCGCTGGCGGCCATCAGCGCCTCGGGCACGCCCCGGCCCCCGGACAGGTTCATCGCGACCAGGTCCAGGAAGGCGCCGATGGCGTGCCTGAAGTCCCGCTGCCGCTTCTCCACCTGCCCGCGCAGCTCGATGTCGGGCAGGAAGAAGAAGACGGCGGCGAAGATCAGCCCGGCCCAGACCGGGATGATGACCGACAGGTGCAGGCCCGCCAGCCCGATGAGGCCGAGCAGGATCGGCGGGAAGATCAGCCCGAACAGGCCGAGCAGGGCCTTGGTCGCGAGGTAGTTCTCGAACGACTTGCCCACCAGGGCGAGGTTGGAGCGCAGGGAGCGGAACTCCCAGCCCTGTTCGGCGCAGAACCGGGCCAGCGCGCGGCCGAGGCGCTTGCTGAACGCGCTCTCGTTCCCGTCGCCCGGGTAGCTGACCGCCCGCGCGGCGGGCGTCCGGCCCGCGTCGAACGCGGCGATCCGGCGGGCCAGCCCGACCCGGCGCGGGATCAGCGCGTAGACGACCAGGAACAGGGCCAGGCCGGTAACCGCCCCGATGATCAGTGCCTCGATCACGCGGTACCACCTCGCCAGGCGGAGACGGTCTCGGGTTCGGCGGCGGCCGGCTGGGCTGGGGCTGCTCCGGGGACGGTACTCGTCACGCCGAGCAGGCGCTGGGGCAGGTCGAACCGGGCCAGCTTGCGCAGCCAGATGATGCCGAGCGCGTAGATCGTCACGATGACGCCCAGCACGAGCTGGCCGAAGACGCTGTCGTAGGGGGCCAGGAACTTGTGGTCGAGGATGGCGAGGAACACGGCCATCAGCACCGAGACCAGGATGACGATCTGCACGCTGCGCCGGGTGGACCGGCGGCTCGAGTTGACCTTCCGGCGCATGTCGAGCTCCTCGCGGACCGAGTCGGCCAGCGCGCCGAGCAGGTCGCGCAGGCCGGGGCCGCGCAGCCGGGAGTTGATGATGAGCGCCGCGATGATCATGTCCGCGCTGGGGTCGTCGAGGTCCTCGGCGAACCGGCGCAGCGCCGCGTGCATCGGCACCCGCGTATGCAGCCGGTCCACCAGCCGGGCGAGCGGCTCGCGGATCGAGCCGTCGGCGACCCGGGTCGAGGCCGGGATGGCCTGCTCGAGCCCGACCGCGCCGGCGATCGTGTCGCGCAGCGATTCGGTCCAGGTGGCCAGGCCCTCGAGCCGGGCCATGGCCCGCCGCTCGGATCCGGCGCCGCTGAGCGAGCGCCAGCTGTAGGCCAGCATGGCCAGGCCGACGCCGGCCACCACCCACCGGGTGACAAGCAGCGCCGCGATCCCGACGATGACCGCGATCGCGCCGCGCACGCTGAACAGGTCCTTGACCATGCGCTCGAGCCGGCTGGGACCGGTCCGCTCGGGCTTGGGCGGCAGGCCGCGCAGGGCCGTGACGAACAGGAACAGGCCCGCGCCCCCCAGCGCCCCGGCCATGATCGCGAGCACCGCGAGCTGGTTGCTATTCACCGCCAGCCTCCCCTCGACGGGTCGTAGCCGAAGGCGGCCAGCTCGTCCAGGCAGGAGGCCGGGGCGTGCGGCACGGCCCGGCCGTCCCGGCTGGGGGCGAACACCTCGCTGGACAGCACCCGGCCGTCCACGCCGGTGACCTCCCGGACGCTGCTGACGAACCGGCGCAGCCGGCCGCCCTGGGCGTACTCGTTGCGCTTCTCCTGGAACACCACGAAGTCGATGGCGCCCGCGATCAGCATGTGGGTAGCGTCGACCGGCAGCCGCTCGGCCGACTGGATCGCGTAGGTGGAGATACGGTTGAAGACCTCGAGGCTCGAGTTCGAGTGGATCGTCGAGAGCGAGCCGTCGTTGCCCTGGGTCATCGCGTTCAGCATGGTCACGATCTCGTCGCCGAGCACCTCGCCGACGATGACCCGGCTCGGGTTCATGCGCAGGGACCGGCGGACCAGGTCGGCCATGGAGATCTCGCCCTGGCCCTCGCTGTTCGGCAGCCGTTCCTCGAACGCCACCACGTTCGGGTGCAGCTCGGGGAAGTGGTCCAGGCCGAGCTCGAGGGCGCGCTCCACGGTGATGAGCCGCTCCTCGGCCGGGATCTGGTTGGCCAGCGCGCGCAGCAGCGTGGTCTTGCCCGCGTTGGTGGCGCCGGCGATCATGATGTTCTTGCGGGCGGCCACCGCCGCGGCCAGGAACGAGCCGACGTCGGGGGTGATCGTGCCGTTGCCGACCAGGTCGGCCAGGAAGACCTTGCCCATCCGGGCGCGCCGGATGGAGATGGCGGGCCGCAGCGTCACGTCCATCACCGCGGACAGCCGGGACCCGTCGGGCAGCCGCAGGTCGAGTTGCGGGTTCGCGGTGTCGAACGGGCGGCTGGACAGCCCGGAGTAGGCGGCCAGGACCTGGATCAGCTCGACCAGTTCCTCGTCGCTCTCGGCGACCGGCTCGCCCAGGACCTCGCTGCCGTCGGCGTAGCCGATGAAGACCCGGTCGTAGCCGTTGATGTCGATGTTCTCGATGTTCTGGTCTTCCAGCAGCGGCTGGAGCCGTCCGACGCCGAACAGCGCGGCGTGAATCGCCTCGGCCAGGTCCTCTTCGTCCTGCGCGTTCAGCGGCGGGCGGCCGACCAGGATCTCGCTCCGAGCGTGCTCCTCGAGCACCTGGGAGATGAGCGCCCGGGCGAACTGGCGCTCGTCCTCCCCGGTCATCGGCGGCATCCCGGCCGCCGCGTCCAGGCGGCGCTGCTCCGCGAGCCGGTCGCCGACGTCGCCGCGCAGGCGCTTGACGAGTCCGTGGTCCATCTCGCCTCACTCCCCGCCGGGTCTGCTCGCGCCGGCCGGCCCCATCGGTCCTTGCCGCTGCCACGGGGCGGCGCCCCAGCCCGGGTCCTCGGCGTTCTCCGCGTTCTCGGCCTCGGCCGGGCCGCCCTGCGCGGTCAGCGGGGGCATCGGCGGCCGGGAGAAACCCGGGCCGCCGACGGACCGGCCATTCGCCGGGGCGGCGTGCCGCGCTGGCCGGGTTTCGGGCTGGGCTTCGGGCTGGGCTTCGGGCCGGTCCGGGGGGCCGCCGGGCGGCCCCTGGTCGGCCTGATGCCGGCCGCCCCGGCCGCCCAGGACACGGTTGAAGGTCGTACGCGGCGCGTCGGCCGAGATCGTCGGTCCTGAGACGGCTGGCCCCGGGACGGCTGGCCCCGGGACCGTTGGTCCTGCGGTCGTCGGCGCGGAGAGGGTCACCGCGGCCAGGTCCGGTGTCGCCGCGGGCACCGGCTGCCACGGGCCGGGTGGCACCGGGCTCTGCGGTCCGAGGTTCTGCGGTCCTGGACCCTGCGGTCCTGGACCCTGCGGTCCGAGACCCTGCGGTCCTGGACCCTGCGGTCCTGGGCCGGGTGATCCCGGGTACGACGCGAACGCGGGCTGCGGGCCGGGGAACCGGGTCGCCCCGGGCTCGGCACCGGTGGCGGGCGGGCGGGACGGCTGGGCCGCGTTGTATGAGACGAGCGCCGGCGGCGGGGCGGAGTAGGCGGCCGCGGGCTGGGGCTCGGCGGGCGGCGGGGCGGCCGGGGCGGCATGCCGTCGGCCTACGGGCGGGGAGGGCGACATGGCGGGCGGCGGCGGGGCGGGGGTCTGCTGGACCGGGTAGCCTCCCGCCGGGTGGCCTCCCGCCGGGTGGCCTCCCGGGTGGCTTCCCCCCGGGGGGCCGGGGGCGGCCGGGTAGCCGGGGGGTGCCGCGTCCGGGTCGCCGATCGGGGGCAGGCCCTGCACGAGTTGCTGAGCGACCTCGCGGGCCGTCTTGATCAGCATGGTGCGGTCGAGGCTGCCGCCCCACTCGCCGCCGAGCAGGTCGGCGCCCTTGGTGTCGTGGGCGATGCCGCCGAGGACGGTGGCCGGGGCGTGCGCCTGGCCGAGCACGTGCTGCACCTCGCCCAGCGCGGCGCGGAACTTCTTGTGCTCGGCGACGACCACGACGCCCACCCCGAAGCCGCGCCTACCCCGGCTCTGGGCGGCCGCGGCGAACGCCGAGGCCCGGTCGCGCAGCCTGATTACGTCGGCCACCTGCACCTTGCTCACCAGCACGACCGCGGTCGCCTCGATGAGCAGGTCGTAGAGGGGGCCGTCGGCGCCGAGCCGGCCGCAGTCGGCGATCACGTCCGCCTGCGGCAGCGCGGCCAGGGCCTTGCCGATCGGGCCCCAGAGCAGGCTCAGCCCGGCGCCCTGCTCGGCGTTGGTCACGCCGGCCAGCACGTCGAGGCCGCCGTGCAGCTTCTGCACGTGCTCCCACACCTGCTGCGACTGCATGCCGCGACGGGCGACGACGGCCAGGCTGAGCACTCCGCGCCGGGGGTCGAGGTGGCCGCCGCCGGCCGCGGGGAACCGGTAGACCAGATCCCCGCCGGCCTGGTCGCACTCGGCCAGCAGGACCGGCCGCGGCCACACAGCGGCGAGCGCCAGTGCCGCTGTCGTGACACCTGGCGCTCCCTTGTCGGACGCGATAGCGATCAGCGCCATGCTCAACCCGACCCGGGGGTCAGCGCGATGGCCACGTCGCCGGCCGAGGCGTAGCAGGCCAGGATGCCCGCGTCGGTTTCCGGGACGGCGAGCGTGACCGCGGCGGTGCTGCCGTTGGTCGCCGTGTTGCCGGACACGCTGACGATGGTGCCGGTGGTGATCGGCTCGCCCGGAGTGACGGCGGCGCCGGTACCGGTCCCCGTTCCGGCCCCGGTCCCGGTTCCATTGGCCCCGTTACCCCCGCTGGAACAGCCGCTGCCGGTGCCGACCGGGAAGGCCCGCACGGTCTGGCCGATCAGCAGGTCGGTGGGAGCCTGACCGGGCTTGAGGGACAGCCCGACCTCCACCTTGCCCGCGGTGAGGTTGCTGGTGGCCGTGGTCATGCTCGGCGTGAGCAGGGTTCCGGCCGGTATCTGGACCGCGGCGAAGACGCCGGTCACCCGGTTCGCGAACTGCCACGCCACGTAGGACACGCCGGTGTCGGCGTTGATCTGGACTTCCTTGATGGCCGAGGCCGGGATCTGCTGGCCCTGACCCACTTCGGCGGTGATCTCCACCGCGCCCACCCGGTGCCCGGCGTTGATGACCAGGTAGCCGGCGGCGGCGGCGCCCAGGGCCACGAGCAGGACGGCCAGCGCGGCCAGGGCCGGCTTGCGCTCACGCGGCGTGCTCGGCATCCGGCGCCCGCCGGGAGCGGTCGGTTCCGCCCACGAGCCCTGCTGATCGGCCACCGCACCGCGCGGTAGCGTGCCCCTGTCGCTCACCATGAAATCGCGGTCTCCCGTGCTGAGCGCACCCGTGTCACCTCGGCGAACGGGCCCGCTATGTCGCTGCTATGTCGCCCCCAACCGTCCGGCCGAACATATCGTGACAACACCGCCCCATACCCCACATATTAAAGAACCGTAATCACTAATGAGCTGTACCAACACGTGCGACAACCGTGAGTAACAGTCAAATCAGACTTAACGCTCATCACATAAGAACAACGGACATAACGCAGTTCACAGCAAGATCAACTGTGTCCCATGGTCCCAGACAGGCCATACGCCAGGAGGCGGAAGGTGAAATTGGATAACATAGCGCCACTTGCGACGGAACGGGCCGGGGATGCCGCGATCGCCCCTCTGCCGCCCTGCGTCCCGCGAGCCGAAGGGCGCGTCGGTGTCTGGACTGACGAGCGAGGAGCTTGCGACGAGCGAGGAGGGAAGACACCGACTGCGGGCGCCCGGAGGCGAGCGGGACAGGAGGAATAGATGCGGATCGCGCTGACCGCTCTGACGCCGCGGGGGCCCGCGGACGTGATCATCAGCGGCGACGACGGCGCGACGGCCGGGCAGGTAGCCGAGGCGCTGGCCGACGCGTTCGCTCCCCAGGAGCACCTGGCTTCGGTCATCATGCACCCGCGGGCCGCGGCCGCGGGCGCCCGGCTGGCCCCGCGCGGACCCGTGCTGTGGGCCGGCGGGCAGCAGATCGCCCCGGACACCCCGGCTGCCCGCGCGCTGCGAGACGGGGCCGTGGTCACCACGCTGGCGGGCGCCTCGGCCGCCACCTCGCTGGCCGAGCCGGGCGGGGTGGCCGAGCTCAGGGTCATCGGCGGCCCCGACGCCGGCACCGTGCACCGGCTCGGCCCCGGTGTCACCACGATCGGCTCCGGACCCGGCTGCCAGGTACGGCTGCAGTCACCCGGGGTACCCGCCCACGCGGCCACCGTCACGGTGGCGTGGGGGCTGAACGTGCCGTCGCTGGATCCGGCCGCGCCCGAGGGGCCGCAGCTCACGCTGGACGGAAAGCCGGTGAGTGAGGCGCGCGCCTGGCCGTTCGGCAGCGTGCTTCGCGTGTCCACCGCGGTGCTGCAGTTGATGCGGCCCGAGGCCCCCGACGCGCACCTTTCCCCGGCCGGCACCGGCCTGGCCTATCACCGGCCGCCGCGGTTCCGGCCGGACCTGCAGCCGGTGAAGATCGCGGTGCCCGCCGAGCCGAAGAAGGGGCACGGCGGCGGCACCGGCCTGCTGGTGTCGGCCGTGGTCCCGGTGATCATGGGCGGCGTCATGGTGTTCATCACCAGACAGTGGCTGTACCTGCTGTTCATGCTGATGACCCCGGTCATGGTGCTGGGCAACTGGCTCGGCGGCTCCAAGCAGCGCGGCGGGTCGCAGCGGCGCAAGCTGCGCGCCTACACCGCCCAGCTGGCCGAGGTGGAAACCAAGCTGGAGCAGGCCAAGGCGGCCGACGAGGCCAAACGTCGCGAGGACGCCATGGACCCGGCGCAGGTCCTGCTTACCGCTACCGGGCCCCGGCGCCGGCTGTGGGAGCGCCGCGCCGACGACCCCGACACGCTGCGGATGCGGGTCGGCCTGTTCGACGGGCCCGCCATGATCCAGCTCATCCCGGCGGAAAAGGGAGTTTCTGGGTCCAAGCTGCCCGCCGTGCCGACCTCGTTCTGCGTGCCGGTATCGATGTCGCTGGCCAAGCTGGGCGTGGTCGGCCTGGCCGGTCCGGTGGACGCGTCCCGGGCCCTGGCCCGCTGGATGGTCACCCAGGCCGCGGTCCTGCACAGCCCGCGCGACCTGTCCATCGTGGTGCTGGCCGCCGATCCCGCGGTGGGCCCGCACTGGAACTGGGTGCGCTGGCTGCCGCACTGCGCGCCGCGCGGCGCCGAGGATTGCGTCGCGCTCGTCGGCGCCGACCTGGACTCGGCCGCGAGGCGGGTGACGGAACTGGTGGCCGAGGTCACCGCGCGGCTGGCGCGGGTGCCCGCGGGGCAGGACCCGGGCGGCGGCTTGGGCGCCGGGTCTTCGGCCGAGCCGGTGGCGAGCAGCGACCTGGGACCGAAGATCCTGGTCGTGCTGGACGGGGCGCGGCAGCTGCGCCGGATCCCCGGCATGCCGCAGCTGCTCGCCAACGCCAGGAAGACCGGCGTCTACGCGGTCTGCATCGACGAGTCGGCCCGGGTGCTGCCGGAGGAGTGCGCGGCGGTGCTGTCCTGGGACATCCCCGGGCAGGGGAACGGCGACCACCACGGCGTGCGGACCGGCCCCGGCGGCTGGACGGTGGCGTCGCACGGCGCCGCGCCGTCGCCGGTGCGGCCGTTCCTGATCCGGGGCCACGGCGGGCCGTTCGGCCAGGGCGGCCCGGCCATGCTCGCCGACCAGGTCTCGGTGGGCTGGGCCGACCGGGTGGCCCGGGCCCTCGCGCCGGTCCGCGACGTCAGCCGGGATGACGCCGACTCCGCGATCCCGGACTCGGCCCGGCTGCTCGACCTGATCCACATGCCGGACCCGCACCCCGACCTGGTGCTGACGGCGTGGCAGAAGCGCGGCCGGACGACCAAGATCCCGATCGGCGTCAGCGCCGACGGGCCTTTCATCCTGGACCTGTCCGCCGACGGCCCGCACGGCCTGATCGCGGGCACCACCGGAGCCGGTAAGTCCGAGCTGCTGCAGACGATCATCGCCGTGCTGTGCGTGGCCAACCGGCCGGACGCGATGACGTTCGTGCTCATCGACTACAAGGGCGGGAGCGCGTTCAAGGACTGCGCCCGGCTGCCGCACACCGTCGGCATGGTCAGCGACCTCGACGGCCACCTGACCGTGCGCGCGCTCGACTCGCTCGGCGCCGAGCTCAAGCGGCGCGAGGAGATGCTGCTGCACTCCGGGGCCAAGGACATCGAGGACTACTGGGACACCAAGCGGCTGCGGCCCGAGCTGAACCTGGAGCCGATGCCGCGGCTCGTGCTGGTGATCGACGAGTTCGCGGCCATGGTCGCGGAGTTGCCCGACTTCGTCGACGGGCTGATCGACATCGCCCGGCGGGGCCGCTCGCTCGGCGTGCACCTGATCCTGGCCACCCAGCGCCCGGCCGGCGTGGTCAGCGCCGACATCCGGGCCAACACGAACCTGCGGATCGCGCTGCGGGTCACCAGCACCGACGAGTCGGCCGACGTCATCGACGCCCCCGACTCCGCGCGCATCTCGAAATCCACGCCCGGCCGGTGCTACGTGCGGTCGGGCGCGTCGAACCTGGTCGCCGTGCAGACGGCCCGCATCGGCGGCCGGCGGCCCGGCAGCGGGCCGGTCACGGCCAGCGCCCAGATCGTCCCGGTCCCGTGGAAGAGCCTGGGCCGGTCGATGCCCGCTCCGGCCCGGGCGCCCGGATCCGACGCCGAGACGATGGAGACCGACCTGTCGGCGCTGGTCGACGCGATCGCCACCGCCAACGTCAAGGCCGGCCTCGGCCCGCAGCGCCGGCCGTGGCTGGAGCCGCTGCCCGAGCTGATCACGCTGGGCGAGCTGCCCGCCGCTGGATCTGCCTCGGTTACTGCCTCTGTGCCTACCTCGGTTACTGCCGCCGGGAACGCCGAGATCCCGCCGATCCCCTACGGGCTCACCGACCTGCCGCACCGGCAGGCCCGCGCGCCGCTGACCCTGGACTTCCCGTCCGCCGGGCACACGGTGGTGGCCGGCGCGGCCCGCACCGGGCGCTCCAGCCTGCTGCGCACGCTGGCCGGCGCGGTGGCCGCCCGGGTGTCCCCGGCTGACGTGCACATCTACGGGATCGACTGCGGGGCCGGCGCGCTGCTGCCGGTGAGCGAGCTCCCGCACTGCGGCGCGGTGGTGGCCCGGGAGCAGGTCGACCGGGTGGAGCGGCTGCTCAGCAAGCTCCGCAACGAGATCGCGCGGCGCCAGCAAGTGCTCGCCGGGCAGGGGTTCGCCGGGCTGGCCGAGCAGCGCGCCGCGACCTCGGGCGAGGCGCGGCTGCCGTGGATGCTGCTGCTGCTCGACTGGTGGGAGGGGTACTACGCCGCGTTCGGCGAGTACGACATGGGGCGCCTGGTCGATACCCTGCTCCAGGTGCTCCGCGAGGGCAGCGCGGTCGGGCTGCGCGCCGTCGTCACCACCGACCGGGCGGCGCTACTCGGCCAGATCGGCACCGTGTTCGGCCACCGGATGATCTTCCGGCTGACCGACCGCAGCGACTCCTCGTTCGCCGAGATCAGGGAGCGCGCGCTGCCCGCGCACCAGCCCGACGGGCGGCTCATGTTCAGTGCCAAGCCGAACCCGCTCGAGGCCCAGGTCGCGCTGCTCGACCCCGATCCGACCGGGCTCGCGCAGGTGGGCGCGCTGCGGCGGATCGCCGCGTCGGCGCGCTCGCGCTACGGGCGGCTGCCCAGGGAGCACCGCCCGCTGCGGGTCGACGCGCTGCCGGTCCGGGTCACCGTGGCCGAGACCTACCGGCTCGACCCGGACTTCGCCCCGCCGTCGCGGCTGTGGGCGATGGTCGGCGCCGGCGGGGACGAGCTGGCGCCGCAGGGCATCGACATCGCCGAGGAAGGGCCGGGCCTGGTGGTGGCCGGCCCGCCGCGCAGCGGACGGTCCACCACGCTGGTCACGATGGCGCGTTCGCTGCTCGCCCAGCAGACGCCGGTGCTGGTGATCGCGCCGCGGCGGTCCCCGTTGCGGTCGCTGGAAGGCACGCCGGGGGTGCTCGCGGTGCTCGGGGCGGAGATCGACGTCGACTTCCTGCGGGCGACGCTCAACCCGCTGGAGCGGTACGTGGTGCTCGTCGACGACGCCGAGATGCTGTACAACG
>JBEKJP010000144.1:0-18959 GCA_050011155.1 Streptosporangiaceae bacterium
CGTACCCGTCAGGTGAGAGTGCCCTATTGGCGAACGCGGCGCCGGCGTTGTTGACCAGTCCGTTGAGTCCCTTCGGCGCGGCCTCGTGTACAGCGTGGACCAGTTTCCGAACACCGTCTAGAGATCCGAGGTCTCCGGCTACGGCCAGGTATTGGCCGTTGCCGTTGCCGTTGGTGACCAGCAGGTCGACAGCGCGGCGGGCGTGGTCGGCACCGCGGGCGTGTACCAGCACAGTCGCTCCACTGTTCCCAATGCCCTGGGCTGTCTCATGGCCGATACCGCCCTTGGTGGTGCCGGTGACCAAGACGGTCTGTCCGTCTAGCCTTCCGGCAAACTGGGCGTCGAACTTGCTCATACGCTTCTCCGATCGGATAAGTCGTGCATGCCAGAGCGCCACCGCCGACGGACGTTACGTCGCAACTCGGCCTCCATCGACCGCAAGCGTGACGCCGTGGACGAAGCTGGCATCGTCACTGGCGAGGAAGACGATCGCCGCAGCAAGTTCCTCAGGCTCAGCTACGCGGCCTGCTGGTGCCAGCGCTGCGAGCTGACTCACCATCTCGTCGGGGACTGCTTCCATCATCCGCGTGCGCGTCGGGCCGGGGGCGACGGCGTTGACCCGGACACCACGCGGGCCGTATTCGGCGGCCCAGGCCTTTGTCAGCAGTTCGAGAGCCGCCCGGCTCGCGCCGTACAGAGCCATGCCTGCCTGCCCGAAGCTGGCGACCATGGTGGAGACGTTGACGATCGAGCCCCATCCGCGTTCGGCCATGGCCGGCGCCAAGGACGCGACGAGGAAGAACGGAACCTTGACGTTGACCGCAAAGGTCTCGTCGAACTCTGCTTCGGTGGCTGCGTTGCTTGGTCCGAGCGAGGCGACGCCAGCGTTGTTGATGAGGATGTCGACGTGGCCGCCGCCTGCCTCAGTGGCCCACTCGACCAGCTCCCGGGCCGATTCGAGGTCGCTCAGAGTAGTGAGCCGGAACGTCGCGCTGCCGCCGCTGCCCTCGATCTCGGCGACCACGTCCTTGGCTCGCTGCTCGTTGCGCCCGACTACCAGTACGTGTGCGCCGCGGGCGGCCAAGGCGGTGGCCGTAGCCCTGCCGATCCCGCTCGTCGAGCCCGTAACCAGAGCTGTCTTGCCCTCTAGGTCAGTCATGCGATGTCGTCCTCGCTGCAGAATGGGTGGTGCGACTCACTCTGGCAGGTCGGTACTGGGTTGTCAAACTCAGAATTCTGCTAAGATTGGCGCATGGTCAATGAGACGAGTGACCGGCCGAGGCTTACCGCCAAGGGAGCGCGCACCCGGGCGCGAATAGTGGAGGAGGCCGCCGCCCTGATCCACGAGCGCGGGGTGGCGGGCACCACCTTGGAAGACGTCAAGGTGGCGGCAGAAGTCAGCGGCTCTCAGATGTACCACTACTTCCCCGACAAGAACGACCTCGTGCAGGCGGTCATCGACTACCAGGCCGACACCATCGTCACTCACCAGAGGCGTGTGCTCAGCAGCGCGAACGGAATCGAAGCCTGGCGGAACATGGTGATCACCGCGGCGAAGCTCACCGAAGCAAAGGGCGGCTGCCCGCTTGGCTCGCTCGGCGGCCAGCTCGCTGAGAGTGACCCCGAGGCCCGAGCTCTCATCGCGGCAGGGTTCGATCAGTGGGCAGCCGTCATCGGCGATGCACTCAGGTCCCTTCATGCCGACGGGAAACTCCCGCCCGGCATCGACCCGGACGACCTCGCCACTACCCTGCTCGCCACGCTCCAGGGAGGACTCCTGCTCGCCCAGGTGCAACGGAGTACCCGTCCGTTCGAAACTGCGGTCAATACCCTCCTCGCCCTTGCCGTCGGCAGATGAGCCCAAGCCGGGTTCGTTCACAGCCAGCGCCGAGGCCGGCTCACGGCTCTTGGATGCTGCCCGTGCATCCACACGATGCGCTTGCGGATCCGCTGCCGTTCCAGCGACTTCGTCGGCCTGGAGGAACTCGCCGGCACCCTGCTCGCGTTCGTGGACCGCTACAACCAGACCGCCCGGCCGTTCAACTGGAACCGGATTGAGCTGTGCACGGATTTGTGCAAGGGCCGCCCAGGTCGGCGCTATCAGGTAGTGTCTCTGGGTTGCTAGTCACGACCACCTCCGCGGCGAAGCGAGCTCCGTGCAGCTTACGTGCAGCGTCGCTCGGGAAAGTGCGGGGCGTTCGGACGTTGGCGCTCTAGATAGATGACGGGCGCGGCGACGGAGCCGAGCTGACCAGAACCAGGAGCGATCGCGCAGAGGGGACGGTGCCCTGCATCGAGTTCTGTCACGCCCTAGACGTATTGCCAGGTACAGCCCTCGCTGTGCTCATGATGATGAGAGCACGGCGCGAATCGGGTACCGGCTTTGACGTGGTCTTGGACATCGTGGTGCCGCGCGCATTCGACAGTGCCGTCGCGGGGAACGACCTGGCCTGGCTTGTAGGTCTCGGTCGTCGGCGGGCTCTCGGCGCGGCCAGGTACTAGCGGCGCCGCCGCCTTCAGCAGGTCCTCGGCGAACTTCCGCTGGCTGGCAAGCAACTGCTCGGCGAAGTCGTATGTGCTGGCCACGGCGCCCTCTGGCTTCGCCTTCAGCAGGTCCTCGGCGAACTTCCGCTGGCTGGCAAGCAGTTGCTCGCCGAATTCGTAGGCGCGGGCCACGGCGTCCTCTGGCCCGGGCAGCTTATCCGCGAAGGGCACACTGACGGACGGCGGCTTGGGAAGATTGTCCGTGAGCGGCGCGTAAACGGACGCCAGCTTCGGGCTGGCTGTCTTGACAGTTCCGGCCAGGTTCCTGACCATGGCGACCACGGCCTCCTGGCTTTTACGGATGACGGCCAGGAACTCTTCCTGGCCGGAGGTGCTAGCCATTGTCTTGGCCTCCTTCGTAGATCTCCGGGCAGACCGGGCGTGAGAGCGTCAGATTCCGTCCCAGATGTGCGTCACGTAGAAGACGTCGTGGTAGTCCTTGTCCGGGTCGGTGCCGAACTTCGGGACCCGCTCCAGGGACTGCTGCCAGCAGTCGTGGCAGAAGCCTTCGGGCAGGGATTCGCGGATCTCGTCCCGCGACATGCCTTCAATCATCAAAACTCCGAAAGTCGAACTGGCGGACGTGGATGTCAAGCACCTCGAACCTCACCTCGTCCACGCCGAGGGATCTGGCGGAGGTAGACCGGGCCGGGCACGTCCCCCGGGATTCACCGGCGATCCCTCATTTCACCAATCACTTCCATGTCTATCCCGGATCGTTTCGATGCTCCAGGGACCAAAGTCCCTGGTTCACATCGGGTACGAACGAGCTGCAATCGGTCGCGAACCACGGACGCTCTTGAAACCTTTAGGGCGGAGGGCCGCGCCGGTCTCAGTCCTGGTCTCACCGCTCCGGTGGCTGGGGCTGGCTGGACATGGTCATCGGCGGCAGGGTAGAACGGCACGCCAGGCTCCTGGCATCGCGCTGGATTCGACACCCATGCGATTACCAGGGGTATGCGTCACATCACAGACACGCCGCGGTCATCCCGAACGGGTGATGCCTTTGACGGCTAGCACCCCCAGCCTCGAATGAGGAGGAGATGGCCCGTACGTGAGTCGCTGCTCTGGACCGCGGCGGTGGGAATTTGCGCCACTAGGAGCAGATGCAGGTGATGGCCGACCATTCGTGTATGAGCCCACGGCGCCCCGTAAGTTAGGGCGGCGTGATGGGATGACCGGCGAACTGCAGGCACCCGGATGGCGGCTGCGCCAGGCAGGACTGCCAGAGGGTCTTCTGTGATGGACGGCGCGGCTGACAACGGGGCACGGCAGGAAGGCGCAGGGCGGCCGGTCCTGGTCGGAATGAAACTGCATCCGCCGCCCGTGCGCGAGGAGACGATTCCGCGCGAGCGGCTGCTGGAACGTCTTCGAAGCGGGTCGGACCGCAGGCTTACTCTCGTTGCCTGTCCGGCGGGCTTCGGGAAGACTACCCTGCTGGCGGCATGGCGCGAGGCCGAGGCGGCGCGGAAACCGGCCGCGTGGCTGACGCTGGACGAGGGCGACAACGACCCTATGGTGCTGTGGTCTTATGCGATCGAGGCGCTCCGCCGCGCGAGCCCCGCCATCGCCAGCGCGGTATCGGCCCGTACGGGCGTGGCACCGGTTGTTGACGTGGTTCTGCCGCGCTTAGTCAACGAGCTGGACGGCCAGGGCGAGGTCACCCTGATCCTGGATGACTTCCACCGGCTGTCGTCTTCATCGACCTCGAGCGCGCCGTCCGGCGCCTGCCGCCGGGAGGGGCCATGGCCGAGGTGAGCAGGCGCCTGGAAGAGCGGCTCGGGCCGGACGAAGAAGCCGGGATCGCCGCCATCACCGCCTCTGAACTGCTGCACGGCGTGCACCGCGCCACCCCCGAGCACCGGGCCCGCCGGGAGGCCTTCGTCGAGGCAGTTCTGACCGCGTTCCCTCCGCTGCCCCGCAGCAGGATCACCGAGCCGAATCTCCGGCCCGCATCAGCAGCCGGAATGGCATGGGCCCCCAGACGGTTCGGCGCGGCCGTAGCCTAAGGTCCTGGCCTCCTGGGCCGCTACTCCCGACCGGGCCGCCGCCGCGGACAGCGACTAAGCACGGTCCTTCGAGAGCGGATGACAGCTGGCCGGGAGCTGGTCGCGCGAGCGAACATGCCTGCATAATCCGGGCCGTCCGGTGAAGGGGGTACTGCCGGTACCCCGAACGACCGGCCCTCCCCGGATCACCCTGCCGGTGGTTGCCTGGAACCGAGCCAGTAGAGATATCGAAGGTCAAGGAGCCGAATCAGCTATGCGAGCTGCGATATTCAAGGGGCCGGGAGCGGTCGAGGTGGGCGAGCGGCCCGATCCGGTCATCCAGGAGCCGACCGACGCGGTCTCCGCACGCGGCCGGATCGATCGGGCACGAGTTCATCGGCGTCGTCGAGCAGGCCGGCGCCGACGTGCATGATGTCCGCGTCGGTGACCTGGTGGTCGCCCCGTTCATCTACAGCGGAGCCGTCGGCCTGTGCGCAGTCCTGGCCGCTCGGCGGCTCGGCGCCGGGCGCATCATCGCGCTGAGCCGCCACCCGGACCGGCAGACGATCGCCCGCGAGTTCGGCGCCACCGACATCGTCGAGACCCGCGGCGAGGAAGCCAGCCAGGCCGTGCTCGAGCTCACCGGCGGCATCGGCGCCGACGCGGTGCTGGAGTGCGTCGGCACCGCCCAGTCCATCGCGACCGCGTTCGCCGCCGCCCGGCCCGGCTCGGTCGTGGGCATCGTCGGGGTCCCGCACGGCCAGCCGCCGTTCGCGCAGGCGTTCTTCCGCAACACCGGCTGGCGGGGCGGACCGGCCCCGGCCCGGATCTACATCCCCGAGCTGCTCGGCGACGTCCTCGACGGCACCATCAACCCCGGCCTGGTCTTCGACTACGAGACCGGCCTGGACCACATCGCCGACGCCTACAAGGCCATGGACGAACGGCGAGCCATCAAGTCCCTGATCCGGATCGGAGCGCTGTGATGGCAGCAACGAACCAGACGGCCACCTGGTCACCGCACGACCTGCACAGCATCGGCGCGTCCGAAGAGCTCCAGCTCGCGTCCCGCCGCCCGGACGGAAACCTCCGCCCGTTCGTGACGATATGGGTCGTCCGCGCCGGAAATGACCTGTACATCCGTATCGTCGGGTCCGTCACCGGTCCCGGCGCTCACCGCGTGACCGTCCGCCTCGTCCCGCAAGCTGAGGAAAGGTAGGCCCAGTGGCTATCAGCGAGACCGCGCAGAAGAACCACGACGAGCTATTCCCCGGCCATGTCTCGACCCTGAAGGTTACCGATCCCGAGCTGATCGAGATCTTCGACAACTTCGCCTTCGACGAGACGCTCCGGCACACCAGCCTCGACACCAGGACCCGGCTCATGGTGCAGCTCGCGGCCCTCATCGGCAGCCAGGCGCTGAGCGAGTACCGGGTCATGCTCGGCGCCGCCCTTAACACCGGGGTCACTCCCGCCGAGGCCAAGGAGATCGTCTACCAGGCCGTCCCCTACGTCGGCATGGGCAAGGCCTTCGATTTCATCCACGCCACCAACGACGTCCTCGCCGAGCGCGGCATCGAGCTGCCGCTCGACGGGCAGTCCGCCACTACACAAGCCACCCGCGCCGAGCGGGGCCGCGCGGTGCAGGAGCAGATCGTCGGAGCGGACCGCGTGCAGCGCATGTACGCATCCGCGGCCGCCGACGACATGCACTTCCAGGAATTCCTGTCCGCCAACTGCTTCGGCGATCACGTCGCCCGCACCGGGATCGGCGTGCCGGTGCGCGAGCTGCTCACCCTCGCCATGCTCGTGTCCCTCGGCGGATGCGACCCCCAGGTCAAGGGCCACGTGGCGGCCAACCTCAACGTCGGCAACAGCCGGCCGGACCTGATCGGCGTCATCACCGTCCTGCTGCCGTTCATCGGCTACCCCCGCACCCTCAACGCCCTCGCCGCCATCAACGAGGTCGCCCCCGCGCCCGAGAAGGAAACGACATGACCACACGAACCTGGCTCATCACCGGCATCAGCAGCGGCTTCGGCCGCGAGCTGGATCTATCCAGCTCATCCGCGCCTCGCTGGATGCAATCGCCGCAGAGATCATGACCCGCGCCGGCCTGACTGGATCACCGTATGTCAGCGCAGTTGACGCAGGTAGGCGTCCACCGGGTCGGCGGCCCGGATACGAACTCGAGCGTCGAGCACCTCGGCGCGATTGGCAAGGGCGACGATCGGGTTGAGCTCCAGCTCGGCGATCTGCGCGAGATCATCGGCTAGCTGGGAGACCCGCAGCAGCACGTTCTTGACCGAGGTAAGGTCGGCGCCGGACGCGCCGTGACGGCCGAGCAGGATCCAGGCGGCACCCACCGGGCGGATCAGGTCGTCGGCGTCGGCTTCGGTTAGCGGAGCGAGCCGGGCGGCGCGATCTCCGAGGACGTCGGCAGCGGCTCCGGCCAGCCCAAACAGCACGAGCGGGCCGAGCACCTCCTCCTCAAGCACGTTGATCTTGACCTTCACCTCGCCGGTGATCATCGGCTGGACGATGACGCCGGCCAGCCGGTTGCCGAACGTCCGCCGGAGCGTGCGGAACCCGCGCCGGACTTCCTCCGCACCATCCAGGCCAAGAAGGACAGCGCCCGTCTGGCTCCTGCGCACCAGGCCGGGCACGTTCGCCTTGACTGCCACGGGGCTGCCGAACCGGGCCGCCGCTGCCAAGGCGGCTTCCTCGGTGGTTACCGCGACATGGTCGGCCAGCCGGACGCCATAGCAGCCGAGTAGCTCGGTGGTCTGTTCGTCGGACAGCCAGCCGCCTCTCGGCGAACCAGCCAGAAAGCCGGTCACCAGCTTCCTGGCCTGGTCCCGGCGCAGGCCCTCCAGTTCAGGAGCGCTTCCGTGCGGTGCCGCCCGCCAGATGCCGTAGCGTGCGGCGTGGCCCAGGGCGCGGGCGGCGGACTCGGGATAGGCATAGGCGGGGACGGCGGGGGAGTTCTCATCCGGGCCCGACAGCAGCCGGACCGCTTCGATCTGGTCCATCACCGAGGCGGCAAGCGGCACCGGCAGCCGCGTGGAGTGCACCTCGGAAACCAGGTCGCTGGTCGCGGTGGTGGCCGTCACCGCCAGGACCGCGTCGACGCCCGGGTCGGCGCCGACCAACTCCAGGCACCGGCGGAACAGGCCGGGGGCGACGCCCGCGGTGGTATCGACCGGCCCGGCCACCGCGGCCACGGACGGGAGCAGGTCCCGGAGCGCTCGCCGGGTGTCCTCGGCCAGGATGGCGACCTGCAGGCCCGCGTCGCCGCACGCGTCGGCAGCGAGCATCCCGCCGCCTCGGGTGTTGGCCACCACGCCGACCCTGTTTCCGGCGGGCACGGGCTGTGTTGCCAGCATCGCCACCGTGTCCAGCAGTTCGCCCAGATTGGCCGTGGCGATCAGGCCAGCCTGCTCGAACAGGGCCTGCCGGGTGAGCTGCGAGGCGGCCTTCTCGGCACGCGCTCTAGCCAGCCGCCGGCCGGCCGCGGACCGGCCCACGTTCACGGTCAGGACCGGCATGATGCGGCAGACGGCCCGGGCCGTCCGGGCGAACTTGCGCGGGTTCCCGAATGAATCCAGGTATAGCACCGCCAGCTTCGTCGCCTCGTCGGACTTCCACCACATCAGCATGTCGTTACCGGATACGTCAGCCTTGTCTCCCAGGGAGACGAAGGAGGAGATCCCGATGCCCAGCCGGGACAAGTGCTCGAGCAGGACGATGCCGACGCCGCCGGACTGCAGCGCCAGGCCGGCCTTTCCCGGCCTAGGATGATGGACCGCGAACGTCGCGTCCAGATGCGCGGCCGTGTTGGCCACGCCGAAACTCGTCGGCCCGACCAGCCGCATGCCGTGGCGGCGGCAGATGCCCAGCAACTCGGTCCTGGCCGCGCCGTCCAAGCCCGACGTGGTCACCACCAGGGCCTTGACCCCCCGTCGTCCGCACTCTTCGGCAATAGTGACGACGGCAGTCAGCGGGGCGGCGATGACCGCCAGGTCGACCGGCTCGGGCAGTGCAGTCACCGATGGCGCGCAGGGGATGCCGTCTAGTTCAGCAGCGCTCGGGTTGACCGCGTAGAGCGGGCCGCCGAAGCCGTCGCCGATTATGTTCCGCAGGATGACCCGTCCGACTGACCTGGGGCGCCGGCTTGCGCCGATGACGGCGATCGAGGCGGGGGTCAGCACGTGCCGCAGGCTCGCTACGTAGGCCGACCGCTCCCGTTCGGCGACCGCGTCACGGTAGGTGTCGAGGTTGACGTCGTCTTTGCTGGTTGGCAGCGGGAAGCTGATTTCATACACACCGTCCGCCAGGGCGTGGTGCGCCCGCAGTCCGGCGTCGGCGAACACCTGCAGCATGGGTACGTTGTCTCTGAGCGTCTCCGCCTCGAAGGCGCGAACTCCCCGGCCGCGGGCGAGCGAGACCAGATGCTCCAGCAGCAGCGTACCGATACCGCGGCTATGCATGTTATCGGCAACTGCCATGGCGATCTCCGCCGACTGGGAGCCGTTGTCCACTAGCTCGTAGCTGCCACAGCCGACCACCTGACCCTCCAGCACCGCCAGTAGCGCGGCACCGTCCGGCCCGGGCTCGCGGCATATCCGGCGCCCCTCCTGCTCCGCCGCGAGCCAGCTCGTGCCGAAGAAGCGCCGGTACAGATTTTGCGGCGACATCTTGGCGTGCATGTCCCGCACCGCATCGAAATCGTCAGGCCGCGCGCGCCGGATCTCGATCGTGGTCCCGTCGGTCAGCAGCGCATAGGCACTCGTCCCCGCTTGTGCACTCACGTCGCTCCCGGTTCTGCCATCGGCTGGTGATGCCCTACCTCGGGGTTCAGCCTTTCACGCGCTGGTCGTGACCGGCCCATTCCTTTTCGCGCAGCACAAATTTTTGGATTTTCCCCGTCGAGGTCTTCGGCAGCTCCATGGTGATAACGACCTGGCGGGGCGCCTTGTAGCCAGCGATCTTGACCTTCACATGCGCGATTAGCTCCTGCTGGGTCGCGCTGGTGCCTGCGCGCAGCACCACGTACGCCTTGGGCCGCTCGCCCCACTTCTCGTCCGGCGCTCCGACGACCGCCGCCTCCAGGACGCACGGGTGACTCATCAGTGCCTGTTCCACCTCGACGGTGGAGATGTTCTCCCCGCCGGAGATCACGATGTCTTTGGCGCGATCGCGCAACTCGATGTACCCGTCGGGATACATGACCCCTAGATCGCCGCTGTGGAACCAGCCGCCGCGGAACGCCTCGGCGGTGGCCTCCGGGTCCAGGTAGTAGCCCGCCATGACGGTATTGCCGCGCATGACGATCTCGCCCATCGTCGCTCCGTCGGCCGGAACGTCGGCCATCCGCTCGTCCACCACGCGCACGCCCCCGGCCGTGACCATGCCGACGCCCTGGCGTGCTTGCAGCGCGGCGCGCTGGTCGACGGTCAGGTCAGCCCAGCCGGGCTGGAACTGGCTGAAGGTGATCGGGCCGTAGGTCTCGGTCAGCCCGTAGACGTGCACGACCGTGAACCCCATCCGCTCCATCTCCGCGATCGTGGTGGGGCTGGGCGGCGCGCCGGCGGTGGTGATGAGGACCGGCCGGGTCAGCGGCCCGGCCGTAGCCGCGGTCAGGATGGTGCTCACCACGGTGGGCGCCGCGTTGAGGTGCGTGACGCCGTGCTGGCGCAATTGCTGCCAGATCGCCTCGCCGCGCACCTCGCGCAGGCACACGTGCGTGCCGCCGATGGCGGTCACCGCCCACGGGGCGCACCAGCCGTTGCAGTGGAACATCGGCAACGTCCACAGGTACACGCTGTTCTCGTCGTACCGGGAATGGATGATCTGCGCATATGAGTTCAGGTAGGCGCCGCGGTGGGTGTAGATCACGCCCTTCGGGCTCCCGGTGGTGCCGGAGGTGTAGTTGATCGCGATGGGAGCGAACTCGTCCGGGACCGACCAGGACAGCGGATCAGCCGTCTGGCCGGCCAGGAACTCGGGGTAGCTCACCAGCCTGGGCCGGGCCGTCAGATCCGGACCGGCCGATCCGGTTTCGGCATCTGCGGCCACGACCAGTTGGGTTACCGTGCCGATGCCTTCCGCGGCCGCCGCGGCCACCGGGAGCAGTTCGGCGTCGGTCACCAAGATCTTCGCCCCCGAGTGACGCAGGATATAAGAGACCTCCTCGGCCGTAAGACGAGTATTTATGGGGACAAGCACCCCGCCGGCCAGCGGCACCGCGAAATGGGCGACCAGCATCTCGGGCAGATTCGGCATCAGGTAGGCGACCCGGTCACCGGATTTGACCCCGCTGGCCCGGAGTGCTCCGGCCACCCGCACCGCCTCGGCGGCGAATCCGGCGTAGGTGAGGCGCTGGCTGCCGTAGATCACGGCGACCTTATCCGGCCACACGCGAGCTGATCGCTCCAGGAACGACAGCGGTGTCAGCGGCGTCTGGGAAACCGCGGTGGTGATGACCTGTTGCGATGGACCGGCGATTTCGTGGGCCGGCTCTTCCGTGATGCTCATGCTGCTCAGATCTCCTGAATCTCTGCTGGCCTGGCCGGAGCCACGCCCGGTAGGGCCAGTGCCTCATCCGGCGGATTTCTTGCCACCCATGGATCGCACGCGGGTTCAGTGAAGACGGGAAGAGGCGAAGGTCCCCTGGCGCGGCCGTCCTGCTCGGCGGCCGGGTACCCGGCCGCCGCGGGGCTGGCGGGTCAGGGCAGCTGGCGCAGGTGGGCGTCGGCGGGTTCGGCGGCCTGGATGCGGATCCGGCCGTCGACGGCCTCGACGCCGTGCGGACCGACGATGACGGGGCTCAGCTCGAGCTCGGCGATCTGCGGCAGGTCCTCGACCATCCGGGAGACCCGGAGCAGCATGTCCCGCAGCGCGGCCAGGTCCGCGGGCCCGGCGCCGCGACGCCCGGTCAGGTGCGAAGCGGCGGGTACCGAGCGGATCAGATCGTCCGCGTCGACGTCGGTCAGCGGGGCGAGCCGGGCGGCGCGGTCGGACGGCTCGGGGTCGGCTAGGCCCACCCCGAACAGCACCAGCGGGCCGGCCACCTGCTCGTGCAGCACGCCGATCGTCACCTCCACGCCGGAGACGACCGGCTGAACGATGACGCCGGCCAGCCGGCGGCCGAAGGTCTCCTGCAGCACGCGGAACCCGCGCCGGACCTCGGCCGGTCCGTGCAGGCCGGTCGGCATGTCGCGGTCGTCGCTGGCATACAGCGGGCCGGGTACGTCGGCCCGGAGCGAGACGGGACCGGGGAAACGAGCCGCCGCCGCGAGCGCGGCATCCTCGGTGGCCGCCGAGATGCTCTCGGCCAGCGGGACGCCGTAGCAGCGGAGCAGCTCGGCGGTGGCCTGCTGGGTCAGCCAGCCACCCCGGGAGGGCCGGGCGAGGAAGCCGGCCACCAGTTCCGCGGCCCGCTCCTGCCGCAGGCCGTCCAGGTCGGGCACGTGTCCCGGCGGGGCCGACCGCCAGCCGCCGTAGCGTGCGGCGTGGCCGAGGGCGCGAGCCGCGGACCTGGGATAGGCATAGGCCGGAACCGGAGCGGAGTCCGGGTCAGGGCCCGGCAGCAGCCGGACCACTTCGACCTGGTCCATCACCGCCGCGGCGATCGGCACCGGCAGTCGCGCGGCGGCCACCTCGGGAACCAGGTCGCCGCCCGCGGTGGTGGCCGTCAGCGCTAGCACCACGTCGACGCCCGGGTCGGCACCGACCAGTTCCAGGCACCGGCGGAAGCGGCCGGGCGCGACCAGCACGGTGGTATCCACCAGCCCGGTTACCACGGCCTCACGGCCGAGCAGATCCCGCAGCGCCCGCCGGGTATCCTCGGTCAGGCTGGCGACCTGCAGGCCCGCGTCGGCGCACACATCGGCGGCGAGCACCAGGCCGCCGCGGGTGTTGGACACCACGCCGATCCTGTTCCCGGCGGGTACCGGCTGGGTGGCAAGCAACGCCGCGGCATCCAGAAGTTCGCCGAGGTCAGCGGCGGCGATGATGCCGTTTTGCTCGAACAGTGCCCGCCTGGTTACCAGCGGGGTAGCGGCCCTGGTGGCGCGCGCCCCGGTCAGGCGCTTGCCGGTCGCGGACCGGCCCACGTCCACGGTCAGCACGGGCATGGTGCGGCCGACCCGGCGAGCGGTGCGGGCGAACTTAGGCGGGTTCCCGATCGATTCCAGGTACAGCAGGGCCAGCTTGGTCTGCTCGTCACACTCCCACCACTGCAGCATGTCGGTTCCAGACACGTCGTCCTTGTCACCGAAGGAGACCAGGGAGGAGATCCCCACGCCCAGCCGGGACAGGTGCTCGAGCAGCACGAAACCGGTTCCGCCGGTGGACTGCAGCGCCAGGCCGGCCATTCCCGCCTGCGGATGGCGGGCTGCGAACGTCGCGTTCAGGCCGCTGCCGGGGCTGGCCACGCCGAAACTGGCCGGCCCGACCATCCGCATGCCATGGCGGCGGCAGATTCCGAGCAGTTCGGCGCGGGCCGGGCCGCTGAGCCCGGCCGCGATCACCACCAGGGCCTTGACTCCTCGCTGCCCGCAGGCCCGGGCGGTATCGAGCACGGCGGTAGCCGGCACGGCGATGACCGCCAGATCGACGTGGTCGGGCAGCGCGGCCGCGGACGGCAGGCAACGGATGCCGTCAAGCTCGACCGCGTATGGGTTGACCGGGTAGACCGGCCCGGCAAAACCGCCGATGATGATGTTCTGCAGGATGACCCGCCCGACCGCCCCGGGACGCCTGCTCGCGCCGACGACCGCGACCGAGGCCGGGGTGAGCACGGGCCGCATGCTGGCCACGTCGGCCGACCGCTCGCGCAGGGCGACCGTATCCCGGTAGGTACCCAGGGCGGCGTCCGCCTCATCGGTCGGCAGCGGAAACTTTATGTCGTATACGCCGTCTACCAGGGAGCGCTGCGCCTGCAGCCCGGCGTCGGCGAACACCCGCAGCATGGCTGCGTTATCGCTGAGCGTCTCCGCCGTGAAAGCGCTGATCCCGCGGCCACGGGCCAGCGATACCAGGTGCTCAAGCAGCAGCATGCCGATGCCGTGGTGATGCAGGTCGTCAGCGACCGTGAAAGCGACCTCCGCGGACCGGGCCTCGACACCGATGCAGTCGTAGCTGCCGCAGCCGACCACCTCGCTGTCCAGGAGGGCCAGCAGCGCCGCGTGGTCCGGCCCCGGCTCGCGGCATATCCGGTGCGCCTCCTGCTCGGCCACGTACGGGCTCATGCTAAAAAAACGCAGGTAGAGGTTGTCCGGGGACATCTTGGCGTGCATGTCGCGGACGGCCGCGAAGTCGCCGGGCCGGGCTGGCCGGATCTCTACCGTGGCGCCATCAGTCAGCAACGCGTACGTGCTGTCCGCCATGCCACCCTCCCCGGTCCTTCGGCCAGCTCACGCCTCAGTCGGTATTGCCGGCGGTAATGGCGCGTCGGCTGCTCGACAGGATTTTCGCACGCAAGGCGGCCCGGCTGGGACAATCGGCGAATATGGCCTGCTAGGGCCCCGGACCGCTGCCCAAGGCGGATGGATTTACCCAGAGCGGGCTGCCACGTCGTGGTAGCGGACTGGCGTGCCGCTGTCAGCGCCTCCGGCTGCTACCGGCTGCGCATCGGTGAGCATAATGGGCTGAATTGCCTTTGGGATACCGGCTCTCCGTATACCCTGCCTCGTGCTTGGGTGAGCGGAGGTGGCACGTGGGGACACCAAGGACGATCTGGGCAGGCACGGCGATCATCGCCGTGGCGATCGCACTCAGCAGTTGCGGCGGTTCGGCAGCCAAGCCGCAGGCGCCGGCCGCTTCATCGCCGGCCGCTTCATCATCGGCGAGTACGTCAGCCGTGCCGGTGAAGGCGTCAGCCTCGCCATCCATCCGCCTGGCCAATGGCATCCCGGCCGAGTCGCCGCCGGCCGGGTACAGGTGGGCAGGCAGCGCCGCTCAGGGGGTGTGGTTCGCGGTTCCCGACGGATGGGCCGCCGGCTCGTGACCCCGGCCCGACGCGACTGATCTCGCCTGCCGGGACCGCAGACTCAAGGAAGGAAGTGACGTCCATGGCACCGGGCCAGAAAGCGCTCATCGGACGTTCCCGCTTGATTCCCAAGCTGATAGTGCGGGTTCGATTCCAGTCACCCGCTCCACTCAGAGATCGTTCGGCCGCGCTTGGAGGCCAATCACCTCAACGAAGCTCCCGACGCCTTTGAAGTCGTCTGGGTTAGCCGTATAGAGCGGGAGCTGGTTACTGGCTGCCGTCGCTGCGATCATCAGGTCCGAGGCCCGTTTGCGCGGCTCCCGTCCCGCCGCACGCACCGCCGCGCAAATCTGGCCGTAGAGCCTGGCCGCGCCCTGATCGTAGGGGAGCGGGTCGAACGTCGCCTCCACATGCTGCAGCACAGCCACTCGTCCGGCTCGCTTGGCCGGATCGTCGGTCGCGTGCGGGCCGAAGGACAACTCGCCTAGTGTCACAGCCGTGATCAAGATCGTGCCGGGTAGCTCTGACGGGTCGAAAAGCTTGAGCGCAGCGATGACGCTGGTGTCCACGATGGCGGCGTCGTGCGCCGTCACAGGCCGGTCCCTTCGTATGGGTCGCCCAGATCCTGGCTGACGGCCTCATCCAGGTCGGCACGGAGCTCGTCCACGTCCACCACCGGTGCCGTGGCGAAGATGGCAAGAACTTCTTCCTTCGGGACCGCCCGGCGCCGCTGGATCGGGATCATCTTTGCCAGCGGCTCACCATTGAGAGTGAGCGTGTACGCGCGCCCTTGCCGCAGCCCGCGCGTTACGGCCCCAGAGTCCGCCACGAATTGGCGGACGCTGATATCAGTCGGCTGCCCGCTTGGGGATGTCATGCTCCAAGCGTACTACGGCGTACCACGCTGCTGGCTTGGATGCGCCTACGAGGGATCTCTCACGGTCACTCCCAGGCAGCCGGCCTAGCAGGTCAGGCCATGTGACAGGCCCGGACGACACAATCGGCGTCCAGGACCAGCAGACGTACGTGATCAAGCGCGTCGACGAGGACTTCTTCGACGAGAACTGACCTCCCAAGCGCGTCCACCGTGGAACGGGTCGTGGAACGACGGCCGTGCAATTCCAGAGGAATCAGCGCTCCGGTGAGCCGGCCCTGATACCAGGCGGCGTTGTGGGTGGTCGCGTCGTTGTGCGCGACGATCAGGCCGGGTGACCAGGTGCCGCCAGACAGCGTCCGGCGGCGGGATGATGCCCGCGACGACCTGGTGGCGCCAGGGGGGCGGCCAGGCGGTCAGCTTCGGCAGCGACGCGCATGATCCGTTCACCATCGGCCGCGAGTTCGCCGCCGCAGCGCCTTCGCCCAGGCCGCGGGGTTCGGCCCGGATCGCGGCCAGCACGGCCTGTGGGTCCGCAGCTGACGCCCTGCGCCCCCAGCGGCTCGATCCATCACACCGTCGCTACCAGCTAATTTCACTTTCTGTCGCTGTATGATCACTGAAGCATTGCGGTCCGGGCGGCGTATCCTGTAGTGGGAGAGCATCATGAACCTGGGCACGAGCTTCAACCGCAGGCATCCACGTACCGTGATAATCATCCGCGTGCTGGTTACCGCCTGGCTGCTTGCCCTGACCGGCATCCTGCTGGCCACCGGGCTCTGGGGCTGGGCGCTGCTGACCCTCGCGGGCGCGATAGCGAACAGCGTGCTGGCCTATCGCGTCTCCCGGACGGCGATGCGTTAGCCCCTGACGGAAGCGTAGCTTCGTCAGCAGGCCGGTACCGCGCCGTACCGCAGCCAGGCCATAGTGCCGGCGATTTCGGCCACCGGATCACTGGGCAGATGACCGCCGTGTTCGACGACGACGACGGCCGCCGTACGAACGTTCGCTGCTAGCCACTCACCGTGCGACGGCGGTACGAGGACGTCGGCGCGCCCGTAGGCGAACAGTACGGGAATCGTGATGAGCTGATCAGCATCGCTGATCTCGTCCCCGAACAGGCCACCCGGATCTGCGGTGAGCTGTTCCGCCAGCTGCTGCTGCTCTCGGTGCGCGTGCTCATCAAGGAATGCTCACGTCAGGGCGCACTCCAGAGTCTGCCGGTTTCGCAGCATCCAGGATGCGCTGCGGGTACGCCAGGTAATGGCCCACAGGACCGGATAGCCGGACGCATCCACGGCGGTCGCGGTATCCGGGGTAACGCCGTACTGGACGGCTTCGGACCGGGCGCTATGCACGGCCAACTCGATCATCCGGTCGACGAAACCGGTCCGTTCCGCCGTCGGCAGACCGTAGGCGTCGAGAAGAAGCCGGACCTGCCGGCCGCGCTGGGCGGCGGACGGGAGACCGGCCCGTTCTGCGATGTCGTCGTCATGAAGCTGAGCGTTCAGCCACGCGGTTTCCGCCAGCTCCCATAGGGCGTCAACTGGCCCGGCGAACTCCCAGTCGATGAACGCGACCGGGGTGCCGCCCTGGGCGACGACGTTCCATGGCCCCAGATCACCGTGACCGATCACCGGATGATCGCCGGGCAGGAGGCGGGCGAACGAAGGCTGCCAGGTCGCGTCGGCAGGCGGCTGGAAGGATTCCGTGGCTTCATGCAACTGGCGCAGGAGGGTTCCGATAGCGCTAACGGCCTGGTCATCCCAGGCTCTGGGGTGCGGCGTGGTGCCGGGGATATAGGTGATCGCTTCCCGGCCGTCAGCGTCGAAGCCGTCACCGACCGGGCGAGGCGCGCCCTCGAAGCCGACTGCCTCCAAGTGCTTGAGCAGCGCCACCACCGAACGGCTCCATGGTCCAGCCGTATGCAGAACCACGTCCTGGCGCCGGCTGGCCTTGGATCCGGCCGCGCCGCTACCCCAGACGGCAAGAGGCGTCTCGTCGGTACTCACGACCACAGCCTGCCAGCGGAGGAGAAGGCGGCCAAGCAGACCGCGCCCGCGGCCGTGAGTGTCTGTGACGGATGGACCTGGTCGACCACTCGGTGGGCGAGCTCGGCGCGATCTTGCTGGTGGCCGGCGTTGTCCGGTGGGACCCGGTATGAGTTGTGCTGCTCGGTGATGGAAGGATCTGGCATGTAGCACAGCTCGTGGCATGCTGTCGGCTCGTCAGGGCAGGCTGACCGGCAGCGCGGCGAGGTCATGGAGCTTTCCCCGACTGCGGAACGGCAAGGGGCGACTACCTCGGGAGAGATCATGGCAGTGCGTCCACCTGCCTCCTCGGTGTCGGCGTTGCGGGCCCGCTATGAGCAGCGCGTCGAGCGCCTGACCGCGCTGCGGCAGGTCCGGAGCGAGCTGGTGAGCCTGGCCGGGCTGATCGGCAAGCCGGTGCTCAACCAGGCCGGCCAGCAGATCGGCCAGGTGGCGGACGTTGTCGCCCGGTGGGACAGCCGCCAGCCGTATCCGCCGGTGACCGGGCTGATCGCGCGGGTGGGCCGCCGCCGGGCGTGGCTGCCGATCGACACGGTGGATGAGTTCGGCCGCGCCCGGATCCGGCTGCGCACCGCGCGGCTGGACCTGCGCGACGTCGCACCCCGTCCCGGCGAAGTCGAGCTAGCGCGCGACGTCATCGATCATCAGCTGGTCGATACCGATGGCGCCCGGGTTATCCGCGCCTCGGACCTGTACCTGGCGCGGGTGGCGGGGATAGTGCAGCTGGTCGGCGTGGATGTGGGGTTCCACAGCCTGGTGCGGCGGCTCGGCCCGGCGCGGTTCCGGAGCCGGCCGACCCCGGAGAAGGTCATCGACTGGGCCAGCATCACCAGCTTCGGTTCGCAGCACGGGCCGGGCGGCACCTTGCGGACGGCGGAGCACGGCCTGCAGCGGCTGCGGCCGGGTGACACCGGAACAGGCGGCGGACGCCCTGGAGGAGATGCAGGACGAGGAGCTGGTCCAGTTGCTGCGCGAATCCGGCACCGCGGACGCGGCCGCGCTGCTGGGCCGGATGGAGCCGGACGAGGCCGCCGACGGGCTGCGCGAGCTGGAACCTCGCGAGCAGGAGAAGCTGCTCGCGGCGATGCCCGCCGAGGCCCGCGAGCGGGTGGCGACGCTGCTGGGCTACGGCGAGCGGACCGCGCGCGGGATCATGACCACCGTCCTGGTCACCGCGACCCCGGCGGAGACGATCATGGCTGTCCGGGACCGGCTGCGGGCGAACCGGGAGCACGCCGAGGACTTGGCGGGCATCCTCGTGCTCGGGGATGACGGGCAGCTGCTAGACGACGTGACGATGACCGAACTGTTCCTCGCCGACGCCGGCGCGACGGTGGATGACCTGATCGGGCCGCCCTGGCCGGTGACCGTCACCCCGGATGCGGGCCTGGAGGAGATCGCGGAACGGCTGGCGGAAACCCGGCACTCGTGGGTGGTGGTGGTCGATGAACAGGAGCGGCCGCTGGGCCGGATCCTGGCCGACGACGTGCTGGACGCGCTGGTGCCGG
>JBEKJP010000145.1:0-18826 GCA_050011155.1 Streptosporangiaceae bacterium
CCTCGACCGTGAGCCGCAGCTGCTGCTCGACCTGGTTCATCGGCTCGTTGTACAGGTCCGCCACCCGGGAATGCACCCGCAGCACCGTCTGCGCCACCGACAGCTCATACTCCCGCGGTGACGACTCGTAGTCGACGAACGTCCCTGGCAGCTCCGGCTCTCCCTCATGCCCGGCCGCCATGGCGATCTCGGCCTCGCCGTGCTCGTCCTGCGGCCGCTCCGGGCGGTTCCGCAGCCCGTCCAGGTGCTCCCGGAGCTCACTGCTCTGCGCGGTCAGCTCCTCGAACGCCTGCCGGGACACCGACAGCACGGTGCACGGCGTCACCGCCTTGGCGGTGAACTCCCAGATGCCGCGAGCCTCGGTCAGCACCTGCTCGCCGAAGTACTGCCCGTCGGCCAGCGCGCCCAGCACCGTCGGGTTGCCGTACTTGCTGGTGCCGACCTTCTCCACCTTGCCGTGGGCGATCAGGTAGACCCGGTCGGCCTGGTGCCCGAACTCCGCCATCACCTGGCCCGCGTCGAAGTCCTGCCGCTCGAACCGGCCGGCCAGCGCGCTGAGCACCGCTTCGTCCTCGAAGTCCCGCAGCGGCGGCAGTTCCCGCAGTTCCGCCGGGATCACCCGGATGTCCCGCCCCGCGGTGGTGAAGGTGACCACCCCGTCCCCCACCGTGTACGACAGCCGCCGGTTGACCCGGTACGTACCGCCCGAGGCCTCCACCCAGGGCAGCAGCTTCAGCAGCCAGCGGGACGTGATCCCCTGCATCTGCGGGACCGACTTGGTCGTCGTGGCCAGGTTACGCGCCGCCGTCGTGCTCAGGCTCAGCTGTTCCCCGGCCGTGATTACCGGCTCAGTCTCCACCGACATCGCCATGCACCTCCAGATCCGCCGTCAGCCAGCGGCCCGCTCCCGATCCGGACGAAAAACGGTCATGACCCGTTATCGATTGATTTCCGGTGCGAAACCCGGGATTGCCGCCGACCCTTTGATCATTGCCGGACGGTGCATACCCGACGCCTGCATTTGCGAAACCCGGAGAATTGATACCGGCAAGTAATAGCCGGCATTACAGGACGACCTTGCCGTAGTATTGCGCGGACCTTCCCGGTAAAGCAGCACATACGAGATCAATGGTGACAGCCCACCTGACCTGGGATGCTCCGGGTACTGACAATCGGCGAAACGGCGCTTGCCGACATTCGTTCGTCATTAATTATGACGACGCCCAGCCCTTATGAACCTGGGTTACCTCGACGTAGTATTCACGCTGAGCACACGCCCGGCTGACGGTAAATCGAGCCGCCGACGCCTGCCATTAGCGCACCCGGGAACCGCGGCTGAGCGCGTGAAATCGGCGGGCCGGGCGCGGCATATTTCGCCGGGCGGCCCGCACAAAAGCCCGGTGTCGTCAGCGTTTCCCGGCCCGGGCCGCCAGCTGACGGGCCGGGAAACCGCGGGACCCGCGGCGCCGGGCCGCGCCGCGGCGCCGGACGGCGGGCCGCGGCGCCGGACGGCGGGCCGCCCGGCCGGACGAGGCCGCACGTCCGGCCTGGTCACGCTGCGGAACCGAACGACTGCAATTGGCCTGACCCCACAATGGGGGTCATGACACGACCGGTCCTGGAAAAGTAAAATACCCAGGTAACGAAAAAGCCGAGGACGGGTACATCCTGGTTCCCCAGGGCCGCATAGGGGGGGAATAGCGACTCCAGGGAGACGGTGGGATGTGCCCGTCCTCGACTGATCGATGATACCCCTTTGCGGGGCGTTCAATGGTAGCCCCCGTTTACTTCAGGCGGGGAGATGAGGCCGTCCTCGACCGCCCGCCGGTGCAACTCCAATTTCGTCGGCGCGGGCCGTCCGGCTCTCGCGTATTTCTGGCGGACCCGCTGCAGGTACTGCTTCACCGTCTCGTCGCTGATCGCCATCCTCCTGGCCACGGATTTCGCCGGCATTCCGGTGGCGTACAGCTGCAGGGCCCGCCGCTCCTGCTCGCTGAGCGCGGGGCGGCCCGGGTCGTCGTCGGTGGCGAGGATGTAGGCCAGGCGGGGGGATATCCAGTCCCGGCCCGCCGCGACCTCGGTGATCGCGGCCCGGATCCGGGTCGTCGGCTCGCTCTTCAGCACGTAGCCGAGCGCGCCCGCCCGCATCGCCGCCCGGACGGCGAGCGGCCGGTCGGAGGCCGACAGGACCAGCACCGCCGGACCCGCCGCGCGGATGGCGGCCACGTTCTGCTCGACCGTGGTCCCGTCGCCGAGCTCGAGGTCGAGCAAGACGACGTGGGCGTCGCGCCCGGGCCCGGCCAGCAGCGCGGCCACCGTCGCCGCCGTGCCGGCCACCCGGATGTCCTCCTCGCCCGTGCCGACCCAGCCGGGCATGCTGTCCAGGATGATGGGATGATCGTCCACCGCCGCGATGTCGATAACGCCGGCCATCCGGCCTCCCCGGTCAACTGATCCCGCCAGCTGATCTCGATGGTGTCCGGCACCGGCTCGCGGTAGGTCAGGTACAGCTCGACCTCCACGCCGGGGGCGATGACGGTGAGCGTCACCTGATGCGGCGGGAGCGCGCCGAGCGCGCCGTCCACCGCGGCCAGGACCGCGCGGGCGACGTCCGCGGGCGGGCCGCCCGGATCGCCGATCACCTGGACGTCCACCAGCATCCCCCGTGCCCGCGCGGCGCGCAGCGCGGGCCCGAGCAGGGCCGCCGCCGCGCTGGCCTCCGGCGCCCGGCCGGCGATCGAGTGCCGCAGGGCGGCGGCGTGCCGGGCGCACTGGTCCCGCACCACGGCGTCCGCCGGGTCGAGCCGGCCCTCGGCGACGTCACGCAGCAGCGGGAGCGCCTCGAGTTCGAGCCGGGCCAGCCTGCTCCTCCGGTCCGCCAGGACCGCGGCCGCCGCGGCGTGCTCGGCGGCCAGCCGGCTGGCCAGCGCGGCCCGGCGCGCGCTGATCCGGGCGTGCATCGCCAGGGTGGGCCGCAGGGCGGCGAACGCGGTCAAGATAGTGGCCAGGATGTAGCCGCTCGCCTCGAGCTGAGCCAGGCTCGGCGCCCCCGTGCCCTGGAACCACAGGACCAGCGCGCCGTGCAGGCCGAAGACGCCCAGCGCGGCGGAGATCCAGAGCCACGGCGGCTGGCTCAGCGTGATCAGGGCGAGCAGCCAGACCGTGCCGAGGACCGCGAGGTCGATGCTGCCCGAGGCACGCGGCGGCCGATGCTCCCAGCCGATCACCGCCACGGCGGCCACCGCGATACCGATCGCCGCGGTCGTCTCGCCCCGGGCCAGGCCCTCCAGCCGGGCCCGGGGCAGCAGCCAGGCCGCGGACGCGAGCAGCGCGACCCAGACCACGACCGCCACCGCGGGCTGACGGTAGTCCCCCAGGCTGGCCAGCGTCTGCAGCAGGGCGGCCGACGGCAGGACCACCGCCATCGCGCCGACCAGGCGGGCCAGCCCGGTCTCGGTGGTATCGCGCACCACCTCGTGGTGGCTCAGCACGGCGGCCCCCCCGTTGCCGGCCCGCCGACCAGGGCGTCCCGGTGATCGCCGCGGGGCGGCGTGGGCCAGGACATGCGGACCACGGTACCCTGGCCCGGTACCGACCACACGGAGGCGTGACCGCCGCAGTCGGCCACCCGTTCGGTAATAGACCGCCGCAGGCCCAGCCGGGCCTGGCCGACCTGAGCCGGGTCGAACCCGGTCCCCCGGTCCCGCACGGTCACCCGGGCTCCGGCCGTACCGTCCGGGGCCTGCCCGTCCGGCGCCACGCGGCTGACCTCCACCCAGGCGGCGGCGGTCCCGGCGTGCGCGGCCACGTTGGACAGCGCCTCCCGGGTGGCGTTCGCCAGCGCCGTGACGACCGGCGCCGGAACCGCGGGCACGCCGCCGTCCACCTCGAGGTGGACGGCGAGGCCCCGGGCGCTCATCTCGGCCGCGACCCCGCGGACGCCGCGGACCAGGTCGCCGTCGCCGACCGGGCCTCCGCCCGGATCGGGGTCGCCGAGCGCGGCCTCGATCAGGGCCACGTCATGCCGGGCCCGCGCTACCACCTCGGCCACGTCACGGTCGCCGGGCTGTGACCGGGCCAGCGCGGTGAGGGTGTTGAGCACCGTGTCGTGCAGCAGGCGCTCGTGCTCGCGGCGTTCGACGTTCCGGCGCAGGATGACGTACTGCCCGGCGGCGGCCTGGTCCGCCTCGGCCAGGGCGGCGTCGGCCGCGGCGGCCCGGCGGTACAGCGCCCGCCGGCCGTAGAAGTGCACGCTCGCCACCAGGACCAGCAGGACCGCGACCATGGCCATCATCCGGCCGCCGGGACCGGGCATCCGTCCCACGCCGATCAGGTAGGCGGCCGGCGAGGCCAGCGCCAGCGGCACCGCCAGGGCGCCGGGGGCGAACCAGGCGGGCACGATGAGCTGGCTGGACATGGCGATGACGAGCCAGCTGTAGGCGTGGTCGCGGACGGCGGGCGGCACGCCGCCCTCGGCGGTGAGCGCGAGCGCGACGTAGACGGCCGAGTCCAGGCCCGCGAAGAACGGGGCGGCCCAGGTCCGCCGCAGGTAGACGATGACGACCGCCGCCCAGGCGGCGGCCGCGACGGGCCCGGCCAGGCGCCAGGGGTCGTGGGCGTAGAACGAGGGCCAGATGGCTATCTGGATCGTGACGTACGCGATGCCCGCGCAGCGCACCACCGAAGCGAGACGGGCGATGACCGACCGCAGGGTCGTCATCGCGGGGCCAATCGGTGCGGTGCCGGAATCGCGGGTTTCCCGCCGCGGCGGGTATTCCGTCGGCCGCATGCACCAGATGATAGGCCCGGCTACCCGGACCTATCATTGTCATTGGCAGTTCCGGGCCGATACCTCCAATTCCCCATCAAAATTCGAAAATCCATCGACCGAACGGGCTGGCCGCACGCCCCCGTGAGAACAATTTCGAATAGTACGCAGAAAGCTGGAACAGCCAGCCAGCCGTACCCCACCCCGAGGGCCAGCCCGAGCGGGGCAGCTACCCTCGCTCCGTCCGGCGCTGCCGCCAGCGCTGGGCGCAAGTCCTGAGCAGCATGATGCCGAGCACGCTCACGACGGCATACGCCGCCCAGTGCACCCACCGCCAGGACGGAACGAGCGCGTCGGCTACGGCGACAGCCGGCCCCAGCAGGCAGAACGCCTCAACCGGCGGAAACCGCTTATCTTCTCGCCATTTGGCGATGAACTTCATGATCCACACAAAAGACGCGAATGCGCAGATGATCACGAGGTCCAGGTTGGTGAACCGCATGCTGACCGCCAGGTAGATGATCCCGGCCAGCAATCCCAGCAGGCCAAGCGGCACACCTGCCAGCACGGCCAGATTGACCGCGAGATTATCGGTCGCCTTAGCCGCGTGCCGCCCCGTCATGGCCGGATTGTACGGTGCGAATCCGTCCGCAACAATGCCAAGCGAAGACAGTGTTTCGCCCCGGGGCCCGATGGTGCAGCCCGGCGGGATGGTTCCGGTTCGCCACGAATACCACTATCTGAGTGCGCTTGGCCGATAGTCTCGACGGGCTGCGTTGTTTCCGCTAGGACCGCACCCGCCCTACGGTGGTTACCCGGACCAGAGCCCAGCTGCCTGGTGGCGGCCGGGTCCTGTTCCCCGGCCACCTAGTGGTCGCCCTCTACGGTCATCCCGCCACTCCAGGGCTCGGCGTCCTCGGCCACCAGGACCTGACCGCGAGCATCGCCCGGGCCAGGCAGGTCGCCGCGCCGTACCGGAAACTGAGCAAGGTCCCGGTCGTACCCGCCTTCGAGATCATCGCCACCGTCGCCGAGGCCAGCGCCGGTCCGGACGGCGACTACTCGTACGCGACCCCGGTGGCTACCTTGCGTCCCTGGATCCGCCGGGCGACGGCGGCCGGGATGTATGTCATCCTCGACCTGCAGCCCGGCCGGGCCAGCCTGCTCGCCCAGGCCCGGAAGCTCCTCGTCCTGCACCAGTTCCGGCTGTCGATGATCCGGGACGAGCGGGCGCTGGACACCTCGCACCACGACCTGGCCATTCTCGTGCACATGGACGGGCAGGGTACGCCGGCGGCCAAGCAGCACACGTGGACCGCCGTCACCAGGGCGGCGCCCGCCGGGGTGTTCTTCGGCTGGAAGGACTTCTACGTCAAGGACCACCCGATGCTGGATCCGCGGCAGACCATAGCCAGGAAGCCGCAGCTTTCCATGATCTCGTACCAATAAAGCGAACCGCTTCCGCTGTAAGTGACGACATGACAGCATAGAGTGAGCACGACTGCGGAAGACCCGGGTCGTCAGCTGGAGGGGATCGCCGTGGAGCCGAGGCCGGTGTTCGACCCGAACACCCCGAGCGTGGCCCGTACGTACGACTACCTGCTGGGCGGGAAGGACAACTATCCCGTCGACCGGGAGGTCGGGGAGATCTTCATCCAGAGGTTCCCCGGCGCGGCGCGGATCGCCCTGGATAACCGCGCCTGCCTGATCCGCGCGGTGACCTACATCGCCAGCGAGCTGGGAATCGACCAGTTCGTCGACCTGGGTTCCGGCCTGCCCACCGCGAACAACGTCCACCAGGTCGCGCAGCGGATCAACGCCGGGGCCAGGGTGGCCTACGTGGACAACGATCCGATCGTCTTAGCGCACGGCCGGGCCATGCTGGAGGAGAACGAGAACACCAAGGTGGTGGCGGCCGACATCCGGCAGCCCGCGCGGCTCCTGGCCGATCCCGAGCTGCTCGGCCTGATCGACCTGAACAGCCCGGTCGCCGTGATCGCCAGCGCCATCTTGCACCACCTGCTGGACGAGGACGACCCGCTCGGCGCCATCCGCGCCTTAACCGCGGTCACCCCGCCGGGCAGCTGCCTGTACGTCTCGCACTTCCGCACGCTGGCCGATCCGGATTCCGCCGCCCTGGAGGCGGTCATGCTGCATGCGTTCGGCCGGGGGCTATGGCGGACCGACGAGCAGATCGCGGAGTACTTCGCCGGCCTGCGGCTGGTCGAGCCGGGGATCGTGGCCTGCGCCCGGTGGCGGCCGGACGCCGATCCCGGCCAGCTCTCCGCCTACCAGCGCCTCATCGCGGCCGGCCTCGGCCTCAAGTGACACGGTTAACGCCTGAACGCGCTGCCCCCGGGCTCTGGTCGGCAGCGCGCGCAGGCGTGGGCCTGGTCAGTACCAGAGCTGGTTCGCGGCGCCGGTGAAGTCCCACTGGACGACGGCCGCCCCGACCGCCGTGCTGCCGCAGGCGTGACGTTCACGAGCTTGGCCCGGACTTCGGTGGCCGCGGGATGGCGCAGTTCGTCGAAGATGGACAGCGCCTGCCTCCAGGAGGCAAGTGCGGGCTGGACCTCGCCCAGGGCGTGCTGGGCGTCGCCGAGGTAGTTGAGGATGTTGGCGTGGTTGCGGCGGTGGGGGTCGTCGGCCAGCAGGCCCAGCGCATGCTGCAGGCAGGTCACGGCCTGCCGGTGGTCGCCCTGCTGATGATGCAGGTAGCCGAGGCTGCACCAGGTACCTGCCTCGTTGCGGTGGTGGCCGAGTTCGGAGTACAGCGCCAGGGAGCGCCGGTAGTAGTCATGCGCTGCCCCGAGGTCCCCCGCCCGCATCAGGCAGTATCCGACGTTGGCTAGCGTCACGGCCTCCTCGGTGCGGTTCCCGGCTTCCTGGTGGAGCCGCAGGGAGTGCCGGGCGTGCGCCAGGGCGTCGCGGACCTGGCCGCGGAGCAGGCATAGCTCCCCCAGGCTCTCGTGGGCCTTCGCCTGGCTGGTCTTCTTCCCGAGCCGACGGTGCAGGCCGAGGGCCCGGTTGAGGCAATCCTCGGCTTCGGCGAGCTCGCCCAGCCGGATCAGGGCCCGGGCCAGATCGCGGCAGGCGATGCCCTGAGCGTGGGGGTCGCCAAGGCGCTCCGCCGCGGCCAGCGCGGCCAGCTGGCTGGTCTTCCACACGTCCCAGTACCCCAGCCGGGTCAGCCACGCCGACATGGCCCAGGCCAGCTTCCAGGCATGGTCATCGAAGCCGTCGGCCGCCGCCAGCCGCAGGGCACCGGACAGCACCTCGGCCTCGGTGGTGAACCAGGCTTGCGCGGCGGCCGGGCTGGCGAACTCCGTGACGACTGTTCCGGGTGCGGCGGGCTCGAGCGGAAATCGCGTCTCGCTGGTGCGGACCTGCGCCGACGCACCGGCGCAGCTGTGCAGGCAGTGGTCGAGCAGCCGCCCGGTCGCGGCCCGGCGCCCGGCCTCGGACTCGGCCGTCTGCGCCTGCTCGGCCGCGTAGGCGCGCAGCAGGTCATGGCAGACGAAACGGCCGGGTACGTGCTCGGCCAGTAGGTGCGCCGAGGCCAGCTCGGCGAGGGCGGCGCGGGCCTGGCCGTCGGGCAGGCCCGCCAGGCTGGCCGCGGCGGGTACCGAGAAGCCGGGGCCGGGGTGCAGCGCGAGCAGCCGGAACATCCGCGCCGCGGCCGGGCTGAGGCTGTCGTAGGACCACGAGAACACCGCCCGGACGTCGACGTCGGGATCGCCGGTGCTCAGCGCGTCGAGCCGGAGCCGGGCGTCGCGGAGTTCCGCGGCGAGCGCGGTGAGCGGCCGGGCGGGGTCGGTGGCGGCCCGGGCGGCGGTGATGCTCAGCGCCAGCGGGAGGCGGGCGCACAGGCCGACCAGTTCGTCCGCCGCGCCTACGTCGCCTGCGACGCGGGCCGGCCCGAGGCGGCGGACGAGCAGTTCCCGGCCTTCGGCGCCGGAAAGCAGGCCGAGGGAGACCGGGTGTGCTCCCTCGGCGGCTACCAGGCTGGTCAGCCTGCGGCGGCTGGTGACGATGACCAGGCCGCCGGACGACCCGGGCAGCAGCGGGCGGACCTGGGCGGGATCGCGTGCGTTGTCGAGCAGGACGAGCATCCGCCGTCCGACCAGCAGGCTGCGGTACAGGCCGGACCGGTCCTCCAGGCCGGCCGGAACGCGTTCCGGCGGAACGGAGAGGGCGTCGAGGAAACCGCGGATGGCCTCGGCGGGTTCCACGGGCGCCGCCGCGGGATCGAAGCCGCGCAGGTTGACGTAGAGCTGCCCGTCGGGAAACTGGGGCGCGATCCGGTAGGCCCAGTGGATGGCCAGCGCCGTCTTGCCCGCCCCGGCGGTGCCGCCGATCGCGGTGATGATCACCGGAGCGGCGTCGGCCGCCTGGCCGAGCAGTTCGTCGAGCTGGCCGAGCTCGCTGGCCCGGCCGACGAAGTGGCGGGTGGCGACCGGAAGCTGCCGGGGGACGATCACTGGCCGTCCGGGCTGGTCCGGGCGGGCTGCGCTTTCCTGCTCCGGGGGCTTCCCGTCCCGCCCGAGAGTCGGATCGCGGGTGAGGATCTGCTGGTGCAGGCGGTGCAGGTCCGCGCCCGGGTCGAGGCCGAGCCGGTCGGCCAGGGCGGCGCTGAGCTCGCGGTAGACGGTGAGCGCGTCCCCCTGGCGGCCGCAGCGGTACAGCGCCAGCATGAGCTGCCCGGCCGTCTTCTCCCGGAGCCGGTCCTCGCCGAGGACGGCGGACAGTTCCGGGACGATCCCGGCGTGCTCGCCCAGCGCCAGCATCTGCTCGTAGTAGGAGTCCTGGGCGCTGCGCCGCCGTTCTTCCCACGCGGCGGCCGCGGCCTCGAGCACCGGGCCGGACATCCCGGCCAGCGCGGGGCCGCGCCACAGCGCCAGGGCGGAGCGGAGCGCCACGGCGGCCAGCCCGGGATGGCCGGCCGTGGCGGCGTGCCGCGCCTCGGCTACCCGGGCCTCGAACAGCCGCGCGTCGATGTCCTCGCCGGCCGCGTCCAGGCGGTAGCCGCAGCCGTCGGCCTGGATCGTGGCGGCCGATCTCGCGGTGGCCACTCCCCCGCCGGCCGATTCTCCGGCGGCAAGCGCGGCGCGCAGCCGGGACACGGCGTTGCGCACCTGCTTGACCGCGGTCCCGGGCGGGTCGTCCGGCCACGCGGCGTCGACCAGCCGGCTCACGGGAACCATCCGCCCGGCGTCCAGCACCAGCACGGCCAGGACCGTGCGCTCCCGCAGGCCCCTGAGCGGCAGCACGACGCCCCCCGCCCGTACTTCGAAACTGCCGAGAACGCGGAATTCCATACCGCAGGCCCCTGAGGCTATCCGTCAGCGGCCCCGCCGGCTCGCCCGCGCCGGGGGGCGCGCCGCCTGGCTGGCGACGACATGAGGATAAGTCAGGGACGCGCGGAAAACGGGGGTTCCTGGCCCCGGCCGCCGGGCCGGCCTGATGATCGTGTCAGGCCGGCCCGGCGGGAAAACCGGCTAGCTGGGCTGCAAGTCGGGGAAGCAGTAGAGACCCGAGTTCGTGGTGACGTCATCGATGCACGGGGACGCGGGCCCCGGGCTGTATATCTGGTCACTGTGGAACGCGATGCCCTGGCCCGAGAACCGGTAAAGGTGCCCGACCCCGTCCCCGACGATGTCTACCGTGTCGGCGCCGGGGCCAGAGCCGTATAGTCCGATCTCGTACGTGTCGTTGTTGGACGGCGTGAACCGGACCCAGTTGGTGCCGCAGTGGGGTCCCCAGCGCAGCTCGAGCAGCCCGCCGAAGATCTTGAGCTCGTCGGCGGTATAGCTGCCGGTGTTGCAGTAGACCCGCGGATCCGAGCCGGAGACGTACGTCAGCGCCGGGTCGTGTCCGTCACAGATCTGCCCCTGGCAGGGCAGCGGCGGCGGGCCCACGGACGCGCGGGCCGCGCCCGGGACGGCCAGCAGGGCCAGCGGCATGCCCGCGGCCACGACGATGGCGGCCATGAGCCGCTTGGATGAGTACCGCATGGGTTCCTCCCGTAGGTGTCCGAGGGCCGATCCAGCCCTCGGACAGAGCTTCGGGGTTACGGTCACGGATCCGTCATCGCCCGGTCATCGGCCTGGCCTCGGTCTCGCCCGTCCTGGCTAGCTGGCCTGGCTGGCCGTCCTCAGATCCTGGCCGGGATCCGGGCCGCGGCGGTGCCCAGGCCGGTGGGCGCGGACAGGAATCCCAGGTAACTGGCACGCAGGCCAGCGTCGGTGTAGCGGGGGTTGGCGCGATGCCAGGCCAGCACGCCGGCCATGTAGTCGCGCAGCAGCTGCGCCTGGCGGCGCAGCGCCGTGCGGGCCGCAGCGTCTAGCCCCTGCTGCTCGGCCAGGGCGGGCAGGCCGTCCGCGACCAGGCGCTCGAACTGCTTCATCCGCTCGGTCATGAGGTTCGCCACCACCTCGGCGGCGGTCCGGCGGTCCGTGCCGAGGAACTGCTCGGTGACCACCACCATGTTGTGCAGCTCGCCCTCGAACTGGACTTCCTTCTGGTAGGAGAACAGGTCGTTGGTGAAGCCCGCGTAGTCCGCGACGGCGGTCCGCAGCTCGTGCAGGACCCGGGTCGAGTAGATCTCCCGCGGCAGGGCGCCGGCGTCGCCGAGCTGGGCCAGCGACATGGTGAGGTCCGCACCGAAGGTCTTGCGCCGCATCTCGACGTAGTCGACCGGATCGGGGACGCGGTTGAGCACCAGGTTGCCGACCTCCCACACCCAGCTCCCGATCATGTCGAGCACGGCCTGCCTGACCAGCTCCCGGCCGCGGGCCGGCACCCCGGCCGCGGTGCGCCGCCACAGGTCGGCCAGCCCGCGCTCGAGCGCGTTGCGCGGAGCCGGGACGGCTTCCGCCGGGCACGACGGCAGGAACGACGCGAGCCGCCCCGCGCACTCCCGCGCGCCGGCCACGTCCCGCCTGGCCCCGAACATCGCCGCGTAGAAGTCGTCCGCGTAGGTTCCCCAGGTGAGCCAGTCGGCCGAGAGCGCGAGCGGCCCGGGATCCGCCTCCGCGTGGATCATCGCGGCGCACCCCGCGAAGTCGAAGCCGGCGAACTGCCGTTCGTCCCACAGTCCCTCGCTCAGCGCGCCCGTCTGGCGCGCCCAGTCCAGGGCGTGCCGTCTCGCCCCGGCCAGGTGCGGGCTGGTCCGGACGGGGAACGGCATGTACAGCGCGGGCACCGCCAGGTGCCCGGCCGGCTGCAGCGGGACGCGGCCTTGCTGGCGGGCCCGGGTACGCACGCCCGGTTCGGTCGGCACGGTAGTCCCTGACCTGGCGACCCCCGCGTTCATGTACCGGCTCGACCGCGCGTGCCATTCGTGGCAGCCGGACTGCCAGTCCTGCAGCCCCTTGGCGTAGCCGCCCACGGCCGCGGCCTCGGCCGGGGCGGCACCCCGCTCGGCGAGCAGCGCCGGGACCTCCGCCACGGCGGTGTGCTCGAACTGCTGCATCCGCGCGGTCAGCAGGTCCCCCACCAGGTCGGCGGCCCGCTGCGGGCGGTAGCCGAGGAACTTCTCGAACACCAGCACCGCGTTCGCGTTCTCCCCCTCCTCGGTCACCTCGCGCTGGTAGGAGAACAGGTCGTTGCGCAGGTGCACCGCGTCGGCGAACGAGTCCCGCAGCACCTCGACCGGCCGGGTCGCGGCGAAGCGCGCGGGCACCTCGGCGCCGGTCGCGTACTCGACCAGGCACGCCGACCAGGGCGCCCCGCCCACGCGACGGCGCATCTGCAGGTACTCGATGGGGTTGGCCACCCGTTCGTCATCGATGTTCTCGAGTTCCCACATCGACTCGACCATGAGGTTATGCGTGGCCGTCACGAACCGCCGCCGCCAGCCCGCCGACATGGCGGGCACGGTCCGGGCCCACAACTCGGCCAGACCCGCCTCGGCCGGGTTGGCGGGCTCGGGCGGGGTGTCGGACATGAACAGCTCGAGCCGGTCCAGGTAGGCCTGGGCCCCGGCGTGGTCGCGGGACCGCTTGAAGGCCTCCAGGAAGTGATCGTCGAAGAAGAAGACCCAGACGTACCAGTCGGTGACCAGGTCGAGCGCGGCGCCGTCGCAGTCGGGGTGGGTGTAGGCGCACAGCAGGGCGTAGTCCATCGCCCGCAGCGCCGCCTCGTCCCAGACCACGCCGCCGCCCGGCTTCGGCGCGTCCAGCATGCCCATTCCGCGCGCCCAGGTCAGGGTGTGCTCCCGGGCCCGCTCCAGGTTCGGGTTGAGGCGGGCCGGATACGGCCGGTAGAAGCCGGGCAAAACGAACGCGTCCACGCAGATCCCCCTCGGTCGCTTAGTGTCGCTCCATTGACACCCAGCGTTGAATACCTCACGAGGGCCTGTGGGTAAACCCGATGACCGCGTGTCACCTGACGCCGGAGCGGGCCATGAGACCCGGTGATGCTCCTAGCGCTGTTGATGCAGCCGTGATGTTCTTGCTGCGGCGGGGCTGGGATGCCGCGGCCGGTGCGCACCCGCGCCGCTCCCCCGTGCCGCCCCTAGGCGTAGTAGTCGTTGCCCCGGGAGAACTCGACGAACGTGCAGGGCTGGTCGCCGACGGACCAGGCGTCGTGGCCTGGGGGCAGCAGCATCACGTCGCCGGCGGAGAATTCCTCCGCCGAGCCATCGCCGAGGACGACCCGCAAGGTCCCCGCTGTCACCAGGGCTACATGAGGCAGCTCGCACAGGTCCGTGCCGGCGTAAGGCTTGAGGTCGTTCGACCACCGCGCCCCGGCCCCGAAGGTCACCTCGGTGACGGCGACGCCGTCCAGCTCAGCTGTCTTCTTCGAGATGAGCCCGTGGACGTCGGAGGGCACGTCGGCTAGGCGGGCCTTCTGCATGGCCGGGTTGTATGACGACATGAGGCCAAGCCTGGCTGGCCGCACACCTCAAGTCTAGTAATTTGATCGGATTTATTAAAAGATCGATGCGCGGGAGCTAAGCAGGGAAAACACAGGCTCGTCAAAGGAGGCGGCAATGACGCTCAGTACCGTGATCGCGGATACCCGGAAGGCTGTGGACGAAGATCCCGGCGTGGCCCGGGCGCTGTTCAGCGCGGAGGGCACGCTGACCGGAGTGACCGAGGTGGAGGTGCGCACGCCCACCCACTCGTTCACGGTCGACGAGCCGCCCGCGCTCGGTGGCGGCGGGACGGCGCCGAACCCGGTCGAGTACGCGCTGGCCTCGCTCGGTTCCTGCCAGGCGATCACGTACCGGTTCTGGGCTGAGCAGCTGGGTGTCTCGTTCGACAAGCTCACCGTCACGGTCGAGGGAGACCTCGACATCCGCCGGTTCCTCGGGTTCGACGAGAGCGTGCGGCCGGGCTTCTCGGCGGTCCGGGTGCGGGTCGGCATCAGCGGGCCGGAGAGCCCCGAACGCTACCAGGAACTGGCCGCCGCGGTGGACGAGCACTGCCCGGTGCTCGACCTGTTCCGCAACCCCGTGCCGGTCGATCGCACCATCACGACCCGCTAACGCCGGGAGCCAGCCCCGGCGCCAGCCGGGATACCGTGGGATCACGTCGCCGGTCCTGGTGAGGTGATCATGGAAGACGCGCCGACTACGGTCCTGGTGAACGGCCAGCGGCGGGAGGTGCGCACCGAGCCGGACACTGCGCTGCTGTATGTCCTGCGCAACCACCTGGGCTTGAAGGGCACCAGGTTCGGCTGCGGGCTCGGCCTGTGCGGGGCGTGCCTGGTGCTGGTGGACGGCACGGCCGTTTACGCGTGCGACACGCCGCTGTGGGCGGTGCGGGGCCGGGAGATCACCACGGTCGAGGGGCTGGGCACCACGGACCGCCCGCATCCGGTGACGCGGGCGCTCCTCGCGGAGCAGGCCGCCCAGTGCGGCTACTGCCTGTCCGGCGTGATCGTCGCGGCGGTCGCCCTGCTGGAACGCGAGGCCGATCCCGCGGAGGAACAGGTCCGGGCGGCCTTGGACGGCAACCTGTGCCGGTGCGGCGCGCACAACCGCATCGTCCGGGCCGTGCTGGCCGCGGCGGCCGAACTGCGGGCGAGCACCGAGGGAGCGGCATGAACCCCGGGTTGCCGCCCTCGCTCGCGGCCAACCCGCGGCTCGGCGACTGGCTGCGGGTGCGGCCCGACGGCGTCATCGAGGTGCGTCCGGGCAAGGTCGAGCTCGGGCAGGGCGTGCTCACCGCGCTGGCCCAGATCGCGGCCGAGGAACTGGACGTCAGCCTCGGGCGGGTGCGGATGATGCCCGCGGCGACCGGCCTCAGTCCCGACGAGGGCTACACCGCGGGCAGCATGTCCATCGAGTACTCCGGGGCCGCGCTCCGGCTGGTCTGCGCCGAAACCCGGGCACGATACATCAAGGTGGCGGCGGCCAGGCTCGGCGTGGACGAGGACAAGCTGACCGTGGCCGACGGCCAGATCCTGGCGCCGGACGGCGCGGCCACCAGCTACTGGGAACTCGCCGACGACGGGCTGCTCGACCGGCCCGCGACCGGCGGGTACCCGCCCAAGCCCGCGACCGCGTACCGCCTGGTCGGCACCAGCGTGCCCCGGCTCGACCTGCCGGACAAGCTCACCGGCCAGCCTCGGTACGCCCATGACCTCGAGCTGGACGGACTGTGCTACGGCCGGGTCGTCCGCCCGCCGTCGCGCGGCGCCACGCTGACCAACCTCGACGCCACGGCCGTCAAGGCGCTGCCCGGCGTGCTCGCCGTAGTGCGGGACGGCAGCTTCCTCGGCGTGGTGGCCGAACGCGAGGAGGTCGCGCTGCGCGCCGCCACCCGGCTCCGCGACACCGCCGTCTGGACACGCCGCCCGACCCTGCCTGACGCCACGGACCTGCCCGGCTACCTGCGCTCGGCGCCCGCCGAGACCACCGTATTGGCCGAGTACGGACAGCCTTCCGCACCCGAAGAGGTCGCGGCGTCGGCCGCGGCCACCTACCACCGCCCCTACCTAGCGCACGCCTCCATGGGCCCGTCCACCGCCACCGCGCTGGCCGATGAAGACCGTCGGCTCCGGGTGTGGTCCCACACCCAGGGCGTCTACCAGCTCCGGGCCGAACTCGCCCGCGCCCTGGGCCTGCCCCCGGACGACATCACGGTCACCCACGTGGCGGGCGCGGGCTGCTACGGGCACAACGGCGCCGACGACGCCGCGCTGGACGCCGCCCTGCTTGCCCTGGCCGTCCCCGGGCGTCCCGTCCAGGTGGTCTGGAGCCGGCCGGACGAGCTGGGCTGGGCTCCGTTCGGCGCTGCGGCGGTGGTGCGGCTGGCCGCCGAGACGGACGCGGCCGGGGATGTCCTGTCCTGGCGGCACGAGATCTGGGGCAACGGGCACTCGACCCGGCCCGGATCGATGCCAGGCTCGGTGGCGCTGCTCGCGGCCGGCCACCGCGCGGGCGGCGCGGACATCGAGCCCGCGGCCGAACCGCCGATGGCCCGCGGCGGCGGCGCGGGCCGCAACTCGGTGCCCGGTTACGCCTTCCCGGCGTACCAGGTGGTCAACCACCGGCTGCTGGACATGCCGCTGCGCACGTCCGCGCTGCGCTCGCTGGGCGCGTTCGTCAACGTGTTCGCGGCCGAGTCGTTCCTGGACGAGCTCGCGGCCGCGGCCGGCCGGGACCCGGTCGAGTACCGGCTGTCATGCCTGGCCGACCCGCGGGCCCGGGCGGTGATCGAGGCGGCGGCCCGCCGCTCCGGCTGGGAGAGCTGGCCGTCGGATAAGCCGAACGAGGCGGCCGGGCACGGCATCGGGTTCGCCCGCTACAAGAACGCCAGCGCGTACTGCGCCGTGGTGGCCGAGGTGACGGCGGTCACCGGCATCCGGGTGCGGCGGCTGACCATCGCGGTCGACGCCGGCCTGATCATCAACCCGGACGGCGCCGCGAACCAGGTCGAGGGCGGCGCGATCCAGGCCGTCAGCTGGACGCTGAAGGAGCAGGTACGGTTCGACCGCTTCGGGGTGACCAGCGATACCTGGGAGAGCTATCCCATCTTGCGGTTCTCCGAGGTCCCGGCCGTGGACGTCGAGCTGATGCCCGGCCGCGGGCACCCGTCGCTCGGCATCGGCGAGACGGCCCAGGGCCCCACGGCGGCCGCCATCGGCAACGCCGTCTACGACGCGCTCGGGGTCCGGGTCAGGACCCTGCCGTTCAGCGAAGAGAACGTCGTCGCCGCCATACAGGACTAGCCGAGATACCCCGCGAGATGGTCGACCACTTCGCGCGCGTCGTCCTCGATGCCGCAGATGAACGTGGACCGGCGCCGCCGCAGCACCGGCAGCCCCAGCGCGTAAAGACCCGGGCTGTCGACCACGCCGCCCTCGTGCCGCAGCTGGCCCTTGGCGTCGATAACCGGCACACCCAGGTAGCTGTAATCCGGCCGGAAGCCCGTCGTCCATACGATCGAGCGGATCTCGCCGCTGCCCAGGTCGAGCCGCAGCCGCGACGAGGGCGGCACGAGCGTCGGCTCGAGGCGTTCCGGCGGGCCGAACTCGGCGTCGCGCCCGCCGGTCAGCGCCCACTCGTCGAAGGTGTCGAGCAGGCGCCGCAGCTTCAGGTCGGCGAGGGAGAACATGTTGCGCAGGCCGCCGGAGAACAGCGCCTGGCCATCACGCACCATCGCCCACCGGCCCACCAGCTCGACCCCCAGCGCGGTGAGCGCGTTGAGGTCCAGGGTGGCCCGCTCGGGCGTCCCGACCAGCTGGGGTGAGGGCAGCCGCCGGGCCCGGGTCAGGTCGTCCATCTCGTCGTACCGCTGGTCCCACACGCCCGCGGTGTCCATCCACCACAGCACGTCGCGGCCGCGGTAGACGCGCGGCAGCCGTACGTGCTCCCCGACCGAGAGCGTCACCGGCCGGCCGGAGCGCTGCAGCTCGGCGGCCAGCTGCACGCCGGTCGCCGACGCTCCCACCACCAGCACGCCGCCGTCGGGGAGCTTGTCCGGGTCGCGGTAGTCGAACGGCGTGAACTGCTCGACCGACGCGGGCACCTCGCCGGAGAACTTCGGCACCGAGGGCCGGTTGCAGGCGCCGCTGGCGATGACCACGGTCCGGGCGGCGATCTCGCCGTCGCCCGCCGTGACCAGGTAACCGTCCCCGGACGGGCGCACCGACGTGACGGCCACCCCGGTCCGGACGGGCGCACGGGAGACCGCGGCGAAGCGCTCGATGAACTCGGTCACCTCGCCGGCGGTCATGTACCCGTCCGGGTCCGGCCCGTCGTAGCGCAGGCCCGGCAGGCGGCTCTGCCAGTTCGGCGTGAGCAGCCGCAGCGAATCCCAGCGCTCACGGCGCCAGGAGTTCGCCACTTCGCCGCGCTCGAGCACGACATGATCGATCGACCGGTCGCTGAGGAAGTGGCTCGCGGCCAAGCCCGCGTGCCCCGCGCCGATGACGACCGCGGTAGTGCGCTCTATGACTAAGCCCCTCAGTTAAGCGACTTCGACGGTGACGTTCGTCGGGTTGGTCAGGGCGTCGTACACGGCCGAGCGCTTCTGCGACTGGGCCACCAGCGCCTCGATGTCCTCCCGGGACGCGTCCGCGTCGATGTTGAAGGTCACCTTGACGTCGTTGAAGCCGTTACGGACGTCGCTGTCGGCGCCGAGGATGCCGCGGATGTCGTGCGCGCCCTCGACCGTGGAGGTGACCGAGTTCAGCTTGATGCCGCGGTTCTCCGCGACGGAAGCCACACCGGCGGTCAGGCAGCTGGCCAGGCCGACGATGAGGTACTCGATCGGCGTGATGCCGGTGTCGGTGGCCGCGAAGACCTCGGGGTGGTCGGCCTCGAACACCGACTCGGCCTTGTGGCTCTGCTCCGCGCCGAGGCCGAAGAAGCTCTGCACCTTGATCTGGCTGTGCACGCCATCCTGCCACGAGGCGGACGCCCGCCAGGTGAACTGGGCCGCCTCGGGCGCACCCTTCAGCACTTCGCGCGCGTCGAGCAGCGCCTGGACGTTAACGCCGTTGGTAACCGTACTCATACGTAATTCCCCTGCCCATATTCCCGAGTGAGACGATTGACAATATACCTGCCCGGACCAGCTAAGATAAGGCCATGGCAGAGCC
>JBEKJP010000146.1:0-18442 GCA_050011155.1 Streptosporangiaceae bacterium
TGGGTGGCAGCGTGGTTGCGTTTCTGTTTTCTGTAGGAGGCGGCGGCGATGGCATGCGGGGCGATGTGGTCTTTCTCGCCTGTGATGAGCAGCATGGGGCCGCGGTGCGGGTTCTTGGTGTTCACCTTGATCTCGGTGAGCGGGTTGATGTTGGCCGCCGCGGCCTGGAAGAGCGGGATCCCTGAGCCCGGGACGGGATAGGCCTCATACAGCCGCTGGGCCTCGTTTTCGCTGACGGCGTTGGCGAAGGAGTACCGGAACTGCTCGTAGGTGAGCATGACCGCGCGCCGGTAGTTGGCCGGGTTGGCGATGACTGGCCTAGCCGACCGGAGAGCGGACAACGGCAGCGGCAGTACGCCGCGGAACGGAGCCGAGTCGATCGCGACGGACACGGTGGCCAGTCCCTGGCCGGCGAGCTGCTGGGTGATCAGGCCGCCGAAGGAGTGCCCGATGATCGCTGGCTTGTGCCGCAGCGCCGCGATGGCCTCGGCCATGTAGCCGGTTACCTGCCCGATGCTCTTGCCTGCGAAGACCCGCGGGTTGGCTCGGGCCTCGTCGGTGGTTACCGGGTCATCGGGCCAGCCGGGGGCGATGGTGGCGTAGCCGTTCTCCTCGAAGAACGTGCGCCATGGCTGCCAGCTCGAGGCGAGCATCCACAGGCCGTGAACGAAGACGACCGGCGGCAGGCCGGTCGCGTTGGCCCGGCTGATGTCGTGTGTCTCGCTAGTGCTGAGGCTCATTGATCTACCGCCGTTCGGGAGGGGAGCTGGGAATCCGCCGCCGCGCGTAACTGGCGGGCAGCCTGTCGGACTGCTGCCCATCCTTGCGGGCTGCGCGCGTGAAGTCGATGTTCGGAGAGGCACGGTAACTGGGCGCAGATTGTCCATGAGAACAACATCCTGTCCGGGCTGGCCGTGAAGAGCCGACATATTACGACGGCGCGGGGGTTACTATTGGCCGGTGGAACAACCGCCACGGGACGATGCCGGCCCCGGACTCGCTCTGCTCGGCGCGGAGCTCAGGGAGCGGGCCGGCGAGCTGGCTGACGGGATGGCCGCGCGGATCAGGGCAGCCGTGCCGGTCTACGGCACCGGCACGGTGATCAGCGACGAGGAGCTGCGCCGGACCTGCCTGGATAACATCGGGTTCGTCTTCGGCCCGATCGGGCGTGCTCCGGCGGTCGCGTCCCCGGAATCACGCGAGAACGGGAGACGGCGCGCGCAGGCCGGCGTGCCGCTGGCCGCTGTGATGGCGGCCTACCGGGTCGCGGCCCGGTACCTATGGGAGTGCCTCGCCGACACCGCCGCGCGCGGTGCGGTGCCTGCCGGTGTCACGCTCCGTGCCGCCTCCGAGATGTGGCTTGCCCTGGACACCTTCACCCAGGAGATGGCGGACGGCTACCGGGAGGAGATCACCTTCCGGGTCCTCGGTCAGGAGGAGGAACGCTCGGCCGTGGTCCAGGCGCTGCTGGAAGGCCGGCTGGAGGAGGGCAATCTCTGGGAGGCGGCGGACATCTTGCGGATTCCGCTGCGGGGCAGTTACGTCGTTATCGCCGCACAGGTACCAGGCCCCGGACGGCATGCCCTCCCGCAGGCGGAGGCGGCGCTCAGGCGCATCGGGGTGATCTCGGCGTGGCGGCTCCTGCACGACGCCGAAGTCGGGATCGCGTGGCTGCCCGGCCCGCGGGCTCACCTTATCCGTCTGGCCGACTCCCTGCACTCGCTCAGCCCGGGTCTGGTCGGGGTCAGCCCGTGCTACGACGATCTCCGGCACACCGCCCGGAATCTGCGGCTGGCCAGAATCGCGCTGCGCAGCGCGTTCGCCGCTCAGCGCGTCATAGTCTTCGACCGAGACCTGTTCGCCGTCGCGGCGGGCAGCGACCCGGAGGTGATGCGGCACGTCGCCGGCAGCATCCTGGCCGCGCTGGGCCAGATCCCGGTCGGCCAGCGGCCGGTCTTGCTCGCTACCCTCGGTGCCTGGCTCGACAATGGCGGCTCCGCCAGCAAGGCGGCCAGCGTCCTGTTCTGTCACCCCAACACGGTCCGGCACCGGATGCGCCGGCTCGAACAGCTCACCGGACGATCCCTGTCTGATCCCCGCGGAATAGCCGAACTAAGCCTCGCCTTCGAAATCGACCGCCGGGACGAACCTCCCTCACCTGAGGCAACTGCAAGCTGCTTGCAGGGGAGCGCCAGGCACGCGACTACGGGCCAAGCGCTCAGCGGTCACACATCACCCAGCGCAGAAAGCCGCCCTCGTTGTTCATGACGGCCCGCAGATTGTTCACATAGGAGTTCAGATAACCAGTATGAAGCGCCCCTTGCAGGATCAGTTCGAGAGCTGGCCGTAGTTCGGCCTCCGGTAGCAGGTCCACCAAGTGGTGCAGCTCCTCACGCATCGCGCGAATACATCTCGTGTAGGCCCGGCAGCCCCCGATGGCGGGCCTACACGCAATGCCACGGCCTGGCTGCCCCTCCCGTCAGTTTCTGCCTAGCCAGGCGGCCAGTAGCTACCCGCCTGGCGCCTACCGGGTGGCACAGTTGCCGGTTTTCGCTGGTCAGATAGCACAGGATCCGCACCGGTGCCGACAAGTCCACCACGCTGCGCATCATCACCGGCCTGACCCGGCCTGACTCCGGCCGCGCGACCATCGCCGGCAGGTCGTTGACCGACCTGGCCAACCCGCCCGGACCGTCGGCACGCTCCTCGACGCCGCCGCCTTCCATCGCGGCCGCACCGGCCGGGAGACGCTACGCATCGCCTGTACCATCATCGGCGTGCCGCGCTCGCGGGCCGAGGAACTCCTCGACGCCGTCGGCCTGGCCGGGGACGCCGACCGGCGGGTCGACGGCTACTCGCTTGGCATGCGCCAGCGGCTTGGCCTGGCCCATGCCCTCCTCGGCACGCCGGACGTCCTGATTCTCGACGAACCCGCCAACGGCCTGGACCCCGAGGGCATCGCCTGGATACGCGCGCTGCTGCGCGACTTCGCTGGTCGCGGCGGCACTGTACTGCTATCGAGTCACCTGCTCGCCGAGGTCCAGGCGACCGCCGACCACCTGGTCATCACCGACCACGGGCGCGTCATTGCCAGCGGCACCCAGCACGCCCTGCTCGCCGGCACCGGCCAGACCCTGGAGGAATTGTTCCTGTCCCGGACCGCCCGGAAGGACGAGGCGGCATGAGCGCCGCCGCGATCCCGTTCGGCCGGCTGCTGCGGGCCGAATGCCGCGAGGCCACCGACACCCGGGCGGCCCGTTGCCTGCTCGCCGCGGCGGTCCTGCTCGCGCTCGCCGCGCAGGCGGTGCCGAATGGAGCCAGCGGACCGCGCTGACCACCTTCACGCTGGAACCACGCCGCGGTCGGGTGCTGGCCGCCAAGGTCATAGCGGGCCTGGCCGTCACCGCCGCCGGAGGATGCCTCGCCTTCGGCATCGCGATCGGCTGCGCGCTGCACAACACCGCCGCAGCGATCGTCACCTACTTCGCCCTCGCCGCGCTGACCAGCCTGCTGCTGATCCCTGCGGTGGCGAGGGTCGGCGACTAAGTGAATCCCAGCCAGACCCTCGGCTGGGTGCTCACCGGCGGCTGGACTGGTCACGGCGCCCAGATCGCATCCTCCGCCGCCACCTGGATAGCGCTCTCCCTGGCCATCGGCACCATCCGCACCCTCCGCCAGGACGTTACCTAAGGCGTCGGCGCTGGTGTCCTGAATGGTCAGGTAAGCCGGATGACCTTGAACGCGCTGTCGGCGTGGTTCTTACCCGGCTTCTCGCCGGTGAAGAGATATAGCGGCCGACCGTTGTAGGTGACCTGGCCACGAATCCGGCCGAACTTGCCCGGGATCTTGGCGCCGTGCGCCACCTTCGGGACACCGCGCACCGGCGGCCAGACGGCCGCGCAGCCCCCGGTGCAGGTGCCGGGCTTCCCCCGCTTGTCGCCGGTGAAGGTGTACACCACCAGTCCCGGTCCCTCCTCCAGCACGAGACCCTTGACGCCGTCCACGTGCTGGGCCCTGAACACGATCGTGTTCGTGACCGCAGGCCGCGGCGCGGCGGACGCCGGCGCAGCACCCCAGCCCGACCCCGCCAGCAGCGTCGCTGATGCCACGCCCAGCACAACCACACCCGAACGAACACGCATAGCCCGCTCCGCTCCGTGATCCGGCTTCCCTGTGCTCTCCCTCACCACTAGTGGAAACGGGTCGCCAGACGGAGAGGTTCACCTGGATTGCACGGAAAGTAGATTGCGACCATTTACCGGATATGCAACAGTTCCTCTGACATTCTGGCTCCGATCAGGAAGGAAAGGCATGCCGTTCCGTGTCAGGACCGCCGGCTTGGCGATCTTTCTGACCGCGGTATCCGGGGCCGGCGTCACCGCATGTTCGGCCAGCACCACCGCGGCCACTCATCCCACGGCGACCCGATCGGCCCAGCTCAGCCAGTCGACCCAGCTTAGCCAGTCGGGCCAGGTCAGCCTGTCGGGCCAGCTCACTGGCACCCAGCTCGCCGACGCGCTGCTGCCCGCGGCCGCGTTCCCGCGCGGCTTCCGCATTGACCAGCCGGCCGCATTTGACTCCGGGAACCGGCTGGAAACCGGTCCGGCGAAACATCATCCGGATTCAATGAGCTGTGCGGATCTCGCCAGGTACTACACCAGAACGGGATTCGGCGAGAGCGCGCTGGCCACCGACGATTACAGTACCCATCCCGGCAATTACAACAGCAGGCATGGCGCCATCTTCGCGCAGACGGTGTACCAGTTCGCGAACGAACGGGCGGCGAAGGCGTTCTGGCGCGGGCTGCGCGTGCTCACGGCCAGGTGCCCGGGCTGGGCCATACCCCCGCTCCGCGTGACCAGCTCGCGCATCTTCGCCGTGCGGTACCCAGGTGCGCTCGCGTTCCAGATGAACTCCACCGTCGTCGACGAGAAGGTCGGCACCATCCGGCTCAGATCACTCGTCGTGGTCGTCGACGAGGATGTCTTCGACATCGACGCTAGCGCGATCGGCCGCTCGATCCCGGCCCGCCCCTCGCTGCGGACGATGCTGCTCGAACTGACCAGCCGCCTGCAGGGACGCTGAGCAGCATCAGCCGGGCGAGCCGGTCCACTTCAGGAATCACGCTCTGACCGAACACTGACGTCACGGCGGCCGGCTCTGCCCGGCCAGTCGCGGCCAGCCCGGTGCCGTCCACCGTCAACCCCGGGTTTGCGCAGACGGCCGGCGAGCCATGGGGCGGCGTCTCACGGGCACTTATTAATTAGATAGAAAGTTTCTTAATAGTGGTTGACGGCCCCGCTCTCCAGGCATACAAAGTGACCAACATCGAACATTTGCCGGCACAGATGCGTCAGATCACCTCAGCTCCTCTCATCCCTGGAGGGTTCATGCAGGTCGGAAGGCGACTTCTGCACATTGCTCTCATCACCGGCTCGGCGCTCGGGCTGACCGCCGGCGGCTTGGTCTTCGCGCTGGCCTCGGGGCCCGCCGCCCAGGCGGCCACCGCCTGCGCGGCGGCGTGGAGTTCCACCGCGGTCTACACCGCCGGCCAGCAGGCCAGCGAGAACGGGATCAACTACACCGCCAACTGGTGGACGCAGGGCAACGACCCGGCGACCAACAACGGCGGGCCCGGCTCGGGTGAGCCGTGGACATCCGACGGCTCCTGCACCGGAGGTGGCGGAGGTGGCGGCGGAGGTGGCGGCGGCGGGACGGGCACCGGCTCGGTGAGCGGCCTGCTCTTCAGTCCGTACAAGGACGTCACCATCAACATGAACTGGAACACCTACCAGATGCAGTCGGCCGTGGAAGGCTCCGACCTGCCGGTGGTAGGCGCTAACAGCCTGGTGTCGAACTACATCCCGAAGCTGCCCGCGATCACCCTCGCGTTCGCGACCGGAGCCTGCGGCAGCGAGACCTGGGGTGGCGCCTCGGGCGCGCAATGGGCGGCCGAGAACATCCCGCAGCTCCACAACGCCAACCTCGATTACGTCGTCTCGACCGGCGGCCAGGCCGGGACGTTCACCTGCGCCTCGACGGCGGGCATGGAATCGTTCATCGCCCGCTATGCCAGCCCCAACCTGGTCGGCATCGACTTCGACATCGAAGGCGGCCAGTCCGCGTCGGACATCCAGAACCTGGTCGGTGCGGCCGCCGGAGCACAGGCGCAGTACCCGAACCTGCAGTTCTCGTTCACGCTGGCCACGCTGGCCGCATCCGATGGCAGCTACGGCGGAGTGAACTCGCTCGGCAACGAGGTCGTCCAGGCGGTGCTCGGCTCCAGCTTGAAGAACTACGTCATCAACCTGATGACCATGGACTACGGCAGCGCGTCGGCCGGCGTCTGCGTCGTCGTCTCCGGCAGCTGCGAGATGGGGCAGTCAGCGATCCAGGCGGTGAAGAATCTCGAGCACACCTACGGGATCCCGGCCAGCAAGATCGCCGTCACCCCGATGATCGGCCTGAACGACAACACCAGCGAGACCTTCACGCCCGCGGACGTGGACACGCTAACGAGTGATGCGGCCAGCAACGGCCTGGCCGGGCTGCACCTGTGGTCACTGGACCGGGACACGCCCTGCGCCACCACCACGACGTACGCGTCCCCCACCTGCAACTCGGATTCCGGAACAACGGCGTTGGAGTTCGACAACAGGTTCCTGAGCGACCTCGGGAAGTAACGAAATTCCCCTGGACAGGCCGGGCAGATCCATCTGCCCGGCCCGTCCCTACAGTGGGGCAGGCCCATCCCGGGCCGGTCAGCCCTTGAGCAGCTGGCGCGGAACAGCAGACCCGGGCATAGACGTCAGTTCCTGCGATTCCCAAACGCTGTATCAAGCGTGATTTCAGGCCCTCAGAGAGAGCGAGTGCATCGTGTCGCTCGCAAGTTCTGGGGGAATGAGCATGCGTTACACACGGCTCGCGGTTTTCGGGGCGGCTGTTCTCCTCGGCAGCCTGCTGTTGTCATTCTGGGTGACGCGGGGCCAGGCAGGCGCGGCCGCGCCGTTCTACTCATCGGTGCGGCTCGTCCAGGACCGGCCGGGTCAGGACTCCACCCTGCTGGCGACGGCCGATACGCTCCGTAGCTGCGAAACGCGGATCGAGGGAACCGCGGGCCGGGCACCGGTGGCGGCCATCGTCGGGGCGTCGTTCACGGCCGGGGTCGGCCCCGGCAACCCGGTGCAGTCCTGGGCGGTTCGGCTGGCCCAGGAGCTGCGCTGGAACGCCGTGGTCTACGGGGTGTCGGGGGCGGGCTACGCGCACGGCGGCCCGGACGGAACCAGGTCGATGGCAAGCCTGCTCGAAGCGGAAGACCTCGGCCACCTTAACCCGGAGCTCGTCATCGTGCAGGCCGGGCATGACGACGAGGGCGTGCCGGCCGCGGTCGAGGCCAGCCGGGTCCGCGCGGTCATCAGCCAGATCCGCACGGCCGCCCCGCACGCCCGGATCGCGCTGCTGACCACGTTCTCGACCACGGCGGAGGGCACCCCGGCGCTGCGCGCGACCGACCAGGCGATCGTGACCGCGGCCGGGGCGGCCGACCCCGGGGCGGTCATCATGGACCCGCTGGCCGGCCGGTGGCGCTTCGGTCACGCGCACGGCGGTCTGCACCCAACCGCGGCGGGCGACCAGTGGATCGCCCGCCGGGTGGCCGCCATCCTGGCCGCCAACGGGGTCAGCGCCGCCCAGGCCGACGACCCGTCCCCGACGATCTGTGACACGGCCGTCGGGCCGGCCCGCGCCCGGATCGCTTAACGAATTGTTCTGTACGTCCGGAAATGCCCGCGGCTGCTATCGTTCATCAACGAAATCGTGGCGGCTACGGGGAGTTCACCATGACGAGCGGGACGACGGTATTCCCATGCCAGAATTGCGGGTCAAGCATGGCCTGGGATCCAGCCGCCGGGGTGATGGCGTGCGGCCACTGCGGGAACCGGCAGACCGTGACGCTCACCGGCACCGCCGTGCGGGAACACGCGTTCGCCGAACTCGCCCGCCTGCCCGCCAAGCCCGTCGCCAAGCTCGGTACGCCCTTCTTCTGCCCGAACTGCGGCGCGCGGACAGAAACCGACCTGCTGTCGGCGAACTGCCAGTTCTGCGGGACGGCGCTCGTCGCTGATCCGGCTGCCATCGAACGGGTCGCGCCCGAGGCCGTCGTGCCGTTCGGCATCAGCAAGCAGCAGGCCAGCGACGTGCTGAAGACGTGGACGTCGTCGCGCTGGTTCGCGCCCAGCAGCCTTAAGAAGGTGTCCAGCGCGGAGACGTTCACCGGCAGCTACCTGCCGTTCTGGACCTACGACAGCAACACCGTCTCCGACTACACGGGCGAGCGCGGCGAGCACTACTGGGTCACCGAGACCTGCATCGAGCAGGTCAACGGCCAGCAGGTCACGCAGACCCGGCAGGTCCAGAAGACCCGCTGGCACCACGCGCAGGGCCGGGTCAGCCGGTTCTTCGACGACGTGCTCGTCCCCGGTACGACCAAGGTCGAGACGGACCTGATCGCCAAGCTCGAGCCCTGGGAACTCCAGACGGCGACGCCCTTCCAGCAGAACTACCTGGCCGGCTTCCAGTCCGTCCGGTACGACATCGAGCCCGAGCACGGCCTGGAGTCGGCCAAGGCGCAGATGGCCCCGGTGATCGAAGACGACTGCCGGGCCGACATCGGCGGCGACGAGCAGCGCGTCCGCACCGTCAGCACGGCCTACTACGACCTGACCTACAAGCTCCTGTTCCTGCCGGCGTGGTTCCTCAGCTACCGGCACGGCGGCAAGCTGTTCCAGGTCATGGTCAACGCCCGCACCAGCGAGGTCGTCGGCCACCGCCCCTACAGCGCGATCAAGATCACGCTGACGGTCATGGCCGCCCTCATCGTCATCGCGGGCATCATCTTGGCCGTCAGGCTGCGCTGACCTACTTCAGGAGCTGCCGCCTTCAGGGGCTGCCGCGCCATGACCATGCGCTGGATGTCGTGAATCGATGGGATTGCCGCCGCCGGGCTGATCGTGCCGATGGCACTGGGGTTCGCGACGATCGTGATCTTCCAGTCCAGATTGGCCGCCCTGGGCATGTCGCACATCAGCGAGCCGGTCATCCTGTTCATGCTGGCCGTGCGGCCGGCCCGGCGCTGGCTGATGAGCCGCCCGGCCTCGGTCCTGTCCGATCCGCTGCCGGTGGCCCTGGCCCTGGCGCTCACCGCCGCGTGGGTAACGGGCTCGCTGGGGCTGCCTTCCATGGCCCTGGCCGACCTGGTCAGATGGCGAGTTCGACCACGGAACCCGGCGCTGTGGAAGGAGCGTTGAGTAGCCACAGGCGGTGCCCGGCCACGGCGATCCCGACCGGGTTATCGAGGTGGTAGCGTGCGGCGGTCAGCGTGTACTCCAGCGCGCCGGTGCGGGCATCGATCTCGGTCACAGAATCGCCGTCGCCGTTGACCACGAAGACATGCCCGCCTGCCACCGTGAGGACCGGTTGCCCGGTGAAGTGATACCGTTCGCCGGACAGGACCCGTATCAGCTTCCCGTCATTCGCATCCAGCTCCGTCACCGACTGGCCATTCGCCACCCATAGCCGCCCGTCGGCATACGCTATCGAGTCCCCCGACGTCTCCGGGGTGCTGTGGATAGCGGCGGGCACGTTCCAGATCTGGCGTCCGTCGGCGGCGTTGAATTCCGTCACCGACCCGGCCCTGTGGCTGCCGATCGTGCTGGCGGCGAACCACAGGCGCGTGCCGTCGCCGGCCAGCGCGATCGGGTCCTGCGTGGTATTCCTGGTCAGCACCCGTTCGTAACTGCCGCTGCCCGCGTCGAACTCCAGGAGCGAGGCATAAGGCTGGGCGCCGGGGCCGCAGTACGGACGGCAGGTCTCCGGCGTGGCGCCCCACAACCGGTTTCCGGCCAGCACCATCGCGGTGGGCCACCCGTGAATATTCGCGCTGGCGGGTATCCGCAGGATGCGCAGCAGGGAGCTGTCCCCGGCGTTTATCTCGGTAACCGTGTCCAGATTGCCGACCCAGACGTCCGTGCCGTCATCGACAATTCCCGTGGTATCGCTGCCGGTCTGGTCGAACCCGTAGCGGGCCGCGACCAGGGTTCGCACCGGGGCGCCGGTGGGCGCGTCCAGTTCCGTCACGGAGTCGTTTCCGCCGTTGAGAACCCAGACATGGCCGCGATCGGCGGCGATGGAGTTCGGGGCGCTGAACCGGTATCCCGGTCCCGAGTAGACGCCGACCAGGGCCGGACGGCCGGGCGTCACGGTCCGGGCGGATACGTGGACCTGGCGGTCCGGACCCGACTGCGCCTGCGCGGCGAGCAGCGGCGTTATCACGGCGGCGGCCGCCGCCACGACCAGCAACGCCAGCCGACGCTGCCGCCACCGGACGCGCGGCCCGGCGCTGGCCTGGCGGGCGACGCCGTGGTCGTCAGGCATCGGTACGCCGGCGCCCCCGGGACCGCCGTTGACCATGCTGCCGGTGGGAACCCTGGACGGCGTGTTCCGGCCGGTCACGTCGTCAAGCGCGACGGCAGCGGCGGGTGGCCCCTGGGCTCCGCCGGGGTTGACCCGGGCGGCCCATCCGCTGATCAGCTCGGAGTCCCCGAGTTCGGCCAGGAGGCCGCCGGCGGTGGGCCGCTGCTGCGGCAGCTTCGCCATGCACCGCGCGACGAGCGGCCTGATGTCATCCGGCACGTCGGCCAGGTCGGGCTCGCCGTGGACCACGCGGTAGATCAGCGCGGCGGTCGAGCCGGTACCCCACGGACTGCGCCCGGTGACGGCGTAGCACAGGACGGCGCCCAGGGCGAATATGTCGCTGGCCGGGCCGATCCCGCGGCCGGATTCGGCCTGCTCGGGAGACAGGTAGCCGGGCGAGCCGATGACGACGTCAGTGCCGGTCAGCGAGCTTGCCTCGGCGGCCCGGGCGATACCGAAGTCGATCACCCGCGGCCCGTCCGCGGCCAGCAGCACGTTGGACGGCTTCAGGTCGCGGTGTACCACGCCGGCGGCGTGGATCGCGGACAGCCCCTCGGCGAGCCCGGCCGCCAGGGCGCGCAGCGCGGCCGGCCGCAGCGGACCGCCGTGCTGCACCGCATCGGCGAGCGACGGCGCGTTGATATAGGTGGTGGCGAGCCAGGGCACCGGTCCTTCGGTGTCGGCGTCCACCACGGCCGCCGTGTACAGCCCGTTGACCAGCCGCGCGGCGGCGACCTCGCGGCGGAACCGCACACGGAACTCCGAGTCGGCGGCTAGCTCGGCGCGGATCATCTTCACCGCTACCTCTCGCCCGCCGGCCGACCGGCCCAGGTAAACCCGTCCCATGCCACCGCTGCCGAGGACCGCCACGAGGCGGTAAGGACCGATCCGGACCGGATCACCAGCCCGCAGTTCCACCTCCACGCTCACCCCAGGTCGGCTCCAGGCACATCCTTGAGTACCACCGGCGACCCGGCGGCTTCCCGGCCAGCGCCACCGCCAGCACCCGACACGGTACTCCCGCTTCCGGCCAGATAACCTTTCCGTCCGCTTACGCCCGCGGGCAACCGGGGGCCGACCGTTCCGCTGGCCCACCAACGACCAGCACGTCAAGGCACGCGCTACTCAGAGACCGTGTGGAAGCCCGCCATCGTCCAGGCCGGGATCATTCCGCCGCTCCAAAAGGACAAGCGGGGTCGCAGCCACTCCGCCACTATTACGCCAACGTCATGCTCGCCGGTGGCGTCTCCATCAAGGAGCTAGCCGAGTACCTCGGCCACGCCGACCCGGCCTTCACAAGCTGCTTCAGGAGCCGCGCCATCACCATGCGCTAGATCTGGTTGGTGCCCTCGTAGATCTGGGTGATCGTGGGCCAGTGGGCAGTTTCGCAGGTAGATCGCGCGACGGGCGGGCATGGGTCAGCGCGGATTCAGCACGCGATTCGTAGTTGGCTCCCCGATGGGCCGCTACTCAGGACCCGGCGCTCCTCGACCGCTGAGGTCTGCTCTTGCCGTGGGCGAAGTCGAAGGTGCCGCGGGGGCGTGCAGTCAAGCCGGGACGTCTGGCTCGGTGCCGGCCAGGCATCAGGCGGGCGACGCGGCCCCGGCACCGGCATGTTCGCGCTCGCCGGCCTGATGGTCTTCGCCATCCGGCGGACTCAGCACGAGGCGCTTGACGTGTTCACCGTGACCACCGTGCTGCTGTCCGGCTATGTCTCGTTCCTGCTGGTGTCGTACGTCAGCTACGCGTTCGTCTACGGCCGGATAACGGCGGTGCGCGGCGCCGACTTCGTAGTAGTGCTCGGCTCCGGCCTGATCGGCGGCGACCGGGTGCCACCGCTGCTTGCCAGCAGGCTCGAACGGGGCCGGGAGCTGCACCAGGCACTGGCCGCGCGCCGCGAGGCCAGCCCGATGCTGATCGTCTCCGGCGGCAAGGGCGCCGATGAGCGGGTCAGCGAGGCAGAGGCGATGGCCCGCTACCTGATCGAACGCGGAGTTCCCGCAGACGCCGTGACGAGAGAGGACCAGTCCCGCACCACGGAGGAGAACCTCACGTTCAGCAAGGCCATCATGGAGCAGCACCGGCCCCGCTACCGGTGCATCGTCGTGACCAGTAACTACCACGTGTTCCGAGCCGCGATCATCGCACGCCGCCTCCGTGTCAACGGCCAGGTCACAGGAGCGCGGACGGCGGGTTACTACTGGCCAAGCGCGACGCTCCGCGAGTTCATCGCCGTGTTCCTCAGCTATAAGGTTGTCAATCTGGGCATCTGCGCACTGATCATCGTGCTGCCCTTGGCCTACATCAGCATGGAGAGCATCCGACGTCACTGGTGACAATTCGCGTTACGTGCTGACCGAGTGCCCGCCGCGGGCCTTGGCGTAGTGGGCCGCAGTCTCATGGCCGTGGCGACTGGTTGGCCGCGTCCACCAGCCAGCACTAGGTGGCCGTCGTCCGGCGGCGGGCTCTGTGCCCTACGGAAACTGCCGTGACCCGGCTGCCGCTCCGGTCAGGTTGAGCAGTTCGCGGAACACGTTCGACGCCACCTCGGAGAGAGAACGCGTTTCGCCTTCGCGGATCCACTGCGCGAAGGCGATTCCGAACACGGTGGCGCCGGATTCCGCGGCGAGGGTGGCGGCCGGCTCGCCGAGGCCGCGCGCGCGCAGAGCCCCGGCGACCGTCGTGGCGAGGCCTGCGAGTTTGTGCAGCTCGCGTTCCTGAAGGGCGGGGTTCTGGTCGATCACGGACTGCCGCATGCGGGAATACGGGCGGCGCTCGTCGGGGAAAAACGATGCCGATGCCTGAAGTGCGAAGGCAATGACCTCGAGCGGGGATGCGTCAGGCGGTGCGGCTTCCACCCCGTCGACGAACGCCTGAAGAAACTGCTGCTGCCCGTAGAACAGAACCTCGCGCTTGTCGCTGAAGTGCCGGAAGAAGGTGCGCTCGGTCAGCCCGACGGATTGCGCGATCTCCGCGGTGGTCGTCTGCTCGAACCCGCGGGTAGCGAACAGCTCGAGTGCCGCCGCCTGCAGTCGCTCTCTCGCACCCGGCTCCCAACGCCCCATGATGGCGAGTCTATTGATGACAGTGACTGTCGTAAAGGTGTATGGTGATGTCTGTGACTGACGTCAGTCACAGACATCAGCCGCTCCGCCCGCAGCGGAGCCGAAGGGAAGCAGTCTCATGCGCGTTTTCGTCACCGGAGCCTCCGGATGGATCGGTTCCGCCACCGTCGATGAACTTCTCGCCGCCGGGCATGAGGTCACCGGGCTGGCCAGATCCGACGCTTCCGCCGCCGCGCTCCAAGCGAAGGGGTCTTACGTCCGCCGCGGCGACCTCGACGATCTCGCGAGCATCCGGGCCGGCGCCGAGGACGCTGAAGGCGTTATCCACCTCGCGAACAAACACGACTGGTCCAACCCGGCCAACTCGATCGCCGCCGAGCGAGCCGCGGTCCAGACCATTTGCGATGCGCTCGCCGGCACCGGCCGCCCCTTCCTCATCGCCTCGGGCGTCGCCGGTCTTACCCGGGGCAGGCCGGCGACGGAAGACGATCCGTCCCCGTTTCACGGCCCGGAGTCGCCGCGCGGAGGCAGCGAGAACCTCGCGCTCGAGTTCACCGACCGTGGCGTGCATGCTGTGAGCCTGCGCTTTGCCCCGACCGTGCACGGAGCGGGCGACCATGGGTTCATCGCGACGATCGCCGCGGTGGCCAGGGAGAAGGGCGTCTCCGGTTATCCGGGAGACGGGGCCAACCGGTGGGCCGCCGTGCATGTGTCCGATGCCGGGCGCCTCGTGGCCCTGGGACTCGCGAAGGCTCCGGCGGGCACCCGCCTGCACGCCGTCGCGGAAGACGGTATACCCACCCGCGACATCGCGGAGGCCATCGGCCGCGCCCTCGGCCTGCCCGTCGCGTCGATCGGCCCTGATGATGTTCAAGATCACTTCGGGTGGATCGGCACCTTCTTCGGTATGGATCTCGCGGCGACGAGCACGGTAACCCGCGAGCTTCTCGGCTGGGCGCCCGCGGGCCCGACCCTCATCGAGGACCTCGGTGCAGGTGCGTACTCGGCGGGTACGGTAGCAGCGGGGTAAGGAGGCTTCGGCCAGCTTCGCCGGCCTGGGGGTACGCAGGGTATGCCTGGCCAGCTTCCCTGCCCTCCGTGGCTGTTCATCCACCTCGGGCCGCGTTAGCCTCCGTCACGACGGTTCTTCTTCAGCGCGTCCAGGCTCATTCCCAGGGACTGGCTCGCCTGGGCGACCGTGATCTTCGACGACGCGCTTATCTGCTTGAGCACTAGCAGCTGCAGCAGGACCGATGTCCGGATCCTGATGGCTGACCCGGACAGCGAACTATGCGCCCGGCGGGGAGTGGAAGAGCAACTCTTCGACGCGATCCCCGCACGCGTCCGCATGGCGCTGTCGTATTACGCGCCCTTGGCCGACGTCCCCGGTGTCAACTTCCGGCTGCAGAGCGAGACGCTGTACAACTCGATCTTCAACGGGTATATGGCCCCTTCCTCCACCTGCGTCGCCTGGACGGCGGCGACTTCTTCGACATGTACCTCCGCAGCTTCGACCGCGTGTGGGAGATATTCCCGCCTATCCGGGAGTCGGGGTTCTGGCGACAGCGGACCAGTGCCTTGAGCGCCAGGCCCGCGGAGGCAGCCCGCTAGCCCGCGAGGCTTGTCACTGCCTCAGCCACAGCCCTGGTGTCTCGCAGGTCGGGCAGGACAACATCCGCGCCCGCATCGCGCAGCGACTTAACGCTGTCGGCCCCTGTCGCCACTCCCACCACCCGCGCGCCGCCGTCCCTGCCGGCCCGCACGTCGCGGGGCCTATCACCGACCAGGATCGTGTTCGCCTTATCGAAGGTCTCGCCGTACTTGGCGATCGCCCTTGCCTGCGCGACCGCGACGAGGTTCGCGCGGACCTCGTCATCCGAGCCGTATCCGCCAACCTCGAAGTCCATGAACCCCTCAAGCCCGAACGCAGACAGCTTAGTCACGGCGTTCGGCCTGATGTTCCCGCTCAGCACCGACTGAACGATCCCAGCCGACGCTTGGAACGCCGCGAGCACGTCACGGGCGCCAGGTAGTTCATGCCCACGCTCGCGCAGCGCTGCCGCGTTAGCCAGGGTGGCCGACTCCAGTGCCTCCGGCATCCGCGCAACGTGGTCGGCAGTTGGCGCCATCCCGTGCAGCGTCAGCATGTCACGCATGATCTCCGGCTCGACACCATGAGTGGATCTCCGATGCACCCAGGGGCCGGTCGGCGCGTCCGGCGGCGCTGGGGTCAGCACCGATTCAGCACGGGGTCGGGAAACGACGGAAAACAACCGGCATCAACCGGACAATCAAGACATGAGAGCGGGTCGCCCGACTCGATGGTCCGGCGGCCCGTTCTACCGAAGGCTAACCCGAGAAATCACAGGTCAGCGCCGAAATATACCTACTTCAGCAGCTGCCTAGCCATCACCACGCGCTGGATCTGGTTGGTGCCCTCGTAGATCTGGGTGATCGTGGACCACCGGGCAGTTTTCGCAGGTAGATGGCTTGCCGAGTTGCTTTGGGTCAGCACGGATTCAGCACCGTCTCCGTAGCGCGGCATCCGGTCCACCTCAGTTTCCTGGCCACCCGCAGTGGATCATCCCGGCGGGTTGTTTGCTGCTGGCCTGCCGCCCAGGCTGTGCGGGTCATTCTCGGCTGCGGTGATTGTCGCGGATTAGTTAGCTGCGGCGGCTTCGGGTGAGCGCGACCGCCAGCGCGCCGATCTGGGCGATCAGCATGACGCCGAGCGCGATGCTGAGGCCGGCGGCGGGGCCGAGGCCGCCATGAGTCTGGTGGTCCTGGACGGTGACGACGATTATCGCGTAGACCACCGCCCCTAGTGCCGGGTGGAGGACCAGGCCGGTGTTCTTGGAGACCCAGTGGTTGTAGCCAGCGGGCCCGAAGTGGACCGGCATCTGCGCCCCGGGCGGCAAGGCGGCCGCGCCGTAGAGGGAGACGCAGATCATCGCCAGCAGCAGCGCGCCGCCGATGATCAGTGCTGTGAGGCTCATGCCGGCTCCTGAGGTGTGTGTGCTGGCGGGTGGTCAGCCGCCGGCGGCGAGCAGGGGGACGAAGACCTGGGCGTCTGGGGTTCCCCAGCCGGTGACCGGGTCCCAGCCGGGGCCTGCCCGGTAGCCGGTGGCGGTGCCGGTGGGGTAGGTCACCGTGTTGCTGCCGGTGGTGATGTCGTGGAACGCGCTGTGGTACGCAGGGCTGCGGCCGATGCGGTAGATGACGGGGTTGATGAAGCCGAGGGCCCGCCCGGCGTACTGGTTAGCGAGGGCCACTATCCCGGCCCAGAATGGGGACGCGGCGCTGGTGCCGTCGGCGGGCGTGACGACGTTGCCGGGTGTGAGACTGAGAGCGAAGGCCATGCCGCTGGTGTTGCCGGCGTCGGCGGAGACGTCGGGGACGCCGCGCATGCGCCCGATTCCGGGGATTCCATCCTGGTACGCGGGCCGGGGAAACAGGCTGCTGAAGCCCCCGTTTGACGCCGTGGGCAGCTCCTCCGCCTGCGCTGAGGAGGGTGGCGTGGGCGCGCCCGCGGGAAGGCGCGGAGCTGGTTTGCTCCAAGCGGTCTCGCTAGCGTAGGCGCCGGTCGCGTGGTTCGCCTCGAGTGTGGTGCCCCCGGCCGCCAGCACGAGCGGGTCCGAGGCGGGCAGGTTCACCGCCCTGACCGGGAGAGGCCCAGTCCCCGAGCAGGGTCCGCCTGCCGCCCCGTCATCGCCCGAGGAAGCGATTACCGTCACGTGCCGGTCTTCGTCGGCCTGCAATGCCGAGCTCAGCTTCGCCGCCCCGGCGGAGGTGACGCAGCGCTCGCTTACTCCGGCGGTGATGGAGACTATGTCGCCCAGTGAAGGGGCGAGCTGCAACGCCTCGACGAAGCTGGTCCCGTTCGCGTTCAGGTTGCCCGTGCCCTGAGGGAGCAGGATGATCCGTACGGTGGCGGCGGGAGCGACCGCGTGCACCATCTCGGCGTCCATGGCCTCCTCACCGTCGGCCACGTACGGGCTGTGCGCGCCGGCGAACCGGGTAATGACCTGAATCCGGGCGACGGGCAGGTCGAAAAACCCGTCGAAAACGGCGAGATCGTCCCGGATGTCGCTGGAGGTCGCGCTGTACGTCTGGCTGGGCACCAGCTCCAGCAGCACCACGCTCTGACCGCGGCCGTCGATCCCGCGGCTGAGCAGCGGCTCGATCCCGTAAGCCGTCAGGAACTGCCGCACGCCGTAACACAAGGCGGGTGTCAGGTCGCCGCAGTCGCTGAGCGCGCTGACATGGGAAGCGGCTGTCACTGCCACCACGCCGGGCGGCTTGGCCGCGGCTTTGGTCGCTCCGCTGCTCTGGCAGCCGACGAGGGCGAGGACCGCTGCGACGCACGTCCCTGCCAGAGCCTGACGTCGCCTTTTGCGGCCTGGCCCGGGCTGAAACGAGTATGTCTGGGGGGACACGGCTGTCGCTTTCTGGGTTAGGAGGATGCGGGATGGAGGCGGAGGCCGGTAACCCTTCCGTCAGAATCGAAGCGGACCCACAACATCGCCTCACCGGCCTCGAAACGCAGCAGGACATCAACCACGGTGCCGTCGCCGACCAGGACCGGGGACACCTCACCAGAACCCTGGTAGCTGCCGAACATGCCGATCATGTGCGCCCATCCGCTTGCGAGGCGGTTAACGTCGTGGCGCTCGCGCATGAACTCGTCGAAGTCGCCGAGCACCTCCTCCCACTGGCCCGCGGTGAAGCGGGCGAGGAACTCGGTTGCCCGCTGGACCGCGCCGGGCGGGACGGCGCGGGTCATCAGCTCGCCGGTGCGGGGATCGACCGGGTGCCCGAACCGCTGGAATGCGGCCTGCCTGCTGGTGCCGAGCACATCACCGATCTCCCTCCAGCTCTGCCCGGCAGCCCGGGCACGGTCGACGGCT
>JBEKJP010000147.1:0-18426 GCA_050011155.1 Streptosporangiaceae bacterium
GGCGTGCACCGGGCCGAGGACCTCGACCCCGAGACAGAAGACCACCTGGCCGTGGAACTCGACCATCCCGGTTCGGCCGGTTCCTACCTGCTGCGGCTCGTCGAACAGCGGCCAGACGGCACACCGGGGTGGCGGCCTTACCGTGGCGTCGACCCGCGCTTCGCCCAGGTGCGGTTCGTGTTCGACGTCGACGCACCGCGGCCGGCGATCGCGGCGGCGCCCGCCGGGACGCCGGCCGCCGACGAGTCGGTTTCCTACATCTACCGGGATTACGCCGGCTTGCGGCAGCTCATGCTCGACCGGCTCGCGGTGACGATGCCAGGCTGGACCGAGCAGCATGAGCCCGACAGCTGGATCACCCTTGTCGAGCTGCTGGCCTATATCGGCGACGACCTGAGCTACTACGAGGACTTCGTCGCGACCGAGGCCTACCTGACGACCGCGCGCAGCAGGGTCTCGGTTCGCCGGCACGCCCGGCTCGTCGGGTACCGCCTGCACGAAGGCTGCCACGCCCGTGCCTGGGTGTGCGTCAACGTCACCGCACCGGTGACCTTGCCGCTGGGCGGCATCCGGTTCGCGGCGGCAGCCGGCTGGGCTGGCCCGGGCTCCGCGGTGCTCGACGCGAGCACGTTTCCGCCCGGCCCGCTGGCCTCCTTCCAGCAGTACACCCCACTGTCGGCCCGGCCCGGCACGCAGGGCCTCGAGGCGGAGGTAAAGATGATCCCGGCGCACAACACGATCGGGCTGTGGAGCTGGGGCGAACTAGACAGCCACCTGGTCACCGGGGCGACCAGCGCCGTGCTGACCGACGGCGCGCCGCCAGCCGAGGAAGGCCGGGACGAGGAAGGCCAGGAGCCGCAGCGGACGCTCGAGTTGCAGCCGGGGGACGTGATCGTCCTCGAGCAGACCAAGGACCCGCTGACCCTCGGCCAGGGTCCAGCCGACCCGGCGCTGCGCCAGGCCGTGCGCCTGACCGGCACGCGCCGTCTGGTCGATGACCTGTACCGGCAGCCACTGCTCGAGGTGCAGTGGGCACCCGAGGACGCGCTCGGCTTCGACCTGGCCGTGATGGCGGGCGGCAACCCGTGTGGCCACGCGTCGGGGAACGTGGTGCTGGTGGCGCACGGGGTAGCCGAGCCGGACACCGTCCAGGTCTCCGCGCCGAAGCTCACCCGGTCCGGGCTCGGCTACGCCGCGCCGTTCCCCGACCCGCGAGCCGTCGCCCGCCACCAGGCCCGGACGCTGCGTTCGCTGTACCGCCGGTGGCAGGACCAGGTATCGGAGTGGCGCTGGCAAGCCGAGCGCGGCACCCCCCTGACCGTGACCCAGCTCTGGCTCCTGCGATCCCAGGTCGGCGCCGCCGAACTCGAACGGGTGCGGCTGGCGGACCGGTACCGCGGGACCGGGCAAGCCGAACGGGCCGAACACGACGCCCGCGCGCTCGCGGAACTGCTCGTCCGGGCCGGTCGCCTGCTGGCGGGCAGGCGCCGTCGGCTCGAGTTCCTCGCGCGCCTGGCCGAAGGCACCGGCCCGCTCGACGATGTGCTGATCGGCGAGCTCACCGAGGACTGGGGCCAGACGCTGACGGCGACGCTCGCGGCGGGGCAGCACGGATCATGGGGACCGGCCGCGGCCGCGATAACGCAGGATCCCCGGACCGCGCTGCCGGTGCTTCAGCTGTCTGACGACACGGGCACGGGCTGGGCCCCGGCATTGGACCTGATCGGCGCCGGCGCCGGCGACCGGCTCTTCGTCGCCGAGGTGAACGACCAGGGGATCGCCGGGCTCCGGATCAACGATCCGCCCGCCACCCCGACCATGTCCGCGTCCTACTGGACCGGCAACGGCACGGCGGGCAACGCCGAAGCCGAGGCGATCAACGCGCTGGTGTGGGCGCCGGGCGTGACGGCCGGGGCCGGCCCGCGTCCGGCCCCGCCCGACGGCATCGGCGCGGTCCGCAATCCGCTGCCGGCCAGCGGCGGGGTCGACGCCGAGACCGTCGCCGCGGCTAAGCTGGCGATCCCGGGCGCGTTCACGGTCGGCCAGCAGCGCGCGCTCACCACGCAGGACTATGCCTCGCTGGCCATGGCCGTCCCCGGGGTACACCGGGCCGCCGCCGAGCTGCGTTCCACCGGCACGCTGACCGTCGTCGACGTGGCCGTCCAGCCCGAACTCGGCGCGGACCCCGGACCCGAACTGCTCGCCGAGGTCCGGCGGGCCCTGGCGGCGGTGCGGAAGATCGGCCAGCAGGTGCGCGTGCTGCCGCCGCGGTACCGGCCGCTCGTAGTGGCGCTCGATATCACGCTCAGCCCGGGCACCATCCGCCGTGAAGCCGCGCGTCAGCTCGCGCGGCTGCTGTCCAGCGGATGGCTGCCGGACGGCAAGCCCGCGCTGTTCAACCCGGCCAACCTCGCCTTCGCCGCACCGGTGTACTCAAGCCCTGTCATCGCCGCCGCCCACGGCGTACGCGGCGTCGCCTCGGTGATCCTGACCCGGTTTGGCTTCCTCGACCAGCCGGCTGCGGCGCCCGGTCCGGAGCTGGGCTTCGGGACGCTGGAGATAGCCCGCCTGGACAACGATCCGGCCCAGCCCGAGCACGGCTACGCGCTCGTGTCCCTGGAGGGAGGCAGGTGAGCACCTACCAGTCCCCGCACAGCTCGTCGCGGCGCACGGCACTGCTCGAGCAGCTGATCGTCGCCCTCACCTCAGGTGGTCCGGGCATGACGCCGCTGCCGATCCGGACCCGGGCGCAAGACGATCCCACCATCGCCTTGCTCGACGCCTGGGCGACGGTCGGCGATGTGCTCGGCTTCTACCTCGACCGAATCGCCGACGAGGGCTACCTGCCGACCGCCATCCAGCCCGGGTCGGTCCTCGCCCTGGCCAGCCTGGTCGGCTACCAGCCGGTGCCGGGCCTGGCCGCGCAGGCTTACCTGGCCTACACGCTGGCGCCGGATCCGGCCGACGGCGCGGTCCAGTTCAGCCCGGGACTGCTGTTCCAGTCGGTGCCGGGCCCCGGTCAGCAGCCGCAGACCTTCGAGGCGGCCGCCGGGCTGATCGCGCGGCCGAGCTGGAACCTGCTGGCGCCGAAGTCGACCCAGCCGCTCCAGGCGAGCACGACGTCACTCGTGGTCGACAGCACTACCGCCGGCCTGTCACCCAACAGCGTTATCCTGCTGGACGTGACTGGCTCAGCGGGCACCGGCGCGACCAGCCCGCAGGTGGTCCGGGTGGCCACCGCGACGGTGGATTACGTGGCCAAGGTGACCAACGTGACCCTGCAGGGCGCAGCGCCGCCTCCGCCGCCCGCCGCGTCACCGAAGGATCCGACGGCCGCGATCGACGGCCTGCTGGGCGGTGGTCTCGGCAAGCCGACCACACCGGTGCCTGAATCGGCCAGCCAGTTGCCGCAGACCGCAGAGTCGGTATTCAGCCCGGGCTCGGATGCCGTGCCGAGGCTTATCTCGACCCTGCGGCCCGCCGTCGCTCCGGTGCTGTACGCCGCACTCGACGCGACCGCGATCGGCTCACCACCGGTAGCTGGCGCATCCGTCATGCAGGTGAAGGCGGCTCCGTTCGGCGCCACCGCTCCGCCGCAGCCGGTGTTCAACGCCAAGGGCCAGCCGGCCGGCTCCCGGGACTGGCCCATCGGAGACGTTTTCACGCTGCAGCTGAGCCTGGCCGCGCCCGACTTCGCCGCCTTGCTAGCGGCCGCGCTGAGCGCGTCACCGGGCGACGGCGTCCTCCCGCTGTGGCTGCGCCGGGCGGCGCGCCTGAGCGGGGCGAGTACGTCGGCTCCGGTAATCGACGTTCAGTGGAGCGTCGCGACGGTCACCGAGCAGGCGACAATCGACGTCAGCGGCGGCCCTGACGTCACCGCCTCGCCGCCGCCCACGGACTTCGGCCAGCTCGGGCTGCAAATCGGGGAGAACACCGTGACCCTGGCCTATGCCCAGTACACCCCGGCCACGCCGACACCGCCCACCCCCGCGCTCCAGGTAAGCGCCAGCTTCAACCCGGACAACACTATCCAGCTCGAGTTCACCGATCCCGCCAGCGGGGCCAGCCTCGGCGCCTTGACCTGGGATCCCAGCCTGAGCACCGCACTGCACGGGCAGGTGGACGATATGCAGGCGGACATCACCTGGTCCCAGAGTCCGGTCGGCCAGGACACGCTCACCTTGTCGATCGCCACGCCGTTGCCGCTCTCGCTGCCGCAGCAGAAGGTGCTGCTCCTGGACGGCAATTACCCGGGGATCATCCCTGGCAGCTCCGTCGTGATCGACGGCCCGGCCGGCTCGGCGGTCACGTACGGAGTCCCCACCACGGCCGAATCCGTGGCCACGGTCGCCACCACCGGCTACGGGATCACCGGGAAGGTCACTCAGCTGACCCTGGCGGATCCCTGGATCGACGGAACCGCCAGGCTCCAGTCCGCGCTGCGGCCGCTGACCGTTTACGCGCAGCCCGCTGCCCTGCCGCTGCAGGCCGCTCCGGTCACCACGGACGTATCCGGTTCCTCGATTGACCTGGATGGGCTCGTAGCCGGCATGCAGCCCGGGCGCCTGATCGCGGTGACGGGTACCCGCACCGACCTGCCCGCCGGGTCCACCGTCCAGGCCGGCGAGATCGCGATGGTCGCCTCGGTCACCACCGGCGGTGGCGGCGGCGACACGACCTACAGCACGCTGACCCTGGCTGGCCCGCTCGCCCACAGCTACCAGCGGGCCACCATCGCGATCTACGGCAACGTCGTCGCCGCCCGCCAGGGCGCGACCATCAACCAGGTGCTCGGCAGCGGCCAGCCCGCCAGCGTGCCGCAGACCTTCGCGCTCTCGAGCGGGCCGGTGCTGGCCGACCCGGCGCCCACCGGCTCCGGCTTCGAATCCAGCCTCAAGGTAACCGTGGACGGCATCGGCTACGCGCAGGTCGGGCGCTTCGACAGCACCACGGCACCACGGTCGTTCCTGGCCGGCACCAACGCGTCGGGCCAGACCACGATCACGTTCCCGGCGCCGCTGCCGGCCGGGACGGGCAACGTCAGCGCCTCGTACCGGACCGGGGACGGGAGCCAGGGGAATCTGCAGGCGGGTCAGATCACGCAACTTCTCAGCCGCCCGGCCAGCCTCAGCTCGGTAACCAACCCGCTGCCGGCGTCCGGCGGCAGCGGGGGCGACGATCAGGAATCGGTCCGCGCCGCGGCGCCGGCCGGCCTGGGCGGACTCGGCCGGGTCGTTACCGTAGACGACTACGCCGGGCTGGCGAGCTCGATCGCGGGAGTGGGCCAGGCCAGCGCCGATTTCGCCGCGGGCACCGGTGTCGTGGTCACCATCGCCGGGACAGATCCGGTCCCGCTGGACCCCGGCGGCAGTCTGTGCCTGGGCGTCGCCGCCGCCATCGCCGCGGTGGCCGACCCCGCGCTGCCGGCCCAGGTGGTGCCGGCCAGCCTGTACCTGATCGCGCTGACCGCCGATGTGGTCCCCGATCCGCTAGTCGGCTGGGATGCCACCGTCGCCGCGGTGCAGGCGGCGCTGCTGGCCGGCTTCGGCTACGCCCAGCGCAACCTCGGCCAAGATGTCGCGCTCAGCGATCTGCTCGCCGCGGCCCATGCGGCTCCCGGGGTGCTGTCGGTCACGATCACCGGCCTGGCCCTGATCCCGGCGGCGGCATCCGCGTCGGATCTCTCCACCATCCTGCCCGCCTTGCTCACCGCCCCGGTGCCGACGGTGGCGGCACTGGCGGCCGTGCCGTCCCAGTGGGACCTCGCGCCGCCGCCCGGAGCCGCGCTCGCCTACATGTCGGATGCGGCCCCCGGAACCCTGATCCTGAGCGAGCCGTCGTCATGAGCACAGGTAGCCAGGACAGCCAGAACCAGATGCTTTACGACCTCCTGCCCGCCATCTACCGGATGCGCGACGCCCTCCAGCCCGGCCATCCCCTGTGCCTCTTGCTGGAAGCGATCCAGGCCCAGGCCGACGAGTTCGCCGCCGACATCGGCCACCAGTACGACAACTGGTTCATCGAGACCTGCGACGACGATCTTCTGCCCTACTTCGCCGGGCTAGTCGGGCTCCCGCTCGGGCCCTCGCGGCCGGCGAGCGCCGATGCGGCCAGCCCAGGCGCCGATGCCATCTGGCGCCGGGCCCAGGTCGCCGACGCGATCACCGACCGCAGCCGCAAGGGGACCTTCTCGGTACTGGAGCAGCTGGCCGCGCAGGCGACCGGCTGGCCCGCCCGGGCCGTCGAGATCCGTGGCCTAGCGCTGGCTACCCAGTCCGTTCGGATGCCGGAAATCGGACGCCGGCGCCTGACTGACCTGAGCGATATGCAGGCGCTCGAGGTGCTCTCGACCCCTCTGTCTGACGCCGCGCCGCTGACCGACGTCCGCCGCCTGTCCTCGCGTCGCACCCGGGGATCGGCCGATCCGTCGGCGGTGGCCGTGTGGCTCTGGCGCCTGGTCGCCGACCAGGTCAGGCACGCTCCGGCGGCCAGCGCGGGAGAAGAGCACCGCTGGAAGTTCGACCAGCTCGGCCGGGACCTGCCGCTGGCCGTGATCCCGGCCGGCGGTCCCCTGGACCCGCCGACGACGGACCTCGACGTCGCGGGGCGGATCACCCGGCGCGCGCTGCGGCTGCGGCTGGAGGACTATTACGGTCCCGCCCGCAGCATCTGCGTGTACCGCGGCGGCAGGCCGGTGCCCCGGGCGGAAATCCTGGTCGCCGACCTCAGCGGGTGGCGCGAGCGAACCCCGCTCGGACGGGTCAGCATCGATCCTGAACTCGGCCGGATCGCCTTCCCGGCCCGGCACCCTCCGGACGAAGAGATCTCGGTGACGCGCGCGCACCTGGGGATCGGTGCGATCGGCGGCGGCAGCTATCAGCGTCCGCTCCCGGTCCCGACGGTGCCGGTCTACCCGGTCGGCCCGCGGGGGCACGCGAGCATCCACGACGCCCTGGCCGAGTGGCGGGCGGCGAACGAGCACGGCGAGGCGCCGGCCGCGGTGATCGAGATCGACGGCGATGGCGTCTACCGCGAGCACCTGGACATCAGGCTGGCGGCCAGCGAGCAGCTCGAGATCCGGGCCACCCAGGGCCGCCGACCCGTGATCATCCCGGTCGAGCTAGGCGGCGGCCGCCCAGACCGGTTCCGCGTCCGGGGGGCCGGCGGCGACAACGCCGGGGGGCAGCGACCGAGTTTCGCGCTCGACGGCGTCTGGATCGCGCGTCACTCGCTCGACCTGTACGGCGGTTTCGCGGAGGTCAGGCTGCGCCACTGCACGCTCGTCCCCGCCCGTGGCCTGGCGGGCGCTGGCCCGCGGGAGGAAACTCGCCGCCCGAGCCTGGTCGTGCGCGCCATGCCCTGCCCGATCACGATCTCGTCCTCGGTGATCGGCAAGATCTTGGTGGAAAGCCCCGAGACGGGCTTGGAGCCGCTGCCGCTGACGGTATGCGACTCCGTCCTCGACGCGTCCGACCTGCGCGAGCCCGCCGTGCTCGGTACCGACGGCCGTCCCGCCTGGGTGCGCCTGTCGTTGTCCCGCGTTACCGTCCTGGGCGGAGCCCACGTGCACAGCGCCGGGCTGGCCGAGGATTCGATCCTGACCGCGGCGCTCGACTGCGAGCGCCGCCAGAGCGGGCATGTCCGGTTCTGCTACCTGGCCCCGGGCTCGCACACGCCGAAACGCACGTGCTGCCAGCCGGATGAGGCGCTCGCCCGGGTGGCGGCAGAGATCGCGCGGGGCACGCTGGCCGCAGCAGACCCGGGCCGGGTCGAAGCGCTGACCGCCGCGCGGATAACTCCCCGCTTCGACACCGTCCAGTTCGGCCAGCCCGCCTACGCGCGGCTCGCCGACCAGGCCGCGCCCGAGCTCACGCACGGTGCTCACGACGAGGGTGAGCTCGGTGCCTATCACGACCTGTGGCAGCCACTCCGAGCGGCCGACCTGCGGACTCAGCTGCGGGACTACGTACCACCCGGGATCGGCATCGACATTCGCTTCGCCACCTGATGGAGGCTGGTCATGAACGGCGATTTCTCTCGGTTCCTTGACGGTCTCTCCGGTCATTACTCGGGCGTCCTGGCTCAGCAGGGCCGGCTGGTGCTCGATTCGGAGCTGAACGAGCAGAACGCGATCCTGCTCGATTACCTGCGCTGCCTGGCCACCGACCTGATCGGGCCCTTCGCCGGACCGGCCGACCACGCGGGCTTCGAGGTCGAGCCGGTAGTCCGGGACGGGAGGTGCCGTGCCGTGCGGCTGCGCCGGGGACGTTACTACGTCCACGGCCTGCGCTGCGAGGCCCCGTTCCCGCACCAGCCGCCGAACCGGGACTATGCGATCGGGGTGCAAGAGGGGACGTTCGTCGTTTACCTGGTGGTATGGGAACAGTCGGTCAGCGCGATCCAGGCGCCTGAGCTCATCGATCCGGCCCTGCCCGCCGACGTGCCCGACACCAGCCGCCGCCGCCAGGTGCGCTGGCGCCCGGCGGCCGGCAAGACGCTGCCGAGACGCGATGAGGACCTGACCGGACTTGACCCGGAATCAATCATCAGCGCCTTCCGCGAATACGACGCCGACCCCCGCGAGCGGCCCGCGCTCGCCGCCCGGCCGCACTCCGGTGCCGAACCCGAGCCTGGTCCGGCGAACGCGCCGGTGCCGTGGGGGTACCGCGGAGTGGAGAACCAGCTCTACCGGGTGGAGGTGCACGCCGGCGGCCAGTGCGAGGAGGCCACGTTCAAGTGGTCGCGGGACAACGGCAGCGTGGAGTTCGGGCTCGAGACGCTGACCGAGCCCAACGGCCTCGGCGTCCGTACGGCGACGTTGCAGCGGCAGTGGTACGCCTCCCGGGAAGGCCTCGAAGTCGGCGACTGGGTCGAGCTAGTCGATGACAACTGGGCCCCGTTCGGCGCTCCGCCACCGCTGATGCAGGTGACAGGGGTCTCGCTGGCGACCAGGCAGGTGATGCTGCTGGACGGCCAGGGCCACCGCGACTTCGACCCGGCCCGGCACCCGCTGCTGCGCCGCTGGGACCAGCGGCCCGGCGGCCCGGACGCCAGCCAAGGGATACCGGTCCGTGAAGCGGACAGGAAGTGGTTCGAGCTCGAGGATGGCGTGCAGATACGGTTCGACACTCACCCCGCCTACTACCAGCGGGGCGACTACTGGCTCATCCCAGCGCGGACCGCGACGAACGGCGTGCTCTGGCCGCAGTCGCAGGACGCCAAGCCGACTCCGCTCGCACTCGGCCCGAACGGACCCGTCCGCCGCCTGGCGCCGCTGGCGCTGGTGCACCACGCGCCGGGCGAGCCGCCCGCGCCGACCGACCTGCGGACCCTGTTCGACCACCGGGTCCGCGAGCATGCCCCGGAACCCAGCCCGCCCCCCAGCCGACGTCCGAGGTCGACCGGCCGGTCGCGCTCCTGACCGGGCCGCAGCTGCCCTGGGGCACCGCTGCCTTAGGGTACGGTCGCGGCCGTGGCCTGTCCCGGGTCGGTCACGGCGATGGTCCCGGCCCATGCGCACTGGCAGGTGGCCTTCTGGTCGAAGGCCGGGACGCCGGAAATGGTCACCGGCAGCGGCGGATCCCACGGATCCGCGGTCGCCGGCACGCAGGGCGCGGGCGTGAATACCCCGGAAGCCGCGGAGGTCGCGGCTATTACCGCCGGATTCGTCGGCGAGTTGCACATCCCGAACGTCGGGATATTCGTCAGCGGCACGAAATCGGCGATCGTCGCCAGCGGGACGGGCGGCGCGGGGGCGGCGGCGGCGTGCGGCGGCCCCGGGATGAGAGTCAGCACCGACGGCATGGTGCCCAAGTCACACGCAATCTGGGCGCCGTCGGCTACCAAGATAGCCACAAATTAGTGTTACACACCGGTCACCCTGAATTCAACGGATACCTGGCTTTTCTTGCGCCCGGGCATTACGTAATTTATTGACTCGCGACTCAGTTCCCCATAAAATAATACTGTGATGGGTCAGGCACTCATCAGGCTGCGTGTCGCGGAGTCGCCGGCCGGGGACCGTCCGGGCATAGCGGTCGGGCCGTACGGTCATTTCGGGACATCGCCGCAGGAACACGACCGGATAGCGGATGAGGCCACCCGCGCCGCCGTGCTCGTTAATCACGCCCCGCTCGAGCAGGCGCGCCTGCTCGAGCGGCTCGCGCACGCCTCACCAAATGAGGAGCTGCTGTTTCCGTTCGCGGCTAAGCTGGAAAACTTTCTTGCCGCCACGGCGGGCCTCGATGACGCTTCGGCCGCGGCATTGTCAGGCGACGATCTCGTAGCTCTGTGGGAAAGCACCGACGAGACATGAACGTGGTACTGGACACCGCCAGCCGGGAGTCACCGAAAGCGCCATCGTCCGCACCGCAGCGGACGGGGAGTACGCGCGGCCCGGGTGCGGCGGCGGGGCGGTCTAGCCGGCTTCATGCTCCCGGCACGGCCCTCGGAGACGGGTTCAATCTGGCCGCGACGCCAGTGTCCGCACGAGGCACGCCACCAGTCGTACAGGCGAAACTAGCCTGCGGTAAGTCCGGCGACGAATTCGAGCACGAGGCCGACCGGGTGGCCGAGACGGTGACGCGGACGCCTTCGCCCGGCGCGCCCGCGGTCCCGGCTCCCCCGAGGCCAGCCGGCGGCACGGGCGTCCAGCCCAAGTGCGCCTGCGAGGACGAGAGCGGGGGCTGCGCGTGCCCGCAGCGCCAAGTCGACCAGGCCGCTCCTATGCCAGCGCCGCCGGCTTCGACCGAACATATCCAGAGGGTGCTCGATGACGCCGGCCAGCCGCTTCCGGCGCACGCCCGCGGTTTCTTCGAGCCGCGGTTCGGCCGCGATTTCAGCGACGTCCGGGTTCACAGCGAGAGCCGGGCGGCCGAGGTGGCGCGCGGGCTGCAGGCACAGGCGTTCACGGTCGGGCGGCATATCGTGTTCGGCCCGGGCCGGTACACACCGATGAGCGCGGACGGACGCAAGCTGCTCGCCCACGAGCTCACGCACGTGGTGCAGCAGTCCGGATCACCCGCCAGCGCACCGCTCGTGCAGTTCAAGCGGGCCGGGCCCGGGAGTTGCGGCTTCCTGGACGAGGCGGCGGCGACGGTACTCGGTACCGCCGCGCACGTACAGATTCAGGCGCAGCTGGCGGGCCGGGGCATCAAGCCGCAACTGCCGGTTCCGCGCGCGTCGAAGCTGCAGAACCTGCACTCGCTCAAGTGCCAGCCGGAAACCGCGAACTGGGGATTCGCGGACCTGGCGAGAATTGCCGGGCCCGTCGTCAGCATCGGCGAAATCAAGCCGCACTGGCGGGCGGCCGTCGAAGCTCGCCTGGAAGCCGTGCACTACCTGGTGCGCAGCCAGCAGTCGAAGCAGCGCCTGACGCATACCGGGCCGTGTGCCAAGAGCCAACCCGGCGCCGACGACAAGGCCTTCCAACTCGATGTGGGCTTGACGCCCTCGACAACCTTCCGGCTGCTCAAGGGCGCTATCGCCGGCGAAGAGGACTTCGGGCCGTACTCGAAGGATCTGACGAAGAACCTATTCGCGGAAGAGGTCGGGGCCGGAGCGGTCGGCTACTGGTGTGAGCTCAACGAGGAGGGCAAGCGACGCAAGAAGGAAAAGGACGAAGAGAAGAAGCGTAAAAAAGAAGAGAAAAAGAAGCAAAAAGAGAAAGAAAAAGAGGAGAAAAGAAAGAAGAAAGAGGAGAAGGAAAAGGAAAAGGGCAAAGAAAAAGAAAAGAACAAGGAAGGCGAGAAGGAGAAGGAGCCCGAGAAGGAGAAGGAGCCGGAGAAGGGAAAGGAGAAGGGCGAGGGCTCGGCGGGCGCCGGCAATTTCGGATTCGGGATTTCTATTGCCAGCAGCAGCGTCGGTGGCGGGAACGCGGGTGTAGGAATCGCGGTAGGAAGCAATAGCGCATCGGTCGGGACCGTTGGCGCCGGGATCAGCTGGTTCTCCGACTCGGCCGCCCTGGGGACGGCTGGGGCCGGGATCACGACGAACAGCCAGACCGCCGCCGCCTTGGCCCTGGGTGCGGGCAAGGCCGACGACGTGACCAGCGTGGCCGCCGCGGGCGCGGCCGTGGGCGAGGCAAGCGGCGCGACCTCGGCCAGCGCCGGCACCGTCAGCGCCGGCTCCGACGAGGACAGCGTGACTGCCGCGGCCGGAACCGCCGGCAAAGGCGGTGTCCAGGGCAGTGTGATCGCCGGGGCGGGCAGCGTCGGCTCGGGCCAGGTGTCCGGCGCCATGGGTGCGGGCACTGGATCTGCGGAAAAGCCCATCGACCCGCAGGACGTCTCCGGTCCGGGCGCCGACAAAGTCCCGCCGGGACACTCCGACGCGGAGGTCCTGGGCCAGGCCGACACCAAGCCGGGAGATCCTGATGCCGGAGCGAAGGCCGATGGGTCGGCCGACGGCACGGTGAGTAGCGGCCCGGCCAGCAAGCCGGGTACGGGGCCAACGGGCGGCGGCACCGCCGCGGGCGGCCAGGCCACTACGCCCCAGCCGGCGGGCGACCTGGCGGTGCAGCCGGTGTTCCCGTCCAGGGCGTCAGAAAAAGACCGCGCGATGATCGCCGCCGAGGCAACCAAGGTCGCGGTGATGCTTAATCATGCCCAGGACGCGCAGCGGAAATTCCTGCAGTACCTGGCGAGCCAGGGAACCAGCGGGCAGTACCTGATCCCGACTTCTGAGTGGATGAAAAAACTTCTCAAGGTTACCGATGGGCTGTCCGCAGACGACATCGAATACCTCAAGCATCTCGACTGGAAACCCGGGCATATTTCCGAGGAAGAATTGCGCGCGCGCGTGAGGAAGGCCCTGGAAAACCGCAAGCCGGCCGCATCGGCTGACACCGGCTCCGGCGGGAAGCCGGGCGGCGCGGGCACCAAACAGGGAGGAACGGCCGGCCAAGGGCACGGCCCGAAGTCACCGCAGCCCGGCGCTGACCGGGGGAAACGAGATGCAAAGGCGACGCCTCCGCCGGGTGGCGGGCGCGACCGCGCGACCGCGCCGCCTTCCGGCGTAGAGCACAAACAGGCCGGTGATTTCGGGTTCGCCATCTTGTCCGGGCTGGCGAACTCCAGCGACCTCAAGCAAGGTCAAAAGTTCCGCTGCAGCATCAGGATCGTCGAACTCAGCGGCCGGACGTTCGTACTCGACGACGTTTCCGTCACGTTCGATAGCCGCAAAGATGCCCATACTGTCTTTATCTACTTCACGAATGACTTCTGGTCCGCGAAGTTCAAGTTCCATGGTCTGGGCGGCCCGGAAACGAGGAACGAGTACTCGTTCGGGAGCCACAAAGGTAAGCATTAGCGTGCCGCGTCATCGACGGCGATACCGCGCCATCTTTCACTGGCCGCTAGAAGCTTGCCGATCGCACAGCCACGCCTATGCTTAGGATATGGTCCACGCGCGGCTGACAGTGGGGTCGATTCCGACCCCGGTGACGTCGGTTTCCCGTCCCGACCTGCTGCGCGGTAATTCCTCGGCCGTTGATGGCGTCTCCAGGGTGGTGGCCAGCCCCGGCCAGCCACTGGAGCACGGCCTGCAAGCCGAATACGGGCGGCGGTTCCGGCGGGATTTCAGCGGTGTGCGCGTGCACACCGACCGGCCGGCCGCCGCGTCGGCCACAGCACTCGGGGCAGCGGCATACACGCGAGGCCAGTCGATCGTGTTCGGGCCGGGTCGCTACTCCCCCGGTACCATCGCCGGGCGGCGCCTGATCGCGCACGAACTCACGCATGTGGCCCAGCAGGACACACACCACGATGGCATGAGCGGTCCTGCTCGCGTCGATCCGAGTCCATCCGCCGAAGCGGGCGCCCGCGAGGCAGCCCAGGCGGTCGATGTCCCGGGAGGAACCAGAACCGGGACGCCGCACTCCGTCGGCGGAGGCGCCATTCAGCGTCAGACCACGGACGAGGAGAACAAGCCGAAGCCCGCGGCCAAGCCGGCACCTGCGCCGGTGACCGCCGCCGCGCCGCCCGCACCGGATTCGGCGAAGCCAGGCAATGCGCCGTCGCCGGGCTTCCCGACGCTCCCACCGCTCACGCTGCCGCCATTTCCCGGGCTGCCCAGGCGGACGTCGCCGACCTTCGAGCCCGGGTCCGGGCTGACGCCGCCGGTCGTTCCGGGGCTAGAGCTGACGCCACCGGCCGTTCCGGGGCCAGGCCTGACACCACCAGCCATTCCGGGGCTAGGGCTGACGCCGCCGACCGTTTCCGGGTCGCAGCTCGACCCCAGCTTGCAGCTCGACTCCAACCTCTGGCGCGACCTGAAGCAGCCAGAACAGAAGGGCTTGATGGGCTGGCTGACCAAGCGGCCGACGCCGCCGCTGTACGGTAATCCCGACCTGCCCAGGCCGATGGACCCGGGGAATCCGAAGGGCCAGTTCATCTTTCCCGGCCCGCCGCTGAAGCTTGACGCTAATTTCCGGCCGGATCTCCAGCTCTACCGGGACATCATAAAAATGTTCAAGTAGGCAGCTTTGGAAACCTTTTCCCGAGAAGGCAACAGACCGCAAAAGGCAGTGCCAGCCGTCCCGCCCGGCCTCGCGAGAGATGTTAACCGGCATTATCGGGCGACGCGGCCCGGGTTGCGGTCGGATACGGCAGAGCCAGACGCCGGGTCTGGTCCGTCGTCTCGCCTCGGTCATGATTTCAGCCGGCTACCGGTGCACGGCCAGGCGGACACTGCCGGCGCTCCCGTCGTCCGGTCAGCGAGCGCACTGGCGGATCGAGCGGGGGCGAACGCCGTGACCGTGGGGCGGGTCGTTCACCTGGCCTCACATCTGCCCCGCCTGGACCGGGCCGAGCAGCAGCGCGTGCTGGCCCACGAAGCCATCCACGTGGCGCAGCAATCCGGGCGCGGACCTTCCGCCGGCATCACCGACCTCGAGGCGGAGGCCGACCGGCTCACCGCCCCGGCACTGGCAGGCGTGCCGGTAAACCCACGACTGCACGCGGCTGCCACGCTGGCGCTGGCGGATGACCGGGTGCCCGCGCCCAAGGACCTTCTCGACGTCGAACGGGCAAAGAAACGCCGCGAGGTCCTGCTGCGGTATCAGGACCGTCTCGAAGGTAATCAGGCCGCTCTCGAGGGCGAGCGCGCGGATCTCCGGGGTCGACGTGCTCACCTGGACGAGAGCATGAAGGAGACCCTCGACCTACTCACGCTGGCCTCTAGTTCCGGAGTGCCAGGGCTGGGCGTACCGCCCACCGTAGACAGTTATCACAAGGAGGAACAGAAAAAACTGGACGGGCTCAACAAGCAGCCGATTACCGTCAAGATGACGGCGACGGCAATCCGGTTGCAGGTTCGGTTCCAGGTTCGTTTCGAAGGCCTGACCCAGCAGCAAGCAGAGGCACAGTTCCCCACGCTCAAGAAGAATTTCGAGAAAGGAGTCAAAGATACCTGGGATCAGAAGTTGCGGCCCAGCGTCCTCGACGGCCGCACCCTCGAGGTAGTCCCGGACATGAGCCTTATCTCGGCTAAGGCTCCGCGCGACATGAACTACTGGCTGATCACCGTGCGGCCGACGGATAGGGGCCCGATGGCTTACGCGGGGAAAAGCCTCGGGTCGGCACCCGGCGGGGTACCCACGTCAGTCACCGATCCGCTGGTGGACGGCGGCGTGATGAGCATCCCGCCGTCTCATATCCTTCTGCCCGAGACGCTCGGACACGAGACGCTCCACCTTTTCGGGATGGTCGACAGGTATGCGATCATCCCGCCCGCCCTGAGCAAGACCCATAAGCAGGGCACGGAACCGTTGCGCAAAACCACGCGGCCGGACCCGCTCGGCGGGCAGGGCGGCAAGATCCTTGAGGAAGACCTGGGCTTCGCGCTCGAGGCGTCCGGTGCCTACCGCCAGGCCGCGGCGAGCCCGGTATCGGGCACCGAGGGCATGGACCTCATGGCAGTACGGGCCGAGCTGAGGCGAGTGCAGGACATCATTGACGCAGGCCGGGATCCGCGTTCGCTCATTCGCGAACGAAAAGACTTCCGCGACAAGATACGGCAATCGGCCGAAGATCTTCCCTAAGAATCACTAACGGTTTTTCATCCTCGCCGCGGCGAGGATCGGAACGGGCCGGCTCCGGGGTTCCGCCGGCAAGGAGAACGTGACATGTCATCACCAGGCGGCGATGGCCGCCTGGCCCGGGGCCGGATGAAGGTCAAGCATGCCGCGCTGGTGCAGGCCCTGACCGGCCAGTCCGGTGCCCGTCACGGCGAGCTGGCCCGGATGCTGCTGGACCAGTACGATGCCCTGACCGCCCAGATCGCCCGGCTCACCGCCAGGATCGAGGAGCTGATCGCCGCCATCCCCGCCGCCCGCGGCGTGGACGCTGACGGGACCGCCGGGCCCGGCGCGGGCGAGGCCCCCGGTGCCACGGTCCGCTCAGCGATCGCGCGGCCGCCAGCTCGAAGCGCCCGGCTTCACCGTCACCCTCGCCCACGCCGCCTGACCCGCATCCCACACCCCCGCTCCCGCCGGCGATCACCGTCCCTGGTGACGGCGTGGCCGGGGAGGAACTGCAGGACACGCCCGGGACCACCGGCCGCCGCTGGGTCATCGACCCCATCGACGGCACCTCGGCCTTCGCCCACCGCATCCCGGCGTTCAGCGTCTTGCTGGCCGTCGAGGACACCAGGGGCAGCGCGGTCAGCGTCATCAGCTACCCGATGAGCCACGACCTGATTTACGCGGCCCGGGGCCTGGGCTGCTGGCATCAGGTGAACGACAGCCCGCCGCAACGCATCACGGTGAGCAGCATCCGGCAGCCGCGCGGCGCCTGGGTGGAGATGGTCAACCCGGCCACCTGGTCAGAGGAACTGCTCGTGGCACTGCACCGGGAGGTCCTCCTCATCCCGGACATGAAGGGCATGCGGGACGTGGCCTCCGGCCTGAGCGACGCCCTGATCATCGCCGGGCTGCCCATGGGTTACGAGGACATCGCGCCGATTCCGCTGATCATCACCGAAGCGGGCGGGCGCGTCTCGGACCTGGACGGCAATGACGTCCTGTCCGGAAACGGCACCGTCCTGGCCAGCAACGGCCACATCCACGACGCATTGCTCGGCCTCGTCCGGGACGTACCAACCGGCCGGGATTACCAATCGCTGATCCAGGCCCGCCGGTAACCGGTGGCCCCCCCGGGATCGTCACGGCACAGGAAGTCGATCGTGGCCTGAATGAAGCGGAAGTCTCGCAGCGTCCCGAAATGGTCGGTTCCCGGCAAGATCACGAGCCTGACGTCGGGCAGGGCGGCGACCAGCCGGTCCGCGGGCCCCGCGAAGTCACGGTCGCCGAGGACGACGAGCACGCGAGCGCGGATCGCGGCGACCTCGGCCTCGGTCAGCGGCGCGTACGGCCGGCGCAGGCACGCGGCCAGCGCGGCCCGGTCATTTCCGGGCGCGCCCGCGAAGTGAGCCAGCGCCGCGGCCGCCGGGCCGGCCGTCTCCTCAGCCTGCCCGGTCTCGACGGCCCTGGCCGCGGGCTCTGGATCGCCACTGGCGAAGACGCCGTCGCCGGTTCCCGCGACGGCGATCCGCCGGAACCGGCCCGGCGCGGCGATGGCCGCGCGGAGCAGGGTCTGGGCACCCAGGCTGAAGCCGACCGCGTCCACCGGCCCGGTTCCCGGCAGCGCGGTGAGGATCGACTGCTCGAGCGAGGTGTAGGCGGCCGGGTCACGTGGCCTGGCCGCCTGCCCGTGGCCGAGCAGGTCCACGCCGATCACCGCGCGGCCCTCCTCGCACAGCAGGTCAGTCCAGCCCGGCTCGCGCCAGTTCCGTTCGTACGAGGACGCGAAGCCATGGACCATCACGACGGGTACGTCGTCCACTGTCACCTCGCCTGTCGCTCCCGCTAATCGAGCGCTTCCACGAATTCCTTCAGCTGCCGGAGGTTCCGGCATTCCACCACCTCGTCGCAGTACTTTCCGTATTCCGAGATGATGGAGTCGCCGGTATCCCAGTTGTTCGCCGGCTCGGGATTGAGCCAGTACAAGTGACGCGCGCGCTGCCGGATGGCCCGGAGCGTCCACGAGCGCGATGCGTGGTAGTTGCTGCGCCCGTCCCCCAGGATGATGACGCTGGTTTTCGCCTTGATCTGCGGCCCCCACCGCTCCCAGAAGCTCTCCAGCACCATGCCGTAGTCGGAATGGCCGTCGAGGCGGACCACGCCCGGCCGCCTGCTGATATGGCGGACGGCCGCGGTGATATCCGGGGCCGAGCGCAGGTCGTCTGTTATCTCCTCGATGCCGTCGGTGAAGGCAAAGCTCCGGACCCGGGAGAACTCTGAGCTGATCACGTCCGCCAGCTGCAGCGTGAAGCCGGCGAACGCGGAAACCGACGAGGACACGTCAGCGATGAGCATGATCTCCGGCTTGGACGGGTGCGGTTTCCGGAAGACAAGGTCGGCTGGCACGC
>JBEKJP010000148.1:0-19183 GCA_050011155.1 Streptosporangiaceae bacterium
GGGTACCTGGACCCGGACGGCTGTGAGCTGCCGTGGGATGAGGACCTGGCCGCGATCGAAGCCGAGGCCGGCCGGATCATGGCGGGGCGGGCGGCGGATGAGGAGTTCCTGGCCCGGCCGGAGACCGCGGAGCTGGCCGGGGCGGTGCTTGCCGGTGAGGCGGAGAGGCGCGGGCCGCGCGGCCCGGGGCTGCCGGGGTCGGCGGAGCGGGTTCCTGGCGTGTCGTCCGGTCCTGCGGGCGGGTTCGCCGCGGGGGAGTGCCTGGATACCGCGGCGGGGTCGGCGTGCCTGCACGGGCTCATCGAGCGGGCGCTCGACAGCTCCCGGCTGAACGAGGCATCTGATGACGAGGTCATCGGGCTGATCACGGCGGCGGACCGGGCCGAGGCTGCGGCGTGCTCCCTTAAGCACGCGGCCGTGGCGGAGCTGATCCGCCGCCGCCCGGCTCCTGGCGCGGCCGTGCTCGATGGCACGGCGGGGATGCCGGAGGCGTACCTGGATTCGGCGGCGGCTGAGGTGAAGTGGGCGCTGGCCGAGACCGGCCAGGTGGCCGGCGAGGTGCTGGGCCTGGCCTGGGACCTGGACGTCAAGCTCCCCGGCACCAGGGCCTTGTTCCGCGAGGGGCGGCTGCGCCACTCCAAAGTCCAGGTCATCGCCCGGGCTACCGCTGTCCTGGACGCGGACGAGGCCCGCGAGGCCGAAAAGCAAGTCCTGGATCAGGCCCCCGGGCTGAGCCCGGGCCGGCTGCGTAACGCGATCAAGCGCGCCGTGGCGGCAGTCGCCCCTGAGAAGGCGAGGGACCGCCGCGAGCACGGCGCGAAGAACGCCCGGGTCGAGCGGTGGGCTGAGGATTCCGGGAACGCGGGGCTGGCGGTCCGGGAGGCGCCCCCGGCCCGGGTCCTGGCCGCCGCCGGGTCCTGGCCGCCGACCAGAAGATCACCTGGTGGGCCCGGCAGCTCCAGGCGGCCGGGGTGGCCGGGGGCATGGACGTGCTGCGTGCCCGCGCGGCCCTGGACCTGCTCCTGGACCAGGACTCCCGCCCCGCCCCGTTCCGCGGCACGGCTCCGGCGGATGACGGCGCGGATCACCCGGCCGGCCCGTACCGGGCTCCGGGGTCCGGTGGCGGCGGCCCGGTCCCGGCCGGGTTCGCCGGCCGCAACCACCTGACCGTCCCCCTGGTTACCCTGCTGGGACTGGCCGGCCGGCCGGGCGAGCTCCCCGGCCTGGGCCCGGTGGATCCGTGGCTGGCCCGCGACCTGGCCGCCGCGTCCGCCGCCAATCCGAAGACCTCCTGGTGCCTGACCGTCACCGACCCGAAGGGCCGGGCGGCCGGGCACGCCTGCGCCCGGCCCGAACCCCGCCGCCAGGCCCGCGCCCGCGCCGGCCCGGACCCGCCCGGGTTCACCTTCACCCGCCTCGGCCCCGGCCCGCCCGGCGGCTACGGCACCTGGCGGTTCACCACCGGGATCCCCGGGCAGCGGGCCTGGATCATCGACATCGACCCGATCCCGGCCGGGGACTGCGACCACCGCTACGCCGCCGCCGGCCACGACCCCGGTGTCAAGCTGCGGCACCTGACCAGGATCCGCCACGCCACCTGCACCGGGCCGATGTGCGAGTGTCCCTCCGGCCGCGCCGACTTCGAGCACAACATCCCCTACGAAAAGGGCGGGCGGACGTGCCTGTGCAACACGGGCCCCAAATGCCGCCACGATCACCGGCTCAAGCAAGACCCCCGCTGGGCCGTCGACCAGCACCCCGACGGCACCTTCACCTGGACCACCCCCGCCGGACGCACCTACACCACAGGACCCACCGAATACCCGATCTAGTCACTGCACGGCCGTCGGGCTTGCCTGGCCCCGGGCCCCGTTGCATACTGCTGGGCGTGCGGGAGAAATAGCTCCGCGGCCGGCCGGCCACCGGTGACACGTCGCGGTCTGCTGGCGGTCCGCTGGGTCCGGCTTGTTCTGGCCGCGCTGGTGGCGTCGGCGTGGGCCGATGGCTTCCTGCCGCTCGCGATGAGCTTCGCGGTGCTGCGGGTCACGGGTTCGGTCGCCCGGCTCGGCCTGGTCCTCGCCGTCCAGAGCGGCGTCGCGCTCCTGCTCACCCTGGCCGGCGGACTGGCGGGCGATCGCTTCCCGCGCAGGCGCATCATGGTCGTGTCGCTGGCCGTCCGCCTGGCGGTCGCGGTAGCGGTCGCCGCGGCCCTGCTCACGGGCGCGGCTTCGTTCGCGCTCCTGCTGCTCGCGGCGGGCGTCTACGGCTGTGCCGATGGTTTCTTCGGTCCGGCGAGCTCGGCGCTGCTGCCCGAGGTCGTGCCCCGTGAGCTCCTCACCCCGGCCAACGCCCTGATCGGCGGGACCGCGTCGGCCGGCAGCGTCGTGGCGCCGGCCATCGCCGGCCTGGTCGTGGCCACCCTCGGGACCGGCGCCGCGTTTGCCCTGCAAGCGTCCGTCCTGGTCATCGCGCTCGGTTGCCTGGCCGCGGTGCGGATCCCGGTCCGCCCGTCGGCGCACGCTACCCGGCCGGCCATCGGCAGGCAGCTCAGGATCGGCTGGGCCGAGTTCGCCCAGCGCCGGTGGCTGTGGCTGCCCACCCTCGAGTGGACCGTGTTCTCCCTGGTCATCCTGGCTCCGATGAATGTTCTCGGGCCCGTCATCGCGCAGCGGTACCTAGGCGGCGCATCCGCCTGGGGCGTGATCGGCAGCTGCCTGTCGCTCGGCGCCGTGGCTGGCCAGATCGTGGCCGGGCGGGCCCGGCTGCCGGCCAGGCCCGCCGTGGCCAGGACGACCCCCACCGGGTCGAGCCGTCCGGCCCCGGAACGGCTCTCCCGGGCCAGCAGCAGCAGCGGCAGCACGACGATGCCGATGGGGACGTTGATCCAGAAGATCCACTGCCGATGCCGGGCGCCAGCGCGGAAGCGGCGCTGCCCGCGGTGAACACCGTGATGCCGATGGTCATCAGGCGGCGGCGGCCGAACCGGTCGCCGAGCGCCGCGCCGGTCAGCAGCAGCACGGCGAAGGTCAACGTATAGGCGTTGACCGTCCACTCCAGGCCTTCCAGGCCGGTGTGCAGAGCCTGCCGGATCACCGGCAGCGCGTTCGTCACGATGAGGTTGTCCATCGAGATCATGAACACCGCGATGCAGCAGGCCAGGTACGTCCAGAACGGCTTTTTCATCCCACGCTTCTCCCCATCGGGTCCCCGCGCAGATGATGTCAGCGCGCTCTGGAACGGCGCTGACGCGACGCTGAAGCCTGCGCGTTAACCGGCCTTACAGGCCGAGCGCCTGGCGGACGTAGGAGATGCGACCGCCGCGAGACCGACTTCGGGGGCTGCCGCTGCCAGGCCTTCCAGCTCACCGATGACGCCGCCCGCACCGACCCGGTCTGCCACCTCGCGCCCGATCACGGGATCGTCGCCGCCGCCGTCCGGACGGCTAACGAGGCTGGTCTCCGCGAACCCGTCCTCATTCCGCGGCCGCATCCCCGCTAACCTCAGCTAGCGGTTGTCCCGCGGTCACGCTGTCGCCCTCGGCCACCAGCACCGCCGTGACCCGTCCGGGCCAGGGCGCGGTCACCGGGATCTGCATCTTCATGGCCTCCAGGACGACCAGGATGGATCTTTATAACGAACGGGCCCATATTCGTCCGCACCTGAACCGTGCGCGCGGTACCCTCGGCCGCCTCCGGCGGCAGCTCGTGATCCTGATCCCGGGGCGCCCAGTGTTCCTCCAGCGTGGCGGTGGAGTACGCGCCGTCGGCGAACTCCGGCCGCAGCAGTACGTCGCGCAGGTAGGGCGCGGTGCTTGGCAGGCCGCTTACCCGCAGCTCGCCCAGGGCCGCGGCCAGCCGCCGCCGGGCCGTCTCCCGGTCCGGGCCCCAGGCCATCAGCTTGCCGAACAGCGAGTCGTACTCGGCCGGCACCTGGTCTCCAGGAACCAGAACTCGCCGCTGGCCGGGGAGTAGAGGAACTCCACCGTGCCGGCGCTGCGGTAGCCCGCCTCTGCGGCGAGGCGGGCCGCCGCCTCGCGCATCGCGGCCCGCACCTCGTCCGGCAGGAACGACGCGGGCGCCTCCTCGATCAGTTTCTGGTGGCGCCGCTGCACCGAGCAGTCGCGGTCGCCCAGACACAGCACGGTGCCGTGATCGTCGGCGAGCACCTGGACCTCGACGTGACGGGCGTCCGGCACGTGTCATCACCGGCGTCCGCCACCGGCTTATCTACCGATCGTATGGTAGTTTATGGGCCATGACCCTGCCCACCACGGGGCGCGCCGCCGAGTCGCGGCGGCGGCACGCCGAGGCGCTGGAGATGGGCGGCCCGCAGGCAGTAGACAGGTACCGCGCGTCCGGCCGGCTGCCGGTCCGTGAGCGGATCGCGCTGCTGCTTGACGAGGGCTCCTGGTTCGAGACCGGCGCGCTGGCCCAGCCGGAACGGCGGACGGGCAAGAAGGTGCCGGGGGACGGGGTCGTCACCGGCTTCGGCCGCGTCGACGGCCGTACGGTCGGCCTCATCGGCATCGACGCCACCGTGCTGGCCGACACGACCGCGCCGGTCAGCATGCGCAAGCAGGGGCGGCTGATCGAGCAGGCCCAGCGGTTCGGGTACCCGCTGGTGCTGCTGTGCGATGCCGACGGCGGGCGCATCCCCGACGTCATGGGCTGGCGGTTCAGCGGGCTGCCGCTGGACTTCAAGACGTTCCTCAAGCCGCGCCCGGACGAGCCGCCGGTGCCGCGCGCCGCCGCCGTGCTCGGCCCGTCCTACGGCGACTCGGCCCTGCACGCGTCCACCGCGCACTTCGTGGTGATGACGGCGTCCGCGGCGATCGCGCTGTCCGGCCCTTCGGTGGTCGCGGCGGCCATCGGCGAGCAGCTCACCGACACCGAGCTCGGCGGCCCCACCGGGTGCTCGAGGCGATCGCGGACCGCGACTCGATCTTCCCCTGGGGCGCGGGGTGGGGCCCGAGCGACCGGCTGGCCCTGCGCTTCACCGAGCACGGCGCGTCCGCCCGGCCCGACGGCGCCCCGCGCCGCCTGGAGCGGCATCGGCCTGTACCGCTGGGACGGCCAGCGACTGCTGGAGAACTACGCCGTGCAGCACGGGCCGTTGGCTGGCGATGATCCCCGGGAGGCGATGCTGCACCTGGCCGGGGTGGTCCGGGTGGCCCTGCCGAAGATCCTTGGCCGGCTCGGTGACATCCGCGTCCTCGGCGAGGTCACCTGGCGGCCGAACGTCGCCTCCCGTGCGGTGGCCGGGCTGCAGGTCGGCCATGGCTAAGGTGACCTACATCCGGGCCGACGGCGAGCGGCGGACGCTGGACGTGCCCGCGGGGACGAGCCTGATGAACGGCGCGGTCAGCCATCAGTTCGACGGCATCGTCGTGCGCACACCGCAGACGCAGCTTTGACCTCCAACTCCACGAACGGAAGGAACGGGACCATGCGGCAACCACCAGGGCGGGCGCAGCGGCGCGGCGGCGGCGAGCGCAAGCCCCGCGAGGAGCGCTGGTCCGAGCTCATCGAGGTCGCCACCGACGTGTTCTACGCCAAGGGGTACGACGCGGCCTCGCTGCAGGACATCGCGGACCGGCTGGGGATGCTCAAGGGCAGCCTGTACTACTACATCCAGTCCAAGGAAGACCTCCTGTACGACGTGATCAAGACCGTGCACGAGGAGGGCCTGGCCAACATCGAGTCGCTGGCCGCGGGGGAGGGCGACGCGCTGGAGCGGCTGCGCGGCGTCATCATCGGGCACATCGACCACGAGTGCCGGAACATGACCAAGACCGCGGTGTTCCTGCACGAGCTCCAGGCGCTGTCCCCCGAGCGGCAGGCCGAGATCATCGGCGACGAGCACGCCTACCGGCGCGTGTTCGTCGCCCTGATCGAGACGGGCCAGCAGGCCGGGGTGATCCGGGCCGAGGTGAACTCCAAGCTGGCCGCCCTGAGCATCCTGGGCTCGGTGAACTGGGTCTACCGGTGGTTCCGTCCGGGCGGCGAGTTCACCGCGCGCCAGATCGGCGAGCAGTTCGCCGACCTGGCCCTGCGCGGCATCGCCACCCCCGAGGCCCTGGCCCGGCCGACGCCGGCCCGCAGCCGGGCCAAGACCGCGTGAGCGGGCTGACCGGCCGGCCGCGCTGGAAGCGGCCGCCCGTACCCTGGCCCGGGAGGAACGGCCGCACGGAATCAGGGTCAACGTGGTCGCGCCCGGCCTGGTCGCCACCGACATGGGCGAGCGCCTGGTCCGCGCGGTCGACGGCCGCGCCCTGCATGACCTGGACGCCCAGTACCCGTTCGGCCGCGTCTGCCTGCCCGAGGACGTGGCCGGCGTGGTCGCCTTCCTGGTCTCGGCCGACTCCGGCTACGTCACCGGCCAGCGCCTGGTCGTCGACGGCGGCGGCCCCGACCCCGGCATCCTCTAGCATCACGATCCGGCCGTACGGCAGGCTGATCAGGGCCGGGGCTTCATGGTTACGGAGAAGTTGTTGACGGCGAACTTCTCGCGCTTGCCGTTCGTCGATACGAGCTCGATGCCATGACAGATCTGGTAGAGCTTCGACGAGGACGGCATCCAGCCCTTGGCGATGACGTACCGGAAGAAATCCGTCAGGTTGACGGTGCCCGACAGCCTGTCGCTCAGGCTGACGAAGGCGATGTACCGGCCCGGCGCCGGCGAGCGGTACACGACATAACCCTGGCCCGCGTCGGTAAACGACCCGACCGGTGATCCGAACGGAGCCTGGCCGTTGTTGTAGGTCCAGATCATGATCTCCGTGGAGTTGCTGTCGGCGAGGCCGTTGAGCCAGATGTCGTACTCCCATTCCCAGATGCCGTACTTCGGCCCTGAGCCGGGCGGCACGTCAGAGAAGCGGCTGGTAATGGACTGCCACTTGCTCAGCTTGGTGGGAGTGGGGTACCAGGTTTCCTGGACGTTGGGCGAGGTCTTGACGGCGCCGTCGCCGGAATCGTTGTTCATGGCGGAAACGCTGTACCAGCTGTTGTAATCGCAGACGAACAGCGTCTGTGACAAGCCGCCGTAGTGGCCGGCGTTCCAGCTGTCGTTGGTCACGTAGTAGCGGCCCTTGGTGACGCCGCTCTGGGCGTTACCCGGATTCATCGGGATGGCCCTCGGTTTGGCGCACGTGTTACCGGCCGGAATCTTGTTCTCGGCTCCGGTGTCAGCGTAGGGCGACGCGGCGTGAGAGCCGGAGAGAAAATAGGCGCCCAGGCCGACCAGGGCCATCGCGATAGCGACCGCGATGGCGTCCCGGTACCTGTCCCGGCCGCGACGCGGCCGCCAGCGTTTTCTGGCACGGCGCACCGGTCCGCTCATGGATGTCCCCCCTGGCCATCGAAGCCCGACATGACCCACATTAGTGCGTACCCGCGGGGTGTGTGTCGTGCCCGGTCAGCGCCTTGACGGTGGACACGGGGGAGTGAGATTATAACGTTCGTTTGGTAGATTGCATGGACGATACGGCCAGATCACGGGAGCGCGATGGATTTCCGGTTCAGCGAGGAACAGGAGCTTTTCCGCAAGAGCGTCCGCGACTTCGTCAACCGGGAGATCCCCAAGCTGGGCATGCGCGCGCTGGGCTCCTGCGACGTCTTCCTCGACGACGTGTTCGTCGCGGACGAGTACCATCGTCCAGGTCGTCTCCGCCCCCGACGACTACTACGTCGAGGTCCCGGCCGCCTTCATCCAGCTCGAGCCGGGGACCGCGGCCACCGAGGAAGAGATCATCGCCTTCTGCGTGGGAAAGATCGCGACCTTCCGGGTGCCGCGCTACGTCCGCTTCATCACCGAGTGGCCGATGTCCGGCACCAAGATCAAGAAGGCCATCCTGCGCGACCTGATCGCCGCCGACCTGAAGGAGCAGGGCATCACCCGGGCCCCCCGGATCGAGACGAGCCCGTCCACCCGTTAGCCGGTCCCGATTTCCGCGGCAAACCTGTACTTTTTCGAACTGGCCACGCTCTGGTCCCCATGACGTCGAGGCCGCTTCAGCAACGCTTCAACGCGGTATCCGACAGTGGAAGCATCCCCGCACGGATGACGCGAAAGGGATCCGATGAGTATGCGACGGATGACTGCGGTCCTCCTGGCGGTCGCGGTAGCGGCTGGCCTCAGCATCGGCGTGGGCCGGCGGGCCCAGCGCTTCCTGGCCGATCTCCCCATCGTCGACCACGCCGAAGCGGGGTAAAGGCGCGAGTGCACCGGCCACCCGGACCCGCGTCCGTCGGCATCACGGCCACCCCGCGCCCGGCACGTCGACCTCCATGGCCAGGACCTGGCCGCTGCCCGGCGCCACCATCTCGGCACTGGTCATGCCCTGCCACTGCGCCGCCACGATGAACAGCGTGGTCCGGCCGGGGCCGCCGAGCATGCAGGCGAAACCGCCCCGGTCCAGCTCGACGGTCTGCAGCACCGGGCCGCCTTCGGCGACCCGGACGCACCGCTTACCGGGCACGTCGGCGTACCAGACGGCGTTCTCCGCGTCGGTGCAGATGCCATCGGGGACCCCGTCGCCGAGGTCAGCCCAGATACGCCGCCCCGACAGGCTGCCGTCCGGGCCGATGTCGAAGCCCACCAGCTGGTGCCGGTACGAATCCGCGACGACGAGAGTGGAGTTGTCAGCGCTTACCGTCATCCCGTTGGGGAACGCGATGTCGTCGGCCACCTGGCGGACCGCGCCGTCCGCCGTGACCAGCGAGACCGAACCGGGCGCGAACGCCTCGCCGGCCACCGGGTTGAAGCCGGCCCCGTTCACGTAGACGTGGCCGCGGCCGTCGGCCACGATGTCGTTCCAGCCCGGCCGGCCCAGGTCCGCGTACGTGTCTAGGGATCCGTCGGGCGCGCGCCGCAGCAGCCGCCCGTCCGGGGACGAGACGATCAGCATGTGCCCGTCCGGCAGCCAGTCGGTGCACAGCGGCAGCGACTTCACCCGGGCGACGACCTCGCTGGGGCCGGAACCGTGGCCGGAGAGGTCGACGGCGAGCACCTCGCCCGCGGACCAGTCGGAGAAGTACAGCCGGCCATCGTGCCACCGCGGTGACTCGACCAGGCCCCGTCCCGTCAGCAGCGTCCGCATCCCCATCGTGGTCCCCCTTCACCGTCAGGCCGCCCCGCGTGAGGCTGACTCAGCATTCCAGACGAACGGTCCGCGGCTAAATCATCGAGCTCAGGAGGAACCACTCCTGGCCGGGTGGATCGCCCGGTACGCCTCGACGGTCTGCAGCTTGTGCCAGCGGGCATAGCTCTCGACCGCTTCCCTGGTGCCGGACTCGAGCAGTTCGATCAGGCGCAGGTGCTCGCCGAGGGCGTCCTCGGAACGGTGCGGCAGGTAGGCGAACATGGTCGAGCGCACCCGGTCGAGACGGGTGTTCGTCTGCTCGATCAGCTCGGTCAGGTAGGCGTTGGGGCACCGGGCCACGATGGCCTCGTGCAGCAGCCGGTTGAGCCTGCCGAACCGCACGTGATCCGCCCGGCCGACGGCCTCCTCCATCCCCGCCGTGATCTTGCGCAGCCGGGTCAGGTCAGTCCGGCGCAGGTGCGGCTGGGCCTCGGCGCTGGCGGCGCCCTCCAGGACCGCCAGCGCGACCATGGCCTGCTCCCAGAACGTGGCGTCCACCGGCGCCACGACGGCGCCCACGTTCGGGGTGAAACGCACCCAGCCCTCGGCCTCCAGGCGGCGCAGGGCCTCGCGGACCGGTATCGGGCTCACGCCCAGCTCACGGGCCAGCGCGTCGATGTTGAGCCGTTCCAGTGGCGCGAAGCTCCCGCTGTGGATCCGGTCCCGGAGGATCGTATAGGTGCGCTCCTGCTTGTTCACAGCTAACAAGCGTAGGCGCGGCGGACCCGCGGGCTTCGTATACGGCTAGTCGATAATCCTTTGGGTAAAAACCAAGGCCGCGCCTACAATTGAGGCATGAAGGTCGGCGATACCTACGCGGCGCGAGCTATCAGCTCGCCGGTTGCCGCTGCCTGACCTTCATTCCCCGCACGCGGGCGACCGGGAACGGTCCACCGGTGCGTGGCGCTGCTCGCCGAAATCATGCCCCTTGCCAGCGGTCCTTTCCTGGTCCCGTAACCACGAAAGGACCATGTCATGAACGTGGAAGAAACCACCCGCACGTTCCTCGAGTTCTTCGAAGAACGCGGCCATCAGGTGATCGAGGGCGGTTCCCTGGTGCCGCCCGACGGCGGCCCGGTGCTGTTCACCACCTCCGGGATGCACCCGCTCACCCCCTACCTGGACGGCGGCCCGCCCCATCCCCGGGGTCGGCGGCTGGCCGGCCTGCAGCGCTGCCTGCGCACGACCGATCTCGACGAGGTCGGCGACGAACGCCACCTCACCGTCTTCCAGATGCTCGGCTCCTGGTCCCTGGGGGACTACGGCGGCCCGCAGAGCCTGCGCTGGGGCTACGAGCTGATAACCAAAATCCTAGGCACCGAACGGGATCGGCTGCACGCCACCGTGTTCGGCGGTGACGGGCAGGTGGGCCCCGACCTCGCCGCCCAGCGCACCTGGGACGAGCTGGGCGTACCGGTCGAGCTGACCACCGAAGAGAACTGGTGGACGAACGGCCCGACCGGGCCGTGCGGCCCCGACTCCGAGCTGTTCGCCTGGACCGGCGACGGCCCGCCACAGGGGCGCCCCACCACCGACGAACGCTGGATGGAGCTGTGGAACCACGTGACGATGCGCTTCCGGCGGCACCCCGGCGGCAGCCTGGAGCCGCTGCCCCGGCCCAACGTCGATACCGGGATGGGGCTGGAGCGGCTGCTGATGGTCACCCAGGACGTGCCCACGGTGTTCGCTACGGACGTCTTCCGGCCCTGGATGAGCACGTTGCCCGGCCTGTGGCAGCCCGACGAGCCGTCGCTGCGCCTGCTCGCCGACCACCTGCGCGCCAGCATCGTGATCGTCGGCGACGGCGTCCGGCCCTCGAGCAACGGCCGCGGCTACGTGCTGCGGCGGCTGCTCAGGCGCGTGCTCACCACGCTGTGGCGCACTGATAACAGCAAGACTGTGGGGGACTTGCCGGACGCGCTGATCGAGCACACGCTGGTCCAGTTCGGCCAGGACACCGAGCCTGAGTTCATCCGCGGGGTCCTCTGGGACGAGGAGCGGCGCTTCGCGGTCCTGATGACCCGCGGCCGTAAGGTGCTCGAGCGATTCGGCCCCGGGTGGCAGCCGACGCCGGCCGACCTCAGCTACCTGCACCAGACCCACGGCCTGCCGCCCGACCTGGTAACCGAGCTCCTGACCGAGCCGGGCGAGACGAGCAAGAGCGCGCTCGGGCAATAAGTGGTGATGGCAACCTACGAAAGGCGCGCAATGAGTCACGTGTCGCAGGTCGCTCACGAGTCACCAGGTACTCAGCGGGGCCAGCCGGACGATGCCGGGCTGATCGCCGAGTCGTACCGTGTTCCCGAACGCTTCGGCGTCGTGTTCGACCGGCACGCGGCGGCGATCCACGGCTACGTCGCGCGGCGGCTGGGCCGGGACGCCGCCGACGATCTGGTCGCCGAGACCTTCCTGGTGGCGTTCCGCCAGCGCGGTGGCTATGACCCGGGTCAGCCCAGTGCCCGGCCGTGGCTGTACGGCATCGCGACCCGGCTCGTCAGCCGGCGCCGGCGAGACGAGGTGCGGTTCTTCCGGGCCATCGCCCGCACCGGGATCGACCCGGCCGCCGACCCGGTGGCCGAGCCGGTCGCCGACCAGGTGATCAGGCGGGCGGACGCCCGGACGCTGCACCGCCAGCTCGCGGGGGCGCTGGCAGGGCTAGCGGCGACCGACAGGGACGCGCTCCTGCTGGTCGCGGACGGGCTGTCCTACGCCGAGGCGGCGCAGGCGCTGGGCGTGCCCGCCGGCACGCTGTCCTCCCGGGTGGCCCGGGCCCGCAGGAAACTCCGCGCGGGGCTCGGCGACGTGAACCCCGCCGATGAGAGTGAGGAGCAAGGACATGGATGAGATGACGCTGCTTGAGGACTTCCGCGCGGCGGTAGCGCCGCCCGGCGAGATGGTGCTGGCCCGCGCGCGCACCACCATGTTCGACGGGGGCACTCCGCACCGGGGCCGCCGAAGCCGCCGGGGCCTGCCGGGACCACGCGCGAGAATCGCCCTGGCCGGCTTGTCCGGGCTGGTTGCCGCGGCCGCGGCGGTAGCGGTGGCGGTGGCCGTCCCCGGTGCCGCGCCGGCCCATAGCGTCGCCGCCACTCCCGTGGTCAAGGAGATGGCTTACCGGGCGGCCGCTGCGGCGGCCGCCGGGCCTGAGGTGGCACCGGGCCAGTGGGTCTACTGGTACGAGAAGGCGTATTCCCTGCCGAGCAGCGTTTCCGCACAAGTCCGGGCCTTCCAGGTCTGGACCACGGCGGACGGCACCCACGCCGCGTGGCTTCTGAACGGCAAGGTGACTCTCGTCCTGTGCGCGCAGCCCAGCCTAAATCCAGGTAAGAGCTGTCAGTTCATCGGCCAGCCGATCGTCATGACCGATGACCGCGGAAAGAATGTCGGCATCGGTTCGCTGTCCGGCAAGATCCCAGTGTCCTACGCGAGCCTGAGCTCGCTGCCGCGGGACCCGGTCGCGCTCGACCGGTACCTCGCCAGCCTGCCCCTGCCCGGATGGGGACCCGCTCCGGTCCGGGAGTTCGAGATCATCAAGGAACTGCTCATCACCTACGTGATGCCACCCGCCCTGACCGCCGAGCTCTACCAGGCCCTCGGCAACATCGGTGGCGTCACCGTCGACCGTCACGCCACCGACATCGCGGGCCGCCATGGCATCGGCTTCAGGATCGCCCTGCCAGCCAGCCAGCGCGCGGGCTTCGACGAGCTGATCCTCGACCCCACGACGTTCGCCGTGATGGGCCAGGAGTTCATCCGCGGTCCGGCCGCGGGCGCTCAGGCCGGTCAGGTCATGCTCGGGACCGCCGTCCTGAAAACCGCCCTCGTCTCCGGTCCGGGGAAGCGCCCCTAACCTGGCTACGGGTGGACCGGGGGATGCCGGCCAGCCCAGGGGGCGGCCCGCTCGAGCTGGCTGGCGATCCGGATGAGCAGGTCCTCCCGCCCGTACGGGGCGACCAGCTGGACGCCGACGGGCAGGCCGCCGGGCGTCCAGTGCAGGGGCAGGGTGATGGCGGGCTGGCCGGTCATGTTGAACTGCGCGGTGTAGGGGATGAAGCTGACGACGCGCTCGCCCTCGTGCTCAGGACCGGCCGCGGTGAACCAGCCCAGCTCGGGCGGGGGAGCGCCCAGGGTCGGCGTCACCAGCAGGTCGTGGTCCTCCCACCAGCTCGCCATCGCCCGGGCCCATGTCCCGAACCAGGCCCGGCTCTCCAGGTAGTCGACCGCGCTGAGCTTGCGGCCGATGTGCCGGTAGGCCGCGTTGCGCCCCTCGATCTCGTCGTCGCCGATCGGACGGCCGAGCAGTTCCTCGAAGTCCTGGAAGGTCACCTCGGTGTCGGCGGCGATGACCCGGCTGAAGTGCCCGAGGAACTCCGGCTCGAACATGGCCGCGGGCGCGGACTCCTCGATGTCGTGGCCGAGCGCCTCCAGCAGCAGCGCGGCCCCGGCCACGGCCGCCCGGCACTCCGGGTCGTCCAGGTACCCCTCCGCGCCCGGCCGGTCGAGCACCCCGATCCGGAGCTGGCCCGGATCGGCGCCGGCCTCCTCGGTCAGCGGCCGCGGCAGCGGCGGCGCGTAGTACGGCTCACCCGGCATCCGGCCGCTGATCGCGTCGAGCAGCCCGGCCGCGTCGCGGACGGTCCGGGTGACCGCCCCGTCGGCCACGCCGCCGGCCCAGGATTCCCCGGCCAGCGGGCCCTGGCTGACCCGCCCGCGGGTCGGCTTCAACCCGACCAGGCGCCGAGCTCCGGCACGTTGGTGCGGCCGAGCGCGACGAAGCCGGCCGCCTGGAACTGCTCCGCCAGGTACGACGTCACCGGCCAGGGCACGTCGCGCATCGGCCCGACGCCGAACGCCGTGACCTCGCCCGCGACCGTGCAGCCGAGGTCCTTGAACAAGATGGGCACGCCGCGGAACGGCCCGTCGGGCAGGTCGCCGTCGGCCTCCTGCCTGGCCGCGTCGAACCGGGTCCTGATCACGGCGTCCAGCCGCGGGTTGACCGCCTCGATGCGGGCCATGGCGGCCTCGGCCAGTTCCTTGGGGCTTACCTCTCCGCGCCGGACGAGCTCGGCCTGTTCGGTGGCGTCCAGCCAGGTCATCTCGGTCATACCCGCCACGCTACTCGCCCTGCCCGCGACGGCGATTCTCGCCGGTGGCACCCGGGCCTAGCCGGGCGGCCCGCACCAGGCCGATAGCGCATCGGGAAGCCGGGAATCGGCCGGGTCGCCCGCCCAGGCGACGTACCCGTCCGGCCGGATCAGCACGGCCGCGGGAGCGGGAACCTCGCCCAGGACGGGAAGCTCCCAGGTGCCACCGTAAGCGGCCTCGATGAGCCGGACCCGTTCGTTCCATGGATTTAGGTTGTAACCGCCGAGGCTGAGCAGGACCGGCCGGGCCTCGTGCAGCAGGGTGTAAACCCGCACCGGGCCGCCCCGGGTGACCAGGTCCAGGTCGGGCATGCGCCGCCCGGTCAGCGGGTGGCCCTCCCCGAGGTCGTAGCGGATGTCCAAGCCGGACATCATCGCGCCGAACCGCTGGCGGGGCTCGTCCATGCCCAGCAACTCGGACACGCTGTCCCGCAGGGCATCGAGCCGCGCGTCGGAGCGGGTCAGCGGGGTCTGCGCCATGTTGGTGCGGAGTACCTTGGCCGCGACCGGGTGCCGCTCGGCCTGGTAGGTATCGAGCAGACTGTCCGGCGTGGTCCCGCGGATTACCTGGGCCAGCTTCCAGCCCAGGTTCACCGCGTCCTGCACGCCGAGCTGGAGGCCCTGCCCGCCCGTCGGGAGGTGGATGTGCGCGGCGTCGCCGGCCAGCAGCACCCGTCCCGCGCGGTAGGACGCCGCCTGCCGGGTCGTGTCGTTGAACCGGGAGATCCAGGTGGCGCCGCGCAGGCCGTAATCCGTCCCCCGGGCCGCGATGAGCGTCTGGCTGAGATCGCGCAGAGTCGGCCTCCCGGTCCGCCCGACCTGCTCTTCTCTCACTACGACCCCCACCCGCCCGTCGGGTAGCGGGCCGAGGGCGTGGATGCCCTTCGCGTCACGGCGGATGCCCGGCTCGGGTTCGGTATCCATGTCGACCTCGCCGATCAGGTAGCTGATCGACGGGTCCCACCCGGGGAACCCGATGCAGGCCGCCTTGCGGATCAGGCTGCGGCCGCCGTCGCACCCGATCAGGTATTCTGCTCGCAGCGTCTGGGCCCGCAGCGACCGGCCGCCGGACAGCTCGACGTCGACGCCGGCCTCGTCCTGCGCGAAGCCCGTCACCTCGGTTTCGCGGTAGACGGGCACCTTCAGCTCGTCGACCCAGTCGGCCAGGATCTCCTCGAAGCGGTCCTGCGACAGCGCCAGCCCGTAGGGGTGGCGAGAGGGGAGGTCGCTGATGTCGAGCCGGATGGTGGCGAAGGTCGCGACCTGCGCCACCATCCCCGCCGCGAGGAACCGGCCCGCGATCCCGCGCTGGTCGAGGACCTCGATGGTGCGGGCGTGCAGGCCGCGCGACCGTGAGCTCTCCAGCGCCTGGCTGGGCCGCCGCTCGACGATGGCCACGTCCACGTCGGCCAGGGCCAGTTCGCCCGCCAGCATCAGGCCGGCCGGGCCGCCGCCGGCGATCACCACGCGCGGCATCAGGAACTCTCCAGGATGACGAGTTCCTGGGTCGCCCGGGTCATCGCGACGTACCGGTCGACCGCGCCCTCGATCCCGGTGCCGAACGTCTCCGGGTCCATCAGCACCACCAGGTCGAACTCGAGTCCCTTGGCCAGTTCCGGGGTCAGCGACCGGATCCGGGCTGTCGCCGGGAAGGCGGGGGCGCCGATGACGCAGGCGATCCCTTCCCCTTCGGCGTGCGCGGCGAGCCACGTGCCGAGGATCAGGTCCAGGTCCGATGTCGGTCCGTGCCCGACCGGGATGCCGTTGCTGCGGATGGAGACCGGCACGTTGGCGTCCGGGAGCACGGCCCGGATGACCGGCTCGGCTTCGGCCATGACCTCTTCCGGCGTCCGGTAGTTGATGCCCAGCGAGGCCTGGCCGATCCGGTCGAACCCGACCCGCTCGAGCCGTTCCCGCCACGATTCGGTGAACCCGTGCCGGGCCTGGGCCCGGTCCCCGACGATGGTGAAGCTCTTGGACGGGCAGCGCAGCAGCAGCATCTGCCACTCCGCGTCGGTCAGTTCCTGCGCCTCGTCCACCACGATGTGCGCGAAAGGACCGGCCAGCACGTCCCGGTCGGCGCCGGGCAGCGCGGCCTGGTCGACCAGGGTGTCGGCCCAGCCCTCATGGCGCAGCATCGTCACCAGGCCCACGCCGTACTCGTCGTCGGCCGTCCCCGCCACCTCGATGAGGTTGTCCAGGACCTGGGCCATCTGCTCCCGTTCGGCGGCGACCGCGACGTCGCGCTGACGCTGGCGCAGTGACGCCTTCGGGTCGCCCAGCCGCTGCCTGGCCGCGTCAAGCAGCGGCAGGTCGGACACCGTCCACGCCTGGGCGTCCGCGCGCTGCAGCCGCCTGATCTCCTCGGGGCTGAGCCACGGAGCGCACAAGCGCAGGTACGCCGGGACCGACCACAGGTCCGAGACGAGGTCGTCCGCCTCCAGGAGCGGCCACGCGCGGCTGAAGGTCGTGCGCAGGTCGTCGTTCTGCCGCAGCGACCGGCGAAGCTGGTCCTCCGGGGCGTCGCCGTCGTGCTTTTCGATCAGGATCGTGATCAGCTCGTCCCAGATCTGCCCGCGCGCCACGTTGTGCGGGGTGCCGGGTTCCGGGGCTCCGTACGCCTCGGTCCAGTCGTCGGCGCTCAGCCAGATAGGGGACCAGGGGGTCTCGACCTTCAGGGGCTTGTCCGGCGGCTTCTCGTAGAACCTGACGGCCGGCTCGATCGCCCGCACCATGTCCGCGGACGACTTCAGCCGGGCCACCTCCGGGTCCTTCTCGTCCGCGGCGGCGGCGCCTTCCGGGAGGAGGTCTCGCAGCGTGCAGATCTGCACGCCGTCCTCGCCCAGGCTGGGCAGCACGTCGGAGACGTAGGCCAGGTAGGGCTGGTGCGGGCCGACGAACAGCACGCCGCCCCGGCGGTGGCCGAGGCGCGGATCGGAGTAGAGCAGATAGGCGGTGCGGTGCAGCGCGACGACGGTCTTCCCGGTACCAGGGCCGCCGTCGACGACGAGGGCACCGCGGGATCCCGCGCGGATGATGGCATCCTGGTCGGCCGCGATGGTGCCGAGCACGTCGCGCATCCGGTCCGACCGGTTGCCGCCCAGGCTGGCGATGAAGGCGGACTGGTCGTCCAGCGCGGCGTGCCCCTCCAGCCCGTCGGAGGTGAACACCTCGTCCCAGTAGTCGCTGACCAGGCCGCGGGTCCAGCGGTACCGGCGGCGGCTGGCCAGGCCCATTGGGTTGGCGTGGGTCGCGCCGAAGAACGGCTCGGCCGCGGGGGAGCGCCAGTCGACCAGCAGTCGGTTCCCCTCGCGGTCGGTGAGCCCGAGCCGTCCGATGTACACCGGCTCGGGCTGGCCCGCGCGGACGATGCGGCCGAGGCACAGGTCCAGGCCGAACCGGCGCAGGGTGCGTAGCCGGGCGGCCAGGCGGTGGACCTCCATGTCCCGCTCCACCGCCTTGGTGCCCATGCCACCGGGCGCCCTGAGCTCGGTGGCGAGCCGGCCGGACAGTTCGGCGATGGACTGCTCCAGGCTCTCGGCGATGGCGGCGAAGCGCTCCTCGTCGCCGGCGATCAGCGCCGGGTCGCCCTTGGCCGCGAGCCGCTCGGGAAGGTCAAACGCACTGGTAATCAGCGGGTGCCCCCATTTCTATCTGGTTTTTTGCCCCGGCCAGCGATTATGAAGCACGACCGGGGTCTTGCCGCAAGCCCCCGGGTGCGCTATAAATTGAAAACGGAGGGGTATGGATTTCTCCCCTCACTGTGACACAGCGGTCAGCTTGACCCGGACGCCTGGACAAGCCGCGGTTTTACGATCGCCTTATGACGGACGCGCATCACCAGCCGGGCCAGACGATCCGGATCGGCCGAGTGCCTGACAACGATCTGGTCCTGTCCGACCTCAACGTATCCCGGCATCACGCCGAGCTGCGCCGTCACCCGGACGGCAGCTTCGAGCTCGCCGACCTGGGCAGCCACAGCGGGACGTTCGTCAACGGCCAGCGGATCATCCACGCGACGCTGACGGAACAGGACGTCGTCGGCATCGGCGACGGCACCTTCCGGCTCAGCGACGGCGAACTGCGCCCGTGCGGGGACGAACACCCCGCGACCGAGCCCGCGACCATCGCGCACCACGTGGTCGCGGCCTACTGGGCCGCGGCCGAGGCCAGGGACTGGGAGGCGTTCGGCGCGCTGCTGGCCGACGACGTGATCTACCGCGGTCCCCAGACCAGGGAGCAGGTCCGCGGCCGGGACCCCTACATCCGGTTCAACGCGGAAGGCTTCGCCTACGACTGGCACCTCACCGTGCAGCGGATCACCGGCGAAGGCCGGCACGCCGCCAGCTGGATCGAGTTCACCGGGCCGCAAGGCACCCAGCCTGGCCTGTGCTTCTTCGATCTCACCGACGACGGCAAGATCGCCCAGATCACCGACTTCTGGCCCGACCCCTACCAACTTCCCGCCACCCGCGCCCACCTAGTCGAACGCTACTGAGCTCCCCGGCGCCTCGTCCGCCGCAATCGCCCCATCAGTCCCGCTCACGGCGCCTGGAGGCAGGCCCGCTGACCATGACGATGGAGCATCGTAGTGGTTCTGCGGGCTGTTGCAGGATCATGGTGTCTCGTGGTTTGCCTGGCTGGCTGGCTGGCTGGCTGGCTGGCTGGCTGGCTGGGTGGCGTGCCGCCGGGTGCTGTGGTGTCCTGGGGGGCCGGTGGTGCGCTGTCCGGCGGGATTAGCGGGGTGAGTTCGGGCTCCGGGGTGATTTTGGTGCACTATGGAGGCTGTCGCATAACTCTTCGTCCTGATTTGTCAAGGGCGGCGTGTCACCAGGCTTTATGTGTCCTGGGCTGGGAAAATGCTGTCATGGGACGGCATTTCAGGAAAGCTGACAGCGCG
>JBEKJP010000149.1:0-26066 GCA_050011155.1 Streptosporangiaceae bacterium
CGCCGCCCCGGGGCCGCCGACCCGGTGAACCAGCGCGGCATCACCGCCGGTCATCGTGACCTGACCAGGACCGGCAGCCCAGCGTGACCTAGCGCGACCTTCTCGGGGTGCGCTATCGCCGAATCGGCGCGGCCGATACTGTCGGGTTGTGTAGTGCGACTGGAGCGCAGATCATCCGTTCCAGGACGCGATCCTAGCGGCGTACACGCTGCCCGGTGATCGCGGAGCGGCGGGCAGCGCAGCTAACCAGTAGAGGTATTACCCGGTTATACTCAAGGCATGAAGACCGCGATCTCTGTTCCTGACGAGATCTTCCAGCAGGCAGCGGGCCAAGCGGCCGAACTGGGCATCAGCAGGTCAGAGTTCTTCGCCCGGGCCGCCCGCAGGTACCTCGACGAGCTCGCCGCCCAGTCGCTCACCAAGCAGATTGACCAGGCACTGCAGGCAGCCGGAGACGACGATTCAGGCGCTGCGGCAGCCGCGGCCGGTCACCGCCTGCTGGCAGCCGGAGATAACAACTGGTGACCCAGCACGGTGATGTCTGCTGGACCGATCTCGGCGATCCCCGCGGCAGCAAGCCGGCCAAGCGCCGCCCGGTCCTGGTGATCCAGGCCGACCCCTACAACGCCAGCAGGCTCAACACCACGCTGGCCGCCGTCATCACGTCCAACACCGGCCTGGCGGCAATGCCCGGGAACATCTTCGTTCCCGCGATCGCCAGCGGGCTGCCCAGGGACTCAGTGGTCAACGTCACCGCCTTGGTCACCCTGGACAAGACCGATCTCGATCCCGCCGTAGGCCAGCTCCCCGCATCCCTCATGCACGAAGTGGACCGTGGCCTGCGCCGGGTTCTCGGCCTGTGAAACGGCACGCCCCATCCGGTTCTGACGCTAGGCCAAACTCCGCCAGAATCGGCCCGCCAAGCGCCGATCGGCGGCAGTGCACGCCTCGGCCAAGATCAGGTTGGATTACGAACTGTGATGGATGGTGCTCGCGGCTTACGGCGTCTCTCACGCTCCGGCAGCGCAACCGGGTCGCTGCTGATGGCGAACCGGTGCCCGGCCCGCAGCCTGAACTCGCCCGGCATGAGCCAGCCGGCCATCAGGTCCGGGTAGGAATATGCGGGCTTATGTGTGCAAAACGTCCGTTACGAAGCAGGCTTAACGGGCCTGCAGCAGCTTCTTGAGGCATGAGGCTGGCCGGCCATATGGGTGGGCGCGGGCAGCGCCGCCAGTCCTGACATGCGGGGCTTCCGTTGTGTGGCGGCCTCGCTTATCGTAGGTGCAGCGGCGGTCGCGCCCGCCCGCTCCGAGCCAGGGTTCCGCCCACGCTGGTCCTGGTGACGAGGACAAGGGTCACTGACTCGCGCTTTTCCCGGGATGCTGGTTCATGCCGTCCTGGCGGGGTGCGTGGGGCCTTGCCGGAAGGATCGCAGTGACCAGGGATCGTGCCCGCAAGAAGTCGGTCCGTGCGCAGATGGCCGCCAGCGGAGAGCCCTACAGCGTCGCCGCTCGCAAGCTCGGCGGAACCGGAGCCGCCGGCGAAGCGGCCCGGGATGAGGTCATCACCCGGGTGGAGGCCACGCTCGCGGCGCCCAGCGCCCGGTACGAGGTACGCATGCAGATGACGGCCGATCTGGCGACCGGGCCGGTCCAGGATGGGCACCGTCATGGCCCGTTCAGGCGGCTGGCCGGCGCTGCGGTCACAGCCGCCTGGGGCCATGTCGTGCCTGAGCAGGCACGCAAGCGGCTGCGCACCGCGTCCTGCGGCATCGCGATGGGCATCATCGAGCCGTCCGCCCGGCGGTTCCAGCACCACCGGGTCAGGCAGGACTACGGCATGCCTGGCATGGTCATGGCCGTGGGATTGCGGGACGTGGACCCCGCGCCGGATGCGTACGGTGCCGCCGGAGAGGACCCGCTGGAATTGCTCATGCGCCTGCGGCCGGTGACCGCGGCCCGGTACGCAGGAGAAGAGACGGTACGCGGGGCACGCTGCCGTAAGATCGCCGTCACCGTCAGCGGCACCACGGCCGTGTTCACGGTCTGGACAGACGGCGAACATGTCCGGCAGATCCAGGCAGTGACACCGAAGAAGGCGGAACGGGGTGTCGTCACCGTGGTGGCGACGACCACGGTGACAGCTCAGCTGTGGGACTTCGGCGTCCCCGTCGATCCGGTGGACTGGCCGCCTCTCCCCCCGCCCGCTCGCCGCGTGCTACCTCTCATCCAGCGCCGGGTACCGGTTCATCCGTCCCCTCGGCCGGGCCAGGGAATTCCCGGGGTAGGGCAGCGGTAGCGGGGACACGGCAGCCTGGCGCCCGGCCGGACCGGACAGGCCGAAGGCGAGCGATCCCCAGCCGAGGAGGCGCGCAGAACAGGCGTCCGCCTCCCCACCCGCGATCGCCCGGAGTCCGCAGGCACCCGGCCGGCAGCCCGGCCAGTCTCCCGTTCACCCCTCCGCCGTAACCTTCAATCAGCTCCACCGCCAGCGGGACGGCCTCCGTGCGGCAGGCACACGGACGCAGACGCCGGCGCACCATGGGCAATCCAGGAAGACCCTGCCCGCGGCATGAGAGTGAACTCGGTCAGGATCAGACGAGGATTGCGTCGGGACGTCGGTAGCCAGGGACGGTGCATTCCCTTGCCCGGGGGCCGCGGGCACGGGCGGCGGATGACAAAACAGGCCGGCAGGCTGAAAATGAGCCGTGTGGCGCGTCTGCGGATTGATGACTGGTCGGTTACCGTATCGCTGTCGGCAGCGGAGAAGATCCAGGCGCTGCACGGAAATGTCACGGTACCCCGGACAGCAGTGATCGGCGCACGGGCAGTCCCGGACGGGCTGGCCGAGGTACACGGCATCAGAACCGGAACCGGGCTGCCGGGCATCATCCTGGTGGGCACCGCCCGGGACGGTGACAGGGTGACCTTCGCGGTCTGCCACGGGCGCGCGCCCGCCGTGGTCCTTGACCTGGCCGGCCAGCGGTATGACCGGATAGTCGTGACCGTCGCCAACCCCGGCGAGATAGTCAGCGGCCTCCCCTGAACCGGACCGCCCTGTGCGATGGGCCTGCCCATACAGCGAACGACCAGCCGGCTATGGCTGGCCAGTTCATGCTTAACCAGTTCCCCGATCCTGTCCGCGGCATGACAGCGTGAACCGAGAATCGGCAGTTATCCTTCGCCGGCATATCGGAGCGGGAGGCTTTCGTCATGTTGCAGAATGCATGCGTGCCTGAGGTGATGCTGACCGTATCCGGTTACGACCCTGCCCGCGGAGCGGTCATCCAGCCCGAGGGCGGCGATGTCGTCGTCCGGCACGGCGAGTCCGGCATTGAGATCCTCGCTGATCCCGCCGGATTGCCACCGCGCCATCTGACGCCTCGCGGGTCAGATGAGCATGCCTGGCACGGCCTGGGCGAGTATTTCCGCCGTCTCCTCCCAGGACGGGAAAGTACCCAGAGGCAATCGCCTCCTACCGCATCCGGGCCAGCGCGCGGACCGGACCGGGCAGCGGGACGCGGCTAGACCGGCGTGCCGGCTCTCACTAGAAGCAGCCGCACTCCGAGTCCACAAGTTCCCATGGTCTGACTGGCCTCGGGGGCCGGAGCGGTTGGCGCCTACGACGGCACCGAGAGGATGGAACGTGCGCCTGCGCCGAGCGCGCTCTACGTGGCATGCATGAGAGTAGGTCGGTATCCCCCATCGGCAAAGCCGGCGGGGTCATTTCCGATGCCGTTGATAGCGGACGCTTGCGAGGAGCACTCATCAGGGAGACAACATTGCTGCACCAGATAACCCGCGATCACCACGCCACATGATGACTGCGCTGCTCAAGGACGTGAACAACGGGAGTGGTACGTGATGAGCAATGAAGCCAGGACGGCCTGCCGCCGGCCTGCGGCGGCGGGCGCGGCGCTGGTGGTCACGGGGAACGCCCCGGCCGCGACGGGCCGGCCCGCGGCGGGCTGGACGCAGCCGGACGCCGACCTGGCGAGCACCCGCGATGTGGCCAGCGCGATCACCAGCACGAACGTCTCCAAGCTCGGGGTGGCGTGGACGGTGCCGCTGACCATACCCACGGCCCGTGATCGTGAACGGGGTGGTGTATGTCCAGGATCTGGAATCCGATGTCAGGGCGATCAGCGTGGCCACCGGCAAGGTCCTGTGGACGCACGACTACAACTGCGCCCCGGTCGCCCTGGACGCCGCGACCGGGGCGCAGTTGTGGAGCCGGACGCTGACCGGCAACGACCATGAGGGCATCGCCATGGCGCCCGGCTATAACCACGGCACCGTGTACGTGTCCACCGTGCCGGCCAACGTGACCATTCAGTACGGCCCCGGCGGCGAGGGGATCTTGTGGGCGCTGAACGCCAGGACCGGCGTACCGCAGTGGTCCTGGAACCAGGTGCAGAACCTGTGGGGCGACCCGGGCGTCAACTCCGGCGGCGGCCTTTGGTACACCCCGTCGTTCGACGGCCAGGGCAACATCTACCTCGGCATCGCCAACCCCGCCCCGGTCTTCGGCACCAAGAGCTACCCGCTGGGGAGCAGCCGGCCCGGCCCGGACCTGTACACCGACTCGGTGGTGAAGCTGAGCCCGGCCGGGAAGCTGCTGTGGTACTACCAGCTGACCCCCCATGACCTATACGACTGGGACCTGCAGAACCCGCCCGTGCTGACCAGCGCGAACGGCCGGCCGGTGGTAATCGACGGCGGCAAGGCCGGCATCCTTATCGAACTGGACGCGCAGACCGGCAAGCTGCTGTGGCAGCGCCCGGTGGGCGGGCACGACGGGCACGAGACCGACGGGCTGCTCACCGAGCACGCCACGCCCACCTCCCGCGGCCTGCTGCCCGCGGAATTCTGCCTCGAACCGAGCCTTTACGGCGGCATCTTGACCCCGCTGGCCAGCAACGGCTCCACCATCTTGGCCGCCGTGAACGACCTCGCGCTGCCGGCCACCCCAGCCGGCTTCACCGGGTCGCCCGCCAGCGATTTCCAGGCTATCGAGAACGCCGCCGGCGAGATGGTCGCAGTCAGCCAGGACACCGGCACCGTCATCTGGGACACGCCGCTTCCGTCCTCGCCGTACGGCGCCGCGACGGTGACCAACGGCGTCGTGTTCACCACCACGTTCAAGGGCTACCTGTACGCCCTCAACGCGACCACCGGCGCGATCTTGTTCTCCACGCCGCTGTCCGCCGGGAGCAACGCGCCGGTCGCCGTCAGCGGCGACTACGTCATCGCCGGCGCCGGCGCCGCACTGTCCAGCACCCAGCGGAACATGATCATCGCCTACAAGCCCGGGGCGACAGGCAAGCTCCCTGACACCGTAGGCTCATAACCCAGCCATAAAGAACCGGCGTCCCGCATCCGCGCTCCGGACCGATTCGCGGCAGAGTGCGTGCCGATAACCCTTGATCTCTCCGCTGTTACTAGAACTTCCCTATGCAACGATGCGTCGGTGTCCAAACCGGTTGCTTAGTGGTCTATACAAAGCCCGCTGACCGCGGTGGCTAGATTCAGAACTCGACTGCAAGGAATCTGAGTGTGAGGGTTGTTGCCAGTTCCAGTTGAGGGAAGGCTACACGTCCACTCGCTAAATACCTGGCTTAGCGATCAGGCCAGGAATACCGTTGTCAGGATAATCTCTTCAATGAGGGTCAGGCTCAACAGCAATGGGGGTGACGCGTATAGGCGCCGCTCGCTGCAGCTACGGCAAGTTCAGGTAACCGGCACAGGTGCAGATGACTCATTATTAAGTATGCGGTCTTAGTGGCTGGGCATGGCGGCTGCGTGCTTATAGCATGCATCTGTGGTCCCACAGATGAGGGGTGGCTGCGGAAGAGGCGCTGGGACTGCTGCCGCCCTCGACTGACACGGCATTCGGCCAGGATGGTCTTTGACCAGGGCAAGCAGCAAGATCCTGCTCAGCAGCGGCAGCCGATGATAGCGGGGGCCGCCGGGATAATGCGGCGCTGATGGCTGGGGGTCAGGTGGTGATCGGAGAGATCCCCCGGGAGCCGCCGGGTTTCACGGCGCGCGAGATGGTGGACCGGCCGGCGGACGCAGCGGAACGGGGACAGATGGGAGTGATGTGCGCGCTCACCGGGCTGCGCGGTGTGGGCAAGACGCAGGTGGCGGCGGCGTACGCGCGCGAGGATCGCGGAGGGATGGGGGCTGGTCGGCTGGGTGGGGGCGGAGACATCTGATGGCCTGCTGGCGGGTCTTAGCCGGGTCGCGGAGCGGCTGGATGTCGCCGATCCAGAGGGTGATTCGGCGGAATCGGCGCGGCGATTGCGGGAACACCTCACTTCGAGGGCTGGCCGGGGACTGCTGGTGTTCGACAACGCCGTGGATCCGGACGGGCTGCGTTTGTTCCTGCCGGCCGCAGGCGGGACCCAGATCGTGGTCACGAGTACCGACCGGTCGTTCGCAGAACTCGGCGAGATGGTCGAGGTGTCGGTATTCAGCCGGCAACAGTCGTTCGGCTTCCTGCGGGCACGGGCCGGGCTCGCGCTGACGAGACGCACGCAGACGCGGTGGCGGGTCAACTGGGGGACCTGCCCCTGGGCCTGGCCCAGGCGGCAGCGACGATCCGCAGCCAGCACCTGAATTATCAGGACTATCTGGGATGGCTCCGCCGGGTACCAGTGGCTGAGCTGCTCGGTCGTGTTCCGGGCGGGGACTATGCCCATGCAACTGCGGCAGCGCTATTGCTGTCGGTCCAGATGAGTGAGGCCGGTGACCGGTCCGGACTAGCGGGCAGGCTGCTGCGCGTGGTAGCGGCGTTGTCTCCCGACGGTGTGATTCAACCTTCAAAACGATCTTGGAACGGCCGTGCAGTTTGACCGCTCCCCCGAGTCCGCCTCTAAGCTGACATGCCGTCTGACGGCGCCTGGGCGCTGACCGTGCCAGTGCGGTCAGCGCCCGAGCGATCTCAGCCTGGACATCGTCAGGGGAACGGGCATTCCTGGCGGACCGATGGGGTGTGCGCGCAGTGGAGGAACGTCATCCGGAAGGTAGTTAGCTGGATTATTACATATAGGCTTGGCATGGTGCTGCTGACATTCCCACCTCTGCTGCTTGACTATGGCTACCGCGTATGTCTGGGTCCACGCCGCGTAGCCGATGAACTTGTCCTTCTTGGCATTGACCCACGTCCCCGAGAAGCCGATCGAGAATTCATGGCCTATCGCCCGCTGGACGCCCAGGTTCAGGAAGCCGTCAAGCACGGGCAGGGAAACCTCCAGCGTGCCGCTCACGGTGTTCACGGTGGACTCGGTGAGTGAACAGGAGAAGGTATCCGGCCCGTCACGGTAATCGTAGTAGCCGCACTGACCCCAGCCATTGTGGCCGGAACTGCCGGGACTCTGCGAGACTGGCTTCCACTTGTAGAAGATCTTGTTGAACTGCGGGACGTCGCCGACCGTGCTGGTTGCCGACGCCGTGGTCGTCGCCGCCGCGGGAACGGCCGTTGCCGCGTGTGCGGGCGCGGCCGCCATGGTAAGGCCGACGAGTGCCGCGATGGTCAGCACGGACATGCGTCTGAGGTTCTTATTCAAAACGGAGCCGTCTTTCTCTGTGAGTAGTGTCATTTCTGCTCCGCTACGCGACGGGGGTGCTGATGGTGATGGCCACGACGTGCCTGGGCGGGAGGAGCGCGATGATCCTCGGCCCGGTCACGCAGAGACGCCCGAGGGGTGCGGTGGTGGTGAGGCAGGCCGTATGACGGCCCACGATCTGTTCCCTTCTCACGGTGAGGCGGGCGGCATACCTGCCGTTGCCGGTGTAGCAGTGCGGGCCAGTGCTCGTCGTCAGGCGCAGCCAGGCCCTGGACGAGGCGCACGAGACCGGAAGGGCGGACAGGGCCGCCGGGCGCGCCGGGCTCGTGGCGGCGGCCTGCGCCGCCGAGGTGCCCGCGGCCACGAGGGCAAGCGCCGCGAAGGCGACAGCGAGGGATCTGAGGCACTACCGGGCATGCGGGTCATCGTTCCTCCTGGACCCCGGCCAGGCTGCGTGCCTGGTGCACCGTGCCGTTCCGGCCAGCGGCACGGGCGGCTGCCGGGGCGCTCATGCAGCAGTGTGGGCGCCGGGCGGGTGTCTTCGCATGTCGTCCGGGGGCCGGCAATTCACCGGACGGGCCGGGATGCGAGCTGTCGGGTGAATCACCGGCACGGCGCCGACGTGACGGGGCGCGCGGCGGCTGGGACGATGTGGGTGCTGGGGCCAGGGCGGGGATGGCTGTGACTACGGGGTGACCGCAGGAGAGCCGCCATGTCGCAAGGCCATCCAGGCGGGCAGACCGCCCGCGCGAGACTGGCAGTCGCATCACCCTTCCTGGATTTTCCGGGCAGAATATGACGGGGGCGACAACGGGGCTTTCTGCCTCCCCTGCTGCGGAGAGCGAATTGATCCAGGTGGCGATCGTGGACGACCATCCCGTCGCCCGGCGCGGGCTGCAGTCGATACTCGCCGAGGCCGGTGACATCCAGGTCAGCGCCGCGGTGGCCACGCCGGCCGAACTCAGCCTGGCCGGCCTGGGCGAGGTTCGCCCTGACGTGATCATGCTGGACCTGTACCTCGACGGTGACGAGCCCTGCCTTGATGTCATCCCGACGCTGCGTCAGGACCACAAGGTGCTGGTCGTGTCGGCCTCCGGCCGGCCGGCTGACGTCCTGGGCGCGCTCCGGGCTGGTGCCTGCGGCTACGTGACCAAGCTGGCGGACCCGCTTATGCTGGTCGCCGCCGTGCATACCGTGGCCAGCGGAGGTTTTGCGCTGTCCTCCCAGCTGGCGGACATCCTGCGGGGGGAACTCGCGCGGGTCCCGGCGGCCGCCGGGGCCGCGCCGGGCACCCCGGCGCTGTCCCGGCGGGAGGAGGAGGCCCTCGAGCTGATCGCGCGGGGCCTTACCCACGCGCAGGCCGCGTCCCGGATGGGGGTCAGCCGCGCGACGGTCGATACCTACGTCGAGCGGATCCGGGCCAAGCTGCACGTCGGGAACAAGGCGGAGCTGTCCCGGGCCGCGATTGAGAGGCGCCCGCCAGGCGGGACGCGGTGACGGTCGCCGCTCGCTGGAATGCAGCGGGGCAGACCGAGCTCACGCTGGCCCGGGCGGTCGTGCTGTTCCGGGTGGCCGCGCTGGCGGAGATCGCCATCGTTACCGGGAACAACGCATCCGGCTACAGCGGCCATGGCGCCGTGGTCATGGCGCTGCTCGCGGGCATCGCGGCGGAAAGCGCCGTCCTGTGCACGGCCTGCCTGCGGGCCCGGCGGGTGCGGTCCTGGTGGGCCGTCGCGGACCTGGCCTTCACGATCGTCGTGCTGGCCGCCAGCGCGATGGTCAACGTGCGCTACGGGGGACTGTACGTCGCCTATCCCTACTCGGTCATCTGCTCGGTGGCGTTCGGCGTCGGGCTACGCCGGCTGAGCGCGGTGCTCGCGGCGACCGTCATCCTGGCCGCCGGCTACCTCTACGGCGGCGGTTACCTGCACGCCGACCCGGCCTCCCACGTGGCGATCAACGCCATCACCTACTTCCCGAACACCATTGTCGCCTGGGCCGTCTCCCGGCAACTGCGCCACATGGGCCGCGAGCTGGACGCGAGCCGGTCCCGCGAGGGCATGCTGGCCCGGGACCGGGAACGGTTGCGCCACGCCCGGATGCTGCACGATCGCGTCCTGCAGACGATGGAGACCCTGGCCCGCGGCCAGTGGATCGCGGACGCGGCCCTGAAGGCTCGCGTCGCGGAGGAAGCCGCATGGCTGCGCGGCCTGGTCGAGGGCACCGGCGAGGCCACGGGGGGAGACCTGCTCGGCCAGCTCAGCAACCTGGCCGCCCGGGCGGCCCGGGACGGGCTGCACGTCGAGCTCAACTACGCGACCCTGCGAGGGTCAGCTATCCTCGGCGCGCTGGACTCGCGGCGAAGCGCCGCGCTCGCGGGCGCCGTCAGCGAGGCACTGACCAACGTGGTCAAGCACGCCGCGACGGCCAGCGCGGTGCTCCGGCTCACCGCCACGCCCACGGCCCTCGTGGTGACCGTGCTGGACCAGGGCCGCGGATTCGACCCCGCAACCCAGCCAGAGGGCATGGGGCTCACCGAATCCATCCGCGGCCGGGTCGCGGAATCGGGCGGCACGGTCCGGATCGACACCGCTCCCGGCGCCGGCACTTACCTCGAGATCACCATGCCACTCGCGAGCGGCATGCACCCAGACAGCGGCCGCGGCGCTCCCAGAAACCTGTAGGGCTCGGAAATGCGATTGGGTGGTGACCTGCTCGTTCTCGAGCAGCGCGCGGGCCTGGCTGCCCGATTTGAGGTGGCTGATGAAGTCTTCCGGGGTGAGATCGTCCCTGAGTGATCTTCCCTGCCGTCTACCTGCTTGTGCGCTGTCTGCTCGGATGGCTCACGGTGATCGACTGCGTCGATAGCTGCCTGAAGCCGTTGTCACTTGGTTTGTCACTGACTCCGCCCGGCAGGAACCACTACATGAGTCATCCGTTGAGCGTTCGCCTGAATGATGCCACGATCGCGCGTCTCGGCCGGCACGCACAGCGCGCGCACCTGGCCCCGCGCACCCTGGCGCAGCGGTACGTGGAAGAGGGCCTGCGGATGGACGAGCACCCCCTCATCCGGTTCGCCGACGGGCCGGCAGGCCGGCGCGCCAGGCTCGTCGGAACAGGCAAAGACGTCTGGGAAATCATCGCGACCGTACGCGACAACGACGGCGACGCCGCCGGGACGGCCCGCTACCTCGAGATCCCGCTCGGCCTCGTCCAGGCCGCCATCGGCTACTACGGCGCCTACCGAGAGGAAATCGTGAGGCTGCTGCTGGATGAGATGCTGTCCCCCGCCATCGCGCGCGAACGCCGGGCCGTGGTCACCAGCAACCCGCGCGACTACCGTCCGCTCCACGCCGACGCGATCACCCCAGACGGACCGGGCCACTCCGGGATGACCTTCATGCCAGGCACCTACCGGCGCACCAGGCAAGACACCGGACGGATCATCGCCGCCCTCGAGGCCAAGCTCACTGAATACCCCGGCGATGAAGACCTCGCCAACGGCGAGTGCTGGCTGTAGCAGCGAGTATGCCGATACGAGCACGGACTGAGATAGCTGGCGTGATCGCGTACGCTCACCCGCGGGCTACCTGCGCCAATGCAATCGCTTGCCGCAGCCTTGCCGTGGACTTCTTTCACGTCGGCACCGTGTTCCTGCGCTGCCTGTATGTGCTGTCCTTCATGGAGCACGGCACCCGCCACGTGCACCTGGCCGGTATCATCGCCCACCAACCGGCGCGTGGGTAACTCAGCAGGCCCGCAACCTGCTGATGAACCGCGAAGGCCGCGCTGGCGGCTTGAAGTTCTTGATCCGGGACCGGGATACGGGGTTCACCGCAGTCGGCGTGCGGATCGTAAAGATTCCCGTCTAGGCGCCTCGTGCGAATGCTATAGCCGAACGCTGGATCGTCAGCGCACGCCGTGAGTGCCTGGACCGGATGCTGATCGTCGGTGGTTTTCGCACCCACAGGCTAGCCCGGGTCCAGCGGGTCGACTACTGGTACCTGCTGCCGATCGGATGGACGGCGGAGACCGACGAACTCGCCACTACCCTCAAGCTCTAGCGCCGTGTGGTGCACGCCAGTTAAGCCGTCGTCGCCGACTCGCCCTATGGGTGCGTGTGACCAGTTACCCGGATTCGACCCGGGCGTGCGGCAACCTAAATAACAAGGAGGGTACGTGAATCCTGACCTCGCTAATGCAGGCGGACCAGCATCGGAGTTCCTGGTCCGCATGGAGAATCTGCTTCCGGCCGCCTTCCCCCCCGATGAGCGGGCCCGGCTGTTGCGCGCGGAGGCCGTTCGTGCCCGGGAGCTGGCGTCCGCCGGGATCCTGCTACGCCTGTGGCGGGTGGCGGGACGACGCGCCAATGTGGGGATCTGGCGCGCGACGACCGCAGCGGAATTGCACGACGCGCTCGAATCGCTACCCTTGTTCCCCTACCTAGACATCCAGGTCGTCCCGCTCAGCGGGCACCCAAACGACCCGGCGCTCGCGGCAGGACCGCTTCCCCCCGGCGCCTGACCGCCCGAGTGCGTCACGGCAAAGGAGCTTCCAGCTGTCCAGGGGCATGGCTGGCGATCTGCGAGGCCCGCTCCGCCGAGCGGAGCACCGCGTCAGTGATGCTTTCCCGGGCCGCGGCGAACCGGGCGGCCGGTACCGAGACGGCCACTGATCCGGCTACGGACCCCCCGGAGCGGTAGAACGGGGCGGCGATGCAGCAGACGCCCTCCTGGAAGGAGCCATCATCCAGAGCCCAGCCCAGCTCGCGTACCTTGTTCAGCTCACTGATGAACCCGTCAAGCTCATCGGCTGAGGCGTCGGGCACGCACTGCCTGAGCACGGCATTCCGCTCGTCGTCCGGCAGCTGGGCCAAGATCGCCTTCCCGGAAGCACGGATGTGCTCCGAGCCGCTGAAGCCTACGTACAATCCGGTTACGCGGACGGCTTGATCCCCTTCCACCAGCGCCTGGATTATCACCTTTTCGTGGTTCAGGGCGGCGATGTAAGTGGTCTCGCCGGTGCTCGCCGACAGTTCGGCGATGACGGGCATGAGCTCTCGCCCGAGCACGAAGTTCCGCACCAGCCCCTGATAGAGGATGGCCGCGCGGCTGCCGATCCTGAGCGTGCCGTCGGAGTCACGCGTCACATAGCCCGCCAGCTGGAGGGTGTTCAGCACGTGATAACTCGTCGTGACGTTGATGTTCAGTGCCTGGGCGACCTCCTTGAGCCGCGGCGGACGCCGCGCCTGGGCCACGGCCTCCAAGAAGGCCAGCGCCCGCTCCACGGTCTGAAGCGTGGTGGTCGCCTTTTCATTATCTGAAACTTGCTTCACATCATTACCTTAACTAAAGATTTCATGAGACAAAATTTCATTATCTTAAAAATATTGCATATATTGACGTTTTCTTACGCGGCTGAGGAGACTGGGGCTGTGAGCTACAGCATCCTTGACAGTCACTGCCATGCCTGGCGGGTATGGCCGTACCCGCCGCTGGTACCGGACGAGCTCAGCCGGGGCACGATCGACCAGCTCATCTACGAGATGAACGTGCACGGCGTCGAGCAGGCGGTGGTGGTCTGCGCCGCCATCGGGAACAACCCGGACAACGTCGAGTACGTCTCGTTCGCCAGGTCACGGTATCCGGACCGGATCCAGGTGGTCGCGGACCTGGACTGCACCTGGCATGAGACCTACCACCGGCCGGGCAGTGCGGACCGGCTGCGGGCTCTCGCCGACCGTTACCAGCTCGCCGGGTTCACCCATTACCTGGGCGCCGATAACGACGGCTGGCTGGCCAGCGACGAGGCTAGCCAGCTGCTCACCGTGGCCGATGAGCGAGGGCTGCTGGTAAGCCTGGCCGCGAGCCCGGTGTGGCAGGAGGACCTGCGGGTCCTCGCGCGACGCCACCCGGGTGTCCCGATCCTCTGTCATCATCTCGGCGGGGCGTCGGTTTCGGCGGATCCGGCATTGCTGCGGACGCTGATCGAATCGGTCTCGTGCCCGAACATCTACATCAAGGCCTCAGGTTTTCATTACGCCTCGCCGAGAGAATGGGACTATCCCTGGCCCGACGGCATCGAGCTGTTCCGGCAGATCTTCGAGGCATTCGGCGCGGAGCGGCTGTGCTGGGCGTCGGACTTTCCCGCGTCCACCCGGTACACCACGTACCGCCAGTCGCTCGAGGTGTTCCGGACGCACTGCGCGTTCCTGGAGCCCGGCGACCTGGAAGAGCTCCTGGGGGGCACCCTGCGGCGCATCCTGAGCCGCTGAGCCCTGTCCCGCTGGCTGGGCGCTACTCAACGCCGGACCCTGACAGGCCGCGCACGAACGCCCGCTGCGCGAGGAGGAACGCCGCCACCATCGGCAGCGTGGTAAGCGCCGTCGCGGCGAACGCGACGTTCTCCGGGATCTGCCCGAACTCGGACGAGGCGAGCGGGGCCAGGGTCTCCGTCATGACCTGGACATTGGGGCTGGTCGCCACGACCAGCGGCCACAGGTACATATTCCAGGCTGTCAGGACGGAGATCGCCACGTACGCGCCGGTCGCCGGGGCGGCCAGCGGGATGATGAGCCGCCGCAGGATGTGGAACCAGCTGCTGCCGTCCACCCGCGCCGCGTCGATGAGCTCGCCAGGCAGGTTGACGAGGTACTGCCGGAACAGCAGGGTGCCGAACCCGGTCTGGGCGACGATCGGCAGGATCAGCCCTTCATACGTATTCACCATATGCAGCTTCTCGGTGACGATGAAGGTCGGGACCAGGGTAGTGATCGCCGGGATGAACAGCGATATTCCGAGCAGCGCGGTAACCGCATTGGAACTGCGGAAGCGGAGCTTGGCCAGGACGAATCCCCCGGAAATGCACAGCATCCACTGTAGGCCTACGGTCACAGCGGTGAAGATCACCGAATTCAGGACTGACCGGCCTTTCATGTAGTTCCAGGCTTGCGAGTAATTGCCGAGATGAATGCTAGTCGGGATGAACGCCGGCGGGAATGAGGTCAGCTGGCTGTCGGACATCAGGGAGCCGAAGACCAGGTAGATGAGAGGGAGGGCCAGAATGAGGCCCACGATCACGATGATCGTGATCCGGACGATCCGGCGGACTCTCGAGCTCACGGTCATCATCGCGTGAGCCTCCTCGCCAGGGCCAGGAGGCCCAGTATTGCCGCGAACAGCGCGAGCTGAAGGACCGACAATGTCGCGGCATAGCCAAGCTGGATATTATTGAAAGCGGTATAGTAAATGTAATAGATAAGCGTGCTCGTGGCGTCGACCGGGCCGCCCTGGGTAAGGATATTAACCAGGTCGAACGAGCTGTTAGTGAAGGCGATAATGGTCACGATCACGACGAGGATCGTCATGTTCCGCACACCAGGCCAGATGATCTTGCGCAGGCGGGTCAAGGGGCCCGCCCCGTCGAGCATGGCTGCCTCGATGACGTGCTGAGGTATTCGCTGCAGGGCGGCCAGGTAGAGCAGGATGGCCGTGGGCAGAGACAGCCAGATCGCGATGATGTCGAGGGCGATCAGCGCCGTATGCGTGTTGCTCAGCCAGGCCGGGCCGTCGATGCCGACCTTCTTCAGCGCGAAGTCGAGGAGGCCCTGGCCGGGCCGGTAGATCCACTGCCACAAGATGGCCGACGCGGCGAAGGAGACGACTGCGGGCACGAAGTACAGCGTGCGCACCACCCCGATGAACCGGAACTGGACGTTGACCAGCATGGCCAGCAGCAGCCCGAGGATGACCGTCGGGACCACGCCGAACACCAGGAAGATCATCGTGGTTTCGATGGCCTGCGGCACGGCCGGGTCGTTCACCATCGCCCGGTAGTTGGCCAGGCCCACCCACTGCGGTGCGCCGACCAGGTTCCAGCTGGTGAAACTCAGCCCCAGGGCCAGGAGCACCGGGATGACGATGAACACGGTGTACACGATGAGGTTGGGCGCCAGCAGCCCGGCCGCGGCGGCACGGTCGCGGCTGGCCCAGCTAGCGCCGCGAGGCTGCCCGCCTCCGCCTGGCCCTTCGGCGGGCCCGCGTGCCCTTCTGCTTCTTACTTTCGCGCGGATCGCGACCGCCATCGGCCTTTTCCTTCCGCTTTGTCCGTCATGTCCCCAGCGCTGGCGGGTGCCGGGTGGCCTGGCTCCGGCACCCGCCAGCTTTCGTCCTAGCTCTTGGGATACGCGGCGTTTATTGCCGTGTTGAGAGCCGAGAAGGCCTGGGAGTACGACTCATGATTGTCGACGACCGCCTCGATTGCCTTGGGGATGGCGGTCTGGGAGAGGTTGTACACGGTGTTGGGGGTCTGCGGCGCGATCGTGCCGGTCTGGGCGGCGGTGGTAAAGGCCGTGACGTTATCCGGCGGACCGGGCAGCTTCTGCCAGGCCGCCCCGGACGTGAGCGCCGAGGGGATGGCCGGCACGACACCGTAGGCCGCCTCCTCCAGGGCCTGGCCTGTCGGCGAGAACAGGAACTTGAAGAAGGCCATAGCGTTCGGGATGTCCTTGGCCTGGCTCGACAGCGCCCAGGCAATGCTCCCGGCGCCGGTGGGCCGGACGGGGCCGTTCACGCCCTGGACGAACGGCATGGGCACGACATCCCAGCCGAATTTGCTCCCGACCGCCGACCGCACCGTCGGCAGGTTGCCCCGGACGCCGAAGAACATCGAGGCCTGGCCGGAGTCGAAGAGCGTGCTGCACTGAGCGGACGCCGACAGGTACGTCGCGTAGGGCACGGCGTCACCGTTCTGGGTGGGCTCCACCAGCATCTGCCACGCCTTGAGGGCTCCGGGCGAGGAAAGGTCAGCCTTGGTCTCGGACAGGGACGTCACGCCGAAGGCCTTCATGAGCGGGTTATACAGGGCCTGCCAGTCGGGCGTGTCGCACAGCCCCCATTGCGTCTGGGTGCCGCCCTTGGAGACCTTGAGCTTGGCCGCGTCGGCGATCATCTGGGACCAGGTCCAGTTGTCGGTCGGATCGGGGACGCCGGCCTTGGAGAACTCGTCCTTGTTGTAGTACACCACGACGGCGTCGGCCTCGTTGGGGAGCGCGTACACCTGGCCCTTCTGCGGGCCGATCGTGGGGATATAAGAGGCGAGGATGTTCGGGAGCCAGTAGCTCTGCTGATACGGCTGGCCCTTAGCCAGGTACGGGCTCAGGCTCTGAGTGATCCCGTCCGTGCTCAGCGTCGGCGACAGCACGTCCTGGGGGTTCACGATGTCCGGCAGGTTGCCTGCCAGCTTCTCGGTCAGCAGGCTCGTCTGGTAGGCGGTCCCGGCCGCTGAGGCGGCCACAGACTCCTGGACCTTGACGCCGGGATTGGCCTTCTGGAAGGCCTTGATCACCGGGGCGATGATCGGCGCGCCGAAGACCTGCACCGATATGGTCAGGTTCCCCGACAGCTTGCCCGATGTGCTGGACCCCCCGGCAGCAGAACTGCTGCCGGAACTGCTGCAGGCGGCGGCCGTGCCCACCAGGACGAGCACAGCTCCGGCCGCGGCCATCCGCCGCCCCCGTCCCGGGCTGCCTCCGTCCTTTTGTCCGGACGCTGATCTGCTGGATCTGGGTCTTGATCTCATCTTGGTTTTCCTTCGCTAGCGGCCGCGCCCTTGCGGGGCCGGAGGAATGGATCGGTGCGGACTGATACGGGGCCTAACTGGCAACGGGATTGGGCACTTTCCCCGGCTGATGCCGGACGTCAGCGGTCATGTCGGTAATTCAGCGGCGTTGAGGCGAAGCGAGACGATGTTCGGCGTCAGCTCCGCGAGTGGTTCTAGGCCATCAAGGTGACGGATAACTTCGGCGACCATCAGGTGGAAGAACCGGCGTCGGCTCTCCTCGGTGACGCCTGCTACGTGCGGTGACAGGAAGACATTGGGCAGGTCGATGATGGGCGAATCAACCGGCACGGGCTCCGGGTCGAATACATCCAGGCAGGCGATGATGTCGCCCGCGGCCAGCCGGGCCAGGAGCGCATTGCTGTCGACCACGGCGCCCCGGGACACGTTGACGAAGACACTGCCCGGCCGCAGCCGGTCGAGTTCCTTGGCCCCGATCATCCCGGTCGTGCCGGGCGTCAGCGGCACCAGCGAGAAGACCACGTCGCGGCCCATGACGGCGGGCAGCGGGCCGAAGGCTATCCCGTAGGCGCCGGCCAGCTCCCGCGGCACGAAAGGATCGAAGGCGACGATATCGGCTCCGAAGGGCCGGAGCAGTTCGGTCAGCCGCCAAGCGACGTGACCGAAGCCGATCATCCCGACCCGCTTGCCGCTGAGCTCGGCTTCGTCGTAGCCCGGACCCGATTTCGGCCGGACACCGCCGGGGAAGGCGCTCTGGTGGGCGATGATCCGCCGGAACAGCGCCCCGGCGTTGCGCAGCCCGATCAGAGCAAGGGCCAGCGCCCACTCAGCCGTCGGCCACGATGACCCGTGTGAGGTGTCGACGACCCGCAGCCCCCTGGCCGCCGCCGCGTCCAGGCTGAAGTGATAGGAGAACCGGTCGCCCTCGAGTTCGCCGAGCAGGCTGAGCCGGGTCGCGCTGTGCAGGACATCGTTGCTCACGAACGGCGATCCGTGGCAGACCACCAGGACATCCAGATCCGCGGCGAAGCGGGCGAGCTCGGCTTCGGCCACCGGGTCCCTGGGCACCGGCCGCAGGCTGCTGCTGTCCCGGCTGAACGCCTGGAATACGAAGTCCGCGCGGGTTTCCAGACGCCTGACGTCGGCCGGGTCGATGTAGGTCTGGAAGACCGGTTCGCTGCAAGCGAGCCCGACCCGGGGACGGTTCCCGCTCATCTGATGGCTACCGAGTCGTCTTCACGCAGCGCGGTGTGCGAGACGTCGGCGCTTCGAGGCGGGTGCTTAGCCAGTCCGGCGTCGTCGAGGTCGATGCCGAGGCCGGGGCGGTCCGGGGGGATGAGGTAGCCGTCCCGGACCTGAACCACCTCGTCGACCACGTCGCTCCAGGCCGTGGCCTGCGGCCGGTGCTCCTGGAGCTCCCAGTTGGGGGTGCACATGCCGAGCTGAACGTGGGCGGCGACCGCCACCGGGCCGGACGGGACCGCATGCGGGAGGATGTCGGCGTGGAACGCCTCGGCCAGGGCGCAGATCTTCTTCACGTGGGTGATGCCGCCGGCGATGCCGACGTCGGGACGGATGAAGTCCACGCCCGGTCGCTCCAGGTACTCGGCGAACTCCCAGATGGTGGTGTTGCGTTCGCCTGCCGCCACCGGCACGCCTACCTTGGCGGCGAATGCCCGGAAGGCGGAGACGCTGTCGGGTGGGATCGGATCCTCGACGAACAGCGGCCGGTAGCGGGCCAGCTCAGCACACACGAGCACGGCGTTGGCGGCCGACATGTTGCGGTGCAGCTCGGCACCCAGATCGATGTGCCAGCCGACGGTCTCCCGGACGGCGGCGAAGCGCTCGACAAGATCGGCGATCCGCTCGGCCTGGCGCAAGCGGTGGTGCTCGTCCTGGAACAGCAGGATCTTCAGGGCCGTGTAGCCGTCATTTTCGACGGCCGCGCGGGAGGCCGCTACGACCTCCTCGAGCGTGCCGGTGTCGACCACCCGCATGGCCCGGACCGCCCGGCGGGCCCGGCCGCCCAGGAGCTGCCACACGGGAACCTCGAAGTGCTTACCCCGCAGGTCCCACAGGGCCTGGTCGACGGCGCTGATGGCCCCCGATATCGCCATCCCGCGGAAACTCAGGGCCCGGTAGAGCGACAGCCAGTGATGCTCCACGTCGGTGGCGTCCTTGCCCTTCAGGAACGGCTCGAACGACCGGACGATCTCGGCTATAGCGGCCGGCCAGCCGAAGTACGTCGACTCCCCCACGCCGGTGGTGCCGTCCTCGGCCGTGACCCTGACATAGCAGGCCGTCCCTGCCGGGATAGCCTCCACCGATGCGATGCGCACGGCACCCACCTCCCTAACCCGCTTCGGGGGGATACACGAACTCGGGCTCGATCCGGACCTTCGGGGCCTCGATCAGCTCCACGATCAGCCCGGCGGCTCCGGGCGGGGTGAAATAGGCGAAGGCACCGTCGCCGCTGGCGCCGAAACCATGGGCGCTCTGGATCGGCGTGAAGCCGTCGGCCAGGACCGCCCGGATGGCGGCCGGGTGGTCAGCCACGTACTTACCGACGTGGTGCGGGCCGGGCCCGTGCTCGCGCAGATGATCGGCAAAGATGCTGGGGCCGCTGATCGGCTGGACCAGCTCGAACTGGACGTCGCCCTGCCAGGCCAGGGCATGCCGGAACTCGAACTCGGCTGGCTGTCCGAGGTAGGTCATGTCTTGCAGGACCCGAGGCCCGAGGCGCCAGGCCGTCCACGGCCCGAGGCCCAGGCGCTGATGCCAGGCACGGACCGAGGCGTCCAGGTCCTCGACGACGAAGGCGACCTGCTTGAAGGGGGACTCGAGGAAAGGTGTCAGATCGGTCATGGCTACAACCTCAGGTAAGCGTCTAGTTCCGCCTGCGCGGCCCGGACAGCACCGGATGCGACGTCGGCGATGGCAACGGCCCGGCCGAGGTGCTCCGACTCGGCCAGTGCCCACACCCCGGCGACAGCGGCCAGGCCGCCGCGGCCGTCGATCTCGACGGGCTTGTCCGACCGGATGGCCTGCGCGAAGTCGTCCAGTTCGATCCCGATGTTGGCAGCGTCGACGTACTCGGGCGGATGGCTGTATTCCGTCCCCTCCGGCCCGAAGAAGGCGGCCGTGATGCCGTCGAGCGCAAAGCCTCCGACGGCCTCGCGGAGCGCGGCGCCGGATAGCTGCTCACTGCCGAGCTGCACGGTCACCTGGCCGCCGGTCCGGTCCCTCGGCACCGACATTGAACCGTTCCGGCCGTGGATCGTGCGCTGCCGGAAATGCGTGCCAGGCCCCGACGGGATGTAGGTGAGCTGCACGAAAACGCCGGATTCGCTCTGGTATAGGCCCGCCAGCGAGTCGCTGCCTGTCGCGCGGAAGGAGCCGGGCTCAAAGTAATCGATCCCTGGCACGGCCGGAGCGCCCAGGGCACTGCGCCGGACCGGCTCGGCGATGAAGGCCGACCCGTAGGCGGTCTTCAGGTCGCCGAGAAAATAGTTGAAGATGTCCAGGAAGTGCACGCCCATGTCCAGGGCCATCGGACCCGACTCGCGAATGTGGCGCCACGGGCTGATCAGCACTCCGTCGCTGCCTCCGATGGCTGTCTCGACCATCGCGTGCACATGGCCGAGCAGCCCCGCATCCAGAACGCGGCGGGCGAGCCGGTTGGGGCCGTCCCGGCGGTAGTTCTCGGCCGTCGACAGCACGACGCCGGGCCGGGCCGAATCGATGATTTCCCGGCAGGCCCGGACCGTTATCCCGAGTGGCTTCTCGCAGCTCACGTGCAGGCCTGACGACAGCGCCGCCCCGGCGACGAGGTGGTGCGCGGACGGGTCGGTCACCACGTCAACGGCTTCGGCGATCCCGCTGGCGATCAGCTCATCGTGCGTGCTGAACATCCGCGGCCGGGCGCCGAGCAGTTCCTCCGCCAGGTCGGCGGCCTGGGCGGCGGCATCGGGCCGCTGGTCGCAGACGGCGACGAGGTCGAATGCGCCTGGGCTGACGTCAGCGACCGCCGCGTATGCGTGCAGGTGCCGGCGCCCCATGCCGCCGCATCCGATCAGTCCAATCGCTATCGGGTCCATTCGGGGTTGCCTCCTGTTGCTGGGTGGCGGATCGGCCCGATGCGGGCGCTAGTACATGACCAGGCCCGCTGTCATGTTGATGTCCTGGCCGGTCATGTCATCCGCCACGGAGGAGCAGAGCATGAGAGTCAGGCGCGCCACGTCCTCCTCGGTCACCCCGCGGCCGAACGCGGTCGCCGCGGTCAGCCCCTCGCGTACTTCGGCCGGGCTGCGCCCGCTGACCTCCGCCATTTCCGAGATCACGCTGTCGAGCCGGAGGTTATCGACCCCGAAAGGGGAGATGGTGTTTACGCTGATGTTGTCCGGGCCCAGCTCGTGAGCCAGCGAGCGCGTCAGGCCCACGACGCCGAGCTTGGCGGCCGTATACGGTGTCCGGTTCGGCAGCGGCCGCTTACCCGAGGCCGAGCCGATGTTGACGATCTTCCCCCTGAGCGCGGCCCGCAGATACGGGATGGCCTCGCGGCAGGCCAGGAAGACCCCGGTCAAGTTGACCGCGATCGTCTCGTTCCAGTCCGCCAGGCTCAGGTCGGCCAGCGGCGTGGTAGGCCCGGCGATGCCCGCGTTATTGACCAGCGCGTGGATCACGCCGTCAGCGCCGGCGGCCGTGACCATCAGCTCGGTGACGTGCTCGGGGTCGGTGACGCTCCCGGCCACCCAGCCGCAGGCGCCGCCGCTCGCCACGATCTCGTCGGCGACGGCCTGCAGCGTACTCTCGTGCCGGCCGCTGATGACGACACGGGCTCCGCAGCCGGCCAGTGCCCGCGCGATCGCCGCGCCGATGCCCTGACCGCCGCCGGTCACGACGGCGGTCGTCCCGGTGAAGTCGGGCGGACGGTAACGGCCGGCCGCCTGGTCGCTCACCGGACGGCCTTGACGGTCATGTTCGCGGGCTGGAGCAATTCAAGCATGACCCCATCGGGGTCGTGCAGGTACAGAGCCTTACCGCCTTTGTTGATCCCCGCGGTGATCTCGTTAGGCTCGCTCAGGGGTGTCGCGCCCAGCGCGGTGAGGCTGGCCGTCATGGTCTCGATGTCATCGACCAGGAAGGCCAGATGCCCGGCGCCAATGGTATTGCGCTCCAGGTCAACTGGCCCGCCTGCCGGCGTCACATACTCGACGAGCTCGAGGATGTGACCGGATGCGGGGGGCTCGCCTTCGGGCAGGTTGAACTGAGCGACGCGCAGGCTGGCGTCGGGATAGCCGACTAGTGACCTGGTGTAGGGGTTGTCCTGGGCCTGCCGGTGGCGGAGCCTCAGCCCGAGCCCTTCGGTGTAGAAGCGGATGCTCGCGTCGAGGTCGCGCACGACGAAACCGACATGGAAGATGGAGTGGACCGCCATCACAACCGCCAGACCTGCTCGGCCATCTCCAGCTTGTGCTTGGCCACGCCGGCCAGCGCCTCGGCCCACCGGGTGCTCACCGGGTGGCTGGCCATCCGGTCCAGGACCGTGGACACATCCGGAACGCACTCGGCGTAGCCGACGACGGTCGTCCGCAGCCGGAAAATCGTGTAGTTCTCGTACCCGGCTTCGACGAGCGCGTCGTGCATCTCGGAAAACATCTCCCGGTGGACCCAGTCGTATTTCCCTTCCTGTCCCGGATTGAGCTCCATCACGAAACACAGCCGTTCCATCTGCGTACCTTCTAACTTCTCGTTGGCGGTGCACACCGGATCGCCCAGCAACTCCAGAGCGGCACTTACCAGCCAGCCGGCTGATGGCAGGACGGCCTCCTGCAGGACCGACGCGGCCGGGATTCGCACGTCAGGTGCGCCCACCCGGCGTACGGGCGCCGTCAGCGTGCCGAAATGCCGCTCGCTTATCCGGGCCGCTACCTCAGCGCCGAAGCCGCCGGTTACATTCGCCTCGTGCGCGACGATGACGCGGCCGTGGCACTGGCGGACGGCAGCATCGATGGTGTCGTCATCGAGGGGGCGGAGCCACCGCAGGTCGACCACGCAGGCCTCGTGACCGGCGTCGGCCAGGCGGCTGGCCGCGTCCAGGGCCCGGTGCAGCATCGGTCCCCAGGTCAGGATGGCAACATCGGAGCCCTGGCGGTGGACCCTCGCCCCCGCCGTCGCCTGCGCCGGCCCGTCGGTACGGACCGGGCCGCTCACCTGGTACAGCTCCCGGGCTTCGGCCAGCAGGACGGGATCCGGGTCGGCGACCGCCGCTCTGGTCATGGCGTACCCGTCGGCCGGGGTCGCCGGGACGCCGACCTTGAGGCCGGGGATGTGGGCCAGGAATGCTTCCAGGCTCTGCGTGTGCTGGGCACAGGCACCGGGGGTGGCTCCCTGCTGGAAACGGACGACCATCGGGGCATGCAGCCGGGATCGATTGATGAACCGGACGTTGGCGGCCTGGTTGACGAGCTGGTCGAGCGCGACGAGCAGGAAGTCGCCCCACATGATCTCGACTACCGGCTTCATGCCCTCCATGGCCGCGCCCACCGCGGAGCCGAGTATCGCACTCTCCGAGATCGGGGTGTCGAAGACGCGGGCAGGCCCGAAGTCCTTTTGCAGGCCACGCGACACTCCGAAGATCCCTCCAGCGGTGCCGACATCCTCGCCGTAGAGGACCACCTCCGGACGGCTGGCCAGTTCATCCCGCAGCGCCCGGTTGATGGCGCGCTGGTAGGTGAGCTCGACCGTCTGGAAGTCGCCGGGCGGCAACCCGCCGTCCAGGCCGGCAGCGTCGGGCGGATCGGCTACCACGTGCGCTGCCGCCGTCTCGGCGGCGGGCTCGGCCATGGCGCGGACGGCCTCGGTGACCGCGGCGATCTGGTCGCCCACCTCGGCATCGATAGCTCCGAGCACCGCGGCCGAGTCGTCGCGCTCGCCCGCCAGCTGACGGCGCAGCCGGGCGAGCGGCTCGTCGTGCCTGGCCCGCTCGGCATCCTCACGCGGCCGGTAATGCTCGATGTCACCGTTGTAATGGCCGCCGAGGCGAACGGTCTTGCACTCCAGGAAGACCGGTCCCCGGCCGGCCCGGGCCTCGGCGGTGGCCCAGGCCGCGGCGTCGAAGACCGCCTCTGCGTCGCAGCCGTCGACGACCTCGGCCGGAATGCGGTAGCCGGCAACGCGGTCTACCAGGTCGGCGGTCCGCAGGAAAGAAGCGGATGGCGTGAGCTCCGACCAGCCGTTGTTCTCGCACACGATGACGAGCGGCAGGTTCTTGGCCGCCGCGAATACCAGGCCTTCGTGCAGGGACCCCTGGTTCATCGCCCCGTCGCCGACGGACACGACGACAACCTGGCCGCTCTGGACGTACTGCGCGGCCATAGCGACGCCGGCGGCTACCGGCAGGCCAGCCCCGACGATCGAGTTCTCCCCAAGGAAGCCGTACTCCGGGGCGGATAGCAGCGGGGAGCCGCACCGGCCGCCGTTCAGCCCATCCGCCCGCTGGCAGATCTCACCGAGGAGGGGTTCGAGGGGCACGCCAAGCGAGATCGCCCAGCCGTGGCCCCGGTACGTCGCGATCACCCGGTCGCCGGGTTCCAGGGCCGCTGACACACCAACCGGAATCGCTTCCTGGCCTAGACACAGATGTATCGATCCCTTGATGAAGCCCGCGCGGCTGAGCTCAAGGCACCGTTCCTCGAACTGCCGGATAACACTCATGCGGCGGTAGAGGTCAAGCACGTCCGGATTGCGGCCTATCACAACAATCGCTCCCGCTTGTCCCTGGTTTGTTGCCAGAGCGTAAACCGCCAGATCACCCCTTGTCCAGAGTCTGAAGTGGTTTTCAGATAGTAAAATTTGCGTTCCTGAACGTCAGCCTGCCGCACAGGCGCAGGTCGTCGACGGGACGCCAGAGCGGCGTCTGGTGTTCCGCGGCGACCTGGCGAAGGGTGCTGAGCCCCGGCTGCCACGGTGTGAGAACGCGGTACTGCGGCGGCACGCCGGCCGGGTGCTATATAAGCCGGGTGACTGGGGACCGGGCCTGGGTATTGCAGGATCACGTCGGCCAGGAACGCGGTCTCGAGCATCCTGGGCGGGGACATCACGAGCAGATGCTCCTCAAGGGACACATTCAGCCGGTGCCGGTAGTGAGCGCGCCCGAGGAACACCGAGTGCTCGGCCGGGTCGGCGATCCGGTAGCGCAGCGGCAGGGCCGGGCGGATCCGGCCGGATCGGCGGAGCATGGCCAGGCGGCCCCAGCGCAGGTGCAGGCTGGCGATGTGGGCGAAGCCTTTGCCGGGGTGCAGTCGCAGGTGCAGGCGGATGCGCAGGTGGCGAGCGCGGTTGCCGGGCAGGTAGCGGGCGGGCAGGAACGCCCACGAGGCGAACGCGGCCACGGTGAGCACGATGGCCAGGGCGATGGCGAGCTTGATCATCATCGGGGGTCTCCGGTCCGGGCGGCCAGGACGGCCTTGCGCAGCGCGGCGCGGGCAGAGCCGGGGTTCAGGTCGGCGTGGGAAGCCAGGTCGGCGCTGATGGCGGCGACGCGGTGCAGGGGGACCAGGGCGAGAGGCCCATGTCGTTCGGTCACTAGGGAAAGGAAGCGGGCCGTCTTGGCCGGCCGCGGGTCCCCAGCCGGGTACGGCGAGGGGGCCGGCCCGGGAGCGGGGGCCTGGCGGCGGCCGGGGGCGACCGGGCACTGCCCCGCGACCCAGGCGCGGAACCCGGCCAGGGTAGAGACGGGCGCCAGGGCCAGGCGCAGCAGCCACCGCACCAGCCCGCCGAGGGCGGCCAGCGGCGCGGCCGTCTCCGGGGCCAGGGCGGTGCCCAGGTCGTGGTGGCGGGCGATCGCCCGGGCCCGGACGCCGATCAGGGTGTCGCTGGCCAGGGCGTAGGCGGCCGGCGGCATCGCCCAGACCGC
>JBEKJP010000150.1:0-18245 GCA_050011155.1 Streptosporangiaceae bacterium
CACATCACCGCCGTCCGGCGCCTGTCCGGCGGGTGCATCGCCGATGCCTGGCTCATCGCCTACGCCGACGGCACGACGGCGGTCGGCAAGATCATCACCGCGGCGCCACCTGACGTGTTCCGCGTCGAGGCCAGCGGGCTGGCCGCGCTGCGCAGCACCGGGTACCTCGCCCTCACGACGCTAGAGCACTTGCACTATGGCAGCGACTACCCGTTCACGCCCGAATTCGTCGTGGAGATGGGCGCGCAGGCGCTCGCGAACGCTGGCTGGCGCCAAACCTCGCCTACCAGTAGAGGCGTGCCGCCGCGTTCCATGACGCGAAGGACTGGGTACGGCTAGTCCCCCGAAGCGCCGGTGGACGTAGCCAGCGCCGAATCCGTGCTGCTCGACGCGGGCGCGCAGCCCCGTTCCGCCCTATCGAGATTCGCCTGGCTACCGGCAGCGTTCAACCGGCTATGCACCCCAGTCGAACGCGGGAGTTAGCGGGGATGGCAAGACTGCGGGGCGTCGGGGTCTCCCCCATCGCTGGATGGTGAGCGGCGGCGGCGCGGGTTACGCTGAACGCCGCATTTGTTCACCGGGGATGCGTGGAGGCGACGGATGACAGTGCAGGCGGAGCAAGAGGTCTTTAGCTTCCAGGCGGAGGCGGCGCAGATCCTGGACCTGATGGTCCATTCTCTGTACAGCAATAAGGAGATCTTCCTGCGCGAGCTGATCTCGAACGCCTCGGATGCGATCGACCGACTGCGGCTGGAACTGCTATCGCGGGCTGAGCTTCCCGAGGCGGAGGGGCCGCTGCGGGTCCGGGTCGGCTACGACAAGGACGCGGGCACGATCACCGTCGCCGACAACGGCATCGGCATGAGCCGGGATGAGGTAATCGCGAACATCGGCACGATCGCCAAGTCAGGGACCCAGGAGTTCCTGCGGTCGCTGACGGGCGACGCGCGTAAGGACGCGGCCCTGATCGGCCAGTTCGGGGTGGGGTTCTACTCCTCGTTCATCGTCGCCGAGCGGGTGACGCTGACCACCCGGCGGGCGGGCCTGGAGCCGGGCGAGGGGGTGCGCTGGGAGTCGGACGGCAAGGGCGAGTACACGCTGGAGACGATCGAACGGGCCGACCGGGGCACCACGATCGTGCTGCAGCTGCGGGACGGCGAGGACGACCTGCTGAACGGGTGGCGGCTGCGATCGATCATCGAGAAGTACTCCGACCACATCAGCGTGCCGATCCTGATGCCCGGCGAACCCGAGGACAAGGCCGAGGAAGCCGACGGCAAGCCGAAACCGGATGTGACCGTCAACCGGGCGTCGGCACTGTGGACCCGCCCGAAGAGCGAACTCACCGACAGCGAATACAGCGACCTCTACCAGCACATCGCCGGCGAGTTCAGCGATCCGCTAGCCTGGGTGCACAGCAAGATCGAGGGGACCTACGAGTACACGCTGCTGCTGTTCATCCCGTCCCGCGCGCCGTATGACCTGTGGGTGGAGAACGCCCGCCGCGGGGTGCGGTTGCATGTGCAGCGGGTGTTCATCATGGAGGACACCGGCCAGATCCTGCCGAAGTACCTGCGGTTCATCCGCGGCGTCATCGACTCCTCCGACCTGCCGCTGAATATCTCCAGGGAAATCCTGCAGGGCAGCCGGGCGGTGGACAACATCCGCGTCAACGCGGTGAAGAGGGTACTGCGGCGGCTCGCCGAGCTCGCCGATAACGAGCCGGAGAAGTACGCGACGTTCTGGAAGGAGTTCGGCATGACCCTCAAGGAGGGCATCGCCGACGACTATTCCAACCGGGACGAGATCGCCAGGCTGCTGCGGTTCACCTCCACCAAGTCCGCCACCGACGACCCGGACACCTCGCTGACCGAGTACGCGGCCCGGATGAGGGAAGGCCAGGAGCACATCTACTACCTCCTGGCACCAGCGCTCGCCGCGGCCAAGTCCAGCCCGCACCTGGAGGCATTCCGCACCAAGGGCGTGGAGGTGCTGCTGCTCAGCCAGGGTGTCGACAACTGGGTGGTGTCCAGCCTGCGCGAGTTCGACGGCAAGAAGCTGCAGTCCGTCGCCCAGGGCGACGGCGACCTGGGCGCGCTGGTGGAAGAAGAAGAAAAGCAGGCCAAGGAGCAGGCGGCCACCGAGTACGCGGAGCTGCTCGGCAAGCTGAAGGCCTACCTGGCCGGGCAGGCGTGGGACGTGCGGCTGTCCACCCGGCTCACCACCTCGCCGGCCTGCATCGTCAGCAACGAGCCGGAGACCGACGTCAACCTCATGCAACGACTGCGCGGAACCGGGCTGCCACGCCAGGCGGTGCTCGAGCTCAACCCGGGACATCCGCTCATCCGGCGGCTCAACCGCGGCCGCGACGGCAAGCAGCTGGGTGAGTGGGCACAGGTCCTGTTCAACCAGGCAGTGCTCACCCTCGGCGCGCGGATCGAGGACCCCACCAGGTTCGTGCAACGGCTGAACAGCCTGCTCACGGCCCTCACCGAGGAGGAACCCGGCGGAGCGGGAGAAGACGTCGAGGCGGACCAGAAGGAGGCCGGCTGAGCGCCGGCCGGCCGCCGCGGCTGCTGGCCGTCAGCGATCTGCACGTCACCTTTCCCGCGAACCGCGAATTCGTGGCCGGGCTGCGGCCGGACTCCCCGCGCGACTGGCTGCTTGTCGCCGGGGACGTGGCGGAGAAGGCGGCGGACATCGAGTGGGCGCTGCGCACGCTCAGTGCGCGGTTCGCCACCGTGGTCTGGGTTCCCGGCAACCATGAGCTGTGGACGGTCAGCACGGATCCGGTCCAGTTGCGCGGCGAGGCCCGGTACCGGCACCTGGTGTCGATGTGCCGCCGGATGGGCGTGATCACGCCCGAGGACCCGTTTCCGCTCTGGGAGGGGGCCGGCGGCCCACTGACTATCGTGCCGCTGTTCGTGCTCTACGACTACTCGTTCCGTCCGGACGGCACCACCACCAAGGCGGAGGCTCTCGCCCTGGCGTACGAGACCGGCATCGTGTGTTCCGATGAGGCCGTGCTGTACCACGACCCTTATCCGAGCCGGGACGCGTGGTGCCACGCGCGTACCGAGGTGACCGAGCGGCGACTGGCCGCGCTGCAGCCAGGAACCCGTACGGTGCTGGTCAGCCACTTTCCGCTGACCCGTGAACCGACGCGAGTCCTGAAATACCCGGAATTCGCCCAGTGGTGCGGCACCGAGCGCACGGCCGACTGGCACGTCCGGTTCGGCGCCGAGGCCGTCGTCTACGGGCATCTGCATATTCCCTGCACCACCTGGGAGGACGGCGTCCGGTTCGAAGAGGTGTCCTTCGGTTATCCCGAAGAACTCGAGGAGAATCCGGATAGGCCACGCATGCTGCGGCAGATCTTCCCGGCCGAACCCGGCCGCTATCAGGCGGGGACCACGATCGCGGTCACGAGCAACCCGTGATCGACCAGCCAGCCTCCGTTCAGCATGGTAAGCGGAGTCCCTCCGACAAGGGGACCCGGCACGAGCAGGCGCGCGGTGAACGTGCCTGCTCGCGGGTCGATGATGATGTCCGCCGACTCGAAGCCCAGCCAGCGCCGGGCCAGCGGAAACCACGCCTTGTAGACGGACTCTTTCGCGCTGAAAAGCAATCGATCCCAGCAGATCCCGGGGATCCCGGCGGCGAGTTCACCGAGGCGGGCACGCTCTTCGTCGAGAGCGATCAACTCGAGCATGCCATGGTCGGGCAACGCCTCGTTGGGCTCCGCATCCACTCCAAGCGATACGACATCCCTGGTCAGGGCCACCGCAGCGGCACGGTAGCCGGCACAGTGGGTGATGCTGCCGGTTACCGCTTCCGGCCATTGCGGGGCGCCGCGGGGCCCGCGCAGCACGGGGACCTCGGGCAGGCCCAACCGGGTCATTGCCGTTCGGGCACAGGCGCGTGCGGTGGCGAACTCCCTCCGCCGGCTTTCCGTGGCCCGCGCGATGGCGGCGCGTTCTTGCGGAAAGAGCACGGCAGCGGGATCATCACCGAACGACTCGGCCACGGCGACCCGCGAAGGCAGAATCTGCTCTATCATCTGACCGCTCTATGGGCACTTTTCCGCAGGCATCGCTAATATCGATCTGAGATTAGTCAATCCGCCGATAATGGTGCAGCCGCCTCGCCGTGACGCATTCCTCGGGAAAAAGCACCGGAGGCGATTGCCGTTCCATTATGACAATTAATCCGGTTAAGGCCAATCATTGGAAGGTATGTTCAACTGCCGACTATCGCTGGTTGGATAAATTAAGTGATATTCCACAGGAACTATGCACCCGTTCGGCAAATGATAATGGCTGTGCCCGCAGCAGGAGGTCAGCGGCACGAGGAGATCGGCGGTAAGCCATGAGCGCACGGCTGCTGAATTTTACCGCTTGCTGGTGGTCACCAAACTGGACAAGATGACCGCTGATCGTGTAGAGGGCACGGGCTTCTCCCCGCGCGTCTCCGACGGCACGGTAAAGTAGCAGCGCTTGCCTGGCCTGGACCATCGCTTCGGGCATGCGATCCTGCGCCTGCAGCACATAGGCCCGGCTGAGACCGGCCAGCGCGCGAAGCCGACTGTCACCGTACCGCCTCGCCAGCTCGATGGCCTCATTCAGATGATGCTCGGCGCTGACGATGTCGCCGAGCAGGAATCTTAGCCAGCCAAGATGCTGGCGGGCCATAACAAGTCCGGCGAGATCATTCAGCCTCGCGGCGACCACCAGCGCGGATTCCTGAGCCGCAGCGAGCCGCTGCCAGCACGCCTCGCCTCGAAGATACCACCCGGCGATCCAGGGCAGCTTCCAGGTGTACGGAGTGTAGCCGCCCTCGGCGGCATGCCTGATCACGCCGAGCAGGACATGCTGTTCATTCTCAAACCACTCGGCCGCCTCGCCAGGCCCCGTGAATCTCTCTAGCGTGACACCCGGCCGCGACGGGGTCCGCGCAATCTCGGGCTGGCGGGGATAAAGGAAGGCCCCGGCCAAGGCGGCAGCATGCAAGTAGTGGTCGAGCATGCGGTGCGTCGCGTCCTGTCGGGCGGCTTCGCTCTCCCGGTCGCTCACCTCCTCCGCCGCGTAGGAACGCAGCAGGTCATGGCAGGCGAAGCGGCCGGGGACGTACTCCGCGAGCAGATGCTCGTCGCACAGCTCCGCCACCGCCAGGTGCGCATCTCCCGGTGACAGCCCGGCTAGGCTCGCCGCCGCCGGAACCGTGATATCCGGTCCCGGGTGAATTCCCAGCAGCCGGAACATACGCGACGCCGAGCCGCCGAGCCTGGCCCGCGACCAGGAGAACACCATCCTGACGCTGGTGACCGGTTCCCCCGTCTCCAGCGCGTCCAGTCGCCTCCGGGCGTCCCGCATCTCGGCGGAAAGCGCCGCCAGCGGCAGGCTGGGGCGTGCGACGGCGCGGGCGGCGACGTCGCACAGGGCCAGCGGCAGGCGGCCGCATAGCGCGATCAGTTCGCTCACCGTCGTCGGCTCGGCCGTCGCCCGTCCGGCATCCAGATTCGAGGCCAGCAGGTCATGCGATTCGGCCTCGGTCAGGACGCCAAGCGTCATCAGGTACGCGCCTTCCGCGGCCGCCAGGCCGGTGAGCCGGTTCCTGCTGGTCACCAGCACCAGGCATCCCGGCGATCCCGGTAGCAACGGGCGGACCTGTTCGGCGTCCTGAGCATTGTCAAGCACGATCAGCATGCGCCGGCCGGCCAGCAGGCTGCGGTACAGGGCGGCCTGCCCGTCGGCGTCCGGGGGGATCCGCGGGGGCGGCACGCCGAGCGCGGTCAGGAAACCGCGTACTGCATCGGTCGGCATGACCGGCGTGCCGGACGGGCTGGAACCACGTAGGTTCACGAACAACTGCCCATCGGGGAACCGCTCGGCGGCCTGATGTGCCAAGTGCACGCCCAGCGCGGTCTTGCCGATCCCGGCCATCCCGGTCAGCGCCGCGATAGCTACGCCGCTCGCCCGCCCCAGGGCTCGGTCCACCAGCGCGGAAAGAGCGGTCAGTTCACGAGCGCGGCCAATGAAGGACCGCGGCCCGGTGGGAAGCTGCCTAGGTACCACGTGCGCAGTGGCGGGAAGCGCTGGCGGGTGAGCATGCGGTCGCCCCCGGTTTCCGGCGGAAATGTCCTGCCGCAGCACTCGCATGTAGGTCTCGGCGAGCTCCTCGCCCGGATAAATCCCCAGCTCCCGGTCGAGGCGCGACCGCACGTCCTCATGGACGCGGAGGGCGCCCGCCTGCTGCCCCGAACCCGCCAGCGCGATCATCAGGCGAGCGTGCACCGGCTCGTTGAGCGGCTCAGCATCGGCCAGCGCCCGCAGCCGTGGCAGCACCCGGTAGTGCTGACCCAGTGCGCAGGCGACCTCCGCATAGCGCAACAGCACCCCGATGAGTTCCTGCCTCAACGCGGTGATGCTCGGTTGGCCGCAGAGTACGTCCACGTCGGCGAACGGGTCGCCGCGCCACAAGTCCACCGCATGCTCGTAATACTTGGCGGCGGTCACATCGTCACCGGCTGCCCGCGCCACGGCAGCGCGTGCGACCAGATCCCTGAAGACCAGCAGATCAACTTCCTGGCTCGGAACGGTTAGCCGGTAGGCCCCGCTGACCAAACTAATCGGCCTATCATGGGCCCCGAGGCGACTGTGCGGGTTCAGCAGCCTGCGAATCCTGCTCACATGGGCTTGGACGAGCCCCACGGCGGTGCGGGGTGGGGAATCTCCCCACAGCACGTCGATGATCGCGTCCCGGCGCACGAGCAGGCCGGGGTCCATCAGGAGCAGCCCAAGCACCGCGCGCCGCGCGGGAGGTCCAAGAGACAGCGGCGTCCCGTCTCCCCACGCCTCGAGCGGGCCGAGCGCCGCCAGCCACAGTCCCTCGCCACGTTCGGACGAGTGCGCCGTCCGCGCGGAGCGGGAATCCTCCGGCGAGAGACACGGAGGTGCCACCGGAACGGAGCGTCGCCGTGGCAGCGCGGCGGCGCGGCCAAGGATGGCGGCCTGGTCCGGGTCAAGCCTGAGAGCACAGGCCAGCGCGGCCAGCGAATTCGCCCGGGGCCGATGCCGCCGAGCTTGCTCGAAGTCTCGCAGCGCGGCGACGCTGAGTCCAGCCTTCGCCGCCAGCTCCTCCTGGGTCAGTCCCGCCTCGCGACGGTACGTACGCACAAGGGCTCCGAACTGAGACGTCATTGGCGTACCATGTCCCATTAGTCCCTGTATCATCACAATAGTACATGTAATTACCTATACGAACTTAGGGTAGAACTGGCCACAATGTGAAGTGTTAGCGCTCACATCCCGTCCGACCGACCTGATCTGAGTGTCGCAGGATGGCCACTGTGCGGCGTGTTGCCACTGAGACGTAAGAAGCCCCTGGTAAGTGCGGCAGTCGACCAGGCCGATAAAGCACACGCGAAACTCCGCTCACCTGGGCGAGCGCGCGCACGCCCAGCTGAAGACCCGGCGGTTCCTCCGCAAGGTGATATGCCACGGGGGTGGGACCACCTGCAGGCTGACCAGGGCTGCTGGGCAGGCTGACCAAGATGGTGACCGAAGGGCGCCAAGTACTGGCTGCGCGGGTCCTGGCCGCAATCAAAAAACCGCGGGGTCCGGGACGTGTGCATGCTGGTCTGCGACGGGCTCAAGGGCGCGACTGGGCCCAGATCACGAAAGATCTGAAGCCCGTTTACACCGCGGTGTCCGAATCAGAGGCGCTGGACCAGTTCGCCGATTTCTCCGGGAAATAGAAAAACGCTACCCGCCACCATGCGGCCCCGGGAGAGCGTATGGGCGGAATTCGTGCCGTTCCTGGCCTTCGACCGGGAAATAAGGACCGCCACCCGCAGACGAACGCGATCGAGTCGATTAATGCCCGGTTGCGGCCGGCGGTGAACGCCCGGGGCCACCTCCTATCAGTTACGTGGAATCAAGGACCGGGCAGCGGGAGCCTCCGATACGGCCTGGCCGGTAACTTGGCCGGTAGCTGGAAGGAGAGCTCGTGCCCGTCGTTGAGTTCGCGGCGAAGTGGCCCGTGCTGGGCCGGAACGAGCTAGCGTCCGGGTGGCTGCGGATCTGGGCCGATCTGGGGACGGGCGCCCCGGACGATCAACATGGCAGCGTGCTGAGGGCGTCGAACAGGGCGCGGCGGTTCTCCATCACCGCAGATCACAACACTCCGCCACGAATCGTGGTTCAACCCTCGAAACGATCTTGGAACGGCCGTGTCTCCCTGCCTGGGCGACGGGACGCGACGCGAATCAAGTACTACGGCAGTCGGGTCTACTCACTATCATCCACCGACAACATGCCCATATGGAGGGGAAACAGCCGCGGATCCCGCCAGCAGGTACGGCAATTCGGTGTCAGCGGACCACCAGCACTGTCTGGTTGGGTCGGCCTTGGGACGGGTGCCCCTCGACCGGACCATGTGAAGGGAAACTGCTGTGGAACATCGCGCGTTTCAGCCAGTGAGCAACGAGGCGTTCTCCCCTCCGGCCGTGCGGGCGGCCGCGGCGATGGTAGCGGTGCCGGTGCTGTCGCTGCGCCCGGCCGACTCCCCGCGGCTCAACGGCGAGGACAAGGCGCACATCGCCCGGCTCGCGCAGACCGAGACGCCGCTGCCGCCGATCCTGGTGGACCGGCGCACCATGCGGGTGATCGACGGGATGCACCGCCTGATGGCAGCGTCCGTGCAGGGACGGGAGACCATCGACGTCATATTCTTCGACGGCAGCGAGTCCGACGTCTTTTTGCGAGCGGTCCAGGAGAACGTCGCCCACGGCCTGCCGTTGTCCCAGACCGACCGCCGCGCCGCGGCGGCGCGGATCATCGCCTCGCACCCGCATCTGTCGGACCGGGCGATCGGCCATTCGGCCGGGCTAGCGGCCAAGACCGTAGCGGCCATCAGGAAGGGTTCAAACGGCGACATACCGCAGCCAAACGCCCGGGTCGGCCGGGACGGCCGGGTCCGCCCGCTCGACAGCGGCGCGGCCCGGCGCCGGGCGGCGGAGTTGCTGACACAGCAGCCGGACGCGTCGCTGCGCGACGTGGCACGCGCCGCGGGCATCTCCCCGGCAACAGTACTCGACGTGCGCAAACGCCTGGAACGCGGTCAGTCGCCGGTGCCGGACAGGTCCGCCACGAACGCTGCCCGCAACAGCGCCGACGGTAACGACGCGTCGCCTGGCGACGTCACCTCCGCCCAGGCCATTCGTCTCAGGCCGCAGGCAGCGGCACCGCCCGATCCGGCCGTCGCGGTGGAAAAACTGCTGCGCGACCCGTCGCTGCGCAACGAGCGCGGCAGGGGAGTGCTGCGGCTGCTGCGGGTCAACGCGGCCGGCGCCGGGCAGCTGCCGGACGCGGCCGACGCCGTGCCCCCGCACTGCGTCGACATCGTCGTGCAACTCGCCCGTCAGTTCGCCGAGATGTGGCAGGACTTCGCCGAAGAACTGGACGGACGGGCACGGATCATCGACCCGCTGGCAGCCACGCAGCGGTCCCCCCGCACCTCCTGGGCACTGGGCAGCGAATTACTGCCAGCACACATTAAACGGGTGGCAGGAGGGTGAAGTATCTCTTCTGCCACAGGCTGTAGAGTTCTCCCATGACCTCGTCCGGCGGGACGTTCACGTCGTTTATGAGTTCTTTAACAGTACGATTCCCGTCGGCCGCTTCCAATAGCGCAAAGAGCGAAGCAGAAACTTCCGCACGCGGCCCACCTGCGTATTCTAGGTAAATCTCACGACGCACCTCGCGGCCACCGGACCGCGTAGCACGGATCTGCTTGGCGAGGCGCGTGACCGGACGCAACCGGAGGACGAGGCCGTCGAATGCTTGCGAGCGACCCGGGCGACGACGAATCAGGAAGTCCTCGATGACTAGGAAATCCAGCTCGGTCGTCAGATAGCAAGTCAGAGCATCCTGCGCGGTCTGCACGATCGGTTCGACATTATTGTTGAATGAGGTGTTCAGCACCACCGGAGTTCCAGTCAGCTCACCAAACTTGCGTATGAGCTGGTAAAAACGCCGATTTGACGCCGGGTCGACGATTTGCACTCTAGCGGTGCCATCGATATGCGTGACCGCGCCGAGTTCCGCCATTCGCTCTTTGCGCACATCAACTACAAATGACATGAATTCGTAGTTTGCCAATGTCTTGGGCAGGTCAAAATATGTCATCGCCGCGTCGTATATGACTGCTGGCGCAAACGGGCGGAACGCCTCACGCTTCTTCACCATCGCGTTGATGCGATCCTTGTTCCCCGCTGGGCGCGCATCAGCGAGGATGCTGCGATTCCCAAGCGCTCGCGGGCCATATTCGGACTTGCCCTGCGCCCAGCCAAGCACGGCGCCATCGGCGAGCAGCCTCGCGGCTGTCTTTATTATATCCGCCGGTTTTTCATATTCAATCAGCTCGCCCCAGCCGGCCAACTCTCTCTCGATCTCTACGCTGGTTCCCAGGCCAGGCCCGAAGCTAGCAGTGCGCATACGTCGCTGGGTAAACGGTGGCGCCCCCAGTCGATAGGCAGCGATAAGACCCGCGCCTTCGGCCGACCCGGCATCATGCGACACTGGATGAACGAATACCTGACGAAATTTTTTCGACCTGAGTATCTGCCCGTTGAGGCTAGAGTTATGCGCGACACCTCCAACGAAACAGAGATCCGCGAGCCCCGTATGCTCCGCCCAATAGGTAATTACGTGCATGGCGACTCGTTCTAGAAACGACTGGAGGGCAGCCGCAAAATCCATATGCTCCTGAGTAAAACCCTCTCCACTTCGACGCGGCTTGAAGCCGGACGCCAGGAATGTCTTCATACTTACCCGTAGGTCGAAGTCGCCATTCTCTTTGAGTTCGCACATCCCCTCAAATATGTCGCGGTAGGCATCGGGATTCCCGTAAGGAGCAAGACCCATCACCTTGTACTCGTCGCCAAACCGGTAACCCAGCAGATGGATACACACCTCGTAGCAGATTCCGAGCGATTTCTCGACTCCATAGGCAGCTAGCCTTTTCAGTTTTCCGTTCTGTCCGTGAAATATTGTAATCGAATGCTCTCCGCCTTGGCCGTCCATGGCGACTACGAGCGCTTCCGGTAGCCCGGATCGAATGAAAGACGACATGGCGTGCGACATGTGATGTTGTGCATAAATGAGCCGGTTGCCCGGCAAGTGAAAGCCGAGATCGTTTTCCAAGTAGCCCATCATGAGTTCACGCGAAGTACGCAGCGGCAACTGCGGACTCTCAAGGTAGAGGCTATCCAGAAACGGCTCAATTGCGTATTCGGCGAAAAAGTAGCCGACGGCGTCTATCTGCGACGGTGCCACCCCGCCGCTGGCGAGGCACGCCCGAATAGCGTTGACCGGAAATTTTGACGTTTGTTTAATACGATTGAATCTCTCTTCCTCTACAGCAGCAACTAGTTCACCATCTTTGATAAGGCACGCCGCGGCATCGTGAAAGAATCCAGGGTTAGTAATAGGCACCAGTTCCCTGTCCTCGGGAGAGAAAAAACCACTCAAGCCCAGTACCATCATGCTGCGCCATGCCTCTTCTCCGACTCTGTTAGCACCCAGTCGCTTAGCACCCAGGTGCGCAACTCAATTGCCATCATGCAAGAGCAGCCGTGTTAGCTCAAGAACCTCCCGACCCCGCGGCAGCGATCCCGCTCGTGGTTGTACACATGGGATAATGGAAACATGGACGACATGAATTCTTCGGCCGATCGGGCGTACGATGTATTGTGCAAGATACGGGACGCTATCGCTAGAGACCTCAGCTCCCGTCTCTCGGCCGCAGGCTACGGTGATCTCAACCGGGACGATCTGCTCACCTTGACCGCGATGAATCTCAGCAGGTCGCAAGCACGTACGCTGATAGGACGGCTAGGTATCACCGGCCAGACGGGCAGCCAATCGATCAAGAAGATGATCCTGCGTGGTTACCTAGGTTTTCACGACAATCCCGATAAGCCACGCCAGTCAGCGATCATCATCACCGAGCGAGGTCGCGCGGCGTTTGAAGAGGCCCTGGGCGGCCTCAATGCAGGCGGCCACAGCGTTTAAGTGGTGATGCGCGTCAATCGAACGCGAGCGCCGCCATGGGCCTGCGCATTTGCCCTCGAAGACGTGGGTGGTGAACTGCGGCCGGGTGCCAGCCGCCAGCATCGCCGCCCCTGCGACCCGGAAAGGAGCCCACCCGGCGCAGTCGGAACCGGCGCCGCCCCGAGCACATCGGTAGCATCGCCGCCGGAAACCGCCAGCCAGACACCACGGCGGAAACCCGGCACAACACAATCAGTAACCAGCCTCGGCTTGCCCCTGAACCATCGAGGCTGACCGATCTCCTCATGTCGAGGGCCGCCGTGCCATCTCACCCTCGCCCAATCGCACCGCGGTGGTTACCATTTTGTAATGCGTATTCTTGCGGCATGCACGGAGGGGATCGGGCGCTTCCTGCCATTTGTTCCATTTCTGGACCAAGCGCGACGGGACGGGGGCCAGACGCTGGTGGTAGCGTCCTCCGCTCTCGAAGGCGCGGTCGAAGCGACAGGTCATCCTTTTAGGTCGGCATCTCCCCGCAAGGGGCTCGGGCACGGGACGCAATCCTCACTGCTTGCGGTGATGGAAGAGGTAATACGTGACTGGCAGCCTGACCTGGTCATGCATGATCCGTGGGAATATGCCTCGGCGGAGGCAGCCGGGTGGCTGGGCGTTCCTGCCGCGCAGGTTGCGACCACCCTTGCCAGGTACGTCTGGGATATGATCGGCTTCGCTACACCTAATCTGGAGGCCTTGCGGGACGGGCTGCCCGATGAGCTTCGCCGGTCCCCTTTTTTGACGCGATTGCCGGCCTCGCTTGATATCTCGCCGTTCCCGGTCACCCTGCGGTACCGCGAGCCTGCCGCCGCACCGGGCGGCGCGCTTCCGGCCTGGTGGGCCGACAGCGGCGCTCCCTTGGTGTATGTGACCTTCGGCACCAGGTCGGGTGCCGAGTGGTTCCCCGAACAGGCCTACCCCGCGGCGATCGACGCCGTCGCCGGACTGGACGCACGGATCCTGCTGACTGTTGGCCGCCGCGACTTCGACATGTCCAAGTTGCCTCCTATACCCGACAACGTGCACCTGGAAACCTGGGTCGACCCGGTGCAGGTTCTGGCCCAGGCCGACCTGGTCCTCTGCCATGGCGGGGCCGGCACGGTCTACGACACTCTGGCCGTCGGTGCGCCCCTCGTCATCATTCCGATGACCGGGGACCAGTTCGCTAACGCTGCGGCGGTGACCAAGGCCAGCGCGGGCATAGAGGTCGTCACCGACCAGGATCCCCGGCAGCGTCGGCGCCTGGTCAGCCGGGAAGACGCACCGCGAATCCGCGAGGCAATCGAGACAGTGCTCACCGACGGTTCGTACCGGCAGGTCGCCGCGGAGATAGCCGCGGAGATGGCCGCGGCGCCAGCGATCGGGACGCTCCTGGGACAACTGTCAAGCGCCGGATATTCGACCGTCAAGGAGTGATGATGGCGTCGCCCACGGCAAACGTCCCCGCCGCCGAGGATACACATCGCGGTCAAGCTCTCTACCTAGATCTGATGAAGCGAGTCCTCACCAATGTGATCTACAGAGACGCGCCTGTCAGCTGGTCTGGACCGGGCAATGACTATGACATCGCCATGCGCGAGAACGGTTCTGACATTCCCAGCGTGGCGCACACGATGGTGGGCCTCGCACGGCTTGACAACGTCCAGTACTGCCTGGAACGTGTACTCGCCGAGGACGTTCCCGGCGATTTCATCGAGACCGGGGTCTGGCGTGGCGGGGTGTGCATCTTCGCCCGGGCCATCCTCCACGCGTACGGCGTCACCGACCGCCAGGTCTGGGTCGCCGACTCGTTCGCTGGTATACCAAGGCCCCAGGTGGACGGCCATCCCCTTGACCGCCGGCTGCAGTTGCACCGCATGAACGACGTCCTGGCCGTACCAGCCGAGACGGTGGCGGCCAACTTCGAGCGCTATGGCCTGCTCGACGAGCGGGTCCGGTTCCTGAAGGGGTGGTTCCGCGACAGCCTGCCCACCGCGCCTGTCGCTCGGCTCGCCGTCCTGCGCCTGGACGGCGACTTGTACGAATCCACCATGGACGCGCTGCACAGCTTGTATCCGCGGCTGTCCCCAGGCGGGTTCACGATCATCGACGACTACAACATCCGTGCCTGCCGGGAGGCCGTGCACGAGTACCGTGACCGGCACGGCATTTCCGAGCCGCTGGAGCAGATCGATCTGAATGCCGTGTACTGGCGGCGCGCCTAGGAATAGAGGGAGATACCAGTGGAATTTCCTTTCGTAATCGCCAGTGATAGCCCTGAGAACAGCCTCGGTGGTCGTGTGACGAGCGCACGTGATTACGTGCTTCAGAAGCTACATGATTCCGGCGCTGTCCTCTTGAGAGGCTTTGATGCGGGTGGGATAGATGGCTTCGCGGCCGTTGTCAGGACGCTATCAGGCGAACCGCTGGAATACACCGAACGTTCCTCGCCCCGTACCAGCGTCAAGGGTCATGTCTACACCTCGACTGACTATCCGCCGACCGAGGAGATCTTCTTCCACAACGAGAACTCCTACCGGACATCGTGGCCGATGACCCTGTTCTTCTACTGCGTCCAGGCTCCGCGGGAACGCGGAGCCACTCCGGTGTCGGACACTAGGCAAGTACTGAAGACGATCGACCCGGCGGTGCGGGAAGAGTTCGGGCGCCGGGGGTGGCGACTGGTACGCAACTTCGACGCCAACTTCGGGTTGCCCTGGCAGGAAGTCTTCGGCACCCAAGATCGCGACGAGGTCACGCGATACTGTGCGTCCAACGACATCGATGCGGAGTGGAAGGACAGCAACCGACTGCGGACCACCGCGGTCCGTAGCGCCATCCACCGCCACCCAGGTACCGGAGACGACGTCTGGTTCAATCACGCCGCGTTCTTCCACCTGTCCACCCTCCCGCCGGAGGTACAGGAAGCCTTGCGGGACATGTTCGCCGATGAGGACTTGCCCAATAACACCTATTTTGGTGATGGCGGGATTATTCCTGACGACGTTATGGAGCATATCCGTGCATGCTACCGAGACGCCGGCACGCGTTTCGACTACTGCGAAGGCGACGTACTTGTGGTAGACAACATGCTCGCAGCGCACGCACGCGAACCGTTCACGCCCCCGCGTCAGATCGTTGTGGCGATGGCCGATCTCATGAACTCTGATCGTTGACTCGGCGAGTGAGATCGCACATTCACTAGGACCATCCTCGTTCTATCCATCGAGCCCCAGCCAGGCGGATACGGCAGACCACGCCTCGGCCAGCACCTCGGGCCTGAGGATGTCGCTGTGCGAGCAGGGAAGGTGCACCTCTGTGATGTCCCCGGACACATAATCTTCCCAGTGCGAAGCGCCGGATGAGCTGTCGTCTTCCGCTGGCTCTGATTCCTTCCCGATGGATGCGATAAGAAGGATCATATCCCCGTCGAAACGGCGAGGCTCTTGGATCTCCGCGAGCATCGCGCTCTTGTGGAAGACATCCGCGAGGAGCAGCAGCTCGTCTTCTGAGATGGCCCCGAGAACATTGCCGGCTTCCCTTCGCACCAGGTCGAGCACGCTGGCCCATTCCTCCTCCGGATCCAGTGGCCGCCAATCGGGATCGTCCGCCTCCTCGGCACGCGACTGCCGGGGGTAGGCATCGCCGATGACGAGGGCGGCGATATCGTCGCCGTGTTCGCGGAGCTGGACCGCTATCTCATGGGCGACGATTCCGCCGAAGGAGTGCCCGAGCAGGTAGTAGGGCCCGGATGGCTGGACCGTCTTGATCTGCTCGATGTAGTCGGCGGCCAGGTCGCTGACGGATCCGGGGTACCGGCTAGTGCCGTCGAGTGCTCGTGCTTGCACGCCGTAAAGCCGGAAGGTGTCCGGGACATACCGAGCCAAGGGCATGTAGCCCCAGCTGAGCCCGCCGGCTGGGTGGATGCAGAACAAGACGGGGCCGTCGCCTGTGGTCCGGATGGGCAGCAGCACGCTGAGCGAGTCCATGACCGAGGACAGGCTCAGCTGATCCATGATGCCGCGGACGGTGGGCGCGGCGACCAGGTCGCGGACCGAGATCACTACCCCGCGGGTCCGCAGTTGCTTGGTGAGCTCCACGGCCAGCAGCGAATGCCCGCCCAGGGCGAAGAAGTCGTCGCCGGTACCCACCCGGTCCACGCCGAGAACGTCGGCGAACGTCTCGCACAGGGTCTGCTCGAGCTGGACGGCCCAGGCCGGGTGCGCCAGTGCCGTGCCCGCGTGGCCCGGGGCCGGCAGCGCCGCGCGGTCGAGCTTCCCGTTGGCGGTGAGAGGCAGTTCCTCCAGCAGGGTCACGGTCGGCACCATGTAACCGGGCAGCCGCCGGGCCGCGTAGTCGCGTACCGTCTCGGCGAGCCCGCCGTCGGCCGGGCGGCCCGTAGCGGCCACCACGTAGGCGGCCAGGCGCCGGTCGCCGGGGGCATCTTCGCGGACGACCACTACGGCCTGCCCCACCTGCGGGTGCTCGGCCAGGACGGTTTCGATCTCGCCGGGCTCGATGCGGAACCCGCGGACCTTTACCTGGGTGTCTGCCCGGCCGGCGAAGACCAGTTCGTTGTCCGGTGTCCACCGCACGAGGTCGCCAGTGCGGTACATCCGTTCCGCGGCAGGCCCGAACGGGCAGGCCACGAATCGTTCGGCCGTCAGGGCCGGCTGGTGCTGGTAGCCGCGAGCCAGGCCCGCTCCGGCGATGTACAGTTCGCCGGTCACCCCGGCCGGCACCGGACCCAGCCAGCGGTCCAGCACATACAGCCGGGTGTTGTCCAGCGGGATCCCGATCGGCGGCGGGTCCTGGACCTGGGCCGGATCGCTGCGGAAGGACCGGGTCGCGAATGTGGTCGTCTCGGTGGGGCCGTACACGTGCCCCAGGACCGTCTGCGGGCAGGCTAGGAGCATCCGGCGCATCGCCCCGGACGAGGCGGCTTCCCCGCCGGTGAGTACGACCTTGACCCCGGTGAACGTCTCTGGCCGCTCGGCCGCGACGAGATTGAACAAGGACGTGGTCAAGAACAGCGCGGAGACCTCGTGTCTGGCGATCAGGCTCCGCAGGGAATCCACCTCAAGCTCTGCCCGCTCGATCATGACCGTGCCGCCGGACAGCAGCGGCACCCACAACTCATAGGTCGAGGCGTCGAAAGCTGGTGTGGAGTGCATCAGGACACGCTGGTGCGCTACGCCGGCCCAGGCCCGGTCGGAGGCCAGCGCCACCACGTCACGGTGCCGCACAGCCACCCCTTTGGGGGTGCCGGTGGACCCGGAGGTGTACATGATGTAGGCCGGCTGGTCGGGGTAGCGCCCGATCGCCGGGTCCGGGCCGTCGCCGTCCAGGGGCCCGCCGTCGATCGGCAGCCGCGCGACCTGATCCGGCTGGTCCTGGTCACGGTCGGCCAGCAGGACCTGGACGCCGGCATCGGCGAGCATCCACGCCACGCGTTCCGGCGGGATGCTGGGGTGCACCGGCAGGTAGCTCGCGCCGGATTTCAGCACCGCCAGCAGCGCGGTCACCAGATCGACGGAGCGGTCCGCCAGCACCGCGACCGCTGGCTCCCGGCCCGTGCACCGGCCTGTCAGCGTCCTGGCCAGTCGGTCCGCTCGCCGGTTCAGCTCGGCGTAGCTCACGAAGGCGCCCTCGCAGGCCACCGCCACCGCGTCCGGGGTACGGGCCGCCTGCTCCTCGAACAACTCCGGCACCGTGACGTCCGGCACCGGCACGGCGGTGTCGTTCCAGCCATCTACGATCTGGGCGCGGCTAACCGGGTCCAGGACCGAAATAGCGCGGAACGGGGTGTCCGGTGCGCTATCCAGCGCGGTGACCAGGTTATCCAGGCAGGTGCACAGCAGCGCGCACACCTGGTCCGGATCACCCGGCGCCACCGCGTTCACGCTCAGCCCGAGCCATGTTTCCGTGTCATCGACGGAGACATCCAGCGGGTAGTTGCTCCGGTCCTGGCCCGCCGTGATGATCGCGACGCCCGTGCCCCGGGTCCTGGCCTCCCGGACGCGGGTGCCGCCGGGCGGGCTGTGGCGGTAGTTCAGCAGCGTGGTGAACAGCGGCAGCCCGGCCGGCACACCGCTGGCCTGCTGCGCCACCACCAGCGGCGCATGCTCATGCGCCACCAGCCCCGCCAGCTGCGACCGC
>JBEKJP010000151.1:0-35525 GCA_050011155.1 Streptosporangiaceae bacterium
GAAGCGGCCGTTCCAGGGGAACGGCCGCGGCTCGGTCCACGCCTTCAGGATCAGGTCGCGGTGCTCGCGGTAGCGCTCCCTGGTCTCCACCGCGGGCAGGGCGGCGTTCAGGTTGGCGTCGTAGCTCAGCCCGACCGGAAAGCCGGCGATGAGCCGCCCGCCGCTGACGCAGTCGAGCAGCGCGTACTCTTCGGCGATCTTCAGCGGCTCGCGCGTCTTGCCGAGCGAGCGGCCGAGCACGGTGATGGCCACGTCGAGGCCCTCGGCCCTGGTGGCATAAGCGATGGCCGCGGCCAGCAGGTCCGGGTTGGGCGAGATGTCGTAGGCGGACTGGCCGTGCTCGGTCACGCAGATCCCGTCGAAGCCGGCCCGCGCCCCGTGCATCAACTCCGCGTACGCGGAGTTCAGGGATTCGGTCATCCTGGCCGGATCGACCACGTCGTAGGGCGCCGTCACCACGGAGCTGTGCTGGTCCTCGAAGCCTGCGGGCAGATAGCGGTAGGGCACCTGCTCGAACAGGCTGACCTTCATGCGCACCAGCGGACCACACCCCAGCGGCCGCCGCAACTGGGCCGCGTAGCGGACGCGATGAAACGCGATGAAACGCGATGAAACCGGGCTTCGAGTGCGTCCTGACGCACTGGAAGCCCGGTTTCATGCTCTCCGGCCCATTCCGGCCCGTTCCGGCGGGGCATCCGCTCCGCCGTCCTAGCAATACCTTTCGGGAAACGCTCAGCGATCGTTAAGTAACGGCCGCTATTTTCCTGTCATGGACGAATTCCGCGCCCGCCGGGTGGTGGACGCCCTCCGTGACCGCGGCGTTAACGCTCACCTGCTCCGCGCCGGCGTCGACCAGTACGGCGTCCGGGTGTCGCTGCCCGGCGGCCGCCAGGCCGAATGGGACACCGACGGCACCGCGGGCCTCGAAGCCCAGGTCATGCGCGATGGCATGCTCGTCGGCTTCGTGCCTCAGATCGAAGGTTCCGAGGACTTCGACGAGGCCCAGGTCGTCGATGCCATCGCCCGGACCGACTACGACCAGCCGATCGCCCGCCAGCGGGTCACCACGCCGCCGCCGGGCCCCGCCCTGCCGCGTGAAGGCGGTGTCTTCCGCCGCTTCCTCGACGGCTTCCGCTACCGGTAGCGTTACGGCGCATGGCAGCGGTCGCACTGGAGGACCAGGCATGACGCTCCGGCGCCGGGGTCAGTAGATGGTGTAGCCGCCGTCGACGACCATGCTGTCCCCGGTGTGGAAGATGAGCGTGGGGTCGGCCAGGAAGGCCCCGACGGTCTCGAAGTCGTGCGGCGTGGCCCAGCGGCGCACGGGCGTCCGGCCGGTCGTGGCGGCCATGAACTTCTCGTGCGTCATGGCCGTGGCCGTCAGCTCGGTCTCGGTCCAGCCGGGCAGCAGGCTGTTGCACCGTATCTTGTGCCGGGCCAGCTCGACGGCCAGGGCACGCATCACCCCGGGCAGCGCGGTCTTGCTGGCGGCGTAGTGCTGCTGCCCGGGAGCCCCGTGGATGGCGCTGGTGGACGACACGCCGACCAGCGACCCGCCTTCCCCTTGCCGGACCAGCACCCGGGCCGCCTCCCGCAAGCACAAGAAGGCGCCGTCCAGGTTGACCTGTAGCACCCGGTGCCATTCCTGCAGTGACATGTCCGTGAACGTCTGACGGCCGGCCGTGCCGGCGTTGGCGACCAGGCCGTCGATCCGGCCGAACCGGTCCAGTGTCTGGCGCATGGCGGCGGCGACGTCCTCCTCGTCGCCCACGTCGCACTGGACGCCGGCCGCCGTGGCGCCCAGCCCTTCCAGTTCGGCGACGGCCGCGGCGTTGCGTTCCGCCCGGCGGGACCAGACGGCGACGGATCCGCCGGCCCGGGCCACGCCGCGGGCGATGCCGAGCCCGATGCCGCTGTTGCCGCCGGTCACGACGACGACGCGGCCAGAAAGATCGATCACAGCAGCCTCCGAAACGGGATCTCTAGCCTGGCACCGCTCGCAGCTTACGATGGCCCCCATGAGCACAGCTCACCCGGGGAATGAGTACCCGTACTCAGGTGCCGGGCGGGCCGTCCGGCGCACGATGGCCGCATGAGCACTCCGCTACGGCCCCGCACCACCACCGCCTTCTACGTCCAGTCAGTGATTTCCTTCGGCGTCTCCCTGTCGGTCACCATCATCGGCATCGGCTACCTGCACGACACCCGCTGGGTGCGCGCCTTCCTCGCGCTCGGCCTGCTCTACGTGGTCACCTCGTCGTTCACCATGGCCAAGTGCATCCGTGACCGCCACGAGGAGGCCGCCATCGTCAGCCGGGTCGACCAGGCCCGGCTGGACAAGCTCCTAGCCGAGCAAGACCTCCTGCGCGTCCAGGACCGCTGAGCCGGGGCTCCGGGGATCGGTGGTCCAGCTCGAGCTCATCCACCAGGCCGGGTAAGCCGGGTTACGCTTGATGTGACCTATTCTCCTGGGAGGGTGCCGTGGCGGCGGAGCCGGGAGCCGGACGAGCAGCAGCGGACCGCGGCGCCCTGCGGGCTACGCAGACCGAGCGCGAGCGGATGATCGACGCGCTGCAGGCCGCGTACGTGCAGGACCGGCTGACCAAGGACGAATTCGACGAACGGGTCGGCCAGGTCCTCATCTCGCGCACCTACGCGGACCTGGCCGCGCTCACGGCCGATATCCCCGTCGGGCCGGCCGTAGCCCGGCCGCCGAGCGGGCCGTCCCCGCGCCGGATGAGCGGCGCGGCCAGCTGGGGCACCTCCGGCCTCGTCACGCCCGCCATCCTCGCCGTCGGCTTCACGGCCGTGTCGGTGCACGGCGGGCGCGGATTCGGCGTCGTGGCCTTCGTGGTCGCGATCGCCTACTTCCTGTACTGGCTGAACGCCGGGGCGGACATGCTCTGGCAGTGGCACTCCATGGGCATAGCGGGGGCCGGGATGTGCGTCCGCTGCGCCCACACCGCCGCATCGCATCGCAGGCCGGACTCCTGCACGGCCCGGCCGGGCGGCGTGCCTGGGCCATGGCGGCACTGCGCCTGCCCGGGCTATGTACCGCCTGGGGTGGCAGCTAAGCGCGTCGGCCAGCCCGCGTAGCAAGCAGGCCCCGGGGGGCGTTCTAAGACTCCGACGGCACCGCGACCCCTCTACCAGAACCCGAGCCGGAAGAAGGCGCATGACCGACAGCACCATCGATTTCGCGACCGGAGCGCCCGCCGCGGGCTCCCTGGCCGTCAGCAACGACCGGGCGCTGCTGCTCGATACCGGTGCCACCGCCGACCCGGCGAAGTTCCCGCTGCGCGCCACCGTCGACGGGCTGGTCGATGACTGGCTGACCCGGCACCCGCGCGAGGGCTACCAGCTCGTCGTAGTGCACACGCACGGCCACGGCGACCATGTCGCGGGCGACGCGCAGTTCGCCGGGCGGCTCGCCACGACCGTGGTCAGCCGCGAGCTCGACGCGGTCCGGCAGCACTTCGGCTTCACCGGCAGCCCCGGGCACCACCGCGCCGCGATCACCGTCTACGATCCGTAGACCGGCTTCCTGCTCACGGGCAGGCGCCCCGGCCGCGACTACCCGCTCGGGGCCACCTACCAGCCGGACGAGCCGCCGCTGGAGATGACCATCGCCCAGCTCGGGGACGTCCGGACGGCGGCCGCCTCGGTGGCGGCGAAGCGGGGCATCCACCGTTTCGACGACTTCATCATCTACAACGAGCCCAGGCTCGGTGACCAGCTGAAGCTGATGGGACGAGGGCTGCTGCACAAGGCCCATTGGGCCTGAGCGCCGGGACAAGGTAAAACGGCATTGTGCAGCATATCCTCGCGCTTTCGCGCTCAGCCGTGATGATCAGGCACTGGTTCGAGATCGACCTGGACGACGCCTCCATGGAGCACGGCGCCCGGATCGAGATCCGTGACCTGCCGCCGCAGCCGCGCCGGGGCAGCGAGTCCGCGTCCCAGCTCACCGTCGTCGACCGTCCGCTGTGGCGGGCCGACCTTTTCGACCGGCTCACGGATCCTCCGGGCAGCTTCGGCGTAGCCCACTACCATCCGCGGTTCACGGACAACGAGCCATCGGGCCGGCACTGGGATCCCGCCCTGAGCGCGGACCCGTGGACCTGGCTGGGGGATCAGATCACCAGCCTGGGCGCGGCGGCCGGAGGAGCGGCCTGGCCGCTCGACCCGGCCGACGCGGCGGAACTCCCCGGCCTGGCCGACGCCGTGGTGGCGACGGCACGGCAGCTCGGGCCCGACCGGTGCCAGTCGGCGGCCGAGTGCTACCAGCTGACCAGGGATGTCCAGGAGGCTGTCCAGATCATGATCGCGACCCTGCGCGCGCCGGAGCGCCTGGACCGGGAGCGGACCGCGCTCTGGGCGGGCTGACCAGCTGGTTCACTCGTCCCAGCGGACGACGATGCGCTTGCCTTCGAGGCCGGGCAACGGCAGGGACCCGGCTTCCGCGGCCACCGCATCGCGTTCAGCGGGCGACAGCGGCCGCCAGGGCTGGACCGACAACACCGGGCCCGCCCGCCGGGATCAGCATGGCGCGGTCGGCGCCGTACAGCAAGAAGTAGGCGTCGCCGCTGGGCAGCAGCCGGGCGGGTGCCGCGGGCCGGGGATCGGCGGCGGCGCGGAAGGCCGCTTCGTCCCGGGCCAGGATCCACGCCTCGCCGACTGGTGTCCGCACCGGTGCCAGCGAGCGGCCGAGCTCCTCGAACGCCGCGGCGGCGGCGCAGCGAGCGGCGCCCGCTCGGAAGCCGCTCGCCGAGCGCGCCAGCCTGCCGCCGGAACGCCAGTACTTGCGGCCGGGTCAGGTCGAGCCGGGCCCCGGTCACACCGAGCCTTTCAGGCCTCGCCCGGCCAGCCAGGCCGAGAACCCGTCCAGCGTCCGGACTCCGTCCTCCATCACGGTTCCGCGGTGATGCGCTCGCGTAGTTCCTCATGCCAGCCGGTGACGTTGCGGTGCAGGTCGTGCAGCCACAGCGTCAGGTCGATCTGCCAGCGCTATCACGTCCACTTCGGGCCAGCTCATCAGCCCCGAGACGAAGCTCCCCGTAACCAGCAGCGGACCGGTGTCGGCGGTCGGCGCTGCCAGGTCCAGCCCGGCCAGTACCTCCCGCGCCCGCCCCTGGAGCGCGGCCTGCCGTGCCAGCAGATCCTCATCCGTCACACCTGACATCACGCACCAAGTCCAGCACGCTACTCACCCGGGCAGCCACCGTCTTTCTTTCCCACCCGGCGCTCTCGCCAGTCTGCCTCCCCGACCCGACGCCCCTCGGCAAGATCATCTGGGCCATTTCATGATCGTGAACAGTTCGGGACAAATATTGGCCAAAACTGTTCACGATCATGAAGTCGGAGCCCGCAGCCGCTGGTGGAAAGGCTGGGAACGGGGAGGTGCTCAGCTCAGGCACAGGCAGAACGGATGCCCGGCCGGGTCGAGGAACACCCGGAAGGTAGTCCCCGGCTGGTGTTCGGGCTTGGTCGCGCCGAGGGCGAGCACCTCCGCCTCGGCGGCGTCGAGGTCGTCCACCACCACGTCGATATGCATCTGCTGGGGCACTTCCTGACCCGGCCACTTGGGCGGGGTATAGTCGTCCACCTGCTGGAAGTCGATGACCTGGCCGTAATCCGCGCGTATCTGGAACCAGCCGGGCTTGACCTCGGATTTCCAGTCCAGCATGGTGCCGTAGAAGGTGCCGAGGGCCTGCGGGTCCGGACAGTCGATGACGATGCTCGGGAAGCGTGCGATAGCCATGCCAGGCAGCGTATGCCCCATCCCGGACGATCAGCGTCCGGGATAGCGGCGCCGCTCTACGTTCGTGTTGCTCATGATGCGCCGGCGAGCGACGAGGACCTCGAGCATGCGCGTGTCGCTCGGTACCTCGGCGCGCTCCATCCGCTCCACCCGCCAGCCGCCGAACGTCCCGGCGATCACCGCCTCGTCGATGTCGTTGCGCACGCCCGCCGTGCGCAGGCTGGCCCGCAGCAGCAGCTTCCCGCCGGGGACTCGCCCGCCCCGGGGCAGCCAGCCGTCGCCGAGCGCCGCGACCAGTTCCGGCGGCGGCTGCGACAGATGCCACCACCGGCAGGTCCCGTCGGCATAGTGATCCGTGGCCATGACCTCAGTCTGGCCGGCTAGGACCGCCGGAGCTGTAACCGCAGGTGCCGGCCCGCGTGCCGGCCCGCCCGCCGCCCGAAGAACGACCCCTCGCCGAGCTGAGCGCCCGACACGTACCCCTTCCCGTCCTGGGCGATGTTGGACGCGCAGGCGCCGGCCGCGTACAGCCCCGCGATGACCGAACCGTCCGGGCGCCGTACCTGCCCGTCCACGGTGGTACGGAGCCCGCCGAGGGTGAACCCGGCGTAGAGCGCGTGCCCCGGCCGCAGGTCGAAGACCGCCCACGGACCCTGGTCCTGCGCCGCCAGCCACTCGGCGCTCTTGCCGAAGTCCGGATCCTCACCCCGGGCGGCAAAACTGTTGTACCTGGCCAGCGTCTTCTCCAGCGACCCCAAGGGCACGCCCAGCCCCGCCTCTATCTCGGCCACGGTCTCGTACCCGTCGAGCACCGGCACCAGCGGCATCTGGGGCTGCTCCACGTGGGCGCTGTCAACGATCAAGAAAGCCGCGGAGCCTTCCTGTTCCATCACGAACTGCGACGTCCGCGCGTGGTAGGAGTCCTCGGCCACGAACCGCTCGCCCCGCGAGTTGACGATGAGCCCGGTCATCAGCACCGGGGGAGGGTAGAAGGGCGCGGTGATGAACGGCTCGTCCATGTGCCTGACGTCGGCGCCGGCCGACATCCCGAGCCGGATGCCGAGCCCGTCGTCATACGTCGAGCCGAGCGCGATCAGCTTCCCGCCGAGGGAAGGCGTGTACTCGGCCACCATCGACGGGTTCATCACGAAGCCCCCGGCCGCGATCACCGCCGCGCCCGCCGCGACGACCCCGGTGTCGCCGAACGACCGCCAGCCCACTCCCGCGACGGCCCCGGACTCACCGAGCACCAGGCGGGCCGCGCCGGTCTCGTACCGCACCTCGACGCCGGCCTCCGTGACCCGGTCGCGCAGCAAGTCCATCACCAGCCCGGCGCCGCCGGTGTCCCCGGGCACCGGGACCTTGTGCCCGCGCGGGGCCGGCCTGGCCTGGTCCCGGAACGGCCACACCTTCTCGTTGCCGGTGAACATCAGCCCTTCGGTGCCGGGCTGGATCACGGCCTTGCCGGGGAAGTAGGACCGCTCGAACGCGAAGCCCAGCGACTCCAGCCAGCCGAAATGCTCGACCGATCCCTCGCAGTAGGCCCGGATCTTGTCGTGCTCGGGTTCCTTCGACGTCGCGACCAGGTACTTGTACATCTCCTCGGCGGAGTCGTCGTGACCGGTCGCCCGCTGCACCGCGGTGCCCCCGCCGAGGTAGAAGTGCCCCCCGGCCATGCGGGTGGTCCCGCCGGACACGGCGGCCCGCTCGAGCAGCAGCACGCGGGCACCGGCCCGGGCCGCCTCCAGGGCCGCGCACCCGCCGGCGATGCCGAAGCCGGCCACCACGACGTCGTACCGCTCGGTTCCATCGCGCAGGACCGACGCGGGCAGCAAATCAGGAATTTCCGAACGGGCCTGGTTCATGCCGCGCTATCAGCCCGTCACCCGGCGGGCGAGGCGGTCCAGGTAGGCCTCGACCGTCTCCGCCGGTGCGTCAGGCAGCCCCCACAGAAGCTCGGTGACGCCAGCTTCCTCCCAGGTGGCGAAGTCGTCCGGGGACGGCCGCGCGGTGACGAGCACCCGGATGTCGAGGTGGCCCACCCGGCCCGCCTTGGCCCAGGCCTGCCGCAAGGCGGCGGCCTTGCCGCCGATGTCCTGCTCGCCGGGCGTGGTCATCCAGCCGTCCGCGTGCCGCGCGATCCAGCCGAACGTCTTCGGGCCTCCGCCCGCGCCGATGATCAGCGGAATGTGCGCCTGCACCGGCTTGGGGAAGGCCCAGCACGCCCCGAAGTCCACGAACTCCCCGTCATAAGCCGCTTCCTCCTGCGTCCACAGCGCGCGCATGGCCTCCACGTACTCGCGCAGCACGGTCCGCCGCTTCCCGGCCGGGACGCCGTGATCGGCGAGTTCGTCGGTGTTCCAGCCGAAGCCCGCCCCGAGGGTGACCCGGCCGCCCGACAGGTGATCGAGCGTCGCGATGGTCTTGGCCAGCGTGACCGGGTCGGACTCGACCGGCAGCGCTACCGCGGTGGCCAGCCCGATCCGCGAGGTGACCACGGCCGCGGTGGCCAGGCAAACCCAGGGGTCGAGGGTCCGCAGGTAACGGTCATCCGGCAGCGTCGCGTCCCCGGTGCGGGGGTGGGCGGCCTCCCGCTTGACGGGGATATGGGTGTGCTCGGGCACGTAGAAGGTGTCGAACCCGCGCTCCTCCGCGGCCCGCGCGGCCTGAGCCGGGGTGATCCCGCGGTCGGAGGTGAACAGCACGATGCCGTGACGCATGGCACCAGACTAGAACGTGTTCCAGTTTTTGCGAAGACCGGAGCGGGATCTACGGGGACTTGGGGACGGGGCCGACCCTAGCCAGGGCGTGTGGTAGCCCTCATTTTGGTGTTACCGCTTGCTCAGTACCTACTACAGCTGACGAAGTACGCAGTACCTTTTACAACAAACGCACCTGCTGAGTGTGTGGTAGGCGGATAGACGAGAAGCCGTTTACCGGTTACCTAGTACGAACCGACACTTTGGTGGGCCGACCCCGCGCTAGTACAAGGCGAACGATACCGCTATGTCGCCTTCAGGAGCTGCTGAATTATCGGCAGGACGCTGCTCGCGCTGGTGGACTGCAGGTTGCCGTTGTCGATCGCCGGATGGCAGCCCGCGTTGACGAACACGGCGGCCGCCGGCCCCTCGGGGTAGGAGAACAAGAGCTCGTAACCTGCTCCGGACGACGAGCCGGGCAGCATGGTACAGGAGCCATCCGAGGTGCCAGTGGGTAGCCGGTCGAGCGCCCGGACCAGGGCCTGGTAGCCGGAGGTGACCGTGCGGTGGACCCTGGTCACGCAGATGGTGACGGAGGTCGCACCCGCGGGAACCATCGCCGTGTCCTGGCCGAGCCGGCCGCTAGCGCTGTTGCAGGACACCGGCTGCCGGGCAGGCCACCGGCCGGAGCCGAACGCCTTGCTCACCTGCGGGCCAATGGTGCTGATACTGGTGAACTCCCCGTTAGAGTCGGCGATGCATTCGCCCGGCTCGTCCGTGGCGGTGACCCATATCGTCCCGCCGCCGGGATAGGTGAGGCCGATCAGGTAGTTGGTCTGCGGCCCGCCCGCGCCGGCGCACCAGTAGCCGTGGCCGGGGAGGAGGCGTGCCTGCCAGCTGAGCTGCGCGGCGAGCCCGGCCAGGTTGCCCGTCAGCGCCCGCCGCCCGGACAGGGCCCAGTCGGCCTGCTGCTTGGCCTCGTCGCTGCCCGCGTATCCGCAGATTACCGCCGAGCTTGGAGTCTGCTGCGGGACAAGCCGCGAGCGCCCGTCCACGCCTGCGGGCTTGGCCGGCACCCACGGGGCGTGCTTGGCGTAGCGCGCCGGGCAGGTCAGCGCGGCCGCCGCGGGTGTCGCCTGGTGGCCGAGCACCCTGATGCCCCAGAAGCTGCCCGCCACCACCGCGACGACGGCGGCCGCGGCCGCGAGCGGCCCGTACCAGCCGGCCAGCCGCCGGCGTGGTGGGGCCTGCTCCAAGGAGCGGAGCAGGTCCTCGGTCCGCGGCGCCTCGTCGTCGTGGCCAGCCATGGCCCGCCTGATCTCGTCTTCGAACGTGCTCATGTCCGGCCCTCCTCGGCACTGGCCGCGGTGACCAGCGGCCGCATGGCGGCGAGCCCGCGGCGCGCCAGGCTGCGCACGCTCGACTCCCGGCAGCCGAGCAGGGGCGCGATCTCGTGGTCGGCCAGGCCCTCGTAGTAGCGCAGCACTAGGACCGCGCGCTGCCGCTCGCTCAGCTCGCCGAGCGCGGCCCACAGCTGCGCCTGGTCGGCGGCCCGGTCTTCCGGGCTCCCGGCCGCGGGCGGCTCGGGCACCATGTCGGTCACGACCTCGGTGCTGCTGCGCAGCCGGCGCGTGCGGACGTACTCGTTGATCACCGCCCGGCGCAGGTAGGCGTACCAGTCCTCCGGCGCGAGGCCACGGCGGCGCACCGACCGGTAGACGCGCAGCAGCGCGTCCTGCACCAGGTCCTGTGCCGCCCCGCGATCGTGCGTCAGCTGGTACGCGACCCGCAGCAGCCGGTCGCCGGAGTCCGCGACCAGCTCGGTCAGCACATCGTCGAGTTGCACGCCATCACCTCAGGCATACCCTCAAGACGCGTCACACCCGCCGGCCTGTTGCACCTTCGGCGACTTTTCTTCTGAACGAGCTGTCAGGCGGGTACCGTCACCACGGCGTACTGGTCCCTGGCCTCGTCGAAGTCGGTGTCCACTTCCCGCAAGCCCGCCTCCGCGAGCCGCTGGCGCAGCTCGCCGAGCGTGAACGGGCGGAAGCCGAGCCGGTACTCGTGCGGTTCGATCCGGTCGCCATCCTCGAACAGGAACACGATGCGGGCGACGATCTCCGCCTCGAAGCGGTCCGGTATCTCCCAGACGTACAGGCTGATGCACCGGCGGCCGTCGCGGGTCACGGCCCGGTCGGCGACGCGCACCACCCGCCGTTCGGCATGGAGCTTCTCCCAGTTACGGGAATCGACCACGACGTGCCCACCGGGCCGGGCCATCTGCCGCAGCCCGGTGAGCGCGCCGATCATGGCCTCGCGGCTGTCGGCGTGCACGAGTGAGTTCCCGATGCAGAGCACCAGGTCGAACCGCTCGTCGACGACCGCAGGAAGATCAGCCCACAGGCAGCGCGCCACCGGTATCTCCAGGTGCTCGCGCCGGAACCGGGCCGCCGCCATGGCCACCATCGCATCGCTTCCGTCGGTGGCCAGGACCCGGTCGCCCCGGCGGGCGAGCGCCGCCGCGTTGCTGCCCGTGCCGCAAGCCGCGTCGAGCACGGTGCGGCCCGGCCCGGCCCGCTCCAGCAGCCGCGACATCGCCGGATGGTTGATCGCGAAACCGTTAGCCAGCGCGTCGTTGTCGAAGATCCAGTCGTAATCAGCCGCGAAGGCCTCGTAGTAGTCAGCCATGATCAGTAGCCTGCCCGACGCTCCCCCAAGAGCCCGGCCCAGGGTTAGAGCTGCCGCATCCGCCCCACCGCGGAACTGGGTGGATTGGGGTTATGGGGCGGATTCGGTGCCCTATAGGCCCCCTAATCCACCCGGTAACCCGAATCGACCCCGTTAACTTACAACTGATAGAACAAGTTTGCGATTGATGTGGCGTACGATGCTCCCGTGGCCGATGAGGCCTAGGCCCCCGGTGCGCCTGGGCGGCCCAGTTCCAGGGCCAGCTTCCTGATGCTGTCCTGGTCAGGCCCCATCACCGCGAGCACGGGAATCGTGATGCCCGCCCGGACGTAATCCTCGACTCCTGACCGGATCTCGGCCGGGCTCCCCATCAGGAAGAGCTCGTCGATGACCGAATCGGGTACCGCCGCCAGCGCGCCCCGGCGGTCGCCGGCCTGCCACGCGGCCCACATGGCCTCCAGGGCAGGCCCGCGGCCGAGCCAGCGCTGGTACTCGGCGTAGACGCCGGTGTTCAGGTAGGCCGTCACCATCCGCCGGGCCAGGCCCCGCGCCGCCGCCAGATCCGGGCCGGTCACCGCGAACAGCCGGGCGACGACATCGGCGGCGGGGTTCCCGTCCAGGACGAGCGGGACCACCCGGGCGGTGTCGTCCGGGCTGAGCCAGTTGAGCACGACGCCGTCGCTCTCCCGGCCGGCCAGCCGCAGCATCCCCTCGCGCAGGGCGGCCACCAGGATCCGCGGCGGGTGCGGCGGGACCCGGCCCAGCCGGAAGCCGTCGATCTCGAACGTGTCGCCGTGGAACGTGACCCGATCCCCGGCGAAGGCGGCCTTCAGGAAGCGGACCGTATCCCGCACCCGCTGGTAGGGCTGGACGAACGGCGTGCCGTGCCACTGCTCCACCATGTTCTGGCTGGACGTTCCCACCCCGACGTAGACCGGCTCGTCGCTCAGTTCGGCGACGGCGAGCGTGCTCATCGCCATCAGGGCGGGGCTGCGCGAGAAGACGCCCGCGATCGAGGTGCCCAGCCGCAGCCGCGGTACCCGCTGCGCGGCTACCAGCAGCGGCGCGAACGCGTCGGTGGCGTTCACCTCGCTGGTCCAGATGTCGGTGTAACCGGCGGCGGCCAGCTCGTCCAGCATGGCCGGCAGCCCGGCCATGGTCTCACCCGCCACCGGAACCGTCATCCCCAGCCTGTCCATGCTGTCAACCTAGTTGCACCGAGCCCCGGGAGCCAGACCGGGGCAGCCTCTGGTGGCGGCGTTCCCTGAGCGGGTGCCTTGTACCATGTCGCGATACCAACCGGCGAGAAGGGAACGAGATGCCCAGGACGTCCCGGCGGCCCGATGTGCGAGCCACCGCGGCCCGGCTCTTCCGGGAACACGGCTACAGTTCCGCCACCATGGACCTGCTGGCCGACGAGGTGGGGCTGAACAAGGGCACCCTCTACCACTATTACCCGGCCAAGAGCGCGATCCTGTACGAGCTGCTCTCCGACCAGCTCGACGCCACCCTGGCCCTGCTGCCCGAGGTGCCCGCCGGGGGCTCGGCGACCGAACGGCTGCGAACCTTCGTCCGGCTGCAGGTCGAGCACGTCGCCAGCACGCCGGACGAGCTCGTGGTGTTCTTCCAGGAACTGCCCTGGATCGACCAGAACCTGGCCCCGGCCCAGGTCGCTGAGCTGCGCACGCGCATTGAGATGTACCGTACGTTCGCCCGGAAGCTGCTCGACGAGGGCATCGCGGCCGGGGAGTTCCGGCCGCTCGACGTGGACATGATCCACTACTCGATCGTGGGCATCCTGGCCTACATCCCCGTCTGGTTCCGGGCCCGGTCCGGTCGTACCAAGGCGAGCCTGGTGTCCGAGCTCGCGGACTTCGTGATGTCCGGCGTGGTGCTGGCCCCCACCCTGGCCCCCACCCTGGCCAGCACGGTGTCGTCATGAATCAGACGTCCAGGCCCGCCGCACGTGCCTGCGGCCGCAGGCCGTCAGGTACGCCGGCCTGGTCCAGGCGGGCCGCCTGCTCGGCGAGGAACTCGCTGGCCTTACGGCGCAGGGCGTCACGCAAGACGAGTCCGGTGACCTCCTCGGCCAGCGCGCTGAGCTGGCTGAGTGACTCGGTGAGCGGCGCTATCTGCTCCGATGGCATGCCTGCCTGGACGAAGTCGTGCCACATGTGCCGCTCGAAGAGGCGGGTGAAGCGGTCCGCGATCGTGTCCGCCGCCGCCTGGAGGGCCTGAAGCTCGTCGAGGGTTTCGGTCGCCGGGACGCCCTGGCGGGCGAGTTCGGAGCCGATGCGCAGGAAGCGCGGTTTCCGCACCACCACGCTGGCGCGGTCGAGGGAGATCAGGCCCATCCGGATCGCCCGGGTCAGGATGGCCGGGGTGACCTTCTGGCCGGGGAACCGCTCCCTGAACTCCCGCAGTCCGAGCCGGACCGGCTCCTCGGGCGCCCAGACCGAGGCGACCTGAGTCTCCAGCCCGAGCACGTCGTCCAGGCTCCGGCCGCTCTCCCACGCGTCGGTGAGCCGTTTGATGCTCGCCAGGGAGAAGCCCTGCTCCTGCAGGTCCGCGATCAGGCGCAGCCGCGACAGGTGCCCCTGGCCGTAGTAGCCGATGCGGCCCCGGCGCAGCGGAGGGGGTAGCAGGCCCCTGCTCTGGTACATGCGCACCGTGGACGTGGCCGTGTCTGCCTGGCTGGCCAGTTGCTCGATGGTCATCAGGCCGTCGTCCTCCATGTCCACCAGCGTACTATTGCGAAGTAAACACTATGAGAGTATATACTCTTAGAGTCATAGCTTCATTTATCTGCGGATACGCCGAGGAGGCCGTCATGCGCGGAGCGAGGGGTGCGGAATACGCCAGCCGGGAGATCGTCGCGACATGGACGCTGGCTGGCCTGGCCGCCGGCCCGGCGATCGGCTGCGCTTACGGCACCGCCGTGATCCCTTTCTACGGGACGATCGCCGGCGCGTTCCTCGGTGCGATACCGGGGGTCGTGGTCGGCTTCCTCGACGGTCTCCTGCTGGCCTGGATCCGTCCCGCGCCTGCTGATGTCCCGCTCGTCGCGGAGGTCGCCACCGAACTGGTCTTGCTGCCGCTGCAGATCTGGCTGTGGTTGGTGATCCACTCGGCGGCCTTCCTGCCCGTGGTCGTCGCGCCCTCCGTGGCCAGCGTCGCCGTGGCCGCGCTGCTCGGCCGGCGGCTGCCTCCCGTACCGGGGCGGGGAGGCAGCCGCCGCCGTACCACTGCGGCCATGTCCCGGTGGTGGTCGATCGAGGTCCGGCACGGCGAGGTCTCCGCCTTCCGGTGGCAAGAGCAGCACGACTCGGCCCTCACCGAGGCGGCGCTGGCCAGCGGGGCCCGCGACGGGGCCTGGCACGTCGGCGGGCAGGGCGTGGTATTCGAGGTCCGCTTCGACACCGAAGCGCAGTGGGAAGCCTTCCGCGGCCTGCCCGCGGTCCAGGCGGCCCTGGATGCCGTCCCCGATCCGGCCAGCGGCCTGCTCATCTACCGCGACGTAGCCGCCGGAGCCCGATACCCCCGCGCCGTATAATCCGCCTTGCTGGGCACCTGGATCAGCACCTCACCGGCCACCTCGCCTGGCCCGGCCCGGCTCCGCAGCCGAGCCGGGCCGACGGGCTCATCCGCCGCCGGCCTCGTTGAACAGATGCTGTCCGGTCGCCCCGGGCAGCCACTTCAGTTTCTTCTCGAAGTGGACGGTCGTCGTGCCCTGGCGCTCGTTGCCGGTCAGCCGCAGGTTGTCGACCACCGCATTGATGATCTTCAAGCCGCGGCCGTGCTCGGCCGTGGGAGATACCGGCTCGCTGGTCAAAGCCGCGCCGTCGGCCCATTTCCCGTCGGCTCCGTCGCCGGTATTGACGACTTCGATGACGCACTGCCCGTTCCCGACGCCCACCTGCACCTGGTACTCCTCACCCGGCCCGGCGTGCTGGACGACGTTGGCGCAGGCCTCGCTGATCGCCAGCGCGATGTCGGCCCGCGTATCCGGCGTGATGCCCAGGGTCTGCAGGCAGCCGTCGAGAACCTGGCGGCTGACCGGCACGCTGGCGACGTCGCGGGGCAGATGGAGCACTAGGTTGATTTCCACGTCATCCACCTCCGGCCGGCACCAGCTACGTCGGCGGGCCACGATGCCCGCCTGATCACTTGTGCCTCGGTCAGGCCATCCCAAACCCCGGCGCCGCGTCACATTAACTCCTCCGAATCGGGTAGTAGCGCCGCGATCCGGACCGCGCACACGGAGGTGAGGCGGCTTGCTCAGGCTTCATGTCAATCCGTTCGACTACACGATCCTGGGCATCTATTTCGCCCTGGTCATCGCGATCGGGGTGATCGCCCGCCGGGCCGTCGCCACGAGCGAGGACTTCCTGCTGTCCGGGCGGTCGCTGCCAGCCTGGGTGACCGGCCTGGCCTTCATCTCCGCCAACCTGGGCGCGATCGAGATCCTGGGCATGGCCGCCAACGGCGCCCAGTACGGCTTGCCGACCGTGCACTTCTACTGGATCGGCGCGGTCCCGGCCATGGTGTTCCTCGGCGTCGTGATGATGCCGTTCTACTACGGGTCACGGGTGCGCAGCGTGCCGGAGTTCCTGCTCCGGCGGTTCAACCCGGCCACCCACCTGTTCAACGCCCTGTCGTTCGCGCTGGCCGCGGTGCTGACCGCCGGCGTGAATCTGTACGCCCTGGCGCTGGTCATCAACGCGCTGATCGGCTGGCCGATCTGGCTGTCGATCGCCGTCTCCGCGGTGTTCGTGCTTGTCTACATCCTCCTCGGCGGCCTGTCCGGCGCGATCTACAACGAGGTGCTCCAGTTCTTCGTGATCATCGCCGGGCTCGTCCCGCTGGTGATCATCGGCCTGAAGGCCGTCGGCGGGTGGAGCGGCCTGCAGGACAAGATCGATCACACCAAGCTGGGCGCCAGCGCCTTCTCGACCTGGGGCGGCGTGAATGTGGGGCACTGGACCAACCCGCTGGGCGACTGGATCGGCATCGTGATGGGGCTCGGCTTCGTCCTGTCCTTCGGCTACTGGACCACGAACTTCGCCGAGGTCCAGCGCGCCCTGTCCGCCAAGGACCTGTCCGCGGCCCAGCGCACGCCGCTGATCGGGGCGTACCCGAAGATCTTCATCCCCGCCCTGACCATCATCCCCGGCCTGATCGCGCTGGCCGTCATCCCCAAGCTGGGCACGCCCAAGGGCGCCTCCTACAACGACGCCATCCCCCTGCTGATGGGCAAGTACCTGCCCAACGGCGCGCTCGGCGTGGCCCTGGCCGGACTGCTGGCCGCGTTCATGGCGGGCATGGCGGCCAACGTCAGCTCGTTCAACACCGTCTTCACCTACGACATCTGGCAGACCTACATCAGGAGGAACCGGCCGGACCGGTACTACCTCAATGTCGGCCGGGTGGTGACCGTGGCCGGCATCCTCATCGGGATCGGCACCGCGTTCATCGCCTCCGGTTACAGCAACATCATGAACTACATCCAGTTGCTGTTCTCCTTCTTCAACGCGCCGCTGTTCGCCACGTTCATCGTGGCCATGTTCTGGAAGCGGACCACGCCCTGGGCCGGAGTCTTCGGGCTGGCGGCCGGGACGATCGGCGCCGGCGTCATGCACTTCGCCGGCTACCACATCGGCTACTTCTACCCGGGCCAGCACTACGACCCGACCCACGCCACGATCAACGCGCAGATGCTCAACTTCTACGGCGCCATCACCGCGTTCGTCGCCGACCTGGTGGTCACCGTGATCGTCACCCTGGTGACCAAGCCGAAGCCGATATCCGAGCTCGGCGGCCTGGTCTGGGGCGTGCACGATCCGAACGCCCCGGATCCTGCGAGCGTGCCCAAGCCGGCCTGGTGGGCGTCGCCCAAGCTCCTCGGCGGCGTCGCCCTGCTCATCGTCCTCGTCCTGTCCATCATCTACTCGTAGAAGGAGGTCGTCATGTCCGAAGTGCCAGATACGGGTACCGAAGCCCCGCAGTCAGCATCAGCGCGGCTGTTCGACCTGCGCTCGCTGATCGGCGGGCTGTTCGTCCTCTACGGGATCATGCTGACCGTGGCCGGGTTCTCGACCTCGCACAAGAACCTGGTCAAGGCCGCCAACATCAACATCAACCTGTGGATGGGCCTCGGCATGCTCATCGTCGGGGTGCTCTTCCTCGCCTGGTGGCGCCTCAACCCGGTCCAGCGTGAGCAGCCGCCGCCGGACCGCCACCGCCGTCAGGCCTAGGCGGGGCAATGCAGGTGCTGGAGCTTGCTGGGACTGAGCGGCGGATGACGCCAGACGGCCGCGGCGGTGCGCCCGGGGAGCGTGCAGGTGATGTCCATCCGGTGCGGTGTCTCCAGGAAGATGACCTCGGCCCGCAGCGTGCGCTCGTCAAGCCAGCCGCCGGAGGCGGCGACCGGGATGATCTCGCCGTTGCGGTCGGCGTGGTCGGAGACAGCCCAGGTCCCGGCGCCGACGGGCACGGTCAGCGCGTTGCCCGCCTCGACCAGGCCGATCTGCCAGCCGCCGTCTCGCGCCGCCACCTCGACCGAGGTCAGGAAGGGCTGAACCTGGTCGCCCATGAAACCCGCGGCTCCCGCGGGGCCAGCGGTGACGGTGAACGGCCCGCTGGTCCACGGACCCCAGTCGGCGGGCGCGGCCGCGCCCGCGGAGGCGGGCAGCTCGAGCCGGGCGAGCCGATCGCTGAGCTGGCCGCTGGCCGCCTCGGCCCCGGGTGAGACCGTGCCGAGGCCGGGCAGCAGCCGGGTCCACATGGCGTCGAGGACGGCCTGCATGTCGAGGGTGTAGGCGGTGGTGACGATCACCGTGTCCTGCTCGGGCAAGATCACGCAGAACTGTGCTGACCTGTCGCGACGTCGCCTCGGCGACCCATTTCTCGCCAATGAGCTGAGTTCCTTCCCACCGGCCCCGGCCCAGGTAGAGCAGCCCCAGCTTGGCGATGTCCTCGGTGCGGGCGTGCAGGCCGCTGAAGCCCTGCTCGCGTCCGGGCGGGAAGGTGGACCAGCCGACGTGCCCGATGCCGAGCGGGTCGAACAGCCGGGGCCGCAGGTAGCGGGTGAGGGGCATCCCCGCGTTGCGCTGGATGATGCTGGCCAGCGTGTACGTGCAGGGCTGGCTGTAGGCGAAGACGGTGCCGGGCTCGCGGTCCGGCGGGACCAGCAGGAACCCGCGGACCGGCTCGTCCCGGTCCCGCGCGACCGCTTCGGGCAGCATCTCCCGCGTGTGACCGGAGGCCATCGCCGCGACATGCCGGATTTTTACCGAACGGGTCCGCGGATCAGTGATCTCATCCGCGAACTCGGGGAAGTGGGCGACGACCGCGTCGTCCAGGTCAAGCAGCCCTTCGGCCTGCGCGAACGCGGCCGCGGTGGAAGTGAAGCTCTTGCTCAGCGAGTACAGCAGGTGCGGCCGTCCGGCGCTGTAGGGCGCCCACCAGCCTTCGGCCACGACGTGCCCGTGCGTCACCACCATCAGGCTGTGCAACTCGATGTCGGGTCGTTCGTCCATCGCGTCCAGGAATCCAGCGATCGCGGCTGGATCGACCCGCTGATCCGCTGGCGCGCTGCGTGGCAGGGAACTCGGCATGACATCAGGCTAGAGTCTGGCTGTGGCAGATGATAAGGCGAAGGTCTACGCGCTGAACCTGTTCGACGTCGCCGACCGCGAGGAGTACCTGGCCTACTCGCGCCGGTCGGCCCGCGAGGTGGCCAGGCACGGCGGGCGCGTAGTGGCCCTGGGCCGGTTCCGGGAGAGCGTGACCGGCGACATCGCGCCCCGTCAGGTGCTCATCGTCGTCGAATGGGAGTCCAAGGCGGCCTTCGACAGCTACCGCGAAGATCCGGCGCTGGCCGACCTGCACCCGCACCGGGAGCGCGGCTCGTCGGCGTACGTGTGGCACCTGTTCGACCGGCTCGACGACCTGCGGCCGTTGCTGAAACCGTGACGCACTAGGAGGTACGTCAGCCAGCCCGGCCAGCCCGGGCCTGAGATGATCAGGACATGGCCGACGAAGCGACCCGGTGCAATCAGGCGGCCTACGACCAGATCGCCGGGCGCTACGCGGCCCACCGGCCGGACCCCGGCCGGTCCTTTCCCGACCTGCGGGCCGCGTTCGCGGCTCGGCTGCCGCGGGTCGCGGACGTCGCCGATCTGGCCTGCGGTCCCGGCCACGACGGGGCCTGGTTCGCGCGGGCCGGGCATCGCGTCATCGGTGTCGACCGGTCGGCCGGGATGCTGGCCTACGCGGCGCGGGCCCTCCCCGGACGCGTGGTCCGGGGCGACCTGCGTTGCCTGCCGCTGGCCAGCCTGAGCACCGACGGGATCTGGTGCTGCGCCGCCTTGCTCCACGTGCCCCATGACCAGACCATGGATGCCCTGGGCGAAATGCGGCGCATCCTGCGCCCCGGCGGGTGCTTCGCGCTGGTCACAGCGGCCGGGTCTGGCGCCCGACTGGAACCGGTGCCCTATGCCCCGGACACGCGGCGCTGGTTCTTCTACCGGGAGCCAGCCGGGCTCGGCGAGCAGCTGCTCAACGCGGGGTTTGAGATTTTGGCCATGACCGAGGAGGTCACCAACCGCCACTGGCTGAAAATCCTGGCCCAGCCAGCCCAGGACGTTCGCGCCATTCCGGGGTTACCGAAGTAACCCCGGAATGGCTATCGGGAATGGTGCGGACTAAGTGAAGCCGACGTTCAATTCGAAGTGTCCGAGCCGCAGATTCAGTACTCCGCCGCCCGCCCAGTGAACGATGAACGCGAGAAGGATGATGACGAGGATGACCACCACCAACCAGAAGAAGAACCAGACGATCCCGGGAATTGCGTACCCGCCTACTGTTCTAGCTCTAGCCACGGACTCCAGCTACCCGGCTTCGCCGCATTTATCCGCAATGGCTAAAGGGCGTCACCGGACGGTGACCTGATGCGGCGCGCCGGGGTCGGGTGCCCGGGCCACGGACAGCAGTCGCCAGGCGTCCACCGGGCTGGCGGCGCAAACTGAGACGCCAGCGGCCCGGCCGTGGCGCTAAGAAGAAAAAACAAGACTAAATAAGACGAACATCGCAGGGAGGGCTGACCGATGACGGAGACGGCAGCGGGGGACGCGGGAGCGGTCTTCCGGCTGATCTATCGCAGTCACAGCCGGATCGGGATCACCGACCGTAAGCGTCAGCTGGGCGAGATCTTCAGCGCTGCCCGGTCGACGAACAAGAAGCTAGGCGTCACCGGCGCCCTGCTCATCACCGACGACCAGTTCGTCCAGACCCTGGAGGGGGCTGAGCCGGTCGTCCGCGACCTGTACGTGAAGATCGGCAGGGACCGGCGGCACGATCACATCGAACTGCTCGAGAGCGGGGATGTGCCCGGGCGGGTATTCGGCAAGTGGGCGATGGCCAAGGTGGCCGCCGACGGCGAGTCCGACATCCCGCTGCTCGCCAACGTGGACAAGGGCGGTATCAGCCCGGCGCAGCCCCGCCCCGCCACCGAGGCGCAGGAAACCGTCCTCGGCCGCATGCGCCAGTCGCTGCGCACCGGAGCCGCCGCCTCCGACTGACGCTCACGCCGGGACCAGGGCGCGCGGCCCACCCGTTCGGTATAACGATCTGGAATTTAGCTGCGCGTTGACTCGGCGTCCTCACATCGCAGCGCGGCGGCCGTCGCCGTCCTGCTCCGGACCCGGCCACGACGCAGTAATCCCGGTGCGGTAGGTCTAAGGCCATGGAACGAACGAGGATCCTGATCGCCGTCGCTCCCGGCCAAGCGCCCTGGGCGGCCGACGCCATCCGCCGCGGCGGCGGCGAGCCGACCCGGCTGGACGAGTCGGACGGGTCGGACGAGCAGCCGTCCGGCCTGGTGTGGACCGATCCGGGCGGGGTGGAGAAACTCCGGGACGTGCTCGGAGCCCATCCGGGGATCTCGTGGGTGCAGCTGCCGATGGCCGGCATCGAGCGGGTAGCCGCGGCCGGCGTGCTCGACCACCAGCGGCAGTGGACGTCGGCCAAGGGCGCCTACGCCGAGCCGGTGGCCGAGCACGCGCTCGCGCTGCTGCTGGCCGGCCTGCGCTCCCTTCCGGAGCGGGCCCGCGCTCGCTCCTGGGGGCAGCCCGCCGCGCAGACCCTGTTCGACCAGCCGGTCACCATCGTCGGCGGCGGCGGGATCACGCTGGCCCTGCTGCGCCTGCTCGAGCCGTTCCGCGCCCGGGTGACGGTCGTCCGCCGGAGCACGGAACCGGTCGCCGGCGCGGCCCGGACGGTGACGACGCCGCAGTTGCACGAGGCGCTGGCCGGCGCCCGGGCGGTCGTGCTCACGCTGGCGCTCACGCCGCGGAGCCGCGGGCTCATCGGGCCGGAGGAACTCGAGATCATGGACCGGGAGGCGTGGCTGGTCAACGTGGCCCGTGGTGGCCTGGTCGATACCGCGGCACTGGTCGCGGCGCTGCGCTCGGACCAGATCGGCGGCGCCGCCCTGGACGTGACCGACCCCGAGCCGCTTCCTGACGGCCATCCGCTCTGGGACCTGCCAAACTGCCTGATCACGCCGCACACGGCCGACACCGAGCAGATGACCGAGCCGCTCCTGGCCGCCCGCATCGCCGAGAACGTCCGGCGGCTCGCGGCCGGACGCGACCTCGAGGGCCTGGTCGACCCCGATCTCGGCTACTAGCGGCACCGAGCCAGGGCGCTCTCATTTCTGGACATGGTGCTCGTGTGATGCGGCGATACGGTGGTAGTCCAAGCGCATCGTCGGGTGAGCTCCGGGAAATCACGGGATCGGGATGGCAGTCGGGTACCGGTCGATCTTCTGGCTGCGGCACGGCCAGAACGCGGTAGGGCTCACGGCGGAGCAGTTCCGTTCGTGGCTGGCGCTCAAGGGCTACGGCACCGTTGCCGTGGCCGCCGGAGTGCACGAGCTGGCCGAGCATGCCCAGCTCGTCGTCACCGAACTGCATCCGCACGACGGCTCCCGCTCGCTGCGGTACCGGCTGACCGAGTCGTCATCCGCGGGGGACTGGGTGACGACCGTGACGGTGCACCATGACGACGGGGCCGATGACTGGATCTGGGTCGACGTGAACGCGCCGCCGTCGGCGCCCGCGCCGGCCGCGTCATACGAGCGGCTCGTCAAGGACGTCGACGCCGCCGACGCGTGGTGGACGGGTGTCCCGCACATGGTCCGGGCGGTCCTGGCGGCGGCCGACGCCCACGACGGCGAGATGATCCTCTCCGCCCAGCCGGCCCTGGTCACCGGGGCTGACGTCGATGACCTGATCTCGGCGGTCTGCGATCCCGAGCGGCGCGGCACCGCCCTGGTCGCCGCGCCCGTCCCGGACGTTCCCACGCCCCGGATGATCGACCACGTCGAGCGGCTGACCCGCGAATGCGTCGGCCTGTCCGGTATCTACGTGCTCGACGCCGAGGCGGCCGCGAAGCTCGAGGAGTCGTTCGCCCCCTCGCACTCGGTGCCGCTCGGAGCGATGCGCACGTTCTTGCCCGAGGTCGATCCGGCCAGCGCCGTCGATGCCCGCCGGCACCGGGTGCTGCTGGCCAGGACCATCGCCGAGCAGGCGCCAGGCAAGCTCGCGCACTTGCTCGGCCGGGCGAACCGGGGCCGAGCCCTGAACCTGCCGCTGCCCGCGCGTGTCGCCCAGGTCGATCGCCTGCTGTCCAGGGAAGAGCCGGCCGCCGTCCTGCGAGCCATCCAGGAAACGCCGCCGCGCCCTTTCGTCCGCTGGCCAGGTGACGGCGCTGCTGGCCCGGCTCCGCCGGGACCGGCCGCGACCGTGGCGGTCCGCGAGGTCGCGATCGCCGGGGAACTGCTCACCAGCCTGGTCAGCGAGTTCCAGTCCGGTGCGCTCCGCGCGGGCGAGCCCGACGACATGGCCGCCCAGTTCCGCGAACTGCTGGCCGAGGGCCGGGGCGTGCTCCGGGGTCATCAGGAGATATCGCGGCGGCTCGCGGCCCTGCAGGACCTGCTGGAAGAGGTAGAAGACGATCGTGATCTGGTCCGCGCCCGGCTGGAGGACGAACAACTGGATCACGCCGAGACGCAGGCCGAGCTGCTGAAGGCGAAGCTGGAGCTCGACCGGCTGCGCGGCATTCTCGCGCGAGCCGGCCGTATCGATCAGACCCGGGCCGCCATGGCGGCGGCCCAGTCGCCTGGATCGTTCGCCGAGCTACTCGAGCGGCTCGACGAGCACGTGCTGTCCTGCGTCATTTTCACCGGGGATTCGAAGAGCGCCGTCGAGCTGGACAACTTCGATCCGCTCGGCACGTGGGCCGCCCGATCCTGGGACGCGCTGCGGGTCCTCGACGGGTACGCGGCCGCGCGGCGCCGCGGCGAATTCAGCAAGGGCGTCCACGCCTACCTCGGCCACACTCCTCCCGGGCGGCCCGGCTATCCGCCGGGGGCGCACTCCACGCAAGAATCCGAGCCCGTCGAACGTTCACCCAAGCTCCGGAAGCTGCGGGTCTTCCCGGTGCCCGCCGAGGTGGACCCGGACGGCGCTGTCTTCATGAACGCGCACTTCAAGATAGCCAGGAAGGGTCTGGTCTCGCCGCGGATCTACTACCACGACGACGCCGGCCGGACCGGGAAGATCTACGTGGGCTACATCGGCAGGCACCTACCGAACGCGCACACGAACTAGGCGAGGTGACCGCTGAGTTCCGCGGTCCGCGCAGGCCCCCGCCAGCCCCCGCCGGCACCACGGATACCACTGGCCCCGGCGCCCTGCCGACGTGAAAACTCAGTAACCCTGGGGGCCGGCTGAGCGTTGAATAGGCGTGGGAACCCCGCGCCCTATCTTGCCGCTAGGTAACGATCTGAGATCACTGTTGCATTGTCGCTATGTAAGGGGCGAGCATGGTGCCGATCCCCGGTCGGCACCAGCCACGGGGACCAGCGCGGTCCTGCCCTGCCCGCGCGCTGACCTCCGTAAAGGATCGGGATGAACGCTGGCCAGGCACACCCGGCGGGTGGCGAAGCTAGCGTCGGCCCATCGCCGCAGGTCATGGTGGCGGCGGACGGCATCCGCCGTACCTTCGGCGGCGGGCACACCGCCGTCCACGCCCTGCGCGGGGTCTCGCTGACGGTGGAACGCGGTCAGCTCGTGGCCTTGCGCGGCCGGTCCGGCTCCGGCAAGACCACGCTGCTGAACATCATCGGTGGCCTGGACGAGCCGACGGCGGGCCGGGTGTGGGTGGACGGCCGCGAGGTGAACCGGATGAGCGAGCGGGCGCGGCTGGCGCTGAGGCGGGAGCGGATCGCCTTTATCTTCCAGTCCTTCGGGCTCGTGCCGATGCTGTCCGCGGCGGAGAACGTCGGGATTCCGCTGCGGGTCGCGGGCCTGCGGCCCAGCGAGCGGCGGGAGCGGGTCGCGGCGATGCTGGCGCTGACCGGGGTGGCCAGCCATGCCGAGCACCGGCCGGATGAGCTTTCCGGCGGCCAGCAGCAGCGGGTGGCCATCGCCCGCGCGCTGGCGGGCCGGCCGAGCCTGCTGATCGCGGACGAGCCGACCAGCCAGCTCGACCTGGAGACCGGGCGGCAGATCATGGAATTGCTGCTCAGCGTGGTGCGTTCGGAGCAGGTTACCGCCCTGGTCGCTACTCACGACGAGGCGCTGATCGACCTGGCCGACAAGGTCATTTCGCTGGCGGACGGGTCTGTCGCCGACGTCGAGGGCGGATAGGAGGAACGATCAGTGAGCGGGCTGGGACTTTCCTTCCTCCTGCGCCGGGCCGGATCCTCGCGGCTGCTCCTGGCCTGCGTGGCGGTCACGGTCCTGCTCACTACCGGGCTCGCGGCCCTGCTCTGGACCTTCTCCGTCGAGGTGATCCCGCCCGGAGCGCAGAGCTTCCTCGCCGCCCCGCAGAGCCGGGTGATGGGACTCAGCAGCGTGGGCACCGCCCCGCAGGCCGCCGCCTACTCGCGGCTGATCGGCACCACGCTGCACCGGGCCTGGCCCGGGATCGGTTTCCAGACCGAAGGCGCACTGTGGGCGGACCCGATCCAGCTTCCGGCGTTGGGCTCGAGCATCGTCACCACACAGGTCCAGCCCGCGTCGCTGGCCGGGATCAGCGCCCACGCGACGCTGACCGCCGGGCAGTGGCCGGACCCGCCGCGCCCCGGCGGTCCGCTGCCGGTGGCGCTTCCGGCCGCCGCGGCCGGCCGGCTGCACGTGACCGTCGGCTCAGTGCTGACGGGTGCCCCCGAGTCCGGCGGGGCGGCGGTCTCGCTGCGGGTCACCGGCCTGTTCAGGGTGGAAGACCCGGCGTCGCCTTACTGGACGCTCGACTTGCTGCCCACCTCGGGGATCAGCGTCCATGGCTCCACCGTCAGCTACGCGGGGAACAGCCTCGAGAGCATCACCGACATCTACGGCCCCGCGGTGGTGAACCCCGCGGCGTTCGGCAGCGGCCTGGCCGCGCGGCAGTGCTCGTGGTACGTCCTTCCGCTAGCGCAGCCCATGGCTCGCGGAAACATCGGTGCGCTCGCCGCGAACACCGGCGCGGCGGTTGCGCAGCTGACCGTGGCCCCCCCGGAAGGGCTGGCCGTGACGTCGAGCCTGCCGCAGCTGCTGACCGGCATGGCCAGCACCATCGTGCTGGCCCGGTCGCTGTTCACGGTCGCCGCATTGCAGCTGCTGCTGGTGGCCGGGGTGGAACTGGTGCTAGCCGCACGGCTGCTGGCCAGCCTGCGCGAGGAGGAGTCCGCGCTGCTGCGGGCGCGCGGCGCCACCAGGTGGCAGGTGGCGCGGCCGGTGCTGGCCGAGGCGGCGCTGCTCGGCGTCGTGGCCGGCCTGGCCGGCGTGCTAGCCGGCACGCACCTGACCGGCGCCCTGGCCAGCCTGGTCAAGCTGCGTCTGGACGGCTCCGCGGGCCGCGGTATCACGTTGCTGACCTGGCTCTCGGCCCTCGCCGTGCTGCTGCTGTGCGCCGCCGTGATGGCCTGGCCGGCGCTGCGCGCCCTGACGCCCGACGCGGCCAGGCGCCGCCGGGGCCGGCAGGCCTGGCTCGTGGGGATCGCCTGGGCGGGCGGCGACCTGGCCGTGGTGGCGCTCGCCGCGGTCGCGGTATGGCAACTGCGCGGCTACTCGGTGGTCGCGCATCCGGGCACCGGTTCGCTCGGGGTCGATCCCGTGGTCGCCGTCGCCCCCGCGCTCGCGCTCGCCGGGGTGGCGCTCATCCCGCTCCGCGCGCTGCCGCTGCTGGCCCGGCTGGCCGACAAGGCGACCGACCACGAACGACGGCTGACCGCCGCCATGGTGAGCTGGCAGATCGCCCGGCGGCCCATCCGCCAGGCGGGCCCGGTCCTGCTCGTCATCGTCACCACGGCGACCACCACGCTGGCGCTGGCCGGGTACGCGACCTGGCGTCAGTCGGCCGCGGACCAGGCCGCCTTCGCGGTCGGCGCGGACGTGCGGGTCGACACCGCGGCCCCGCTGCCGCTGGCTTCGACCGGGACGATCACCCGGGCACCGGGTGTCACCGCCGCCACGTCGGCCAGCCTGGCCGACATCGGCAACGGGGGTCAGCTGATCGCCCTGGACGCGAGCACGGCGCGCAAGACGATCCTGATCCGCCCCGACCTGTCGCCGCTTCCGCTGCGCACGCTGTGGCAGCGCGTCACCCCGCGACAGCTGTCCAGTGTGGTGCTGCCCGGCCAGCCGGACCGGCTGGAGATCCTCGCGTCCCTCGGGGCGGCCCCGCACGGTAGCGCGGCCGAGGTCAGGAAGAATCTCGGCGCCGCCGACGTCAGCGCCTGGGTCCAGGACGGCGGGGGTGGCACCTATCAGGTACCCGCCGCCGGGTCCCTGCCCGCCGATGGCCGCCCGCACGCCCTGGTCTTCGTGCTCTCGCCCGGCCCGCGGGAGGCCACCTACCCGCTGCGGCTGCTCGGGCTCACGATGACCTATGACCTGCCGCCCTACGACCCGGCGAAGCCGGCGTTGTCCGTGCCCGCCGCGCTGAGCATCGAGTCCCTCGCGGTGGCGGCCACGGCCGCCGGCCCGTTCGGCCGCCCGTTCAGCCACGGGGCCGCCCTGGCGGCGTGGCGGGGTACCGCATCCTCGTCGTACGTGCCGGCCATACCGCCGGGTCCGTTCGCGACGGTATCGCCGGCGGACGGCGTACCGCCGGATGTCCAGGGCTGGCAGCGCGCCGCCGGGGACGCCCAGCAGCTTACGTTCGAGGCCGGACACGATCCGTCGCCGCAGGTCATGGCCAAGGTCGGGTACATCACGGCGCCCACCGGCCAGGTCGCGATCCTGGCGCTGCCCCCGGCCCAGACCATCCCGGCCATCGCCACCTCCGATTACCTGGCGGCCAACCGGCTCGGCGTCGGATCGGTTTTCTCGATTCAGCTCAGCGGGTACCCGGTGGAGGTTCAGATCGTGGCGTCGGTGACCCGCTTCCCGACCGTCTTCGGCCAGAACCGGGCGCTGATCGCCGACCTCGCGGAGGTCAACGACCTGCTCACCGCCACCCAGGTGACGCCCTTGCCGGTGACCCGCTGGTGGCTGCGCACCGCCGGCGGCCGGGTACCGCACGTGCCGGGCGGCCTCGGCCTGTCCGTCACCGACCGCGTCAGCCAGCAGCTGGCCCTGCTCCATAACCCGCTGCTGAAGGCCCCCCGGCAGGCCATGCTGGCTATCGGGCTGGCGGCGGTGCTGCTCGGCATGCTCGGGTTCTCGGTCAGCGTCGCGGCCAGCCTCCGCTCGCGGCGGACGCAGAGCGCGGTGTTCGCCGCGCTCGGGGTGGGGAAGAACGCCCAAGCCGGCCAGCTCAGCCTGGAGCAGTGCGCGCTCAGCCTGCCGGCCGCGGCCGCGGGCCTGCTGGCCGGGATCGGCCTGGCCCAGCTGATGCTGCCCGCGATCACCCTGACCGTCGACGCCGCCGCGCCGGTGCCGTCAGCCCTGGTGGTACTGCCGCTCGTCACGGCCGTCGCGCTGGCCCTCGTCACCGCGGCCGTGCCGGTCGCCGCCGCGGCCCTGTCGATCCTGCGCCGGCCCGACCCGGCGGCGCAGTTGCGGGCGGAGGCCAGATGAGGACGGCGGCCAGATGAGGACGGCGACCAGATGAGGACACTGTGGCGGCGGCTCCGCGCGGCTTGGGTGACGCTGACCGGTACCGGCGCCGCCGCCAGCGTCGCCTTCGGCCTGCTCGTGTTCGTCTCCGTCCTGGCCAGCCTGGCGATCCCCCGGCAGAGCGTGGAACTGCGCACCGGGGCCCTTCAGCGCGTGGTCGCGGCTTCGCAGCCCGGCGACCGGACCGTGACCGGGACCGTGGGCGAGCTGGCCCTGTCGGACGGAAGCGGTCAGCTCGGGGCCTCCGCCATCGCCGCGGCCAGCGCCGCGATGCGGGCACGGCTGGCCGCGGGCGGCCTGCCGCTGGCCAGTGAACCGGCTGCCTGGGCCAGCCTGACCACGGGCACCGTGCCGGTCACCGGAGCGCCCCCGGCCGCCGGGTACGGGCCGCCGCAGGTCGAGATGATCTACCGCTCGGCCCTGGCCCGCTACAGCCAGGTCGTGGCCGGGCGGCTCCCGGCCGGCGGCTCGTTCGGCGGCCTGGCCACCGGGGGCAGGACCGTGGTGCAGGTGGCGGTGACCGCCGCCACCGCCGCCAGGTTCGGGCTGCGTCCCGGTTCCCGGCTGGACGCGGGGCCGTTGCAGCTGGCCGTCACCGGTATCGTCCGGCCGCGGAACACGGCATCCGACTTCTGGACCCAGTCTCCCCTGGCCGCCGGGCCGGCGCCCACGTCGGGCGGGTCGGATCAGCCGCCCTACTGGCTCGGCGCGGTCTTCATCGGTCCCGGTGGGCTCCCGCTGGTCGAAGCCAGCCTCCCCACCTCACAATTGAACATGACCTGGTCCTACCCGGTCGCGCTCAGCCGGCTCACCGCGAGCCAGGCGAGCGGGGTGGAGGCCAGCCTGAGCAGCCTGCTCTCCTCCGGCGTCACGATAGCCAACCCCGGGGTACCCCCGGTCACGGTGGCGCTCTCCTCCCAGATTCCCACCATCTTGTCGCCGTTCATCGCGGCCGAGAGCGCCGTGGACCCCGTGCTCGAGCTGCTCTACGTCAGCCTGACGGCCATGGGCGCGGTGGTGGTGCTGCTCGGCGCCCGGCTGGTGGCGCAGCGCCGCGCCGCGGAGTTCACGCTGATGCGCGCGCGAGGCGCGGCGCTGTATCAGCTCGCCTGGGTGGTGCTACGGGCCAGCGTGCTCATCGCCGCGGTCGCGGGGGCGGCGGCCGCGGCCCTCGCCATCGCCCTGACCTCAGAAAGTTCAGGGGTCCCGGGACTCCCAGGGGCACCGGAAGTGTCCGGCGACGTGGTGAGCTGGTGGCTGGCCGGCTTCACCCTCGCGGTGACGGTCGTCGGGCCGGTCCTGATCAGCGTGGTCCCGCAGCGGGTGGCGGCGCCCGTCGCCGGCCGGCCACGGAACCCGTCGGCCCGCACGCCTGGGGCCCGGCGGATCGTCATCGAGGCAGCGCTGATCGCCGCCGCCGTCGGCGCCCTGGTCGTGCTCAGGAACCAGGGCCCGAGCTCCGGGAGCAACGGCCTGTACACGAGCGCGGCGCCGGTGCTCATCGCGATCCCCGTGGCCGTCGTCGTGCTGCGTTGCTACCCGCCCCTCGCCCGCGAGCTGGCCCGGATCGCGGGCCGGGCGCGCGGGGTGGTCGCGTTCGTGGGCCTGGCCCGGGCTACCCGTACCCCGCCCGGTACCGTCTTGCCGTCGTTCGCCCTGGTCCTGGTGCTGGCCATGGTGGCGTTCCCGGCCATGATCAGCACCTCGGTGACTCAGGCCCAGGTGGCGGCGTCCTGGCGGCAGGTGGGCGCCGACGCGGTCGTCCAGGCCCCGCCTAATCAGGTGATCCCTCCGGCCGCACAGCGTCAGATCTCGTCGGTGCCAGGCGTGGTTTCCACCGCGACCGCGGTGGTCGCGACCGGCTCGCTGGCCGCCGGGTCGGTGCTGTCCGCGGAGTTCGTCGACCCGGCTCAGTATGCGGCCGTGGTCGACCACGCGCCCGGCCCGCGATTCCCGCTGGCTGCGCTGTCCGGGGCCGGGTCAGCGGGAAACGGCGGCAGTGGGCAGGCGGCGGTCGTCCCCGTAGTCGCCACCGCCGACGCGGCCGGCGAGTTCGATGGCACGGCGCCAACCGGCTTCACCGTGGGGACCAGCACCATCACGATCCGGCTGGCCGGGCGGGTCGGCACCGTCGCCGGTTCCCCGGGTACGGCCGGGGGCACCATCGTGCTGCCGCTGGGGGCACTCGGGTCTCAGTCACCCGGACCGGATGTCATGCTGATCGCCGGGCCCGGTGTTGACGCGGCGCGGCTGAGCGCGGTCGTCCGCCGCGCGCTGCCGGGCGGGTCGGTGACGTTGCGCTCCACCGTTCTCGCCGCGCTGACGACGGCACCGGTGCCGCAGGCGGCGCAGACGGCCCTCATCCGGGGGGCGGTCACCGCGGCTGGCTTCGGCACGCTCGTCCTGCTGCTGTCCCTGCTGCTCAACGCCCGGACCCGGGAGATGACGCTGGCGCGCCTGGCGACGATGGGAATTCGCCGTTGGCAGGCCCAGCTGATGCTGGCGACCGAGGCGCTTCCGCCGGTCGTGGCCGCCGCCATCGGCGGTGTCGTGTGCGCCTGGCTGCTCGCGCCGCTGGTCGGGCCATCGCTGAACCTGGCGGTGTTCAACGGGACCGGGCCGCCCATCGTGCTGGCTCCTGCGGTGGGCCCGCTGGCGGCTTCGGCGGTCGGCCTGCTGCTCCTCGCGCTGCTCGTCCTGGCCGCTCAGGCCGTGATCACCTACCACCGCGGCAGCGCCCGGGCGCTGCGGATCGCTGATTGAGGGAGGTCCAGTCACATGACCGCACCTATCCCGCAGGACCAGGCGCCCACTGCCGCCGACGGGATGATCGTCTGTGACCGGCTGGTCCGGATCTACTCCGGCGTGGGCATCGAGGTGCAGGCGCTGCAGGGGCTTGACCTGCTGATCGCCGAGGGGGAGCTGACCGCGCTGATCGGCGCGGCCGGCACCGGCAAATCCACGCTGATGAACATCCTCGCCGGGCTGGACGCGCCGACAGCGGGCACGGTGTGGGTGGCCGGCCGCAACCTGGGCGCGATGACCGCCCGGGAGCGGCTGGCCTACCGGCGGACCGTCACCGGCTTCATCTGGCAGCAGACATCGCGGAACCTGCTGCCGTACATGACCGCCCGGCAGAACGTGCTGCTGCCGATGCGGCTGAGCTCGCTCGCCCACCGGGAGCGGCGGCAGCGCGCCGGTCTCCTGCTCGACACCCTCGGCATCACGCACTGCGCCGACCGGACGCCGGACCGCATGTCCGGCGGCGAGCAGCAGCGTGCCGCCATCGCCACGGCGCTGGCGAACCGGCCGAACGTGCTGCTAGCCGACGAACCCACCGGCGAGCTGGACTCCGCGACCGCCCGGGACGTGTTCGCCGCCCTGCAGACCGCCAACACCGAGCTCGGCGTCACGGTGCTGGTGGTCACCCACGACCCGGCCGTGTCGTCGCAGGTCCGCCGGACGATCGCGATCAGGGACGGCAAGACGAGCAGCGAGACGATCAGGCACGCGGCCACCGACGAGCAGGGCACCACCACCGTGCACGCCCGCGAGTACGCGACGCTGGACCGGGCGGGTCGCGTTCAGCTCCCGCGCGAGATGACCAGGCGCCTCGGCTTGCGGAACCGGGTCGAATTGCAAGAGGAGCCCGATCACATCGGCGTCTGGCCAGACCAAAACACCGATAACGAACGGAATTAGCCGTCGCGCTGCCGGTAGCGGCCGGGTGTGGCGCCGATGTCGCTGAAGGCCGCCAGCTCCTCGGCATCACTGGATGTACTGGCCGATGACCAGGGAGGCGGAGGTGTTCTGGGGCCTGAGCGCCGCGATGGCCAGCCGGCTGGCGCCCGGGCGCCAGGCCGCTAGCTGCACCTTGGTCGTGAAGCTCAGCTCAGCCACCAGGCTGTCGCTGCCGGCGGGCCACCCGAAGCTGACCAGGGCGCTGCTGCTGACCCAGGTCTGCGGCACGGCCGTCAGCCGGCCGCTGGCCAGGGACACCAGCTCCAGCCGCACGGCCAGTGCGCCGTCGGCCGAGTCGCTGCTGAAGCTCAGCTGGACCGCCAGCAGGCTGCCGTCGGGGCTGAACGCCGCGTTGGCCACCGAACTCGCCGCGGGCAGCTCCACCGTTTCCTGCCGGTCCGTGGCCAGGTTCAGCACCTGCACACGGCAGCGCGCCGCACACGGCGGCACCCAGGCGACCTGGGTGGCGCTGGCCGCGATCACTCCGTCAAAGCTGCGACCGGTCTGCCGAGTCGCCGGATCCCATAGCTCGTCGGCGGTCATGCCCGGCTGCCGGGCCGCCGGTGCCAGCAGCAGGCCGCGGTCGGTCCCGCGCTCGATCAGGTAGCCGGCTGGCAGGCTGACCCGCGGTCCGGACGGCCGCCCGGCGATGCTGACTTCCCGCGCCGTACCCGCCACGGTGTACGGATCGGCGCCCGGCGGGTAGCTGGTCAGCCAGAGCACGCCGGCGGTGCCCGGGGCGACTGCGTTCGCCAGCCCCACCGGGGTCGCCGACTGCCCGTTATCGGCCAGGAAGTACACCGGTCGCGGCGGTCCGGCGCAACTGGCGCAGACGGCCTGGGCCGCGGGATCGGCCTGCACCGCCCAGCCGCCCGCCGCGCGGACGAACTGGTAGCCGGACTGCCGCTGCGGCAGACCGCCGATCAGCGCCGTCTGGCCGGTGGCGGGCGAGTACCACATCGGCCGCTGGCCGGCCGCCAGCAGCCGGAGGCCGGCCGGCCAGGACAGGGTCTGACCGGTGATCCCGTCCGGTTCCGCCGCCACCCCCTGATCACCAGAAACCCCCTGCGGCACGGGCACCGGCACCGGAGCCGCGGTAGCGGTGGGCCGGACCGGCTGCGCCGTCGCATGCGATGACCGCGGCAGGTAGTGCACGACCGCCACCGCCACCAGCACGAGCACGGCGGCTACGGCAATACGGCGCGGCCAGGGGCCGGACTCACGGTCACCGCCCTGGCTCAGGATGTCAGGCACTGCCGTCACCGCCCAGAGCGTCATGATCCGTGAAATATGACCATACCCCGGAACCGGCGTTACCAGCGTTCCAGCAGCTCACGGACCGCGACCGCCAGGCGGTCGTAGTCGTCAGGGGTATTGTAAGGTGCCGCGGCGATGCGCAGGTAGCCGGTGCCCTCGAAATAGACCGGCGCGGCTTCGACCCGCTGCCCGGACAGCGCCTCGTAGAACGTGGCGGCCTGCGCGGGGCCGGTGCTGCTGGCCGTCCGCTACCAGGTCGGCCAGCCGGGCCACGGCTTCCCAGCCGCCCAGTGCTTCCCAGTAGGCCAAGCCGTCCGGGGCGGCCAGCCAGCCGGCGTAGTCCCACGTCCCCGGGTAGTCGAACGACGCGGCGTACCCGTCCTGCAGTTGCCAGCTGAGCACGGTCGGCGTTACATCCGTACCGGGCCGGCTCCACAAGATGGCGCTGCCACGGGGGGCGTAGGCCCATTTGTGCAGGTTACGATCCAATGATCGGCACCGAACGACGCTATGTCGTCGCGCAGCTGTCCCGGCGCGTGTGCCGCATCGACCAGCACCGACCGCCCCGGGCCGGCGACGGCCGCTGCCACGGCGGCGACGGGGATGACGGTAGCAGTCGGTGAGGTGATCCGGTCGATCACGACCAGCCGGGTGCGGGACGAGCAGGCCGCCGCGTAGGCCGACACGATCGCGTCGTCATCGGCGCCGACGGGATAGGCGGCGTCGACGACCCGCGCTCCCGCCCGTGCGGCCCGGTGACCGAGCGCCATGCGGACCGCGCCGTAGCCGTGCGTGCCCATTACCAGTTCGTCGCCGGGGCGCAGCTCCAGCGAGCCGAGCACCGCGGACACGCCCTCGGACACGTTGCGTACCCACGCCGCGCGGGACGGGTCCAGGCCGAGGAATCCGGCCGCACGTTCCCGTGCCGCCGCCACCAGGGGCGGGAGATCGACGCGGTTGAAGCGGTGCGGATTGCGCTCGGCGCGATCCCGCCAGGCCACAGCGGCCAGGCGCACCGCGACCGGCGCGACACCGAACGCGCCATGGTTGAGGTGAAGGATGTCAGGGTCGAGCCCGAAGGACTCCAGCAAGGCAGCATCCACGCAGGCGATTCTGCCAGCGCATCAGCTGGCTGGTGTGCTGTGCTGGCCCCATTGCCCGCGATGCATGACTTCGGCGGCTTCGCGGCGGAGTTCCTTGATATGAGAGCCCTGCGGTGGCAAGTGGTCGGCCCGGTACCCGACGGTGATCGCCCGGCCTGCTGCCCGAGTCCGGCCAGGCGATCGAGGGGATCGGCGATTGGCTCCGGTCACGCTGACTAGCCGGCGACGGTCTCCCGGTCCGCGAACACTTCGTGGAGCCGCCCGGTGCTGACGTCGTAGACGAAGCCCCGGACCGGGACGGCCGGCGAGATCCATGGGTGTGACCTGGCCTTCTGGATCTGCTCCTTGGTGTTCTCCTCGGTGTCGGTGAAGCTGTAGAACTTGGCCGGCGCGATCGGCGCCCGCCCCGTCTCCTGGCGGAGCCGGTCCTCCAGTTCGCTGTCGGTAAACCTGAGCATCCCGCAGTCGGTGTGATTGATGATCATGATCTCCTGGGTGCCGAGCAGCCTGGTCGAGAGCACAAGCGACCGGACCGCGTCGTCGTCGATCACGGTGCCGAAGTTCCTGATCATGTCGACATCGGCGTGGGCAAGACCCAGCATCTGCTCGATGTCGGTGAGCCGGGGATCCGCGCAGGTGACGATCGCGATCTTGGGCGCTGGCGGCTTTCCGCGGCTGGGATCGTAGTCGTTGGCGATGGTCGCGTTGGCGCTCAGCGCCTCGTCGATGAGACCCATGACCTTTTCTCCTTCTCCTCGGGCGGGTCGGCTTTCCCTTTCGACATCAGAGTCACGCCTGGGACCGGGCCACCGCACCCGTGTAAGTCCCTGGCGAGCCCCGGGCTTATCGCCCGGGAGCTGCGTGCTTATCCGGGTTGCGGGCCGTCCCGCAACCTGTGTGACCTGTGAGATACGGGTGGCTCCTGCGACCGCCGCCAGGCCGGACTGACCATGGTGAAACCGGGATTCCAGCGCGTTCAAACGCGGCGGAACCCGGGTTTCATGCACGTTTCCAGTCGGGATCCGCCGCCCTTTTGCCGCGGGTTGCGATCCGCGATCAGGTGCTGTTAAAGCAGTTACGCGTGGTGCGATCTCGCGACGAGAACCTCTGGCGACTCCCTGCTTGCGGTGCCTCACCGCTTCGTTTCCGCTTGCCATCCATATGG
>JBEKJP010000152.1:0-23132 GCA_050011155.1 Streptosporangiaceae bacterium
CCCCGGTGCCGCCCGAGCCGGTCCCCATCCTCATCGGCGGCCACTCCGACGCGGCCCTGCGCCGCGCCGCCCGCGTCGGCGACGGCTGGATGCACGGCGGCGGAGACCCCGCCGACCTACCCGGCCTGCTGGACAAGCTGGCGAGGTTCCGCCGCGAGGAAGGCACCGATGATCGCACGGGGAGCCGCCCGTTCGAGATCCACGTGATCTCCGCCGACGCCTACACCCCCGACGGCGTCCGCCGCCTGGAGGATACGGGCGTGACCGACCTCATCGTCGGCTTCCGCTGGCCCTATGTCACCGGCCCCGACCTCGAACCCCTGGAAACCAAGCTCACCCACCTCCGCCGCTACGCCGAAACCATCATCCCCAAAACCCGCTAACCCCGCCCCGCCTCCCCCGGCGATGCCCGTCCCAGCGGGACCCGTGAAGACCAGCGCGAACCTCTGCAGAAAAGCCTGACGCCCGTGCCATGCCCCGCGCATGACGCCCGCGCCGTGCCCCGCCAGGCGCGGGAGCACCACCAGCCGCAAACCTGCACGCGCAGTGGCAAGTTAACCGGGTGGATCCGGGCTACCGGGTCATTAGGGGGACCATGATCCCCCAAAATCACCCCGGAGCCCGAACGGACGGAAAAGCCGGAGTGACACGCATCCCGGCTCGGCAAAACCGGACTTGAGCCACAGCGGCAACTCCGGCAACGGCTCCTCCAGCACCTCGTCCCGGCCATGACGGTATGGAACCCGAGGTTCAGTGCGCCCAGACGCACTCGAAGCCCAGTTTCATCCACGTGCCCGCCGCCCGCCAGAGGCCACCGAACCCGGTCTGCCGGTAGCGAAACGGCTGGGACCGGCGAACGCGCCGTCTTACCCTGGCGGTATGGCCGAGAGCGCGCGCGTCGTCCCGCTGCGTCGGGAACCCCAGCCACAAGAAGCCCCAGCCCGGCAACGCGAGCCCCAGGAGCCCCAGGAGCCCCAGGAGCCGCTGTGGCGGGAAGCGCTCGGCCGCCGGCTCCGGATGCTCCGCCAGGACCGGGACGAGACGCTAGCCGAGACCGCGGCCCGGGCCGGCCTCTCGCCCCAGTACCTCTCCGAGATCGAGCGCGGCCGCAAGGAGCCGTCGAGCGAGATGATCGCGGCCCTGGCGGGCGCGCTCGACACCACCCTCGTCACCCTGACCGAGCAGGTGGCCGGCGACCTGCGCGGCCACCAGGCCCTGGTCCTGCGGGTTGGCCGGGCCGGCACCCAGCGCGTTGGCCGAGCCGGCACCCAGCGCGCCCAGCAGCGCCCGTCCGGCCCGGTGGCCCTCGCCGCCTAAGCCGCAGGAGCCGCAGGAGCCGCAGGAACTTTCCGATCGTCCAGCCGGCGCTGCCCGAGGACCTCGTCGACGAGCCCGTACTCCCGCGCCGCCCGCGCGGTCAGCACCCGGTCCCGGTCGGTGTCGGCCCGCAGCGTCTGCACGGTCTGGCCGGTATGGCGAGACAGGATCTCCTCGATCTCAGCCCGCATCCGGACCAGCTCGTCGGCCTGCAGGATCAGGTCCGGGATCGGCCCCTGGCCGCGGGCGGCCGGCTGGTGCAGCACCACCCGCGCGTGCGCCAGCAGCGCCCGCCGCCCGGGCGTACCCGCCGCCAGCAGCACCGCGCCGACGCCGATGGCCTGGCCCACGCACGTGGTCGCGACCGGCGCCTCGATGTACTGCATGGTGTCGTAGATGGCCAGCATGGACGGCAGGTCGCCGCCCTCGCAGTTGATGTACAGGTTGATCTCCGCCTCGGGGCTCTCCGCCTCCAGGTGGATCAGCTGGGCGATGAGCGTGTTGGCCACGCCCGGGTCGATGCCCGTGCCCAGGTAGACGATGCGCTCGGTGAGCAGCTGCGAGTACACGTCCATGATCCGCTCCCCGCGCGGATGCTGCGCGATGACATTCGGAATCGTGTACGAGCTCATGAAACCCCCTGTAGTCCGACCCGCCGGGCTCGAGACGGCATGACCTGACCGAACGATTCCACGATCCCGTCCACGAACCCGAACTCACGGGCCTCGGCGGCGGTGTACCAGTGGTCGTGCAGGGAGTCGTCGAAGATGCGCGACAGCGGCTGGCCGGTGTCCTCGGCGATGAGCCCGAGCACGGTGTCGACCGTGTGCCGCAGGTCGTCGGCCTGGACCTCGATGTCGACGGCGCTGCCGCCGATGCCGGCCGAGCCGCGGTGCATCAGGATCCGCGCGTGCGGGAGCGCGAACCGTTTTCCGCGCGCACCGGCCGAGAGCAGGAACTGCCCGGCGCTGCAGGCCAGGCCGAGCGCCAGGGTGGCGACGTCGCACGGCACCAGCCGCATGATGTCGCGGATGGCGAGCATCGAGGGCACCGAGCCGCCGGGGGAGTTGATCCACAACGCGACGTCGGTGCCGCAGTCCTCGGCCGCCAGCGCGAGCAGCTGCGTCATCAGCAGCGTGCCGTTGTCGTCGTCGAGGACCCCGTCGAGCACCAGCACCCGGCGCAGCAGCAACTGCTCCCGGGCCCGCTCGCTGAACTGAGGAATCTTGTCTTCGTGAGCCATGATCCCAGCCTGCGCCAGGATCAGCCGGGCTGGCCTCGCACGCTGCCCACGGCAGATCTGCCCACAGCAGCGTCGGAATCAGACGGCCCGGAATCAGCCGGAGGAGCCGCCTCCCGCCGGGACAGCACCACAAGCACCACCCCGGCCAGCGCGATCCCGGCCACCCGCAGGCCGAGCTTGACCGGGTCGGACGGGATGTGCTCGTGGAACAGCCAGGTCCCGGCGAGCACGAAGTACACGCTGCTGGTGACGCTGGACACCGGGATGAGGATGGACGCGCGGCAGGCCTGCAGCGCCGCCTGGTACAACAGCAGCGCGGCGGCCGAACACCCGCCCAGCACGTACAGGTACGGCGACGTGAGGATCCCGGCCACCAGGCCGGCCAGGGTGTGGTGCCCGGACAGCACGTCCGACAGCCCCTTGGTGGCCAGCGACGCCACCCCGTAGAGCAAGCCCGTACCCACGCCGAAGCAGATCCCGGTGGCCGGGGTGCGGTGCCGCCCCGAATGGCCCAGCAGCGGGCCGGCCGCCACGGCCAGGCCGAGCAGCACCGACGGGACGACGACCGCCGTCATCAGGCCCGCGCTGGCGGAGTGCCCGGTCTCCCCGCCGGTCCCGCCCGCGGAGAAGGCGAGCAGGACCACCGACCCCGCCATCACGCCCACGCACCAGGCCTCGGCACCGCCCAGCCGCTCGCGCAGCACCAGCCGGGACAGCACCAGCACCAGCGCGACGCCGGCCGCCAGCACCGGCTGCACCACGCTGACCGGCTCGAACGTCAAGACGATGACCTGGCAGGCCAGCCCGGCTAGCATCAGCCCGAACCCGGCCAGCCAGGCCGGGCTGGCCAGCAGGCTGCCGACGACGCGGCCCACCCGGCGCAGCTCGAGCGCGGGCATCCGGCCGAGGGCCCGCTTCTCCAGGATCAGCCCGGTGTTGTAAGCCGACGTGGTGAACAGGGCCAGCGGGATCCCGGCGTAGGCGGCCGCGCTCACGGAACTTCCCTCAGCGCCGCGGCGTAGAGAGCGACGAACTCAGCCGCCGCCGCCTCGTCGAACAGCGCCTGCCGGTACCGGAAGCACAGCTGCAGCCGCCCGCCGACGGTGATCGCGCCGACCGACAGGCCGCGCGGCATGTGCGCGGTGGTGGAGAACCACATCCGGTCCGGGGTCAGCGACCCGAACCGGGGCGGCTCGGTGACGTGGCCGAGGTTCGAGAGCAGGGAGGTGTCGCACTGCCGCCGGCCCAGCGTGCGCACGGCCAGCCGGATCGCGCGCCGCTTGACCCCGGTGGGCAGCGGCGCCCGGGCCGCCGCCGTCAGGGTCGGCCCGACCGGCGGCCCCGGCTGCCGCTTGGCCGGCCCGGTCTGGGCCGCCACGGCGGCCAGCAGGCCGGGCTCGGACGGGTCCGCGGTCACCGTGCACAGCCGGGACAGGTTGCCGAGCTCGTCGCCGCGCCCGGGCGGGCGGGCGTCCACCGGCATGCTGATCAGGACGCGCCCCGGCGGCCGCCCGGCCGAGGCGTTCCACGTGCCGATGGCCTGGATCAGCGCGGCGATGAGCATGTCGTTGACGGTGACGCCAGGCCCGGCCGGCACGCCCGGCCAGCCGAGCAGGGCGAAGCCGTAGCCAGGGACCCGCCGCGTCCGCTGACCGGCCGCCGACCGCGGGGCAATACGAACATGACGCCGAACGGGTCTACCCACTCGCCCGGCCGGCCGCCCCGTCCCCGTGGCTCCCGGCGTAGGCGCCTCCCAGGGCTCACCGCCCCCCATCGCAGGCAGCCCCGCCCCAGGCAGCCCCGCCCCAGGAAGCCCCGCCCCAGGAAGCCCCGTGGCGTCGTAGCGGTCCGCGATCAGGCGCAGCAGCCGCAGGCAGGACCGTCCGTCGAAGGCCGCGTGGTGGGCGTTCAGGATCAGGCTGTCGCGCCCGGGGCCGCGCGCCAGCAGCAGCCGGAACGGCGGCGAGCGGTCCAGCGGGGGAGCGGCCGCCATGAAGCGTTCCCGGGCCAGGTGCAGGTCCGCCTCGGTCGACCAGGCCGCGGTCGCGACCGGATCCTCGTCGGCTCGCGGCGGGAACTCCCAGGCGTAGCCGCGGCGCCACCAGCCGCCGCGGGCCCGGCGGGCGCCGGCCCCCGGCTCGGCAGTCAGCGCGGCCGCGACCGCGTCCCGCAGCCGGCCGGGGTCGAGGTGACCGGGCAGCCAGAGCTCGACGTGCACGTTGTTCGGCTCCGCGGGGGCGTCGAAGTAGCAGTTCAGCTCGTCCACGACGCCGAACCGGCGCAGGCCTCGCGACGGTGCCTGCCTGGTGGCGGCCTGCGTCGTCATCTAGCCTGCTCCCAAAATGTTACTGATGAGTAGCAATAACGGATGCTACTGCCCGGTAGCCATGCTGGCAAGGCTGGTCAGGGCGGGAACCTGCCCGTTCGGGCCCTGCCCGCCCAATAGGCCGTCCAGGGCCGCGGTCAGCTTGAAGCTGGGCAGGTCGTCCAGCGACACCATGGTCTCGTAGTTTCGCACGCACCGGGTGCCCGCCATCCGCCAGCGGCCGTCTTGGCCGCGCTCGTAGCGGTCGTGGTGGAACGCCGCGCCCGTGATCAGCAGCCGGTGCCTGGTCGCCAGCACCGTGTCCCTGACCTGCCAGATGCCGGTCGCGCCAGTGCCAGTGCCAGTGCCAGTCCGGCTGCCCGGCGGAGTGCGAGGTGAGGGTGTCCGGGCCGAGCTTGGTCCGGAAGAACGTGACGATCTCCGGCCGCCCGGCGATCTGCAGCGCCTTGCCGTACGCGATCGTGCCGTAGTCCAGGTCGGCGTCCGGCGTGAAGACGTCGCCGATCTCGTCCCACAGTTTCAGGTCGACGCAGCGCAGACAGCGGTACTTCACCTGGCGGATCTCCTCCAGGCTGCGAAGTCCTTCGAGTGCGTCCATGGTCACCAGCCTGCTGAATCGTTGTCAGCAAAAAAAGAACGTGTTCTAATTTAGCGGTCGGGACCCGGCGGCCGGCCGGTCCGGCTCCGGCGTAAGTTACCCGTAAGTTGTCTACCAAAACCTGTATAACCCGCGTTAAAAAGAACATGCACGTATTTTTGAGGAGATGTCTAGCCAGAGTCCAGTCCGTAAGTTACTCTCCAGTAAACCGCCCAAAGTTACTCACCAGTTTCAAACAGTTTCGCTACAGCCCCGAAGGAGGAGCGCCATGATCCGTCTGATCATCGCCATCGCCATCGGCGCCGTCATTGCCGTCGGTGGGGTTTTCGTGGTGGAGAACGTGCTGAACAGCGCGGCGAACGGCACCGCCAGCAACGCCTCGCTGTACCAATACGGCTCCCGCTGACCGCGGCGTGGGGACTCTGCCGCCGGTGACTCACCCGGCGTCAATCGAGATCATCGTCCCAGCCCGCAACGAGGCCGGCCGGCTGCCGGCCGGCCTCGCCGCCCTGTGCGAGAAGGCGGCCACGCTTCCGCTGCGCACCGCCATCCTCGTCGTGGACAGCGCCAGCACCGACGCCACCGGCGACATCGTGCGCCGGTGGCCGGCCGGCCCGGTACCGGTCGGGCTGCTGCGCTGCGAGCGCGCGGGCAAAGGGGTCGCGGTCCGGGAAGGACTGCTCGCCACCCAGGCGCCGTTCGTCGGCTTCTGTGACGCGGACATGGCGACGGACCTGTCGGCCCTCGACGCCGCGATCAGCATGCTGGCCGCCGGGCATCACGTGGTCATCGGGTCACGCGCGCTGACCACCTCGGTCGTGCAGAACCGGACGAGCGGGGCCCGCCGGCTCGGCGCCTCGATGTTCCGGGGCATGGCCCGCGCCATCGTGCCCGCCGCGACCGACACCCAGTGCGGGTTCAAGTTCTTCGCCGGCCCGCTGGCCCGGGCGGCGGCGCGGCCGCTGCGGACCGCGGGTTTCGCCTTCGACGTCGAGCTGATCGCGACCTGCCTGCGGCTGGGCGCGACGCTGACCGAGATCCCGGTCCGCTGGCAGGACATGGCTGGTTCAACCTTCTCGGTCAGCCGTCACTCCAGCGCCGTGTTCCGCGACCTGGCCGCGATCTGGCTGCGCTCCCGGATAGCCCGTGGATTCCAGCCGGGAACGGCCGAGCTCGGCCCCCTGGCTGGACCACCCCCGCCCCGTGATCCGCCCCGTGATCCGCACCGTGATCCGCCCCGTGATCCGCACCGCGAGCTGCTGGCGGCGGGCGCCACGACGGCGTGACGGACCTGCGTGGCACCCGCGTCGCCATCGCCAACTGGCGTGATCCCTGGCACCCGCAGGCCGGCGGGGCGGAACGCTACGCCTGGGAGATGGCCCGCGGGCTGACCGAACGCGGCGCGCGGACCTGCTTCGTCACCGCCCGGGCGCCCGGTCAGTCCCGCCGCGAGCGCCGCGACGGGATCGAGATCGTCCGGCTGGGCGGGCGGTTCACGGTATATCCGCGGGTACTCCTGTGGCTCCTGCGGCGCCGCCACTCCTTCGACCTCGTCCTGGACTGCCAGAACGGCATCCCGTTCTTCACGCCGCTGGTGCTGCCCCGGCGCGTGCCGGTGCTGTGCGTGATGCACCACGTGCACACCACCCAGTTCGGGGTGCACTTTCCCGCCTGGGTGGCCGGAGTCGGGCGGCTGCTCGAGGGCCCGGCCGCCCGGCTGGCCTACCGGCGGCAGGCGTGCGTGGCGGTCTCGCCGTCGACGGTGACCGCGATGCGGGACCGGCTGCGCTGGACCGGCGACATCTACCTGATTCCCAACGGCTCCCCACGGATTGGGCCGCCCGCTTCCACCCAGCGCCAACCCAGTCGACTGGTCTGGGTCGGCCGCCTGGTCGCGCACAAGCGGGCCGAGCTCATCCTGCCCGTGGCCGAGCGCGGGTTCGGCATCGACGTGATCGGCCGCGGCCCGTCCGAGGCCGCGCTGTCCGAAGCGATAGGGTCCGTTCCCGGTCTGACCGAAGCGATACTCTTGCATGGGTTCCTGGCGGATACCGACAAACGGGATACTGTGGCCGGATCGCTGCTGCACCTCAACACCTCGCAGGGTGAGGGCTGGGGCCTGTGCGTGCTGGAAGCGGCGGCCCTGGGCGTGCCCACGGTGGCCTACGACGTGGCGGGCCTGCGCGACGCGGTGCGCGACGGCGAGACCGGCTGGCTGGTCAAGGACGGTGAGCAGCTCGCCGACGTGGTCGAGCGCGCGGCCGCGGAACTCGCCGATCCGGCCCGCCGGGACCAGGTCGCCGCGCGCTGCCGCGCCTGGGCCGCCCAGCTGAGCTGGGAGCGCAGCACGGCCCGGATGGCGGAACTGGTCGGGGCGTGCGCGCGGGCCGGAACCACGCGAGGAAGCCGAGACGGCGCCTGGGTTGTCTCGCCCGGCGCCCACGGGGAAGTCGTCGCCGAGGGACCCGTACTCGACGCGCTCGTCGCCTCCGGCGGGAAGGTCCTGCGACCCGCCACCGCGACTGAACGCCTGCTGGGTGAGGTGGCCAGCAGCCCAGGACCGCCATGACAGACACCGCCCCGCGGTTGAGCGAACCGCAGTCGCCGGCCCCGCCGGGTCCAGGCCCGACCTGGCGGGAGCGCGGGCAGCGGGCCGCGGACCGGTACCGGTGGCTCGCGTGCAGCCTGTTCCTGCTGGCCCTGCCGTTCGCGACCGCGCCCGGCGACATCATCGCGGACACCAAGTTCGAGCTCGTGGTCAACCCGGACCGGTTCCTGTCCAGCGCGCTGACCCTGTGGGACCCGCAGCAGTTCGGCGGCCTGCTCAACCAGGCGGTCGGCTACCTGTTCCCGATGGGCCCGTTCTTCGAGCTCTTGCACCTGCTTTCGGTCGAAGGCTGGATCATCCAGCGGCTGTGGATCGGCCTGCTGTTCGTGGTGGCCTTCGCCGGCGTCGAGCGGCTGGCCGGGCGGATGGGCATCGGCGCGCCGTGGCCGCGGGCCGCCGCGGGCCTGGCCTACGCGCTGTCGCCCACCGCGCTCAGCATCGTCGGCTCGATGTCGGGCGAGTTCCTGCCGATGGCGATGCTGCCCTGGATCGTGATCCCGCTCACCGACTCCCGTCCGTGGCGCCGCGGCACCGGGGCCGGGTATCCCGGCCCGTCGGCCCGGGCGCGCGCGGTAGCCCGGTCGGCCGCGGCGGTCGCGCTGTGCAGCGGGATGAACGCGGCGTCGGCCGTCGCCGTCATGGTGCCCGCGCTCCTCTATATCCTGACCCGGCCCGGCGCCTGGCCGAGAAGCCGGATGCTGGCGTGGTGGATCCCGGCCGTGGTCCTGGTCACCAGCTCGTGGTCGGTCCCGCTGGTGCTGCTGTCGAAGTACGGCATCTCGGTCGTACCGTACACCGAATCCGCGCAGGTGACCTCGTCCTCGACCAGCCTGCTCAACATCTTCCGCGGCACCGGGAACTGGGTCAGCTACCTGGTGGTGAACGGCCTCTACTGGCGGCCGGTCGCGTTCCAGATCGCCACCGAGGTACTGCCCACCCTGCTCACCGGCCTGCTCGCCGCGCTCGGCCTGGCCGGCTTGGCGAAGCGGACCCTGCCGGAGCGCCGGTTCCTGCTGTGGTCCGCGCTCGCCGGGATCCTCGTCATCTCCCTGGGCTACGTGAGCAGCCTGGGTAACCCGCTCGAAGGCCCGCTGATCAGCCTGGTCAACGGGCCCGGGGCGCCGTTCAGGAACCTGTGGAAGTTCGACCCGCTGCTTCGCCTGCCCCTAGCCCTAGGGCTCGCTCACCTGCTATCGAACCCGCCGTCGGCCCGACTGCGGACCGCACTAGCCGCGGCCAGCTCAGCCGCCCTGGCCGGGCTGGTGCTGCCCGCCGTCACTACCGGGCTGGCCAGCGACGGCTCGTTCGGCCAGGTCCCGCCCTACTGGACCGCCGCCGCCAGCTGGCTGAGCACGCACGCCGGGAAGCAGGCGGTCCTGGTCGAGCCGGGCGCGCCCTTCGGCCAGTACCTGTGGGGCAGCCCGATGGACGACGTGCTGCAGGCGCTCACCGACGCGGACTACGCCGAGCGGAACCTGGGCGTGGTCGGGTCCGTGGGCAACGAGCGGCTGCTCGACGCCATCGACCAGCAGCTGGCCGCGGGCGACGGGTCGGCCGGCCTGACCGCGACGCTGGCCCGGATGGGCGTGAAGTACGTGCTGGTCCGCAACGACCTGTCCCGGCCGGTGCTCAACGGCGCCTGGCCGGCCCGGATCAGCGACGCGCTCGCCGCCTCGCCCGGCATCACCCCGGTGGCGAAGTTCGGCCCGCTGGTCAGCGGGCTGGCCCCGGACGACGCGGCCACCGACTTCGACGCGCCCTACCCGGCCGTCCAGATCTACCGGGTGGCCGGCGCCCAGCCGGCCGCGGTCGTCCAGCCGGCCGCGAGCACGCTCCGGGTCTACGGCGGCCCGGAATCACTGATCACGCTGGCCGATGAGGGCGTGCTCGGCCAACGGCCGGTCCTGCTCGACGACGACGGCGCGGGCCAGCCGGTGGCCGGCTCGGTGGTGACCGACACGCTGCGGCGCCGGGTCGTCAACTTCGGCCAGCTGCGGACGAACTTCTCCCCGACGCTCACCGCCACCGAGCCCGCGGACACCTTCCTGTCCACCGACGACTACGCCGAGCCGGGCTGGAGTAAGTACCAGGCCGTCGCGCGGTACACCGGCATCAAGGACGTGACCGCCTCCTCGTCCGCGTCCGACATCACGGCGTTCTCGACCCAGTGGGCCAGCGGCGACCTGCCGTTCGCGGCCGTCGATCAGGACCTGCGCACCATGTGGGAGTCGGGCAGCGCGAACGGGCCGGTCGGCCAGTGGATCCAGGCCGACTTCGACGCGCCGGTCGACCCGCATGCCATCAAGGTGGCCTTCGCCGACAGCACCTCCATCGGCCCGCCCGTCACCCAGGTCACCGTGAGTACCGCGGCGGGCCAGGTCAGCGACCCGGTGCGGGTCACCGGCGACCTCCAGTCGCTGCGGGTACCCGACGGCCCCTCCAGCTGGCTGCGCATCACGATCACCGGCCTGGCCTACCAGCCGCCCGCCCCGGATTTCGGCCCCCAGGCGGGCATCGCCGCCATCAAGGTGCCCGGCGTTTCCGCCCAGCGGGTCATCGAGGCCCCCGCCGTATCCGGCGGCAATCCAGCGGCCGTGGTGCTAACCAAGGCCCAGCCGCAGCCGTCGGACTGCATGCTCACCTCGCTGCGCTGGGTCTGCTCCACGCTGCTCGGCACCGCGACCGAGGAGCAGTACGGCTTCGACCAGGCCTTCACCGAGCCGTCGGCCGGATCGGCGGCGCTGCGCGGCACGGCCGTCATGACCAACGCGTCGCTGATCGACCGGTACGCGCGCTTCGACCAGCAGGAGGCCACCGCCACCGCGTCGTCGGTGTTCACCCCGGCCCCGCAGGACCAGCCGAGAAGCGCCTTCGACGGCGACCCGGCCACCACCTGGGTCGCCAGCTCGGCCGACCGCAGCCCGACGCTGACCATCAACTGGGGCTACGCGCGCACCATCGGCCGGGTCAAGATCGCGCGGCCGCCGGGCGCGTCGGGCCCGGCCCAGCTGCTCATCATCGGATCGCGCGGCCAGGCCCGCGGCGCCACCCTCGGCGCCGGCGGCGTCGTCACGTTCAAGCCGATGAAGACGACCAGCCTGCGGCTCATCTTCACGCCGGTGCGGGCGCCGCTCGAGGTGAGCGACGTGACCATCCCCGGGGTGCCGTTCATCACCACCCCGACCGTGCCGTTCCAGCTGCCGTGCGGCCTGGGACCGCAGCTCGAGGTCAACGGGATCACGGTGCCGACGAAGGTGTCCGGCACCTTCACCGAGCTGCTGAACGAACAGCCGATGCCCTTCACCGCCTGCTCCCGGGCCGGCCTGACGGCCGGCGCCAACCAGGTGACCGAGCCCCAGACCGACAGCTTCAGCGTCCAGGACGTGGTCCTCGAGGGCAAGCCGCTCCCCGCGCGGGCCAGCGCGCCGGTCGCGGCCACGATCGTGTCCTGGACGTCCTCGCAGCGCAAGCTGCGGGTGGCCGCGGCCACCCGGTCGTACCTGGTCGTGAACGAGAACTTCAACCCGGGCTGGCGGGCGGTCGCGGGCGGTCGCACGCTGGCGCCCGTCCGTCTCGACGGCTGGAAGCAGGCGTGGGCGCTCCCGGCCGGGACGACCGGGGTGGTGACGCTCACCTACCAGCCGGAGTCGCTGTACCGCGATGCCGTGGCCGGCGGCCTGGCCGCGCTGGCCGTGGTCCTGCTCATGGCGGTCGTGCGGTTCCGGCGCCGTCCAGCCGGGACACCACAACTGGTCCCATGGCCCCCGGCGAAATCCCGGCCAGGCCGGCCCCGGTGGCGGCGCGGGCTGGAGCTGACGGCCGCGGCCGTGGTCCTGGCCGGGGCCGGCCTGGTGCTCGGCGGCTACCCCGGTGCCCTGCTGGTGCCCGCCGCCACCTTCGCCTTCGCCTGGCTGGCCGGCACCCGCCACGGGGAAACCGGCCCGTGGCTGCTGGCCGGCCTGCTCCTGGTGGCCTCGGCGTGCGGCGCGGTCGGCGAGCACCTGGCGCTTTCGGGGGATATCGGCCTGGTCGTCAGCGCCCCCGCCAACGCGATCCCGCAGGTCATCTGCCTGATCGTGGTCGCCGGGATGGTGGCCGCGGTTGGATTTCGCCCTCCGGCGGAGCCGAGTCATGGCACCATAACTACTGAGGAGTAACCGAGGAGGCTCGCGCTGGAAAGGCGAACGCGCCGGGGGTTCGGTTGCGCCTGCGTGCTCGCGGTCCTGGCGGTGACGGCCGGCCTGGTGGTCTACTTCGTCACCCGCCCGGGCTCGCCGCCCGCTTACACCGGGACGGCCACGGCGCGGACCGACGCCCCCTGGAACGCCCTGTTCCAGGGGTACGGCAACCTGTCGGGCGCGTGGAGCGGCGGCGACGGCGCGCAGTCGCTGCAGCTGCCCGACGGCAGCACGATCTGGTTCTTCGCCGACACCTTCCTCGGCACCACCGGTCCTGGCGGCACCCGGCCGCCGCTCAACACCGGCCTGGCCCACAACAGCGCCGTGGTGTACAAGGCCGGCCACCTCGGGCCCACCTTCGCCCAGCCGCCCGGACCCGGCGGGTACACCAGCGCCGGGGACTACACCTGGGTCACCCCGCCGCCGGCCTACCCGGCCAGCCGGTACGAGCTGATCAACGGCGACCAGGTCCTCGACGGCGGCGTGGCCTACAAGTTCTACCAGCTGGCCGACCGGGACCTGCACCCGGACAACTTCCCGTACAAGCTGGTCGGCACGGTGGTCGAGGCCTTCTCCGTGAACGCCGCCACCGACACGCTCACCCCGGCCGGCGGCACGCCGGCCGGCATCGACGACACGGCCGGCGGCAACCCGGTCATCTGGGGCGCGGCCACCCTGGTCTCCGGCGGCTACCTGTACATCTACGGGGTCAAGCCGTACAACGGCAGCGGCGACCCGTTCCCGCTCTACCTGGCGCGCGTCCCGGTCGGCGGGCTCGCGGCCGGCGATCCCTGGGAGTACGACGACGCCAAGCCGGGCTGCTCCGGCGCCACCTGGACCACCGACCCCCGGTCGGCCCGGGCGCTGCGCACGGGCGTGTCGGCCGGCTTCAGCGTCACCGCCGTCAACGGCACCTTCGTCCTGTTGACCAGCGACACCACCAGCGCGCGGACGACCGACAACGCGGTCGCCTACTACGCCTCCTGCCCCACCGGGTTCGGCCCGGACAGCCCGCGGTACAGCGTTTACCAGCCGCACCTGCCTGGCGGCTACCTCACCTACGAGTACCGGATCGTGCCGCAGTTCAGCCACGGCAGCGAGGTGCTCATCAGCTACAGCACGAACACCATCCGCACGGCCGACAACTTCAGCAACGCCACGATCTACCGTCCCCGCTTCCTCGACGTCAGGCTCCCCGGCATCCCCGGCCCAGCCGCTCCGGTCGCTGAGCCATGACCGCCGGCCGTCACCGCAGGGGGGCAGTGATCGAAGCCCCCGCCCCGCCCCGTCCCTCGGCCCCCCCGCCGGCCAAGCCCCGGCCGCGGCACCGGGTGGAGTTCACCGGCCTGGTGATCGGCCTGGCCTGCGGCCTGGTCGTCGCGCTGGCCGCGCTGGCCATTCAGCACCATGGCGGATCCGTCCCCAGCGCCACGGGCCCGGTGACGATCAGCGATCAGCCCCAGACCACCGCTGGCCCCGACCCCGCCGCGCTCGACGCGCAGTGGACGACCTACTCCGACCACGCCACCTGCGCCGACTGGGCCGGCGGCGACGGCGTCTCCGCCGTGTCGCTGGGAGCCGGCCAGCTGGCCTGGTTCTTCGCCGACACCTACCTGGGCCCGGCCGGGCCGGCCATCGGCTTCGCCGACATCAGCGGGTTCGTGCACAACTCGGTGGTGGTGCAGACGACCTCCGGGCGGCAGAGCCGGTTCGTCACGCTGACCGGCGGCGGCGCCTGCGACGCGGCCGGCCGGTCGACCCAGGCGCCATCCTCGGTCGTGGGGCCGCCGCAGGCCCCCGGCCTGAGCAGCGAGCGCTACTGGGACGAGGACGGCATCAAGGTCGGCGGGACCGTCGTCAAGTTCTACGACCGCTACCTGCCGGGCAGCGCCCCGTTCGTCGCCACCGGGACGGTGCTCGCCGCGTACGACGCCGCCCAGCTCAGCGCGGCGGGCCGCGGGTCCGCCTACGGCGCGGTGGCCCGGCCCCGGCTCATCCCGCTGCCCGCCTACACCCCGCCGGGCGCCGGCTCCCCGCTGGTGTGGGGCGCCGCGCTGCTGCGACTCGGGGACACGGTCTACGTCTACGGGACCCAGACCCCGCTCACGTCGGTCCCGCAGCGGCAGCTGTACCTGGCCCGGGTGCCGGCGTCGCAGCTGACCGATTTCGGCGCCTGGCGGTTCTACGCGGGCTCCGGCCAGTGGGCGGGCGCCCAGCAGGACGCCCGGCCGCTCCAGCCGGCCGGCGGGACCCCGGGCCTGGGGGCCGGCCTGACCGCCTCCTCCGGGTTCAGCGTGATCCAGGCCGGCCGCCGGTACTGGCTCATCCAGGCCGACCCGGTGGTGGGCAGCAACGACATCGACGCGTACCCGGCCGCCGCGCCGTGGGGACCTTTCGACCCGGCCGCCGGGATCGTGCTGTACCGCAACCCGGACGTCGGGCTGGACGCCGCGCACGACTACCGGATCATGTACGAGGCCCGGGCCGAGCCCGCGCTGTCCACGGCCAACGCGCTGGTGATCAGCTACAACGTCAACTCGCTGGCGGTCACCGCCGGCTGCGTGCCGATGTCGGCGTTCACTAACTCGGCCACCCAGCCCCGGTTCGTCGCCGTCCCCGAGTCCGTGTTCGGGAGTGGCCGCGGAGCGGCCACCATCAGGTCCGGGCCCTCGGACTACCCGCATATCGTGTCGCGGGACCCGGGGCAGTGGTTCGACGAGTGGAAGTACGCCGACGGCTGCCCGCCGGTGCCCGCCGTCACCCGCGTCCAGGCCAAGGCCGGATCCGGCGCGGTGGCGCTCAGCTGGCCGGGGGCCGGCCTCGGCCTGCGGTACCAGGTCACCGTGCGGGGAATGACCGTGAAACAGGTTACGGTCCGGTCGGACAGCGCCACCGTCTCCGGGCTGCCGTCCGGCACGTACCTGGCCCGGGTGGTGCCGGTCAACCTCAAGCAGCAGGCCGGTTCTGGCGCTCAGGTGTCGTTTACCGTCCCGTAACGAAACCGCCGCGGGCTACTGACCCGGCGACTAGAACTTGTTACAGTTTTGGATAGTAGAACTTGTTACTGTTCCGTGTATGGCACACCCGCCCATTTCGTGTCATAGTGGCAAGAAGCTACCGGCAAGTAACATTCCCGTTTCCGGGAGGAATGATGCGTCGGAACATCGGGCTGGTGCTCGTGGGCCTCGGAGTGTTTCTCATCGTGCTGGCGGTGGTGCTGCCTACCTGGATCGTGGGTCAGGTGGTCAAGTTCCCGCTGAACGAGTACCAGACGGCCTCGCTGGAGGCGAGCAACGCCTCGTACTTCAGCGCGACCGCGCTGACCGAGAAGACCGGGGTCACCCTGCAGGCCACCTACACGATCAAGGGTGACGGCGCGGCCGGCACCTCGTCCACCGCGGTGTGGGACGAGTACAGCTACGTCTACGACCTGACGAACCACCAGCCGGTCCAGCAGACGACCCGCCGGATGGCCTTCGACCGCAAGACCGGCCAGCTCACCATGTGCTGCGGAGCCAACGTCAACGGCGACTCCTCGGTCCAGCAGCGCGGCTACGTCGGGTTCGTCTTCCCGATCGGCACCAAGAAGCAGGCCTACCAGGTCTTCGACACCACGCTGAACAAGCCGGTGCCGTTCCCCTACGCCGGGACCGCCACCGTGCGCGGCATCCAGACCTACACGTACACCGAGGACATCGCCCCGGTGCAGGTCGCCACCCAGACGGTGCCCGGCTCGCTGGTCGGCGAGAGCGCGGCCTCGGTCACGCTGCCTGAGTACTACGAGATGCACCTGATCTACTACGTGGATCCCACCACCGGGGCGCTGATCAACGTCCAGGAACACCAGACCATGACCCTGCGCAACCCCGCGACCGGCGCTCAGGCCCTGCTGCTGTTCGACGCCGACCTCAAGGTGACGCCGTCCTCCCTCACCACGATCGTGAAACTGGACAGCAACGGCCGCAACGAGCTTACCCTGCTCAAGGTCATCCTGCCGATCGTCCTCGGCGTCGTGGGCGTCATCGCCCTGGTCGCCGGGCTCATCCTCGGCCGCGGGCGGCGTCCCCTGGTTGAGGACGAGCCCAGCCTGGTGTCCAGCGAGTACACCAGCTAGCCCAGTGAGCTAGCCCGGTTAGCTAGCGCAGCAGCAGGCGGGCGGCCAGTTCGAGGTGGCTGCTCACGTCGTCCGCGGACGCCCGCCTGGTCACCCAGCGGACCAGGTTCGACATCCACACGTCGCCGATCACGCGGGCGATCGCGATGTCGTCGGCCGACGGCGGGCCGTCGTGCATGGCCCGGGTGAACATCCGCTCCATCACCTGGGCGACCGCCGTCACCTCGGCCGCCGCGCTCGGGTCGGCGAACATGAATGCCCGGGTCATCGCCTCGATGAGCAGCGGATCGCGCTGCATGTTGCGGGTCACCCTGGACAGCACGTATATCAGGCGATCGTACGGCGTGTCACCCGGGATCGGCCGCCGGTCGAGCCTCTCCTGGGTTCGCTCGAACTCCTGGGCCAGCGCGGAGACCAGCAGGTGGATCTTGGAGGGGAAGTACCGGTAGAGCGTGCCGAGGGCCACGTCGGCCCGCTCGGCCACGGTCCGCATCTGCACCGCGTCGTAGCCGCCCTTGGCGGCCAGCGCCAGCGTGGCATCGAGAATGCGCTTGCGCCGCTCGCGCTGCGCGGCCGAGCCGAATTCCGTCTCGGCCGCCCCGCTAAGTGCCCGGCCGAGCGCGTCGCTGGTACGTGTTCTCGCGGTTGCCATAGAGATCCTTCGCCGTATCCGTCCGTAACAAGAATACCAAGCACATCGCGCATGATTGCGCCGGGCACCCTGCCGTGCACCAGTGAAACGTGTTCTAATTCTGATTATGGATTTCACGCCGGGGGAATCCCAGCAGGCGGTGGCCGGCCTGGCCGCGGAGGTGCTGACGGCGGCTGACCCGTGGAAGGAACTGGCCAAGGCCGGCTTGCTGTCCCTCGGTGTCCTCGACACCGCCACCCTTCTCACCGAGATCGGCCGGCGCGCCCCCGAGCTCGCCATGAGGGCCCTGGCCACGGTGATGACCGGAGCTTTCCCGCTGGATCGCTGGGGTACCGACGAGGTCAGGCAGGCCTTCGTGCCCGGGGTGAACGCGGGCGAGCTGACCCTGACCGCCGCGATCCGCGAGGCTCCCCTGGCTGACGAGGCCGCCCTCATCCTCGTCCCGGTCGACGACGGGGTCGCTCTCGTAGAACCTCACTCCAAGAGCATCACCCTCACCCCCCTTCCTACTTCGTCCGGTTATGCCACGTTCCTGGTTCGGCTGGACGAGCCATGGGCCGGCGACCTGCTCGGCGGCCTGGACTGCCTCGCCGACCTGCAGGACCTGGCCGTGGCCGGGGCGTGCGCGCTCATCGACGGCGCGGTGGCCGGGGCGCTGGCGCTGACCAGGGACCACGTCGCCACCCGGCGTCAGTTCGGCCGCCCGCTGGCCGAGTTCCAGGCCGTCTCGCAGCAGATCGCCGACGTGTACATCGCGTCCCGCACCATCCACCTGGCCACGCTGTCAGCCTGCTGGCGGCTGGACACTGATCGCGACCCGGGCGCCGACCTCGGGGTCGCGGGGTACTGGTGCGCCGAGCAAGCCAGCCGGGCCGTTCGGCTATGTCATCATTTGCACGGCGGGCTCGGGATGGACGTGACCTATCCCTTGCACCGGTTTTCCGCCCTGGTCGCCGACCTGACCAGGTACCTCGGCGGCGCGGAGTACCGGCTGGAGCGTCATGTTCATTGACCTGACCCCGGAGCAGCTCGCGCTGCGGGCCGAGCTGCGCTCCTACTTCGCCGGGCTGATGTCGCCCGCCGAGCATGCCGAGCTGCTGACCGAGCGGCACGGCGCGGTCTACCGTGACGTGGTGCGCCGGATGGGCCGCGCCGGCTGGCTCGGGGTGGGCTGGCCGCAGCGGTTCGGCGGCCGCGGGTTCGGCCCGGTGGAACAGCAGGTCTTCGCGGACGAAGCGGCCCGGGCCGATGTCCCGCTGCCCGCCGTCACCCTCCAGACCGTCGGCCCCACCCTGCAGGAATGCGGCACGCCCGAGCAGCAGGAGTTCTTCCTGCCGCCGATCCTGCGGGGCGAGCTGCACTTCGCCATCGGCTACACCGAGCCGGAGGCCGGCACCGACCTCGCCTCGCTGCGCACCCGCGCGGTCCGCGACGGCGACGACTACGTCGTGGACGGGCAGAAGATCTTCACCACCGGCGCCCACGCGGCCGACTACGTCTGGCTGGCCTGCCGCACCGATCCTGAGGCGCCTAAGCACAAGGGAATCAGCATCCTCATCGTGGACACGCGCGACCCGGGCTTCTCCTGGACCCCGATCATCACCCACGACGGCGCCCACCACGTCAACGCGACGTACTACAGCGGCGTGCGGGTGCCGGCCCGGATGCGGGTCGGGCCGGAGAACGGCGGCTGGCGGCTGATCACCACCCAGCTCAACCACGAACGGGTGATGCTCGGCCCGGCCGGCCGGATCGCGGTCCTGCACGACCGGGTGCGGGCCTGGGCCGCCGCGCGGTCCCTGCTCGAAGAGCCGGACGTGCGCCGGGCCCTGGCCCGGGCGTCCGCCGTCATCCGCGTCAACGAGCTGCTCAACTGGCAGGTCGCGGCGGCTCCGGCCCTGGACGTGGCCGACGCCTCGGTCACCAAGGTGTTCTCCTCCGAGCAGGTCCAGGTGATCGGGCAGGAGCTGGCCGAGGTGGTCGGCCGGCACGCCGACGCCGATCCGGCCACCGCGGAGCTGATGACCTGGCTCGACGTCCAGCTCAAACGCAACATCGTGCTGACCTTCGGCGGCGGCGTGAACGAGGTCCAGCGCGAACTCATCGCCATCGCCGGCCTGGGCCTGCCGAGGGCACCGCGATGAGCGACCAGCAGATCCGCGAGGCGGCCGCGCGCATCGCCGCGGCCGGCGACAGCGAGCCGCGGCTCGCCCGCGACCCGGTGAACCTGCCGATGATCCGCACCTGGCTCGAGGCCATCCACCCGGCCGGCCCGCACGATCCCGATCCGGACACCGCCCCCCCGTCGATGATCCAGGCCTGGACCATGCCCGGCCTGCACGGGACCAGGACCGGCGACGACCCCCTGGGGCTGATCAACCAGGTGCTCGACGAAGCCGGATACACCTCGGTGGTCGCCACCAACTGCGACCAGGAGTACGTCCGCCCCCTCAAGCTCGGCGAGCAGCTGACCGTGCGGGGCAGGCTCCTGGACGTCACCGGCCCCAAGCGCACCGCCCTCGGCGAGGGCTATTTCGTCACCACCCGCAGCACCTGGTCCGTAGCCGACGAACCCGTCGCCACGATGGACTTCAGAGTTCTCAAATTCCAGCCAGCACAGACACCTGCCGCCCAAAATCCCACCACCCCAAACTCCACTACCCCGAACCCCACTACCCCGAACCCCACTAACACCGCGAGTCCCACCAGCCCCATGCGTCCCCTGGTGACTCCCGATACCTCCTTCTTCTGGGAAGGGACAAACGCCGGCGAGCTGCGCATCCAGCGCTGCGCGAGCTGCGGCGCGCTGCGCCACCCGCCGGGACCGATGTGCCCGGCCTGCGGCCAGCCCGCCGACGGCGGGTACGTGGTGGCCGCCGGGACCGGCGAGGTCTTCAGCTACGTGGTGCACCACCATCCGCCGGTACCGGGCAAGAAACTGCCGATGGCGATCGCACTGGTGCAGCTGCCCGAGGGCGTGCGGATGGTCGGCGAGCTGCCCGGTGTCCGCCCCGACCTGGTCCGGATCGGGCTGCCCGTGCGGGTCGTGTTCGCCCGGGTGGATGACGACCTGACCCTGCCCGCCTGGCGCCCGACCGAGGGGATGCTGCCGGAGCGGGTGATCGAGGTGACCCCCACGTTCGTCGTCTCCTCGGCGCTGGCCACCCGCGACTTCTACGAGGTGCACCACGACCGTGACCTCGCCGTCGCGCGGGGCTCGAAGGACATCTTCGTCAACATCCTGACCACGACCGGCCTGGTCGAGCGCTACGTGTCGGCCTGGGCGCCGGACGCCGTGGTCCGCGCTGTCGCTATCCGGCTCGGCGTGCCCTGCTACGCCGGCGACACGCTGACCCTGGGAGGACAAGTCATCCAAGAGACGGACGATGAGCGCGTCATCCAGGTAACCGGCCAGTGCAGCCTGGGCGACCACGTCACCGCCACGGTCAGGATCGCCCGGTGACCGCTCCCGCCCTGAGCACCCCGGCCATCGCCGGCATCGGCGCCACCGAGTTCTCCAAGGACTCCGGACGGAGCGAGCTGCGGCTCGCCGCCGACGCGGTCCGTGCCGCGCTGGACGACGCCGGCCTCGACCCGGCCGACGTGGACGGCATGGTCACGTTCACCATGGACAGCAACGCCGAGGTCGCGGTGGCGCGTGAGCTCGGCGTGCCCGCGCTGCGGTTCTTCAGCCAGATCGGTTACGGCGGCGGTGCCGCGTGCGCCACCGTGCACCAGGCCGCGATGGCGGTCGCTACCGGCGCGGCCAGCGTGGTGGTCTGCTACCGGGCCCTGAACGAACGTTCAGGGCGTAGGTTCGGCCGGGTCGCGACCGGCGCGGTGACCGCGCCCACCACCTCCGGCGTCGACGCCGGCTGGCACTACCCGATGGGCATCGCCACGCCGGCCGCCACGGTGGCCATGCTCGCCCGCCGCTACATGCACTGGTGCGGCGCGACCAGCGAGGACTTCGGCCGGGTGACGGTGGCCGACCGCCGCCACGCCGCCAGCAACCCGCACGCCTGGTTCTACCAGCGCCCGGTGACGCTGGCCGAGCACCAGGCCTCCCGGTGGATCGCCGAGCCGCTGCGGCTGCTCGACTGCTGCCAGGAGAGCGACGGCGCCGTCGCCGTCGTTGTCACCAGCCTGGACCGGGCCCGGGGGCTGCCGCACCCGCCCGCCGTGATCCGCGCCGCCGCCCAGGGGGCCGGCGCCGACCAGTTCACTATGACCAGCTACTACCGCGACGACCTGACCGGCCTGCCGGAGATGGGCCTGGTCGCCGACCAGCTCTGGCGGCAGGCCGGGATCACCTCAGCCGACATCAGGACCGCCATCCTCTACGACCACTTCACCCCCTACGTCCTGATCCAGCTGGAGGAACTCGGCTTCTGCGGCCGCGGCGAGGCCCGGCACTTCATCGCCGACGGCGCGATCGAGATCGACGGACGCCTCCCGGTCAACCCGCATGGCGGCCAGCTCGGTGAGGCCTATATCCACGGGATGAACGGCATCGCCGAGGCCGTTCGTCAGGTCCGGGGCACGTCCGTCAACCAGGTCCCCGGCGACGGGCCCGTCCTGGTCACGGCCGGCACCGGCGTCCCCACCAGCGGCCTGATCCTCAGCGGCGTCGCTTAGATCGCTTCTGGCGCCCGGACCGCTTCTGCTGCCCGGACTGCTTCTGCTGCCCGGACTGCTTCTGGTGCCGCACGTCGGCCAGCAGGCCCACGGTGATGACCGGCGCCACGATCAGGGTGGCGAGGGCCAGCAGGGCCAGCATGAACGCCAGGGGATTGTCGGGGTTCGACAGCACGATGGCGGCGAACACGCCGGCCGCGGCGGCGGACACCCCGGCACCGATCCGGACGTCGCGGGCCCGCGGCGGCTGAGCGGCCAGGCCAGCCGGGAGGTCGGCGATGAGCGCGTCCAGGTCGGCCGAGCAGCGCGAATCGGCTTGCCGGACCAGCCGCTCGTCGTGTTCCTCCTCGGTCAGCCGCCCTTGCGCCAGCGCGGCCGCGAGGACGCGGACCACCTGATCGCGAGCGACGGCGTGGGAAGCATGCAGGTGCTCGTGGCCTTCCAGGGCGGCGGCCTTGGCCGGCCGCGAGGTGATCATCATGCCGATGCCGAGAAACCAGAAGATGAAATAGACGACCGAGGCCAGGATGACGACCTCAGCTACGGTCGTGCGTGGACCGCCCGGCACGAGCAGGAGCGTCACGATGCCCGGCAGGAAAACCGAGTACTCGACCCGCCAGGCGATCTTGGTCGCCCGCCACGGGTCGCGCCGGGACCGGACCCCGCGGCGCCCGGTGAGTTCGTCGGGGAGGTCGGCGGTAACCCCGGCCAGCTCAGCGTAGGTCCGCGACGCGTAGACCTGACCCGCCCGCGCAGCGAGTTCTTCCTCGGTCAGCCGCCCCTGCACGAACGCGGTCTTGAGGATGCCGATCACCTGCTCGCGGTCGGCCTGAGACGCACGGAGACCGCCGGCGTCCGGGCCCGCCGCGGCGGCCGCCTCGTGTTCCGGCGCCTCGCTGTGTCCCGGCGCCTCGCTGTGTCCCGGCGCCTCGTTAAGTCCAGGCAGCTCGCTGTCTTCAGGCCCTGCTATCACGGTGCCTCCCCAGCCCAGCGTGATGCAGGGAGCGTAACCCGCCCAGCTTTCCGCTGGCTATCCCTACGAGGGGCTATATCGGGTATTCGGTGGGTCCTGTGGTGTAGGTGCGTCCGGCGGGGGTGGTCCAGGTGAAGGTGCCGTCGGGGTGCTGTTCGACGTTCCAACCGGATTCTTGCTTGAGGCGATGATCGTGCCGGCATTTGGGGCCGGTGTTGCATAGGCACGTCCGGCCGCCTTTGTCGTAGGGGATGTTGTGCTCGAAGTCGGCGCGGCCGGAGGGACACTCGCACATGGGGCCGGTGCACGTGGCGTGGCGGATCCTGGTCAGGTGCCGCAGCTTGACCCCGGGGTCGTGGCCGGTGGCCTGGTAGCGGTGGTCGCAGTCCCCGGCCGGGATCGGGTCGATGTCGATGATCCAGGCCCGCTGCCCGGGGATCCCGGTGGTGAACCGCCAGGTGCCGTAGCCGCCGGGCGGTCCGGGG
>JBEKJP010000153.1:0-17876 GCA_050011155.1 Streptosporangiaceae bacterium
GCCCGCCCCCCCGCCCCCCCCTGGGTCGTTCGGCCGTAATAACGCGGGAACGGCCCCCGGCCCAGCCCACGGACCCCCGGTGGACCCCGCCTTCCCGGCCCCGTCCGGCGCGCCGCCAGCCCAACCGCGGCGACCCGGGCCGGCGGCTGGGCATCGTCTTGCTCGCGATCGTCTTTGTGCTGTCGCTGTTCGCCGGGCGCCTCGTCCAGCTCCAGGGCATGGAGTCCGCCAGCTACCGCAAGCTGGCGGTCCAGGAACGGGAGCAACCGAAGGTGCTGCCCGCGATGCGCGGCAGCATCACCGGCGCCAACGGGCAGGTGCTGGCCATGACCGTGGCCACCTACCAGGTGACCGCCGACCCGCCGCTGATCCCGGCGGGCAAGCTCCAGCAGGTCGCCGATTCACTGGCCGGCCCGCTCGGCCTGACCTCGGCCGCGGTCCTTGACAAGCTCCAGCACCCGTCCTCGCCCGACTACGTGCAGCTGGCGACCAACGTGCAGGCCCAGGCCAGCGGCCAGATCACCGCGCTGAACCTGCCCGGCATCTACCAGACCGCCAGCTACGCCCGGTCCTATCCCGAAGGCAGCGCCGCGGCCAACATCGTCGGCTTCACCGGCACGCGCAACGGTGCCATCAACGGCGCGGCCGGGCTCGAGCTCCAGTACAACTCGCTGCTGGCGGGCAAGGCGGGCAGTGAGCTGGTGCAGGTCGGCGACGGCCAGCAGATCCCGCTGTCCGGCGGCAAGGACACCCCGGCGGTGAACGGCAGCAGCCTGCGCCTGACCATCGTCCCGGCGCTGCAGTACGCGGCCGAGCAGGCCTGCGCCGCCCAGGTCAAGAAGACCAAGGCGGACAACTGCACGGTGGTGATCATCGATCCGCACACCGGCGCCGTGCTGGCCATGGCGCAGTACCCGACGTACAACCCGTCGAACGTCACCAACGTCAACCAGACCACCAACCTGGCCGTGCAGGCCCAGTTCCAGCCGGGGTCCACGGCCAAGGTCATCACGGCCGCGGCCGCGATGGAAAAGGGCGGGCAGACGCCGCTGAGCGCGTACAACATCCCGTACCAGATCCGGCGGGGCGGGCAGCTCATCCACGACGCCGAGTGGGCGCCGGGCGAGCGGTACACGATCGCGGGCATCATCGCGCACTCCTCCAACATCGGCATGTCCCAGGTCGCCGGGCATATCAGCGAGCAGACGCAGTACGACTACCTGCGGGCGTTCGGCCTCGGCCAGCCCACCGGCATCGGCCTGCCGGGCGAGACCGGCGGCGATCTGCCGCCGGTGTCGGACTGGTACGGCGACACCCGGTACACGCTGTCGTTCGGCCAGGGCGTGGCCGCGACGGCGCTGCAGATGGCCGAGGTGTACGCGACGATCGCGAACGGCGGCGTCCGGATCCAGCCGACCCTGGTCCAGGGCATCACCAACTCGGCCGGGAAGTACACCGCGGCCGCGGCGCCGCCGTCGAAGCGGGTCATCCAGCCCAAGACGGCGCGCGAGCTGCTGAACATCCTGGAGCAGGTACCGGGCGTCGACGCGGCGGGCGACCAGCCGTGGGGCGTCATCCCCGGCTACGCCATCGCCGCCAAGACCGGGACCTCCCAGGAGTCCAACGGCACATGCGCGCTGTGCGTCTGGGGATCGAGCTGGATCGGCATCGCCCCCGGTGACAAGCCGCAGCTCGTGGTCGCGGTGAACGTGCAGAACCCGCGTAAGGGCGGTCACTTCGGCGCCGTGGTCGCGGGCCCGGTCTTCTACCAGGTCATGAAGGACGCGCTCGCCACGCTGCAGATACCTCCGGACGGGGCTACCCCGGCGAAGGTGCGCCTGAACGCGCCGTGATGGAGGTACCCTCACCCCGTGGCGATCCGACCCGCGACCCGGCCGCGACGGCCGATGTCCGCGCTCAGCACGCTGCTCGGCGTGCGGCTGGTGTCCGTAGGTTCCCTTGAACCGAACGAGCTTGGTTCCCTGTCCGGCCTCACCCTCGACTCCCGGTCGGTGGAACCCGGCGACCTGTACGTCGCACTGCCCGGAGCGCGGGTGCACGGGGCGGCGTTCTGCGCGGACGCGGTGGCGGCCGGCGCGGTCGCGGTGCTGACCGATCCGGACGGCCGGGCCCGGGCGGTGGCCAGCGGCGTGCCGGTGTTCGTGCTGGCCGACCCGCGCGCCCGGCTGGGCGAGATCGCCTGCTGGATGTACGGTGACCCATCGGCCCGGCTGCGCCTCATCGGCGTCACCGGCACCAGCGGCAAGACCACGAGCACCTACCTGATCGAGGCCGGGCTGCGCGCCGCCGGGCACCTGACCGGGCTGATCGGGGGCGTCGAGCTCCGGGTCGGGGACCAGCGGCTGGCCAGCTCGCTGACCACGCCGGAAGCCCCCGACCTGCAGGGGCTGTTCGCGGTGATGGCGGAGCGGGGGGTCACCGCGGCCGCGATGGAGGTGTCGAGCCACTCGCTGGCCCTGGGCCGGGTGGCGGGTACCGCCTTCGACGTGGCCGTCTTCACCAACTTGTCGCAAGACCACCTGGACTTCCACGCCGACATGGAGGACTACTTCCGGGCCAAGGCGTCGCTGTTCATGCCGCCGGTGCTCGGGGTGGTGAACATCGACGACAGGTACGGGCGCCGGCTGGCCGCCGACGCGCCCGTGCCGGTGACCACGTTCTCGCCGTCCGGCCGGGACCAGGCGGACTGGCGCGCCGTGGACGTCAGGTCCGGTGCTGACGGCAGCACGTTCCGGCTGGTCGGACCGGGTGGGATCGAAGCCGACGTGTCGGTCGGGCTGGCCGGGGTGTTCAACGTGGCCAACGCGGTCGGCGCGCTGGTCGCGCTGGTCGAGGCGGGCATCAGGCTGGAGGACGCGGTGGCCGGGGTGGCCGCCTGCCCGGGTGTTCCCGGCCGGCTCGAGCGGGTGCCGTCGGCCGGGCTCGGGGTAACCGCGTTCGTCGATTACTCGCACAAGCCGGGCGCGGTGGAGGCGGTGCTCCGCTCGCTGCGGCCGGTCACCCAGGGAAACCTGATCATCGTGCTCGGCTGCGGCGGCGACCGGGACAAGGCCAAGCGCCCGATGATGGGCGCCGCGGCCGCCTCGCTCGCCGACGTGGCCATCCTCACCAGCGACAACCCGCGCTCGGAAGACCCGCTGGCCATCCTCGCGGCGATGCTGAGCGGCGTGCTCAGCGTGCCGCGGGCCGAGCGGGCCCGGATCGTCGTCGAGCCGGACCGGGCCGCGGCCATCGAGCAGGCGGTCGCGCTGGCCGCGCCCGGCGACGTGATCGTGGTGGCGGGCAAGGGCCACGAGACCGGCCAGTACGTGGCCGGCTCGGTGCTGCCGTTCGACGACCGCCAGGTCACCGCCGAAGCGCTGGAGCGGCAAGCCAAGACCCAGGACTCGTGGACGGTGACCCGGTGATCCCGCTCTCGCTGGCCCGGATCGCGCAGATCACCGGCGGGCAGCTAGACCACGCCGACCCGGAGGCCGTCGTCAGCGGCGAGGTCGTCATCGACTCCCGCCGGATCTCGCCCGGCGGCCTGTTCGCCGCGGTCGCGGGGGAGCGGTCCGACGGGCACGATTTCGCCGCCGCCGCGGTGGCCGCGGGCGCCGTCGCGGTGCTGGCCACCCGGCCCGTCCCGGTACCCTCGGTGCTGGTCGCCGACGTGCCGGCCGCGCTGGCCGCGCTGGCCAGGTCCGTCGTGGACGCGCTGCCGCAGGCCCGGATCGCCGGCATCACCGGCTCGTCGGGCAAGACCTCGACCAAGGACCTGTCGGCTCAGCTGGTGGAGCGGCTCGGCCCGACCATCGCCCCGGCGGGCTCGTTCAACAACGAGTTCGGCCACCCGCTGACCGTGCTCCGCGCGGACGCCTCGACCCGGTACCTGGTGCTCGAGCTGTCCGCCCGGGGCGTCGGGCACATCGCCTACCTGTGCCGCGTCGCGCCGCCCGGCTACGGCGTGGTCCTGAACGTGGGGCACGCGCACGCGGGCGAGTTCGGCGGCCTGGACCAGGTGGCGCGGGCCAAGGGCGAGCTGCCCGAGGCGCTGCCCGCGGACGGCGTGGCCATCCTGAACGCCGACGACCCCCGCGTCCTGGCCATGGCGGACCGGACCCAGGCCCGGGTCGTCACGTTCTCGTGCGCGCCCGAGCCCGGCGCCCGCGGGGCCGCGGTCCGGGCCACGGACATCCGGCTCGACGACCTCGGGCGCCCGAGCTTCACCCTGCTGACCCCCGAAGGTTCCGCGCCGGTAACCATGCGTCTGCACGGGGCCCATAACGTGCCGAACGCCCTGGCCGCCGCGGCCCTGGCCCGCGAGCTCGGACTGGACCTGGACGGCATCGCGGACGGCCTGCGGGCCGCGGTGGCGCGCAGCCGGTGGCGGATGGAGGTCCACCAGCGGCGGGATGGGGTAACGGTCATCAACGACGCCTACAACGCGAACCCCGAATCCGTCCGGGCCGCGCTCGACGCGCTCGCGCACCTCACTCAGGCCAGTGTGGGACAGGGCGGCCGCGGCTTCGCCGTCCTCGGCCACATGGCCGAGCTCGGCGACACCTCGCGGGCCAGCCACGAAGACATCGGGGAGTACGCCGCCGGGCTGGGAGGCCCGGGGCAGGCCGGGTCCGCCCTGGCCGGGCTGATCGCGGTGGGCGAGGAGGCCGCGCCGCTGCTGGACGGCACGCGCCGGGTCCGGTCCTGGACCGGCGAGGCGCAGGCGGTGGCGGACGGTGCGACCGCCGTCCAAATCCTTGCGAACCGGCTCAAGCCCTCGGACGTCGTACTGGTAAAGGCATCCCGAGCGGCGCATCTGGAAGGCGTCGCCGCTGCCCTGCTGGGGGAGGCCGGCCAGTGAAGACCGTTCTGCTGTCTGCCGCCGTGTCGATGTTCATCGCGCTGTTCGGCACCCCGCTCGCGATCAAGACATTCAGCCGGCGCGGCTACGGCCAGGAGATCAGGTCGGACGGGCCGGCCGGGCACCTGTCCAAGCGGGGCACGCCCACCATGGGCGGCACGGTGATCATCATCGCGTCGCTGACCGGATACCTGATCGGCCACCTCGTCACCGGCAACCCCATGTCGGCGTCCGGGCTGCTCGTGCTGTTCCTGATGACCGGGCTCGGCCTGGTCGGGTTCGCGGACGACTTCATCAAGCTGTACATGCAGCGCAGCCTGGGCCTGCGCAGCGGGGCCAAGCTGGCCGGCCAGGCCGTGGTGGGCGGCGTGTTCGCGCTGCTCGCGATCAGGTTCCCCGACGGGTACGACCTCACTCCGGCGTCCACCCACCTGTCCTTCTACGCCGACTTCGGCATCTCCATCGGGCCGGTGCTCTTCGTGGTCTGGGTCATCCTCATGGTGGCCGGGACCTCCAACGGCGTGAACCTCACCGACGGACTGGACGGCCTGGCCACCGGCGCGGCCATCCTGGTCCTCGCCGCCTACATGATCATCGGGATCTGGCAGCTGCGGAACGACTGCACGGTCTTCCTCGCCCAGGCGTGCTACGACGTCCGCGACCCGCAGGACCTGGCCATCGTGGCCGCCACCGTGATGGGCGCCTGCGCCGGCTTCCTGTGGTGGAACGCGCCGCCCGCCAAGATCTTCATGGGCGACACCGGGTCACTGTCGCTCGGCGGCGCCATCGCCGGGCTGGCCATCACCACCCGGACCGAGCTGCTGCTGTTCCTGCTCGGCGGCCTGTTCGTCATCATCACGCTGTCGGTGCTGATCCAGGTGGGCTCGTTCAAGCTGACCCACAAACGGGTGTTCCGGATGGCCCCGCTGCAGCACCACTTCGAGCTGGCCGGCTGGGCCGAGACCACCATCGTCGTCCGCTTCTGGATCATCGCCGGCATCTGCGTCGCCCTTGGCCTCGGCATCTTCTACGTCGGCTGACCCCGGCTACCTCGCGGGCTGGGTGGGGTGCGGGGGGACGGGAGGGAAGTCTGTCATCTCGCGGGTGATGGCCCAGCGCTCGTGGTCCCGCCAGGCGCCGTCGATGAACAGCATGGCCGGGGCGTAGCCCTCGTGGCGGAACCCGAGCCGCTGGACCAGCCGCAGCGAGGACTGGTTGCCCGGCTGTATGTTGGCCTCGAGCCGGTGCAGCCGCATTTCCTGGAACGCGTGCTCGAGCACGAGGGCCAGCCCCTCGGACATGTAGCCCCGTCCGGCCGCCGGTGCGAACGCCGCGTAGCTCAAGCTGGCCGACTGGAACCGTCCCCGGACGATCGAGTCGATGGTAATCATGCCCGCCATGGCGCCGCCGTCGAGCGCGCAGACCAGGAAGCCCTCGGTGGCGGGCTGCGCGTACCTGGTCAGGTAGGCCCGGAATGCCTCCGGTGTGGTGGGCATCGAGTACCACGGATGGTGCAGGCCGACGCTGGCCCGCGCCAGCGCGAGGAACTCGTCCTGGTCGCCCGCCGCGATCGCCCGCAGGGCCACCCGGCTGCCCTCGTCGTTTTCCGCCATGCTGCACGATAGCGCCGGGCGCCCTAGCGGCGGGTCAGGCCGTCTCTGGGTGCCAGGTGTGGTCGGTCAGCTGGTCGTCGACGGGGGCGCCGGTGAGCCGGTTGGCCAGGGTGGACATCGTGTAGGTGCCGATCCCGAGCACGACCTCGAGCGCGTTCTGGGTGGTGTAGCCACGGCCCAGGAACTCCCGCAGGGCCGCCTCGCCCACCTCGCCCGCCGTATCCATGACCCGCAGGGTGAAGATCCGGATCGCGTCTAGGCGCCCGTCTGGGATCGGGTCGGAGCTGCGCAGCGCCGCGATGAGCTCAGGGCTGGCGCCGAGGGCGGTCAGCGCGGCCGTGTGCATGGCCACGCAGATGTGACAGCGGTTCCTGGTGGCGACGGTCATGACCAGCACCTCGCGGGCTACCGGGTCGAGCGTGGTGCTGTCGAAGATCGCGGTGAGCTTCAGGAAACCGTCGACCAGTTGCGGCGACGCCGCCATCCGGGCCATGCCCGCCGGGAGGTAGCCGAGATGGGCCTGGGTCGCGGTCAGGAACCGGCGGGCGGCGGGCGGCGCGGACTCGGCGGTGTGCTCAGTGAAGACGCCAGCAGGCATGATGATCTTTTCCTCGCGTAAGCTAGACAACTAGGTTGTCCAAAACAGTAAACAAGGTTGTCGATCTATGTCAAATGATGCCTACGGCTTCGAGTTGCCGCTGCTGCTGTTCGGCGGCTTCCGGTCGATCATCGACGAACTCCACGCCGAGCTAGCCCGTCGCGGTCACCCCGACCTGCGGCCTGCGCACGGCTTCGCGTTGCAGGCGATCGGCCTGGACGGGGCCACGGCCACCGAGGCCGGCCGTCGGCTGGGCATCTCCAAGCAGGCGGCGGGCAAGACGATCGACCGCCTCGAAGAACTGGGCTACGTCCACCGGGCCGGCGACGACGCCGACCGGCGGCGCAAGCTGGTCCGGCTCACTCCAAGCGGCATCGGGGTCCTGACCTTGTCGGCGATGATCTTCGGCGATATCCGGTCGCGGTGGGCGGACGCGCTGGGCGCCACCCGGCTAGCCGAGCTGGAAGCGGGGCTGCGGACGATGGCGCCGGGCGAGACGTTCCGGCTCGACGTGCCCGGCTGGTTCGGCTAGCGCGGGTCAGCACGGCGATCAGCTCGCCGTACGGCGTCACGCGATTCCGCCGTGGCATGGGATCCAGTCTCCCGCCGGAGGAGGCGGCCCGGCTGAAAGCAAGCTACCAAGGACGCGATTCAGCGAAGTTTCTGTTTAATTTCAGCCAACTTGAAGCCTCATGTACCGACTCGCCCGGCCTGACGGTAAGTTACCTTCCGACCTTAAGGCAAGGCCTGTGGAGCGAGGGGCTAATGGTGCGTTTGAAGAGAATTGCCGGTCTGGTGCTGACTGCGGGCCTAGCCGTCGGCGGGTTCACCGCCAGCACGGCGGGTACCGCCTCGGCGGCGTCGACGTGCGGCGGATCCGGCAGCGTGAGCACGGTCAACGGGAAGCTGGCCGACGGCGCGACGTACCTGATCCAGTGCCCGGCGGGCGCCTGGAACGGGACGCTGTACCTCTACAGCCACGGTTATGTCACGCCCGGCGCGGCCAACCCGGCCGAGGACGCGGGCGACCCGGTGACCGCCGCCTGGATGCTGTCCCGCGGCTACGCGCTGGCGGGCTCGTCCTACGCCTCCACCGGCTGGGCCATCGCCGACGCGCTGCCCGACCAGATCAACACGCTGAACACCTTCGGCGGCCTGTACGGCAAACCCCAGACCACGGTCGCCTGGGGGCACTCGCTGGGCGGCATCATCACCGCCGGGCTGATCCAGGACTACCCGAAGCAGTTCAACGCCGCGCTGCCCATGTGCGGCGTGCTGTCCGGCGGCGTGGCCACCTGGAACACCGCGCTGGACGGGGCGTACGCGTTCCAGCAGCTGATCGACCCCTCGGTCCAGATCGTCAACATCACCAACCCGACCGCCAACCTGCAGAGCTCGGAGGCCGCGGTCACCAAGGCGCAGCAGACCCCGCAGGGCCGGGCCCGGCTCGCCCTGGTGGCGGCCCTGGCCGACACCCCCGGCTGGTTCACCCCGCTGTCGCCCGAGCCGGCGTCCACCGATTACGCCGCCCAGGAGGCCAACCAGTTCCTCTGGGACACCCAGGTCACCTTCCCGTTCATCTTCGCCTTCCGGGCCGACCTGGAGGCCAAGGCGGGCGGTAACCCGTCCTGGAACACCGGCGTGAACTACGTCAACGACCTGTCCAAGTCGGCCGACCTCAAGGAGGTCACGGCGCTGTACCAGTCGGCCGGGCTCAGCCTCGGCCGCGACGTGCTGACGCTGCAGGCCGGCAAGCGGACCAAGGCCAACCCGAACGCCGAGGCCTACCTGATCAAGAACATCGCCTTCGACGGCGGCATCTCGGTCCCGGTGCTCACCATGCACACCACCGGCGACGGCCTGGTGGTCCCGGAGAACGAGCAGGCGTACGCCAGCGCCGTCAAGCGGGCCCACAAGAGCGCCCTGCTCCGCCAGGTCTTCGTGAACCGGGCCGGCCACTGCGCGTTTACCCCGGCCGAGACGGTCACCGCCGTCCAGACGCTGGAGAACCGGCTGTCCACCGGGCAGTGGAACGTGCCCAGCCCGGCCGGCCTGAACTCCGCCGCCGCGGCGCTCGGCCCCGGCCTCAACATCTTCACCAGCGGCGGCAAGATCGTCCCGACCGCGCCCGCCTTCATCAGCTACAGCCCGGCCGTATACCTGCGCCCCTTCAACCTGATCCCGCAGTTCGGCAATCCGCCGCTACCGTTCACCAAGCAATAATCCGGCCGAACGGCCCGGGTGGCCCGCCCCGGTTCTGGCGGCGCGCCACCCGGCCTCGGCCTCGCCCATGGGGGTGGTCGAGGGCCCCTGGACGAACGGCCAGATCTCCTCGGCGATACCCCGCCAGTCCGCGGTCGCGGACAGCTCGCCCAGGAGAGCGAACAGGCCCAGGTTGATGCGCTGCAGGATGACGTAGGACCTGGGAATCTGCGCGTAGGCGGCGAGCGGGCTCCGGAAATCGAAGAAGCGCCTGGTCACCGTTGTGGCGTAGGAACCCGTCATGGTCCGCGGGCCCCGCTCGCGGACCGTGTCGTAGAACACCGCCATGTGGTCGACGATCATGTCGGTGGGCAGCGGGGCGCCGGGCATCAGGAATCCGGCCTCCTCCATGGCCCGGCGGAACCTCTCCGGGTCGCCGTCGACGCACAGGTGCTTGACCATCGCCACCAGCGGCTGGAGCTCGTCCTCGGTGAAGTACTTGACCAGGCCGAAGTCCAGGAACGTGACCCGGCCGCCCCCGTGGAACAGGTAGTTGCCCGGGTGCGGGTCGCCGTTGAAGGCGTGCATCTCGTACAGGCTGCGGAACACGAAGCGGTAGATGGTCTCGGCGGCCAGGTCTCGCTCGGCCTGCGACCAGGTGGCCAGCTCGGCGAACCGCGCGCCGTCGGCCAGTTCGCTGGTCACCACGCGCCGAGTGGACAGCTCGGGGACGATGCCGGGGACGTGAATGGTCGGGTGGCCCGCGTAGTAGCGGGCGAACATCTGCTGGTTCCGGGCCTCCCGCCGGTAGTCGAGCTCCTCGGTTACGCGTTCGCGCAGCTCGGCGAGGAGGGCGTCGACGTCCTGCATGGGCGCGGTGATCTTCAGCATCCGGCGCAGCAGGGCCACGTTGCCCAGGTCGGCCTCGATGGTCTCGGCGATGCCCGGGTACTGCACCTTGACCGCCACGGCGCGGCCGTCGTGAGTGATCGCGCGGTGGACCTGCCCGATCGACGCGGCCGCGATGGGGTCGGGGTCCCAGGTGGCGAAGACCCGTTCCGGCGGCCCGCCGAGTTCCTCGGCGATGACCTGCGCGGCTAGCTCCGGGCTCATCGGCGGCACGCTGTCCTGGAGCCGGCTCAGCGTCCGGCGGGCGGCGGGGGACAGGCCGTCGTCGACGTAGCTGGCCATCTGGCCCAGCTTCATCAGCACGCCCTTCATCGTTCCCAGGGTGACGGCGACGTCCTCGGCGGTCCGCAGCGCCAGGTCGTTCCGCAGCGCCTGCCGGTGCTCGCCCGCGCTGGCGAACAGCCGGGGGGCACTGGTCGCGTAGCGCGCCCCGCCGCGCGCGGCCAGCCGCACCGCCGCCATCCCGCGCTCGAGCCGCAGGTTCCGGGTACGCGCCCGCCCCCGGCCCCGGACCAGCACGAGCGCCGCGATCGACAGGCCGCCGATGCCCGCCGCGGCGGCCAGGTATTTTCCCTTCATGACCGGGCCGCCGCGCGCATCCGCACGGCGATCCGCTGCCGGGCTTCGAGCACGCCGGGCTCGCCCATGAAGACCGCGTCGAGCACGCCGAGCGCCTGGCGGATCTCGGTCCGCCGCGGCTCGGTCAGCGCAGCGGGCTCGGGGAAGCCGTACATCGCGACGGCCCAGCCGGGTAGCGTCGTCACCGCGGCGTCCCTGATGTCCTGCCACAGCTCGGCGATATCCTCGTCCAGGCCGGGCGGGTCGAGCAGGTACCCCATGGATTCCGCGGCGGCGGGAGTGAGCCGCAGCTCCGGGCGGACGCCTTCGATGTACCGGCCGAGGGCGGCCACGCTGTCCGGGATGATCTCACGCGGCGTCCCGAGCAGTTCGGCCGCGATCGCCATCTCGGCCACGTAGGCGTCGGCATCGGCGTCCGTCAGGGCCGTGCCGAACAGCGCGCCGGCGGCCAGGCCCGAATCCACCAGAGCGGCGTGCACCCACAGCAGCAGCGCGGGATCGCCCGCCTGGTACGGCAGGCCGGTCACCGTGTCCACGCCGCGGACGTGCTCGTGAATGGCCTGGACCCGCCCGGCGACCCGCCGGGCGCTGGCCCGGTCCCCGAACGTGACCGTGACCTCGTAGGCGGAGGTCGCCGCCAGCCGGCCGACCGGATCGGTCCGCCAGTCGCTGTGCTGGTCGACGCCGGCCATGGCCAGCGGGTGCAGCGCCTGCATCAGCAGCGAGCGCAGCCCCGCCACCGGTGCGGACAGATCGGCGCTGACCCGCCAGGTCACGCTGGCGGGGCCGAAGTACCCGTCGTCCTGCGGCGCGACCGGGACGGCGGCGGCGAAGGCCGCGGCGGACCGCTCGACCAGGCCCGCCGCGTCGGCGTAGGGTCCCTGGGTCCCGGCGGTCACGGCCGCAGCCCGGCGAACAGGTCGTCCTCGGGCAACGGGGCCCCGGTGGTGTCGCTCGCCCGGATGAAGCTCTCCCGGCCGAAGGTGGCCTCGGCGACCTCCGGCGGGATCTTGCTGAACCACGACTCGCCGCCGATCTGGCTGTCGTGCGCGAACAGGGCCTCGCGCTTACGGGGGAGCATCGCCCGGATGTCGACGGTGGTCGTGATGCGCTGCTCGGACTCGAGCCCGCGGCGCATGACCTCCGGGTCCGGCTCGTCCCAGTCGGGCACCTCGGCGCCCAGTTCGCGCAGCGCCTCCCAGATCTTGCGCCAGTCGCTGCCGCGCATCGCGCTGAGGTAGAGCTTGGCCACGCTGCCGCCGCCCGTGCTGCTGCCGCCCGTGCTGGCGCTGGCCGCGAACGCCTGCTGGGCGCAGCGGCTCGCGTGCACGTGGTCGGGATGCTGGTACGGACCCTGGTCGTCGTAGGTGATCAGCACCTGCGGCTGGTACTTGCCGATCAGCTCCGAGATCCGGGCCGCCACAACTGCCTCGGGAATGTTGCAGAAGGCATCCGGCCGGTCCTTGTAGTCCCATTCCGGCATGCCGGAGTCGTGATATCCGAGAAGCTCGAGGTCGCTCACGCCCAGGATCGCGCAGGACTCGCGCAGCTCGGCCAGGCGCTGCTGGGCCACCGCCTGCTCGTCGTGCCCGTCCTGCCCGGGCTTGACCCCGCCGTCGGCGTCCCCGAACTCGCCATTGGTACACGTCACGACCACGGTCCTGATGCCCTGGGCGGCGTAGGTCGCGAGCACGCCCCCGGTGCTCGATGCCTCGTCGTCGGGGTGCGCGTGTACCGCCATCATCGTCAGCTTTTCTGCCATGATTCCAGACTGCCCGACGCGATGACCTGCTTCGACCAGGAAATACCCCGCCTAGCGGGAGTTGTCCCGGGTGCCGGTGAGAGCCTCCGGATGCATCCGGTTGTAATGCTGGGTCAGCACCGCGCTGGCCTGACCGGGGCGGTAGGCCAGGGTGCGCCCGCACACATCACAGCGCGTCACAGGAAGCCGGGTAACCGTCACCGGGAAGCGCGTGGATTCTGACTTGCTCATTGGTATACATCATGCCAGATACCAGTGACTGCTTCATCTCCGTCGCCCGCAATCTGGCCCCGGAATCTGGGCGACACGCGCCGGATGTCCCGGTCTTGCCGCGGTCCGGCCAACAGACTTGGAACCATGCAGCAGGAGCTCGCGGATCTCAACCTGCCCGAGCCGGACGCGGTGCGGCTGCCGGGCCTGGCCGGCGTGCGGGACATCAGGAGCCGGATCGGGGTGTGGCGCGCCCTGCTCGACCGGCCGCTCACGTCCTACTATCTCGTGCTCGGCATCACCACGCTGCTGCTCGGGCTCGGCCTGGTCATGGTGCAGTCCACCGGTTCGGTGGCCGACCTGGCGGCGGGGCTCGGCCCGTACTCGGACTTCAAGAAGCAGCTGCTGGGCGCCGCCGTCGGCCTGCCGCTGATGTGGGTGGCGGCGCGCTCGTCCCCCCGGCTGTTCCGGGCTCTGGCCTACCCCCTGCTCGCGATCGCGGTGGTCGGGCTCGGCCTGACGCTCATCCACGGCGTCGGCGTCACGCAGAACGGCGCGTCGCGCTGGATCAACATCGGCGGCCAGCAGATCCAGCCGTCGGAGATCGCCAAGCTCGCCCTGGTGGTGTGGGGGGCCGACCTGCTGGCCCGCAAGGAGAAGCTCGGCCAGCTGGCCGACTGGCGGCACATTCTCGTGCCGCTCATGCCCGGGGCCGGCCTGCTCTGCCTGCTCGTGATGACCGGCGACGACCTCGGCACCACGTTCATCCTGCTGGTTGTCTTCCTGTCCCTGCTGTGGGTCATCGGCACCCCGGGGCGTATCTTCAGCGGCCTGCTGATCTTGATGGCGCTGGCCATGGTCCTCATGATCGTCTCGGCGAAGTACCGGTTCGAGCGCCTCACCGGCTACCTCAACCCGCAGGACGGCGTCACCGGCGCGAACTGGCAGGGCATCCACGGGAAGTACGCGCTGTCCTCGGGCGGCATCTTCGGCGTGGGCCTCGGCGCCAGCAGCGAGAAGTGGGGCTACGTGCCCGAGTCCACCAGCGATTTCATCTTCGCCATCATCGGCGAGGAACTCGGGCTGGTCGGGACGCTGTGCGTGACGCTGCTCTACGGCGGCCTGGCCTTCGCCGGGCTCCGGATCGCCCGGCGCGTGCCGGACGTCTTCTGCCGCCTGGGCGCGGCCGCCATCACGGCGTGGATCGTCATGCAGGCCACGGTCAACATCGGCGCGGTGATCGGCATCCTGCCCATCACCGGGGTGCCGCTCCCGCTCGTCTCCGCCGGGCTGTCGTCCTTGCTGGTGACGCTCATCGCCCTGGGCATGCTCATGTCTTTCGCCCGGCTGGAGCCCGGCGCCCGCGAGGCTTTGGCCGCACGTGGCCCCGGCTGGCCCCGGCGCGTTCTAAGCTGGCTCGGTCTATCAAAGCGCCGAAGGTAAAAGAGCGGCGCCAGTAGAGCGGGACGAGTCATGAGGGTACTGCTTGCCGGCGGCGGGTCCGCCGGGCACATCGAACCAGCGCTGGCGCTGGCTGACGCCTTGCGCCTGATTGATCCCGGCGCCGAGGTGACCTGCCTGGGCACCGAACGCGGCCTGGAAACCCGGCTGATCCCGCTGCGCGGGTACCCGCTGGAACTCATCCCCGCCGTGCCGATGCCCAGGTCGGTGACGCCTAAGCTGCTCACGGTGCCCGGCCGGCTGGCCGGTGCCATCAACGCCGCCGCCGCCGCGCTCGACCGGACCAGGGCGCAGGTACTCGTCGGCTTCGGCGGCTACGTCGCTACCCCCGCCTACCTGGCGGCCCGGCGGCGCCGGGTCCCGATCGTGGTGCACGAGGCCAACCCCAAGCCGGGCCTGGCCAACCGGCTCGGGGCCAGGTTCACCACGCACGTCTTCACCGGCCATCCCGACACCGTGCTGCGGAACGGCAAGTACCTGGGCATCCCGATCAGGCGCGAAATCGCCGAACTCGACCGGCTCGGGCTCGGCGACAAGGCCCGCGCCCACTTCGGCCTGCGGCCCGATATGCCCGTGCTGCTGGTGACGGGCGGATCACAGGGCGCGCGGTCGCTGAACGCGGCGGTGTTCGGGGCGGCGGACGCGCTCCGGGCCGCGGGCGTCCAGGTGCTGCACATCATCGGCCCGCGCAACGGCCACGACGCGCCCGTGACGTCGACCGGTGTGCCCTACGTGGCCACTCCCTACATCGACCGGATGGACCTGGCCTACGCGGCCGCGGACTTCGCGCTGTGCCGGGCGGGCGCGATGACCTGCGCCGAGCTCACCGCCGTCGGCCTGCCGGCCGCCTACGTGCCGCTCCCCATCGGCAACGGCGAGCAGCGGCTGAACGCGCTCCCGATCGTGCAGCGGGGCGGTGGCATGCTGGTGACCGACGCCGACCTGACCCCCGAGTGGATCCGTGACACCCTGCTGCCCGTGCTGGTGAATATCGACCAGGTGGCGGACATGTCGGAGGCGGCCGCGTCGCTCGGGCGCGGTGACGCCGATCGCTGGCTGGCCGAGGCGGTCATCAACATCATCAACGGAAAGCCTTGAGATGCACAGCAGCCTGACCACTCCGGGTGAGCCGCCGGTGCCCGCCGCCCGGCTCGGCCGGGTGCACTTCGCCGGCATCGGCGGGGCGGGCATGTCCGGCATCGCGCGGATCATGCTGGCCCGCGGCATCGGCGTGTCCGGCAGCGACGCGAGGGACTCGGCGCTGCTCGGCGAGCTCAGGACGCTCGGCGCCCGGGTGCACATCGGGCACGCGGCGGGCAACCTGGGTTCCCTCGGCCCCGGCGACACGCTGGTGGTGTCGAGTGCCATCCGGCCGGACAACCCGGAGCTGACCGAAGCGACCCGGCGCGGCCTCCGGGTGATGCACCGGGCGGCCGCCCTGGCCTCGGTCATGATGGGCCGGCGGGTGATCGCGATCGCGGGAACGCACGGCAAGACCACCACCACCTCCATGCTCACCACGGTGCTGAGGGAATGCGGCGCCGACCCGGGCTACGCCATCGGCGGGATCCTCACCGAGACCGGACTCGGCGCGGAGGACGGCTCGGGCCCGGACTTCGTGGCCGAGGCGGACGAGAGCGACCGGTCGTTCCTGCTGCTCTCGCCCGACATGGCGGTCATCACCAACGTCGAGGCCGACCACCTGGACAACTACGAGAGCCTGGCGGACATCGAGGCCACGTTCGCCACGTTCGGCCAGCACACCAACGGCATGGTGCTGACCTGCGCGGACGATCCGGGTGCGGAGACGGTCGCGGCACGCCTGGATCCCGGACGCGTCCGCCGGTACGGCGAGTCCCCGCGGGCCGACTACAGGCTCCTCGACGTGGCTTCCCGCGGGATGGCGATCAGCTTTACCGTGGCGGCTGACCGCAGCCCGTTCGGTGAAATCTTTGCTCAGCTGACGTTGGACGTGCCCGGTCATCACAACGCCCTGAACGCCGCCGCCGCCTTCGCCGCCGCCGTCGAGCTCGGCTTCGCGCCACCCCGGGTCGCCGCGGCCATCGCCGGTTACCGCGGCGCGCAGCGCCGGATGGAGCTCAAGGGCGAGGCGCGCGGGGTACGCGTGCTCGACAGTTACGCGCACCATCCGACCGAGCTCGCCGCCGACCTGCGCGCGGCCAGGGATATCACCGACGCGGCGGGCAAGGGGCGGGTCATCGCGATCTTCCAGCCGCACCTGTTCAGCCGGACCAGGATCTTCGCGGCCGAGTTCGGCGTGGCGCTCGGGCTGGCCGACGAGGCCATCGTGCTCGACGTGTACGCCGCCAGGGAAGACCCCGAGCCCGGCGTCAGCGGCCGGCTCGTCGCGGACGCCGTCCCCGGCGGGCGCGCCCGGTTCGTGTCGGCTCCGGACCGGGCCGCCGCGGTGATCGACGCGATCGCCGAGCCCGGCGACCTGGTGCTGACCATGGGGGCCGGGGACATCACCGCGCTCGGTCCGCGGCTGCTCGAGATCCTGCGTGGGGGTCCCAGGGAGTGACCGAATCCAGCGGCATCCCCCGGGAGGACGTCTCCTCCCTGGGAGAAGCCGCTGGTGATAGTCCGACTTCTGCGGCTAAGGCGGGAAAGCGGCCCGCTCCGGGCCAGCAGTGGCGGGTGGCGTTCTTCGCGCTCCTCGCGGTCGGCGTCGTGGCCGTGGCCGGGTGGGTCGTGTTCATGTCCCCGTTCCTCGTCGTCCGCTCGGTGGTCGTCACGGGGACGCGCCTGGTGCCGGAATCCGAGATCCTCGCGGAGGCCGGCGTCGAGCCGGGCACGCCGCTGATCCGGGTGAACACCGCCCAGGCCGAGGCGCGGATCGACCTGATCAGGCAGGTCCGCGGCGCGCAGGTCACCAGGTCCTGGCCGGACCGGGTGGTGATCGTGGTGCGGGAGCGGATCCCGGCGCTCATCCTGACCGCCCCCGGCGGGGGATACGACCTGATGGACCCCGGCGGCGTGGTGGTCCGCTGGTCCGCCCGCCGCGCCGCGGGCCTGCCGCTCTACCTCACCACGACCCCCGTCGCCGCGCTGCCCGGCGATCCGGACCTGGCGGCGGCGGCCACCGTCCTCGGCGAACTGCCCGCCTGGCTGCGCCTTTCCGTGACCTCGGTCGCCGCGCCGGCCCCGGATCAGGTCACCCTGGAACTATCCGGTGCGCCGCACCCGGTGACGGTGCTGTGGGGCGGCACCGATCGCGCCGTGGCCAAGGGGGAGGAGCTTGCCGTTCTCATGCGGTCCCGCCTGAGCTACTACGATGTGAGCGCGCAGGGATCTGTCCTGGCCAGGTAACCCAGGTCTCCGGGCTCGTGCTGACCCGCGACACGCAGACCGCTTCGCGCGTGGTTAGTTGACCCGGGTGCCGTCCGACCCTACTGTCCGTATCAATCGGACGGAAGGCAAAACTCTAAATCTTAACCTGAGGGTGAAACCTGATGGTGACTGAATATTGCCCCGGAGGCAAATTCAGGGAGGTATCGGAAAAAACGCCTCCCGCCTGCCGGGACGCCTGAGGTAAAACGAGCGGAAAGGTACCCTCCTCGTGGCAGCACCGCAGAACTATCTGGCGGTTATCAAGGTCGTCGGAATCGGCGGTGGCGGCGTCAACGCCGTCAATCGCATGATCGAAGAGGGGCTCAA
>JBEKJP010000154.1:0-17852 GCA_050011155.1 Streptosporangiaceae bacterium
TGACCTGACTATGCTCGGCGCCCATTCCTCGCACAGCTACCAGACCGGGACCAACCTGTATTTCGTCTACGACTACGAGATCAGGTGCAGCCCGCGCGAGGAGATCGAGGTCTACCACAAGCCGCTGAACGCGATCATCGTCGAGGAAGCCCTGCGGGCGGGCGGGTCGATGGTGCACCACCACGGGATCGGCAAGTACCGCACCCCGTGGGTGGCCGAGGAGCACGGCAGCGCCTACTGGCTGCTGACGACCCTGAAGCAGGCGTTCGACCCCGAGGGCGTGATGAACGCGGGCACGATCTTCCCGATCCCGTCATGAAGCCGTACCTGCTGGCCATCGACAACGGCTCGCAGAGCACCAAGGTGACGATCTTCGACGGCCGCGGCCGGTCCCTGGCCGCGGCCAGCAGGCGGCTTCAGCCGTATGACATCTCGGTGCCAGGGCATGCCGTCCACCCCGATGACGACATCTGGGAGTCCATCGCCGGCGCCTGCCGTGACGTCGTGGCCGCCTTCCCCGGCGACCCGGCCGACATCGCCGCGGTGGGCTTGTGCACCATCCGCTTCTGCCGGGCCCTGCTGAGGGCCGACGGCCGCCTGGCCGAACCGGTACTGAGCTGGATGGACGAGCGGGTCGCCCGGCCCTACCGGGGCGACAACCCCCAAGCCCGCTACGTCACCACCTCCTCGGGTTACATCACCCACCGCCTGACCGGTCAGTTCACCGACACCGCGGCCAACTACGCGGGCATGTGGCCCATCGACCATGACACCGCGGCCTGGCCGGACGATCCGCACCGCTACGCCGCCGCCGGCCTGCCGCGCGACATGCTCTTCGACCTGGTCCCCCCGGGCGGCCGGCTCGGCCAGGTGACCCCTGAGGCGGCCGGGGCCACCGGCATCCCGGCTGGCCTGCCGGTGTACGCCACGGCCAACGACAAGGCCGTCGAGGCGCTGGGCAGCGGCCTGGACGACGACGGCACCGTGCTGCTGTCGCTGGGCACCTACATCGCGGCCATGACCATCGGCTCGTCCTCAGCCGGCTCCTCAGCTGGCGCGGACGGCAGTTACTGGGCCAACTTCGCGGCCCGGCCCGGGACCTATCTGTACGAGAGCACCGGGATCCGCCGCGGCATGTGGACGGTCAGCTGGTACCGGACCCTGCTGGAGGGGCCGGACGCGCGCCTGGAAACGGCGCACCTGGAGGATGGCCTCAACGCGGCCGCCAGTGAGCTGGCGCCGGGCAGCAACGGGCTGCTGACCATCCCGGACTGGCTGGCACCGGGGCAGGCGCCCTGGCGCCGCGGCGCGCTGCTGGGCTTCGACGGCAGCCAGGGGCGCGCGCACATCTACCGCTCCATCCTCGAGGGCATCGCCCTGACCATGGCCAACAACACCGCGGCGATGGAACGCGCGCTGGGCCGCCGGCTCTCGCCGGTGCTGGTGTCCGGGGGCGGGTCCCGTTCCGACCTGATGATGCAGATCGTCGCCGACGTCTACGGCCGCCCCGCTCGCCGCACCACCGTCACCGACGCCGCCGGCCTCGGCGCGGCCATCTGCGCCGCCGTCGGCCACGGCATCTACCCCGGCTGGGACCAGGCCACCGCCGCGATGGTCAGTCCCGGCCAGGAGTTCACCCCGGACCCCGGGGCCGCCCGTGCCTACCGGCAGATCAACCAGGTCTACGCCACCCTGACCAGTCACACCGATCCGCTGTTCCGCTCGATGGCCGACGGCCTGGCCGGCCTGGACCGCACGGTCCCGTGAGGGTGCCCGCGGCCACCCTCACGGGACCGATTGCGTCAGGTCGTCGAGGCGGCTGAGGGTGCATTCAAGCGCGTCGGTGAGCCGCTTGCGGTGACCGGTGGCCAGCAGGTCGAGCACCAGGCCGGTGAACGTCGCCTTGACCAGCGACGCCTCGCGTTCGGCGTCCTCGGGCCTGATGCCGTCGGCGATCAGGCCGTCGGCGATGCCCTCGCGCCAGAACGAGATCTGCTCCGCGCGCACATCACCGGGCAGGCCGCTGACCGTGGCGTCCAGCGTGGCGGCTTCGAGACCCAGGCGCACCAGCGCCAGGTGCTCCGGGCTGCGGTTGATCCACCGCCACCAGCGCCGCTGCAGCTCCGCGGTGGAGAGGCGAGGTACCTGCCGCCGCCACCGCCCTTCGACTCCTCGCTGGATCTCAGCGGCCCGCCGCAAGGCGGCGACCACCAGCTCGTCCTTGCTGCCGAAGTGATGCACCAGCGCGTTGACCGACACGCCAAGCGCGCGGGCCACTGGCCGCAGCGACACGCCGGCGATGCCGTGGCGGCCGAGGTAGCGGACCACCTCGTCCAGTAGCTCGGCCCGTCGTCCGGGGTCAGGACGGCGTCCCATCAGTGTCGACCCATCAGTGTTGTCCCATTAGGCGCGCATGCGCTGGCCCGCCGGGTCGAGCACCGGTTCTGGCAGCAGCCTCGCCGGACGGCGCTGGCCGATGATCTCCACCTCGAACATCGCGCCGGGCACCGCGAGTTCGCTCGGCACGTAGCCGAACGCGAGCGAGCGGTCGCTGTAATGCGCGTACGCGCCGGACGTCACCCAGCCCACCACCGCCCCGTCGTGCCAGATCGGCTCGTCGCCGACGACGTCGGCCGGTTCCGCCGGATCGGGGGTAACGTCGAAGTAGCCGAGCGTCCGAGCCGGGCCGCGCGCCAGTTCCGCCTCCACCGCGGCCCGGCCGATGAAGTCGTGATCGAGCTTGAGCGATCGGTGCATCTGCGCCTCTACCGGCGTGTAGATCGGACGGTACTCGCGGAACCAGGTACCGAACATCTTCTCCATGCGCAGCGACATCAGCGCCCGGAACCCGAACAGGCCGATGCCGTAGGGCTGCCCGGCCTGCCACAGCAGGTCGAACAGTGCTCGCTGGTACTCCGGTGCGACCCAGATCTCGTAGCCGAGATCCCCGGAGTAGGTCATCCGGCCGACGTAGGCGGGGATCATCCCCACGTCGATCCGGCGGAACGTCATGAACGGGTAATCCTCGGTCGCCAAGGATACGTCGGTGACCGATTGGAGCACGTCGCGGGCGTGCGGGCCGGCCAGCGAGAGACCGACCAGGGACAAGCCCAGCACGTCGAACCGCACGCCGTCGGCGAGGTGGCCGGTGAACCAGCGCGAGTGATGCGCCTCGGCGATCTGCGAGCCGAACAGGAAGAAATCATCGGTGCCGACCCGCGCCACGGAAAACTCCCCGACGATATGACCGCGGGGATCCAGGGCGGCGGTGAGGTTGATCCGGCCGGCTCGCGGCAGCCGGTTGGTAAACAGCCCTTGCAGCCAGCCGGCGCTGCCGGCGCCGGTCACCCGGTACTTGGCGAAGTTGGAGCACTCGGTGAGCCCGACGCGCTCGCGCACCGTGGTGCATTCCTCGGCGACGACACCGAAGGCGTTGGAACGGCGGAACGTCACGTCCTCGCGCGGCTCCTCCCCGGGCCGGGCGAACCACAGGGGATGCTCGAGCCCGAAGCCGGCCCCCCATACCGCGTTGTGGGCGGTGAGCCGGTCATAGACCGGCGTGGTGTGCAGCGGCCGGCCGGCCGGGAGTTCCTCGTTGGGGAAGGTGATGCGGAACCGGCGGCTGTAGTTCTCCCGCACCTTGGCATTGGTATAGGCGAGGCTCGCCCAGTTGCCGTAGCGGGCCACGTCCATCGCCCAGATGTCTTCCCCCGGATCGCCGTCGACCATCCAGCGCGCGAGCGTGAGTCCGACCCCGCCGCCCTGCGAGAAACCGGCCATCACCGCGCAGGCCATCCAGCAGTTGCGCACCCCGGGCACCGGACCGACCAGCGGATTGCCGTCCGGCGCGAAGGTGAACGGCCCGTTGATCACGTTCTTGATCCCCGCCTCCGCCATGGCCGGATAGTGCTTGAACGCGATCTCCAGGGACGGGGCGATCCGGTCGAGATCGGGAGTCAGCAACTGCTTGTCGAAGGTCCACGGCGTCTCGCGCGGTGACCAGGGCACGCACGCCTGCTCGTACGTGCCGAGCAGCATCCCGCCGCCCTCCTGGCGGATGTAGAGCTCGCCGTCGAAGTCCAGGGCCATCGGCAGCTCGTGTCCGGTGGCCGCGTTGTGCTCGGCCACTTCGTCCATGTCTTCTGTGATCAGGTACATGTGCTCCATCGCGAGCACGGGCAGTTCCAAGCCGATCATCCGACCCACCTCACGGGCCCACAGCCCGCCGGCGTTGACGATGTGCTCGGCGTGGATCTCGCCGGAGTCGGTGATGACGTCCCACGTGCCGTCGGGGCGCTGGCGAAGGTCGCTCACCCAGGTGTGCTGGTAGATCTCGGCGCCGGCCTGCCGCGCGCAGCCGGCGTAGGCCCGGGTGACCCCCGTCGGGTCGACGTGACCCTCGGTCGGGTCGAACAGCGCGCCGATGAAGTAGCGCTCCTCCAGCAGCGGGAACAGCCGCTTGGCCTCGGCCGCCGAGATGATCTCCATATCCATGCCGAGGTAGCGGCCGCGCGCCTGGGCCATCCGCAGCCAGTCCATCCGCTCCCGGTCGCCGGCCAGCATCAGCCCGCCCGGCATGTGGATGGAGCAGTTCTGGCCGGAACGCTCCTCGATCGTGCGATAGAGCTCGACGGTGTACTGCTGCAGCTTCGCGACATTGGGGTCACCGTTGAGCGTGTGCATGCCGCCCGCGGCGTGCCAGGTCGAGCCGGCGGTGAGCTCCTTGCGCTCGACGAGCACCACGTCGGTCCAGCCCAGTTCGGTGAGGTGGTACAGGACCGAGGCGCCGATCACACCACCGCCGATGACGACTACCTGCGCGGAAGCTTTCATCCAGGCATCCCTACGTGTAAGTTTTCCCGGTACAGTCGTACCGACTATAAGACCATGGAGGTGTCGTGCATGGGTAGGCTTCTCGATCGGCTCGCGACCGGACCGGTGATCTGCGCCGAGGGATATTTGTTCGAGTTCGAGCGCCGCGGCTACTTGCAGGCAGGGGCGTTCGTCCCCGAGGTGGTGCTCGAGGAGCCTGAGATGGTGGCCGGGCTGCACCGGGAATTCGTGCATGCCGGATCGGACGTGGTTGAGGCGTTCACCTACTACGCCCACCGCGAGAAGCTGGCGGTGATCGGCCGCGAGGGCGACCTCGAGCCGATGAACCGGCAGGCGCTGCGGATCGCCAAGGAGGTCGGTGCCGAGCACGACTCCCTGGTGGCCGGCAATATCTGCAACACCAACGTCTATGAGCCGGACGATCCCGCGACGCACAAGGTCGTCCGCGACATGTTCACCGAGCAGGTCGGATGGGCGGCCGAGGCCGGCGTCGACTTCGTGATCGCCGAGACCATCGACTATCCCGGCGAGGCACTGCTGGCGCTGGAGGCAATCAAGGCGCACGGCCTCGACGCGGTGGTCACGCTCACTATTCACCGCGAGCCCATCGTCCGCGGGGGCGAGCCGATCGGCGCGGCCTGCCGTCGGCTGCAAGACGCCGGGGCCGATGTGGTCGGGCTGAACTGCATCCGCGGGCTCGCCACCATGCTGCCGCTGCTCGGTGAGATCCGGGCCGCGTGCGACGGCTACATCGCCGCCTTGCCGGTGCCGTACCGGACGACCGAGGCCGAGCCGACGTTCCAGTCGCTCACCGACCCAGATCACGAACAGGCCCCCAACGGGAGGCCGTTCCCGACCGCGCTGGACCCGTTCCTCGCCACCCGCTACGACGTGGGCGCGTTCACGACGGCAGCGGCCGCGCTGGGAGTCAACTACTTCGGCATCTGCTGCGGCTGCGCACCCCACCACGTCCGCGCGATGGCCGAGGCGCTCGGCCGCACGCCGTCAGCCAGCCGGTTCAGCGCGGATATGAGCCGGCACGCCTACTACGGCACCAGCGAGCGGATCAGCCGGCATTACCAGGAGTTCGCCAAAGAGCTCTAGGAACCCGGCACATTTGTTCGCCACCTGCGGATCCTGGCCGGGTTACGCGGTGAGGGGGTTGTGCCAGCGGATGTCGTCGAAGCGGGCGAAGTCGCTGTCGTTAGAGCACATGGTGGCGTTGTTGCCGGCCGCGATCGCGGCGAGCTGGGCGTCGGTGGTGAGATTGCCCGCAGTCCCGGCGGCGCGGAGATACGCGAAGGATCGGGCATGATGTCCGGAGCCGGGCTGAGCCCAGCGGACATTCGGCAGCTCGAGCCAGGTCTCGACGTGCCGGGTAGCCTCGTTGGCGGATAGCGGGGGCTTGATGAGCCGCGGGTTGGTACTGATGCGCAGGAAGCCGTAGATAGCGGGGTCGGCCAGGCCGATCAGCTCGTCTGAGTTGACGGCGTCCTCCCACCACTGCCGCGCCTTCTCGTGCTGGGGGAAGGCGTCAATGACGGCATAGAGCAGAAGATTGACATCCGGGATGATCACTGCTGCGCCAGCCTCACGATGGCCTCGTCCTCGAGCTCGTCAGCGAGCTTGTTGAACCCGGCGAGATCCAGGCCGGGTGCGAGCTCGGCGTGATGGACGTGCTCCCGGTACGGTGCCCGCTCCGCGGCTGGCGGGGAGAGGGCGGCACGGAGCGCCGTGTTGACGATCTGCTTGACGGATGTCCGCGTACGGTGCGCCGTCTCGGTGAGCAGGAGAGCTACGTCATCGTCAAGCGTCAGCGTGGTACGCATACCTAGCATCATAATGCCTGGTTATTAAGGCATCAAGATGCCATGATACCAGCCAGGCGATCCCCGCGCCGCTGCTCGGCTCGCGTCTGACAGGCCCTTCGGGAGCGGGCATCCGGAAGACCCTGTCGGCGGCATGACAGAACGTTTCCGCGGAGACGGCTTGTGAAATCCTGCACGAGGCGCTTCCGCGGAAACGCCTGGATCAGCCCCCTGTCCGCGGCAGAGGAGTACGTTCGGTCAGGGGCATATAAGTAAGTTCCGCGAAGCCGCTGCCGGCGATTTGGGAGATGAGTAAGAGGCGTAGTGGTGCAGGCGCTCGCTCACGAATGCATCGCCTCGTGCGGAATGGGCAGTAGCCCTCCGAGCCGGCCTTCCCGAGCATGACGAAATTATCAACGGTAAGGATTGGCCTCAAGAGCGATGCATACGAGCGAAGATACTGGCCGATATCTTGCTGGATACGGAACGTGTATCACATGGCAATATCTCAGGATTGCACATAATAGGCGCTAGAATAACGGGGCCCCTGAACCTTAGCAGTGCAGAGGTCGTCAAGACCCTATGGCTGGAAGAATGTTATGTTGAGGAGACTCCAGACCTAATTGTCTTTGGATAATGCAACGATTCGCACGGACGAAGAAACTGCCCTAGATCTTCGTCGGCTTTCTGCTGAGGAGGTGCTCCTCACCCTCGCCGAACCGATCACCGGCATAGTCGATCTGGGGAACGCCCGGGTCTCAGTACTGTACGACAATCCCAGAAGATGGCCGACAGAAATACGTCTTGACGGATTTACCTATGATACTCTCCTTGCCGTTAAGGGGGATAGCCCGAGGGAAATCGTACAAAAAAGGTACGTATCAACCCCAACGGCCATGCCAGTGGAAATCCTGCCATCAAAATACCGACTTGCATGGCTGGATCGTAACGGCGATGGATACCGGCCGCAACCCTACGAACAGCTTGCGGCTTTTTATCGCCGAATGGGTCACGACGACCAAGCCAGACGAGTCCTCTTGATGAAACAGCGGCGTCGACGCGCGACGCAGAACCCAGCTGGCAAATTGTGGGGTTACATTCTAGATTTTTCCGTTGGTTACGGCTATCGCCCTTGGCTAGCATTCATTTGGCTAACCAGTCTACTTGAATCGCTCTTGACTTATAACCGCCTTCCTTACTCTCATGCCTGAGGCGGGCGGCCCGCGGCAGCTGGATTCCTGAGCTATGGGGACGCGGCCCGGACTCACGGCAGCGGCCCGGTGACCGGCGGGGTGGCCACGGCGACGCCTGGGGCAACGACCGAAGATCTATATGCCGAACGAGTTGGCTGGGCCATCTCGGTGCCGCCGTCGACATCAACTGGGCTGAGCGTGGTGGGGCAAGGTGGCTACCCGGATGGCCTATGCCGCACCTGCTTTCTGCAGAGTCTGGTAGACCGATCCGGCCAGATCGGCCACGTCATCGTTGTCGGTCGCGCTGTTGACTGCGAGCGCGATGATCATGCCGGAGCGAGGAAAGTACAGGAGCACGACCCGGTAGCCGAAGGTCTCGCCCTCGTAATCCCAGACGACTCCGGTCTGGGGGCTGGCTTGCTGCTGGACGCCGAGCCCGTAGCCGGACGGGTCGGCGAGGGTGGTGCGGGCGATGGGCTGGCCGGTGGCCTCGGACACCAGGGATTCGAGCTGGTGCTGCTGGCGGGGCGGCAGGAGCTGGCCGGAGTAGAGGGCGCGGTCCCAGGTGGTCATGTCGGCCAGTGAGCTGATGATGCCGCCGGCGCCTTGGGCCCAGGTCAGGGCGAGCGGCGGCATGGCCTGGCCGAGCAGTGACGGCGGGACGCCGGCGATGTAGAGGTACCCGGCGGGCATCCGGGCCGCGTCGGACGGCGGGCAGGTGTAAGGCGCCAGGCAGGTGCTGCGCAGCCGCAGCGGGTCGATGATCCGCCGAGTGAGCTGGCCGGCGTAGGTGTCGTGAGTGACCTTCTCGATGATCATCTGGGCGAGGATGTAATCGGTGTTGGTGTAGTTGTACCCGGCTGGGCCGAGGGACAGGCCGGTGACGTAGGAGACCAGCTGGGCGGTGGTGAAGCGAGCGGACGGGTTTGCCTCGAGCGCGGCGGCGAAGGCGGGCTGGCTGGTGTAGTTGGGGATGCGGCTGGTCATGTCGAGCAGCTGGCGGATGGTGATGTGGCGCCAGGCCGGGTACTCCGGAAGCCATGTCCCGATCGGGTCATCGATGGAGAGCTTGCCCTCGGCTTCGAGCTGGAGCAGGATCACCGCGGTGAAGGCCTTGGTGTTGCTGCCGATCTGCCACAGCGCGCCGGCGGATACGGGCGGGCCGCCGTCGTACCTGGTGGTCCCGTCGGCGAGGCTGATGGCCGGCTTAGGGCCGGGGAAGGTGATCCGCAGCGAGACCGCGGAGATGTGCTCGGCCGTGCGGCGGGTCGTCAGGTAATCGCTGAGGTCTTGGCGCAATGCCGCCTGCAACGTGGGGCCGGCCGGGCGCGGCTGGGCGGCCAGAGCGCTGGCCGGGCCGGCGGACAAAAACGCACCCGCGCTGAGCAGGGCGCAGGCGGTCGCGACCGCGGTCAGCCGGCCGCGGGTGCTCCTGCGCGCGGTGCGCGGAATGGCAGATCTCATGTCAGCTCCCGGAACCAGGCGTCTCATAGGTCGATCGACTGAGCGTGCGTTACCAGGGTCCGAAGCAACGCTCCCGGACTTTTCCAAGCAGAGACCGGGAAACTACCTGCCATGCTCCCGCTCACGCTACACCCGTTCCCTATGCACGACAAGAGACGCCGCTTTGTGCGGACCCTGGCCTGCTCGGAAATGACGTGCGAGGGCGGAAGCCTTTTACAGGGATCGAATTTCCGGGGTCTGTGCCTGCGTGATTCCGGGCCGCGGTCATGCTACGCCGGAATGTATGAGATATCCCGATTTGCGTCGTGCGGCGCAGACTTAACCCCTTTTCCTTCCGTGGTCAGTGTGCTGCCGGGAAAACGGCCGCAATTGTGCGTCACGAGGCCGCCGGAAAGACGTCAGCACACGCCGGCGACGAACTGCTGGGCGACGCAAGGCCGACCCTCATGATCAACTTAAAGCGGCATTGGCTCCTGACCCGTCAAGCATGAGTTCAAGGCGGGTTCACAACCATTCGGTCGGAGGGGCCTGGTCGTTGCCGCCCGGCGGGTGGAGTGTCCGCCGGGGGCCGGAAAGTTCCGAGGGGTAGCGGCGGCCGCTGCGGATTATCTCCACGCTCGGGTGGATCTGCGCTCGGTCGCCGACGGTAAATGAGTGAGCGGCATGGCGGAGGTCGATGCGGCTTCCGTTCTTCAGGATGAGGACCGTGCCGTGGCGGCTCAGGTCGGTGATGGTCAGCCGGTCGGAGTCGAGGTCGAAGCGCAGATGCGTGCGGCTCACCCGGCGTAGGACGGTTTCTTCCATGTACGGGGACAGGTCGCCCGGGCCCCGTGTGCGGCCGACGATCACCGGCTCGCGCGGGGTGACGCTGAAACGGTGCTGTTCCTGGCCGTCTTTCATGATCTTGAGCTGGGCGACCCGCGGCCGGGGGCCCATGTCCACCATGGGCAGGCCATGCTGATCGCAAACAAGGCGATCGCCGCGTCCGACCGGCAGCAGGACGAACGAACTGGTGGTCGGATCGTGGCGCGCGCAGCGCCGTTCGGGGCAACTCCAGTACCGGTTGAGAATCTCGGTGCGCCGGCCAAGCCCCTGCTGTACGAGCAGGTCATGCTCCTCGCTCACCGACATCTGCCAGTCGGCCTTGGGAATCAGCGTGACGTGCCGGAGGGAAACGTTGCCGTAGCGGTCGACCTGCGGCTCGAGGATGGCATCGTCACTGCCGTCCAGCCACGGGAATTCTCGCCGGTGACCGCCGAAACGGTCACTCGTGATGATAGGCAGACCCGTTTCCTCGGCGATTTGCAGCAACGGCACGTCGGCCTTACCCGCTTCGAGGATCAGCCCAGACTGAACCCAGCTACGCAGCACGCGTCGCTGCCTGGAATCAAGGAAAAGGCCGGGTTGGGTGTACAGATTGCTGTCGGCCACGCCGAGCATCGCTATCTTCGTGGCGCCGTACAGGCTGGCGAGCGCCGTGCCCACGCGTTCCAGCCGGACAAGATCAGCCAGGCCATGTCCGCCCAGCCGGGTGTTGCGCACGACGTTCGACACGTCAAGCAGCGCGTCAGCCCAGTTCGGATCATTAGTTAACATATCGGACATCAGGCTAGCCTCGGCACGTGTCGTACTTTACGTCTAATTATAAAGCCTAATGCAATCGCTATATGATCGCCAGCCGACGCTGCCCGAGTGCTTAGCGTCCTAACCGATCGCATCCGGCACTAGAAGCACCACAATACCCGATATGGCCCAATTGTCGAGATCCCGGCGGAGAAGAGTACCTTTCCCCGCACGTAAATCTGGGCTCGGCCGCGTCGGTCAGTTCTTCTTGAGGCGGGCGCTGACCTTCGCCAGGACTTCCGGCCGGACGTAACCCGGGCTGACGCGGATGGGCCGTTCTGTATCTCCTGGTGGCTTGAGCAGCGAGATGTCCTGCCGCATCTTGCCCTCGGGCATGCTGGTCCGCGCCCGCGTCCGTGAGTTCGCCGCGCGGCGCTCCTCGATCAGCGGGAGCGGAGTGTCGAGGTGGACGAGGACGATCTCGGTCCAGTGCGTCTGCGCGACGCGAGCTTGCGGCGGTGCTCGCGCTCGAGCAGCAGGTCGTCGTAGATCAGGGATTCCCCGCTGGCCAGGATCTCGCCTATCTCCCGGCACGCGGCTTTGCGTAGCCGTCCCTGGTTTGCTGGTGTATCGATCGTTACCCGATGGTGAGTATCGCGATTTGGGTTCGACGGCCGTACGGATGCGATACCAGACGTAAGGAAAATCGAGTCGATTCCTTGCTGGGCGCGGTGTCCGCGGCCAGGTTAGAATGCAGGCGTCTTTCCTCGGACCCGCATGGTTGATGCTGTGGCGCGGAGAGTGGCTGACGCTTGGGGGGCTCCGGGCAATGAGTGCGACTTCGTGGTGGGTGGGGTACACGATGTTAGTGGTAGGGCCGTGTCCCGGAGCGGCCAAGAAGATGGCCGTCGCATGACGCCGGAACTAGCCGATGATCTGCGCCTGCTCATCGACAGAGATGGGCCGGCGGCAGCCGGATCCGTCGATGTGTCTGCCGCTTTTACGCCTGAGCAGGTCCAATTCCAGCTCAGGAAGTTCTTTGCCGCTCCTGGGGCTCCGGCAGCGGTGGAACTGGTGCATGGCGCGGAACGTATCGGCCCTGTCACTGAGAGAAGCTTGCGGCGCAGTGAAAGGAACGCGGCCGAACCGTCGTCGTCTTACGAGGCTGGCGGAGGGGAACGACTCCTGCTCGGGGGCGTGTCCGCGCGGTATCGCCTGCTGACATTTTCCTGTCAGCGTTGCCACGCCGAGGCGCACCGCATCTATTACGACGGCCGTAACCTGCCCACCTGCCGGCACGGCACGATGAGGCTGCGCCGATGACACCAGATGCCATCATGCCGCCGGGCACATTAATTTCGCCGCGATTGTTCCGCATCGGGTACCTGCCGGCGTATGCCGCGACGGCCTTCCTGCTGTCCCTGATTTGGGCGGGTGCGCCCGGGCGGCCGGTTATCTTTGCTCGCGCCTGGCGCACCGCCGATCATGTCGGCGTCGTCGGCCTGGTTCTCCTGGTGCTGGTCATCACCATGATCACGGCGGTTCTGCAGCCGCTGCAGGCGAGCATGGTGGCCGTGCTCGAAGGCGGCTTCCCGCGGTGGCTGGGCGCCGGTTTCGCCCGCAGGTCTCAGCTATGGCGCAAGCGGCGGCTGGAAAGGTCCATACAGGCCAAGGTAGACAGGGCCGCGGTCCTGGAGTGCGATCCCGCGAGCCGTGCGCAGTACGAGGCGCTGGTCGGGGAAGCCGGCGTAGCGTCCGCCTTCCTGCGGAGCCGGTTTCCCGCCGCCGAGCACTTGGTCCGGCCCACGTCCCTGGGCAACGCCCTGGCGGCCATAGCGGACGACGCCGGCGCGGCCTACGGCCTGGATACCGTGGTGGCTTGGCCGCGGCTCTACCCGGTCCTCGGCGATCAGGTCCGCGCCATGGTCGACGACCTGAGGGACAGCCTGGATGCCTCGGCGCGGCTGACGGTCACCGGGATGCTGACGGGCGCGGCCACGATCGCGCTGCTCGCCGGGCACTCCGGATGGCGGACATTGCTGGCCCTGATCCCATTCGCGGTAGCCGCCCTCGCCTATTCGGGAGCGATCCGCGCGGCCGTGGTCTATGGCACGGCGATCCGCATCGGATTCGACCTCTATCGCTTCGACATGCTCCAGGCGCTGCACCTGGAGGTTCCTCGACGAGAAGGCGCCGAGCAGGCCAAGAATACGGCCCTGTCGGATTTCTTCCGGCAGGGTGTCCCGGCGTCATTTACCTATACAGAACCCGGCCGGCCAGATGGTAATCGGTGAGGGATGACATGAACCCAAGAAATACGTCAGATGGTGCGTCCAGCGATAACCTGATGATTTTGCCCTATTGTTATATCATCGGTCAGAGAGCCCTGCGGCAAGCACTGGAAATCTCCTATGTATCGCCTGCGGTAGGGGGCGTCCTGGCGGCCGGGCACCGGGGGACGGCGAAATCGACCACGGTCCGGGCCTTCGCGCGGATGATGTCCGGCAAACTTCCCGTGACCTTGCCCATCGGAGCCACCGACGACCGGGTACTCGGTGGCTGGCGGGTGGAGAACCTCATGGCCAGCGACGCGGTCTGGCAGCCTGGGTTGATCGAGGAAGCCGGGGCCGGCGACGAGCCGGGGATGCTCTACATCGACGAGGTGAACCTGCTCGACGACCATCTCACCGATATCATCCTGGACTCGGCTTCTACCGGTATCCTGGTCGTGCAGCGGGAGAGCGCAAGGGAAGCCAAGCAGGTCGATTTCTGCCTGGTCGGCACGATGAATCCCGAAGAAGGCAATCTCCGCCCGCAGTTGCTGGACAGGTTCGGCCTCCTGGTCTGGGTAAAATCGGCTCAGCTGCCGGAAGAACGTCAGAAGATCGTGGAGACGGTCCTGAAGTTCGAAGAAGAAGTACAGAATGAAGAGGCACATAAAGGTTCCTCGGCATATATAAGGAACGGCAGACGGAAGGACGAGACCCGGCGGTACGACCTGGCCGCAGCCCGAGGCCGGCTTCCCGATATCGGCGTCCCTGATGAGATCTACCGGCTCGCCGGGACAATCGCCGCCGAGTTCGAGCTCGAAGGGCACCGGGGCGAACTGGTGATGCTGCGAGCCGCACGTGCCCTGGCGGCGATCGAGAGCGCCGGTGAGGTCATGCCCCGTCACGTAGCCGAGGTGGCCCCGATGGCCCTGGCGCACCGCCGCCTGACCAGCGAGACGGGTCCGTTGCTGCGATGGTCCGAGCACGACGACGAAGTGCTGGCCGGCTGCGTGGCCCCGGCCGAGGCCTCCTGAGTCCGGCATGCCGGAACAGGAAGGCGCCCCCACCACCGCCGAACGAGTCACGACCATCTTGACCTGCCTGGCCGTAGACCGCCGGATAGGCGGCGTGCTCTTCGTCGACCTGCACCAGTCGCTGCTCAGGCCACTGGCGCGGTGGCTGAACATGGCCATGTCCGATACGCCCGGCGCGGGGGAGATAGTCTCGCTCGGGTCGGATCCGTCCGCTGACGAGCTATGGTGGCAGCCCGCCGGACCCGCCACGGATCGCTTCTTGCTCGAGCCCCGGCCCGGGCCGCTCGTCGACCAGCCGGACGGTTCCCCCCGCACCGTGATCATCCCGGACCTGGCCCGCGCGAGCCTTCCCGCCGTGCAAGCCGCGCTGGTTCTGGCCGATGCCGACACCGCGGTTTCCGACCGGCACGGCCTGCACATCGACTGGCGGCCCCGCTCCCGCTGGCTGGCCGCCTGCGCCCGCGGCGATCTGGGGCGGCTATCCCACCACCTGCTCGATCGTTTCGCCGTGCGCGTCTACGCCGGTGACCTGTTCGCGCCGTGGCACGATCTCCGGGCGATGCGGAAGGCTCTTGACGCGGTTGACGACGACGAGTTCGCCCTGCTCGACCTGCCCTGGCCGACGGTCCGCGGGCAATGGGGCGCCGAACGCCGCCTACCGCGCATGACGCCTGCCGCGGCCAGCCTGGTCATCGCGCTCACCGGGGACGTCAGCGCCGCCACCCGGCGGGACCTCGCGCTGGCCCGCACGGCCCGGGCGCTCGCTTATCTGGGTCTGCGGAACATCATCACGGCGGAGCACGTCCGCCACGCGGCGGAGGTCCTCGGGCTCGGCCAGGCGGGAACGGCCGAGCTCCCCCCTGGCCCCGAGCCCGATCCGGCCTTTCCTGACCTGTCCCGCGACGCCCAGCTGACAGGGCCGGACACACCGCGCAGCGCCCCGGCGGCCCAGAAGGACGATCCGGCCGACGCCCAGCCGGTGCCGGCCGGACTGGACGGCCTCGCGCTACCGGCCGGTCTGCTCGGAGCCCGGCTCTACCCGGAGGACGATCCGGGATCGGTGCCCGAGTACGCCTCACTGCGTGAACCATCGCGGCGCCGCAGTACCTGGCGCGGCGCCGCCCGGGGACTTGCCGTCGGCACGGAACCGGCACAGAACTTCGTGGACATCTCGTTCGTAGCCACTGTGCTCGAAGCGGCGAAGTTCACGCCGATCCGCCACGCGCGCCGCCACGACAGCGGCACGGAGCTGCTGATCTGGGGATCGGACCTGCGTCGGTACCGGCGGCAGCCGGAACCCGACACGGCCGTGGTGGTGGTGCTCGACCACACGGCCCGCCGGGAGTGGGACTGGACCGAAGCCCTGGCGCCCTACCTGCGGTGGGCGTACGCGCAGCGATCCGCGGTCACCATCGTCGAGTCCGGCCACGCGGACTGCGCCGACGAGCTACGGGCCGAGGCATACACGGCCAGGACCGTCCTGGACCCTCGCGTGACCATCTCCCTGAACCGGCCCATCGGCCGCGCCACCCCGCTGGCGCACGCGCTCGAACTCGGCGTGCACGAACTCCGGCGGCAACTGCGGCGAAGCACTGCCCCGTCGGCGCGCGCGTGGTTCGTCGTGGCTTCCGACGGGCGCGGCAACGTGCCGCTGGAGGCGAGCCTGCGGGGCCAGGTCGCCGGGCACGTCGGCCGGGAGGGAGTCACCGACGCGCTGAGCGCGGTCGCGCCGGTACGCTCGCTGCCACCGGTCAGGCGGATCGTGCTCGCGCCGCCGGAACTGAACCGGTGCGCCGACCTGCCCTTCGAGCTAGCCGACGCGATGGGCGGGATGGTCGCCGAGGTCGAGCCATGACCGCCCCTCAGCCGGCGTCGTCGCTGTTCCTGACGGGTAACGCGATCTCGCAGAAACCACCTGACCCGAAGGCCGCGCCCCGGGGGCACGTGCCTGATTCCGAACCCGGCCTCATCGAAGATGACCAGCAGGTACGGGAGATCCCTGCGCAGTCGCAGGACCTCACGGCGGGCCACGGGCCGGATATCGCGCTCCTTCGCGTCATCCGGGCCAGGATCGACGACGAGGACTGCTTCAAGCTGGAGTTGCACTACCGGGGCAAGATGCGGGGCACGAATAAGCCTGACGAGCTGCGGAACCAGCGCCGGCCCGGGACCGTCCTGGCCGACGAACTGAACGAGGGGACCAGCCCGGCCGACGCCCTCCGGCACTACGAGTACATGCGTAACTGGTCGGACGGGAAATACAAGCTGACCCGCTGGCTTACCATGCTCCGCCGCGAGGCTGGCGCCAGGCTACGGCTTGTCGTGTGGGATAACACCGATTTCGGCATCCCGTGGGAGTTGTTCTGGCACGACATGGACGAGGACGCGCAGTGGCTGGGCGCGGCCGTCCAGGTCATCCGGTGGACAACGGTCCACGACCCCAATCGCAGTGCGCAGTTCAGCGCCGAGGTCACTGAATGCCAGAGCGATAACGTGCTGTATTACGAGGATCCGGACGTAGTAGAGGACCCGCTGCTACACAGCATTTGCAACGGGAAGGAGTCCGGTTACAAGGCCGTCACCAGCATGAATGAACTGCTGCAGGAGCTGGCGGGCACGGCGGTGACCTATGGCCTGGTCTACGTTCGCGGGCACGGCACTCACGACGACAGCATTTCCAACGCGACGCTGGCCGGCGTACGCCTAGCCGAACTGGCGCATCTGAAGCTGCTGGCTCTCAGGGATGCCGGGTCCGTCGTCTTCCTCAATGCGTGTAATTCAGCCCGTCCCGTCTTCGATAAAAGCTATGGAGACGAGCTGAACCGGAACTTCGCCGAATTCTTCCTGCGCCAGCACGCGGCGGCGGTCATGGCCACGATGGCCGAGGTGCCGGTAGAGCAGTCGGCCCGCCTGGCCCGTCGGCTGATAAAGCAGGCTCGCTCCGGCGGCGTGCAGCTACCCGAGTACCTCCGGGTTCACCGGGCCAATTATGCGGCAGCCCTGCCAAAGAACACGATCGACATCACGGACGCCGACCTGGACGCGATACTCCACTTCCTGTACGCCTCGATGTTCGTGTACTTCGGTCACACCGAGTCTGTCTTCAAGCTGGCGGGGCGATGACAGACCCGAGCGCCGAAATCGGTATCCAGCCCGTCGTCAGCTGGCCGCGCCGCGTCGCCGCGGGCAACTCCTACCCCGTAACCGTCGACCTTCGGCTGGCCGACCCCGGTGCTCCCTGGCCCTATGACGAAGAGGAATTCGCGATCGGCTGCATTCTCGACGGGCAGCCAGTCTGCAGCGTGCGGGCGATCGGCGACGCCGGCGTGGTCCTGCATCGCTTCGGCGGCACGTACGGGCCCGCCCGGTTCGTCATCGACATCCCCGAGGTCCAGACCGACTTCACGAACGCCGCGCTATGGCTCACCCTGACCACCACGGGCGGAGTGCCTTTCCATACCAGCAGGCTGCCCCTCAGGAAGGCGCCGCCTAAGTGGTCTCCACGGCCGTATCGCGTGGTGGCCGCCATTGATTTCGGCACCTACGGCACCGGCTTTGCCTGGGTGGCGGTCAGTGCGGACAACGCCGAGCCGGCCCGGCGGCGGATCTCGTTCTTCGAGGACTGGGAGCGGCAGAACATCGCCTATCCCAAGAACCGCTCGGCGGTGCTGCTGGATGGCAGCGGGC
>JBEKJP010000155.1:0-17482 GCA_050011155.1 Streptosporangiaceae bacterium
CCTCAAAGGCTGCGTCCTGCTTTGCGAGTACCACCACCAGGTGATGATCCACCGCCTCGGCTGGACCCTCGTGGTCAACCCGGACGGGACGACCACCGCCTGGAACAAGGACAAGACCAAGGTGCTCCACAGCCACGGACCGCCGGCCCGGGCCGGGTGACCCACCCGGCCGTCAGCGGCCCGGCCTCGGCCAGAATTCGTCCGGGAGCTTGGCCACCTCGGTCCCGGACTGTTCCAGATCCGCGGCCCACGGCAGCATGCGCTGGAAGACCGGCTCACCGCCGTCGGCGAGCTGCCGGATCATCGCGACGTTGCGCTCGACCCGTCCGATGATCGCGTCGCGGACCGCGGTCGGGTCGCCGGTGTAGCCGTACGCGTCAAGGAGCAGATGGAACCGTCGGCGCCGGTCGGCGGCGTCACCGAATCCGGCCGGCTCGGCGACCTCCGCCGTCAGCAGCGGCACCCAGGTCAGCGCCGAGAACGCCAGGTCATCCTCCCGCCGGGAGGGGCTGGCCGTGTCCCAGTCGACGAAGCCGGCCAGAACGCCGTCGGCCCACACGGCGTTCCACGGCGACGCGTCCAGATGAGCGATCACCAGTCCCGGCCGCCACGTCCGGCCGGTGAACCACACGGCGTCCGCGGCCGGCCGGAATGTCGCGGTCGCGTCGTGCAGCCTCCGCAGCCACGCGCCGACCTGCCGGAGCGCGTCGTCGGAGCGCACCCACTCCGGCCATGGCGAAGGCTCGCCCAAGGTCTGGCCAGGCAGGAACGTCAGGCGTTCGCGCCCCTGCTCGTCGAGGCCGCGGGCTCGCGGGGCACCGTCGAAGCCGGCGTCTTCCAGATGCCGCAGCACCGAGTGCACGGTCACCGTCCACGGCTGCGCGGGGCGGCGGACTTCGTCACCGACGCGTACGGCTCCGAAACTGCGCCCGCCGGGCAGCCTTTGTTCGGTCATCCCTCGGTTCTACCGTGATCAGACGTCCGCGGCGAATGAATATTCGGGGCGGCCGGCGAGCTGGAGTCCGGGCTCCGGCCGCGTCGCCTCGGCGGAGGGCATCAGCGCGGGGAAGCACAGGCCGGCGCCGGCGACGGGCAGGAAGGCCAGGCCGATCTGCAGCGGGTCGTAGTGCCCGCCAGCCGGCCCTGCTGGGCCGCGGGGTCGACGATGGTGAACACGCCGATCGCCTTGGCCTGCTCCCTGGGCTCGGGGAACATGGTGACGATCATGCCGCGGATCACCGCGCCGGAGTTCTCCTTTCCCAGCCCATCTCGTTCGCTAGGAACGACGGGGGCGGAAATGGGAAATCATCGACGCGTGGCGACGGCTTTCTCCGGCCTGGGCGGGTCTCCGAATAGCGGGCAGTCGTCCAGGCTCGGGCATTCGCACCGGGCGGCGCTCTCCAGCCAGCCGCGGACGATCTCGGTGCGCGTGATCAGCGCGGTGATCTCCGGCAGCTTCCTGGCGGCCAGCTCACGGAGCCGCGCGATCGCGTCCTGGTCAGCGGGGGAAGCAGCCAGCAGGGCGCCGATCTCGTCCAGGCTGAGGCCAGCCCGCTGGGCGGTCTCGATTATCGCCAGGGTGCGCAGCGTGTCCGGCCCGTACACGCGGCGCCCGCCGACGCGGCGGGCCGGGGGCAGCAGGCCGATCTGCTCGTAGTAACGGATCGAGGACGGCCGCCTGCCGGCCAGCGCGGCGACCGTGCCGATGGTCAGGGGGCGATCCGGGTTTGACATCAACCCGACTTTAACAACGACGCTGAAGGCACCGGATTCTCCCGCCCGGAGGTACCTGATGACCGAGTCCGTCCCGATCGCCTGCACCCTCACCCCGGCGGGCCTGGCCGGCCAGACCCGTCGCTGGCGGCGGCTCCTCGCCCAGGCGCTGACCGCGCGCGCCGCGACCGCTGACGGCCTGCGGCTGCGGTTCCGCCCGGAGGCCGAGGCCGAACTGCGCGCCCTGGCCGGCGTGGAAGCCGGATGCTGCCCGTGGGCCACCTGGACCATCGAGGCGGGTGGCGTCGAGGCGGGCGGCGAGGTGATCCTCGACGTGCGGGCCGCGGCCGAGGGCGTCGCCGCGCTGCACGGCATGTTCAGGACCGTGGCCGGCTAGAGCCGCCCGGGCCGTCCCGTGCCGCGGTCGTGGTCCCGTCCGGGAGCCGCCCGCACAGCTAGGCTGGCTGCCGGCCGCGGGGCATCAGCCTGGTCAGCGCGGCCACCACCAGGAGCAGGGCGCCCATCTGGAGCACGCTGCGCTGGAAGGCCAGGCCGTAGCCGAGGTCCACGGCGCCGAAGAACAGCACGCCGGTGACGGCGACCCCGATCGAGTTGCCGACCTGCTGCGCGGTGGACAGCGCCCCCGACACCGAGCCGGCCGAGGCCGGATCGGCGTGGCTGAGCACCGTCGTGGTCAGCGGGGTAATGCACAGCCCCTGCCCGGCGCCTAGCAGCATCAAGCCGGGGAACAGCCAGGCCACCGGGCCCCCGTGGCCGGTGGCCAGGTACAGGGCGGCGTAGCCGGCAGCGCCCAGCACCGCGCCGGCGGCGATCACACTCCGGCCGAAACGGACGGTCAGGGCCGGCGCCCGGAACGAGGTGATCAGGTAGCCGGCCGCCAGGAAGGCGAACACCGCGCCCGCCGCCAGCGGGGACAGCCCGCGGCCCTGCTGCAGGTACAGGCCGATCACGAGGTAGCTCGCGGCCTGCTGGCACCAGAACGCCGTCTGGGTGATCAGCCCGGCCCGCAGCGGCCAGGACGCGAACACCCGCGGGCTGAGCAGCGGTACCCCGCCGCGGCGGGCCTTGCGCCGCTGGTGGGCGGCGAACGCGACGGCGAGCGGGACGGACGCGCCGAGCGCGATCCAGGACCAGGCCGGCCAGCCTTCCTGCCGCCCGTCGACCAGCGGCAGCACCACCGCGACCAGGCAGGCGGTGATCAGGGCGACCCCGGCGAGGTCGAACCGCGATCCCTGGCTGGCCCGTGACTCGGGCACCAGGCGCGGGCTGGCCAGCAGCGCGGCCAGCCCGAGCGGCACGTTGATCCAGAAGATCGCCCGCCAGCCCAGGCCGCCCAGGTCGGCGCGGATCAGGACGCCGCCGATCAGCTGGCCCGAGACGGCGGCCAGGCCCATCACCATGCCGTACACGCTGATCGCCCGGACCCGGGCCGGACCGCTGTAGACCACGCCCAGGATGGACAAGATGTTGGGTGCCATCAGCGCGGCGCCGACGCCCTGCAGGACGCGCGCCGCGACCAGCACGGCCGGATCGGGGGCCAGCGCGCAGGCCGCGGAGGTGAGGACGAACACGGCCAGGCCGGCGGCGAACATCCGGCGGCGGCCGAACTGGTCGCCGAGCCGGCCGCCGGTGACGAGCAGGACGGCGGTGCTGATGGCGTAGCCGGCCACGATCCACTCGATGGCGCCCTCCCCCGCCCGCAGGTTCCGCTGGATCGACGGGAGGGCGACGTTGACGATGAAGAAGTCCAGGATGCTCATGAACGTCCCGGTCATGAGCACGGCCAGGGTCGGCCAGGACCGGCCCGGCGGGGACTGAACGGGGCTCGGAAGCGTGCGTGCTGCGGTCATGCCCCGAGCCTTCTGCCTCCCGTAAGAGGAGAGTCAAGCGGTCTGGAAGACGGGCCAGCAGATCTCGGTGCGGTGCCGGGACAGGTCGGTCTCGGTGAACGGAACCAGGTAATACTCGCGGATCGGGCCCTCGACGCCGATGGCCCGCTCAGCGACCGCCGTACCCAGCGCGCCGTAGGTCTGGTCGGAATCGCCGGGTGACCCGGCGTGCAGCATCACCGCGGCCTCCAGACCGGGGATGGTGACCAGCTCGGCTCGGTCCCCGCTGGAGACAGCACCGTCGACCGGCACGAACGCGGTCAGCTCCGCCTCGTGCAGCTCGAAGAACCCGGCCGGGAACAGCGCGCCGCCCGGCCCGGCCGGCGCCAGCCCGGCCTGTTCGATCCGGCGGTAGAGCTCGCTGAACACATCGGTGCCCCAGGCCCAGGCCTGGGCGACCGTGACGGTGCCCCGGACGGCCAGCGCGCGGGCCGGCGGGATCAACCGGAACTCCACCTCCGGGCGCACCGCGGGTCCCTCCAGCAGCGCCCGCAAGCTGGCCACGCTCATCTGCAGCTCTGCCAGCTTGGTCTCCATCGAGGTCAGGTGCGCGATGATCTCCCTGGTCCTGGTCTGGACGTCCGGCGCCAGCACGACGGCCCGGACCTGGTCCAGCGGCATGCCCAGGTCACGGAACCTGCGGATGACCTGGCCCAGGGGAACCTGCGCCGGATCGTAGTACCGGTAGCCGGACGCCGGGTCGATCCGGGCCGGCTCGAGGAGCCCCTGATCGTGGTAGAAACGCAGAGCCTTGACGCTCAGGTGCGTCATCCGCGAGAAGTCGCCGATCGGCACCAGGACGCTCATGGGAACAGGCTTACCCCCTTCGGCGGGATCACGCGCGTAATTCTCGAGCCTCCTGTAACGGGAGAGTCAAGGGTCCACGGATATGGGCCGGCCGGGCATGATCGAGCCGCTGCGGCATGCGGTCACGTGCGGATCGGCCATAAACCCCGGAGCCGCGTCTACGCCGGCGTAGTACCCGGGCCGGAAGGCCCGGCTGTAAAGGAAACCCGGGCCAAAGGACCCGAGCCGAAATAACCAGGTCCAAAGGACAGAGAAATGCTATGCCTCCCTGTAGACAGGGAATTCTCCTCTGGGGGACGGGAGAAATATCGCGGATAGTGGTCATGACTGCTCAGTAGGCACATGAGAGAAGGCAATATCATGACCAGAAACCAAAACGCCGCCACCGATATCCCCGCCGGGCGGAAGCCGCCCGCATTCGGCGCTCGCGCGCCCACGCGCCGCCAAAGGCGGATGCTGCTCGGCCTCGCGGTGCTCGCCACGGTGGGTGCCCTCGCTGTGCTGGGTACCTATCTCGGGCACGCCGGGGGGCTCACCAACTGCGCGCCCGCGCCTGGCAACTGCAGTTACCCGGACGCGACGAACACCGGCGTTCCCGCCGGGACAACCCTGAGACAGGTCCCTAGCCAGGTCTCCAGCGGGCCGGGCTGGTCCTTCAGCGCCGCGGGCCACGACGTGGTCGTGACCGTGAGGGGCACCGTGCTCAGCGACCTGTACATTCCCTACAACCTGGTGATCAGCGCCTCCGGCGTGACCGTCAGGGACGTCCAGGTCGTGGCCGGCGGGAATTTCGGCATCAGCCTCGTCCACGCCGCCGGCGTCACCATCGAGGATTCCACCATCAACGGCCCGAATCCCACCAACTACCGGGTCGGCTCCGCGATCGCTGACCTCCACCTCGACTCCACCGGCATGGTGATCAAGGACAACAACATCTACAACTTCCGCACCGGTATCCAGATCTCCACCGGGCTGATCACCGGCAACTACATCCACGACCCCGGCTACCGCGGCGGCGATCACACCAACGGCATCTACGTCAACGGCGGCACCCAGCCGCTGACCATCTCCGGGAACACCATTTTCAACAAGCTGGGCCAGACCGACGCCATCAACCTCGACGCCGGCACCCCCGGCCCCTCCGCGCCGGTCGCCAACAAGACCGTCACGGACAACTTCCTGGCCGGCGGCGGTTACACCATCTACGGCGGCGCGTCCAAGGGCAGCCCCACCTCGAACATCAGAATCACCGGCAACCGGTTCGGCCAGCTCTACAACAATCAGAGCGGCCAGTACGGCGCCGTCATCTACTTCAACGCCAAGGGAAGCGGCAACACCTGGTCCGGCAACACCTGGGACACCACAGGGCAGACTATTGCCGCGCGGTGACCGTGACCGTCATACCGCCACGATGCGCCACGCCGGCCTCCTGGACCTGCCAAGCCCTGTCTCCCCGGGGACAGCGAATTCCCGGCGCCCCCCGCCACGGTCGCGGCCGTACGGCGCCGTCGTGAGCGGCGGCCGCGCGCACGACAGGTGGCGCCGCCTGGTGGAACCGCCTGGTGGAACCGAAAAGGCCCATGGCCGAATGGCCTGGGCCAAAAGACGTGCCATACCTAGGGAATACGCCTCTGATGCGCACCCGGAAAACTATGCATGGCCGGCGTGGTCCAGGCGGCGTGCAGGAAACCGCGCTCGTTGGAGCCAGTCCCGGCCGAGGCGCTCGCTCCTGGCCCGGAACGCCGCTTCGGCGTCGCGCGGGTCACCGACCGCAAGGTCGTGCGTGGCTATGACCCGATGCTACTTAGCTTGATGCTGGCGGTCGGCGTGGCGGGGCCCAGAAACCGGACTTCAGCCACGCGAATACCGCCAGCACCACAGCCCGAGCCGCCAGAACGAGATGAAACCCCGGATCGATCGCGTTCCAGCGCACTGAAAGTCCAGTTTCATCTCGTACGACGCAAGGCCAGCCCTCATGATCAACTTGTCAAGCTGACCGGCATTGGGCTATGACCGTTTCAGCCGGCTCCGGAGAATGTCGCCCGCGCGTGCGAATCTGGTGACGTTCCGTATCCAGGTGTGGCGAGTTCGCGGAAGATGTTGTCTTCTGCTTCTGTGGCATCACGGACGTCCGACACGCGGTCTGGCCCCGTGTACATGCTCGCCGCCATCGGCATCAAGTCCTGATCCCCGCCGGTAAAGAGAAAAGCGCCGATGCCTCAGTATGATGCGATACGTATTCTGACACGGTTAACATTTTTGGACGGAAATCGTTACTCCTTGCGAAATCTTATCCTGGTCAAATTGATCATGGTTTCAGGGTGTCGATGAAATGCGCGCGTCTGTAGAGTCGGATCCGAGCAAGGCGCCACTCGGAGGTTTTAGCGCACATGTCTGCTCAGTCCGAAGTTCCGCGGTTCCCGTTCCCGCCCTCCCCGGTGCCCTACGACCCCGGCCCGGAAATACGGGAGATGATGGCGAAATGCCCGGTCAGCAAGGTCCGGCTGCCGGACGATTCCACGGCGTGGCTGGTCACAGGGTTCGGCGAGGCGCGGGAAGTGATGGTCGATCAGCGTTACTCCCGCGCACTCGTCTTCGCCCCCGGCCGCCAGGTGTACGGCGTGGAGGCGACGCTCGCCGACGCCATCATCGCCAAGGACCCGCCCGAGCACACCCGTCTCCGCAAACTGGTGGCACGCGCGTTCACCGAGAAGCGCATCCAGGCCCTCCGCCCGCGCGTCGCCCGGATCGTCGATGACCTGATCGACACGATGCTGGCCGGGCCGCGGCCCGGCGACCTCTCCCGCGGGTTCTCGCTCATGGTTCCGGCCAGCGTTATATGCGTCCTGCTCGGCGTGCCCATAGCGGACGTCAGCCGTTTCCACGAATGGTCGAATGCGATATTCGCCGACTGGAGCCGGCCACGGGACGAGATAAGCCAGGCCTACGCCACCATGAGCCGCTACATGTGGCAGCTGATCGCCCGGAAGCGGAAGGAACCCGAAGACGACCTGATCAGCGTGCTCGTCGACGCCCGCGACGCCGCGGGCATGCTCACCGATGACGAACTGGTCCAGTTCTGCATCGGCCTGCTGGCCGCCGGCCACGAGACCACCGCGAACTCGATCAACATGTCGTTCGTGGCGCTGTGCCAGCATCCGGACGAACTGGCCCGGCTCCGCGCCGACCCCGGCCTTATCCTCACGGCCGTGGAAGAACTCCTGCGGTACGTGATCATCAGCGGCAGCGGGTTCGTTCCGCTGGCGCGGATCACCCGGGAAGAGGTGCACCTCGGCGGCGTCACGATCCCGGCCGGCGAAACCGTCCTGCCGTCATTCAACACCGCCAACCGGGACCCCGCGGCGTTCGACGACCCGGACCGGCTCGACGTGGGACGCGCGCCCAGGACCCACCTGGGCTTCGGCGCGGGCACTCATCACTGCCTCGGCGCGCAGCTCGCCCGGATGGAGCTGCAGGAAGCGTTCCGCGGGCTGCTGACCCGGCTGCCCGGCCTGCGGATGACCGTGCCGATGTCCGAGCTCGAATTCCGTCCGGGACAGGCCATCGCCAGCATGCGCGAGCTCCCCGTCACCTGGGACGACCCATGACGTGGCGGGTGACGGTCGACACCGGGCTGTGCATCGGCTCCGGCATGTGCCTGGCCACCGCGCCGGGCCGGTTCCGGTTCGACGAGTCGCAGCATTCCCGCCCGGTACGAGCCGTCACCGAACCCGACGACGAGATCAGGGACGCCGCCGCGTTCTGTCCCGTGGAGGCGATCCTCCTGACCGACGCCGCTACGGGCAATCCCGTCCCTCTCGACGACTGACCGACGACCAGTTCCCATCCCGCGAGCCATCCGCGAACAGCCCGGATGCGGCTGATTCAATGCGGGCGCATATCTCGGATCACGGACGGCTTCTCCTGCCTGGTATAACGTCCCGGTCTTCCCGATCAGATCAAAGTAATCAGTCATGACGGCTGGCGGCTGCTCGGGCGTCGCTGAGCTGAGGTGATGGACGATCTGGCGAAATGACCCGGCGAAACTTTCTTCGCGGTAGCCGAGATCGGTCGCTACGCAGAAGTCCCTGACCAGGCCCTGGACCCGCCGCAGGTTGGGCCGGGGCATCGACGGGAACAAGTGGTGCTCGATCTGGTAGTTGAGGCCACCGAGCATGAAGGTGACAAGTCTGCCGCCGCTGACATTCCGGGCAGTGACTACCTGGCGGCGGGCGAAGCCGGCCGCCGTTGCGGATTCGAAGACCGGCATCCCCTTGTGGTTAGGCGCAAAGCTGATGCCCAGGTACAGCGAGAAGACCGCCTGCTGCACGGCGACGAACGCGAGTGCCTTGAGCGGGGAGAGCACCCACAGCACCACCGTCAGGTACAGCGCGGCATGCAGCATGATAAGAGAGCCTTCTATCGCCGAGGCATGGTCTCGCCGCTGTAGGAGCCGCTTGATCCCGAGTACGTGCATGCCGCCGCTTCGCAGCAGCATGAGGGGAAAGAACAGCGGCGCCTGCCAGCGTGCCAGCCGCGATGCGACAGGGCCGCGCCCCTTTCCCGGCGCGTCAGGCAAGGCCAGGACGGCTCCTTCGCCGATATCGGGATCGCGGCCCATCTCGTTGGGATGCGCATGGTGGGCGTTGTGTTTGGGAACCCACCAGCCGAAGCTCAACCCGATGAACGCGTTCCCCACGGCCAGACCGAGCATGCGGTTGCGCCGGCGTGTGCCGAAAACCTGGTTGTGCCCCGCATCATGGCCGATGAAGCCCAACTGGGTGAACATCACTCCCACCAGCGGGGCGACGGCCAGGGCCGTCCACGAGTCGCCGACCAGGACGAACAGCGCCCACCCGGCGAAGAAGGCGAAGATCGTCAGGGTGATCTTCACCCAGTAATAGCCCGGCCTGCGGTCGAGCAGGCCCATTGCCCGCACCTGCAACGCCAGCGCACGAAAGCTAGCCGACGCAGGATCGACGGCAGCAGGCAGCCCGTCTGCAGCTGAGGCGCGGCCGGACGGCGGGGCAGGAAAGCCGGGTGCTGTTGTCTTCGTGGCTCTGTCCTCCTGGCACCTCCCGAGCACACCACTCGGGGCTTACGTCGCCAGGGTCTGGAGCGTCAAGACGGCGGCCGGGACCTTCCCGGCATGGCCGCATCTATTCTACGGCACCTCCACCACAGGTCCCGCAAGGCCGACGCTAGGTGAGATCCCCTGGGTCGCGGTACGCGCAAGTTCGCGTCTCGTCAGCGTGCGGGCAAGCGTCGCGATGGAGACCCGGGACGTGCCTAACCTTCCCGTACACGTCGGGGCTCTCCCCCGGATCCCGTGTTCGGGAAGTGGCCCTTCGGCCGACGCCACGGTCCGTTCCGAATCCCCGCGAGATCAGCCCGGACGGCGGCGGGCCGCTGGAATCGGCGCACCGCCGCGACCTGACTTTCCGTCTTCTCGTGGTAGCAGCGCCGAACACCGGCATGTCCTCGGGCCCGAACTCCGGCGTCATCACGTGATTCAGTGCAACCGGGCTGCAGCTAACAACGCATCGTCCTGCTACCCCAGCCAGGCATAGTGAGGGCAAGTACTAAAAATAGGAAATACGGGGGCATCGCATGGCGAAGATCCTGGCCCCGACCGTTGTTGCCGCCGCTGCTGCCACCACGCGAGCCACCGGCATTGTCGCCGTGGCGGATCCAGATGGCCGCCAACGTCGGCATTCGCCAGCGCATCGCTGTCACATACATCACATTGAACGAGAGGCGAGCGCAGTGACCCGCGACTCGGGATACGACTATACCCCGCGAACATGCCGGGGCGGGCGACGGGTCCTGTCTGGTTATGCCATCGCCGGCGCCACGTGCGCCCAGCACCGGCACATCAGCCGCTGCCCGCGGCGATCAGGCAGTGGGCGGCCGATATGAAAATCGCGATGCTGACCGAGGGCACCTACCCCTACAGCTTCGGCGGGGTGAGCGTATGGTGCGATCAACTCGTCCGCGGCATGCACGGCTATGACTTCAGCCTGATGGCGATCGTTGCGACCGGGGCCGAGCGCATGGTGTGGTCGCCGCCGGACAACGTCACGGCGGTCAGCAAGGTACCGCTGTGGGGCGCCGCGCCGGCCGGCCCCACGATGCGCCACCGGAACGCGGTTCCCGACTCCTTGCTGCGCGATTTCATCGACTCACTGCTCGATACCTCCACCGAGGCCCAGCCCCGGTTCGCAGGCCTCCTGCGCGAACTGTTCGAGTTCACCCAGCACGGGAACCTCAGCGCCGCTCTGGGGAGCGACAAGGCGATACGGCTACTCAGCGAGGCCTGGCGGGAACGCCCGCCTGGCCCCCGGGAGACCGCGCCTACCTTGCACGACGCGATCAGTGCGATGCAACTCCTTGACCACGCGCTCCGGCCGGCCTGCCATCCGCTGCCGCAGGCGGACCTCACGCACGCGGTGACCAACGGGTTGGCCGTGCTGCCGGCGCTGGCCGCCAAGTGGCGGCACGGCACGCCGATGATCGTCACCGAGCACGGGGTATACCTGCGCGAGCAGTACTTGCAGAATCGTAAGAGCCCGTACCGGTGGCCGGTCAAGGCGTTCTATCTGAGTTTCATGCGCCGCCTCTGCGCGCTGGGCTACGGCGAGGCCGCGGCGATCACCCCGGGCAACGTCTACAACCGGCGCTGGGAAGAGCAGCTGGGCGCCGAGCCGACGCGGATCCGCACCGTGTACAACGGCGTGGACCCGGCGGATTTCCCGCCCCTTTCCGGTGAGCCCGACCTCCCGACGATCTCCTGGGTCGGGCGGATCGACCCCATCAAGGACATAGAGACGCTGGTGCGCGCGTTCTCGCTGGTAGTCCAGGAGATGCCGACCGCCCGGCTGCGCCTGTTCGGCTCACCGCCCAAGGGCCGGGAGCATTACCTGGAGCGCTGCCAGGCCCTGGCCGCAGACCTGGGCATCGCCAGTTCGGTGACGTTCGAGGGCCGGGTCGAGAACATCCGCGACGCCTACGACGCCGGCCAGATCGTCGCGCTCTCCAGCGTCTCCGAAGGTTTCCCTTACAGCCTGATCGAGGCGATGATCTGCGGACGGCCCTGTGTCGCGACCGATGTCGGCGGGGTGACAGAGGCCGTGGGGGACACCGGTCTTGTGGTGCCCCCGCGCAGCCCGGAGCGGATGGCTCAGGCCTGCCTCACCATGCTCCAGGACGACGATCTCCGACGCCGGCTGGGTGCCGCTGCCCGGACCCGGGCGCTGAATAACTTCACTGTGGATGGCGCGATCAGCGCGTTCAACGAAATCTACGGACTTGTCGGCGCTGCCCGGCCCAGGCCGGCCGCACCGGTCAAGGTGACCACCGAGGACCCATCAGGTGACCGGCTGCCCCGGAAAGCCGCCGAATGACCGCGAGAACCGCCGCGGAGCGCTCGCGTACCCAGGTGCCGCCAGACGCCAGCCGTGTCACGCGGCCGACGGACATCGCCGCCGAGGACGCCGGACCGCGCGACCTGGCGGAGCTGTGCGAGCAGTTCATCGGCGTGTGCGAGTCCGCGGTGGATCCCTTGGAGATATCCAGTGCGCTTGAATTCGACGGCCTGAACGACCAGGCGGCGCGCGCACTGTACGGCTTCTCCGACGTTTTCGCCCTGGGCGAGGAGATGTACCGGCGGGTGCCGCGGCGACCGGCCGAACCGGAGCCGGTGGCCGATCCGTGGCGGATCAGCAAGCTCAAGTCGGCGATGCACGGCCTGATCTACGGTCTGCCCGCGGTCTGCTTCCCCGCCGCCAGCGGGCTGCTGAACGGCCCTGGCGTGCTCCGCGTGCTGGTCATCGCGCTGCTCAGTTCCTGGGCCCTGAGCCAGGGACTCGCCCATCTCGGGTACGCACGCCTGGGCCTTTCTGACGCGAGTCCAGCCGCCCGGGTGCTGCTGCCGGCAATGACCGCGGGCACGGGCGCGACCGGCCTGGTCATGACGCTGACCGCGCTGACCGAGCACGTCCACCTGCCGGCGCTCGCCTTCGGCTTCGGGCTGGGGGCGTACATGCTGGGCGCCACCGTGCTGATGGTGCTGGGCGCCGAACGCCTCCTCCTCCTCGTCCTTGCGCCAGCCGTACTGGGTTCCGCCGCCTTCCTGGCCCTCGGACGACCGCATTACCTGGAATACGCGGCCTGGGGAGCCCTGGCCGCCACCCCGATGCTGGCCCTTGGCCTGGCCACGTGGCGGGCTGTCCACGAATCTGACCTCTTCGGCCGACGCCACGGCAAGGGCGCGAAGACACGGGAGGACGCAGGCCGGCTCATCACGGCGGCGGACCTACGCGGCGCGCTGCCGAGCGCCGGGTTCGGGCTGGTCGTCGCCGGACTGCTGGTGTTCCCTGTCGCGGCCGCCCTGCCCGGTCACCCCAACACCGGTGCACTGGTCGCCTCGCTGCCGCTGGCCCTGAGCATGGGCGTCGCGGAGTGGACGCTCGTCTGGTTCCGGCGGCGGACGCAGCGCCTGCTGCGGGCCACGCGAGAAGTGTCGGCCTTCGCCTACTGGGCCCGGCTGGCGTTGCTCATCGCGCTGCTGCGTTACCTGACCGCCGCCGCGGCGCTGACCGCCGCCGCCGTCGCGGTGGCGACCGCGGCGCGACTGATTCATCCGCACTGGGCCATTGCGCCGCAGATCGCGGCCTACCTGGCGCTGGGCGGGGCGATGTTCGTCGCGTTGCTGCTGCAGGCCTTCGGCAGCCGCATATTCCCGCTGACGACGTGCACGGCGGCGCTGGCCTTCGAGGTCCTCTGCCGTACCCCGAGGGTACCCGGGCAGCTCACGGCCTGCATGGGGCTGCTCGTGCTGCTGACCGGCTACGCGGCCCTGGTACTGGGAAAGGCGGTTCGTCATGCGGGCTAGACCGTAAGACGCGTCAGGTCACATTCGAATGTCCATATTTCAGGAGAAAGGGAGGCTGCGATGACAAACCAAGTCGCGGTGACAGGAGCCGAGGGCTTCATCGGCTCGCACCTGGTAGAGGCGCTGGTGCGCCGGGGGAACCGGGTAAAGGCGATGGTGCTCTACAACATGCACAGCTCATGCGGCTGGCTGGATACGGTCGAGCCCGACATCAAGGACCAGGTGGACGTGGTCTTCGGTGACGTGCGCGACCCGGCCTCCGTGCGCGAACTCGTCGAGGGCGCGGCGGTTGTGTATCACCTCGCCGCTCTCGGATCGGTTCCCTACTCCTACAGCGCCCCCCGGTCCTTCATGGACACCAACGTGATCGGCACCCTGCACGTGCTCGAGGCGGTCCGTGCCTGCCAGACCCCGCGCCTGATGCACACCTCGACCAGCGAGACGTACGGGACGGCCCGCACCGTCCCCATCAGTGAGGCGCACCAACCTCAGGCGCAGTCGCCGTACGCGGCATCCAAGATCGCGGCCGATGCGCTGGCCGAGTCTTATTACCTGAGCTTCGGCACGCCCGTGGTGACGGTGCGGCCGTTCAATACCTTCGGTCCCCGGCAGTCAGCCCGTGCGGTCATCCCGGCCATCATCACCCAGCTCGCGGCGGGATCCCGGCAGCTCAAACTGGGCGCGCTCGACCCGACCCGCGACTTCTCCTACGTCACCGACACCGCTCAAGCGTTCGTGGACCTCGGTGAGGCGCCGGCGTCGGCGGTCCTCGGCGAGGTGTTCAACGTCGGCCCGGGAGAAGACATCTCCGTCGGCCAGCTGGCCCATGACATCGCCAGGTTCATGGACGTGGAGGCCGACATCATCGAAGACTCCCAGCGGCTACGCCCCAAGGACTCCGAGGTGATGCGGCTGGTGTGTGACGCGTCCAGGCTGCGCGAGCGCACCGGATGGCGGCCGCGCTACACCCGCGACGAGGGCCTGCGCGAAACCATCGACTGGTTCCTGAAGCCAGGGAACCTAGCCCGGTACAACTCCAGCGAATATTACCGATAGGCGCGGTGACAGCATGCACGCAGTAATTCTTGCCGGAGGCAAAGGTCTCAGGCTGCGGCCCTATACGACGCGGCTCCCCAAGCCCTTGGTACCCATCGGAGACGAGTACTCGATCCTCGAGATCGCGCTGTCTCAACTCGCCCGGCACGGCTTCGACCGGGTCACGCTGGCCATCGGCCACTTCGGCGAACTGATCCGGTCCTACATCGGTGACGGCAGCCGGTGGAACCTCAGCATCGACTACACCGACATAGAGGAGTCGCCGCTGGGCACGCTGGGGCCGGTCCTGCCCATCCTCGACCGGCTGCCCGAGCAGTTCCTGGTCATGAACGGCGATATACTCACCGACCTTGACTATGCGGACCTGATGCGGCGGCACGCGGCATCGGATGCGCCGCTCACGGTGGCAACGTACCAGCGCGAGGTACGCATCGACTACGGGGTGCTGACCACCGTGGACGATCGCGTGGTGGATTTCACCGAGAAGCCGACGATCGACTACCGGGTCAGCATGGGCGTTTACGCGTGCGACAGACAGGCCCTGGCCAAGTACACGCCCGGACTGCCGTTCGGCTTCGACGAGCTCATCCGGGGCCTGCTGGCCGGTGGCACTCCCCCGCAGGAATACCCTTTCCAGGGCTACTGGTTCGACATCGGCCGCCCGGAGGACTACGACCGGGTCAATGCCGAATTCGGGCTTATGCGGGAAAGTCTGCTGGGAGCAGCGTAACCGATGCGCCTCATGATCATCGGTGCGAGCGGGTTCCTGGGTGCGCACGTGCGGCAGCGGGCCGCGGCAGCCGGCGCGGAGGTGCGGACTGCTGGCCGATCCGAGCTGGCCGATTCACCCGGCCACCGGCTCATTGACCTCGCCGAAACCGATCCCGCCCAGGTCGCGGCGGTGATCGCGGAGGTGGCTCCGGATGTCGTGGTGAACTGTGCCGGGGCGATCACCGGGACGCCGGAGACGCTGACCGCGACCAACATCACCGGCGTCTACACGCTGACGAAGGCCATGCTGCTGACCCGGCGGCGACCGCGGCTCGTCCATCTGGGGTCCGCGGCCGAGTACGGGCGCGCCGAGCCCGGGGTCCCGGTGACCGAGCAGGTCACTGCCCGGCCCGGCGCGATCTACGGCGTCACCAAGCTAGCCGGCACCCGGCTGGTGGAGCTGGCCGTAGCGGCTGGGCTCGATGCCGTGGTGCTGCGGGTCTTCAACCCCGTCGGGCCGGGAGCGCATCTGGCCAGCTTGCCTGGCAGGCTGGCCGCCGAACTGCGCCAGGCGTCCCGGCACGGGACCGACGTCCGGCTCGGGTCGCTGGACGGCGTCCGCGACTTCGTCGACGTGCGGGATGTCGCCGACGCCGCCTTCGCCGCCGCGACCGCGGCCGCGCTGCCGCACGCCGTGCTCAACATCGGCAGCGGGCGGGGAGTACCCGTCGCCGCGATGGTCAAGCAGTTCCTCGCGATCAGCGGATGCACCGCCGTAGTGCATGAGGATGCCCACGGGCCGACGCGCTCGCCCGATATCCCCTGGCAGCAAGCCGACATCAGCCGCGCGGTAGCTGACCTGGGCTGGACGCCGCACCGCGACCTGGTCGAATCACTGACCGACCTGTGGCAGTCGACCCCTTGAACGCGCGTGCCGCTGACGGCTCCGAGCTCGTCAGGCCACGGCTGCTCGTCCCGGCGTATTTTCATCCTTCGACCCATCCGAACGAGTGGGCGTGGCTGGCCGAGCGGGCGGCACAGGTCAGGCTGATCGTGCTTAACCTGGCCAGCGGGCCAGGCACCGAGCCAGACGCCGCTTTTTTCCCCGCGCTGGACCGCCTGCGTTCCGCCGGGGTGATCGTGGCCGGGTACGTGGACACCGACTACGGCCACCGCTCAGCATGCGACGCCATGGCCGATCTCGCCCGGTACGCGGGGTGGTACCAGGTCGACGGAGTGTTCTTCGACCGGGCCGCCACGACCGCCGAGGACGTCGGCTACTATGCGGACCTGGCCAGGAAGGCGCGGAATACCGGCGTGCGCATGGTGGCGTTCAACCACGGCGCCCACCCGGTTGAGGCGTACGCCGAACACGCCGATCTGCTCGGCACGTTCGAGGGCCCCTGGACCGCTTACCAGGGGCTAACCGTGCCGCACTGGGTGCGGGCGCGGCCAGCCGCCCAGTTTTTCCACCTGCTGTACTCGGTGCCGGTGTCGTCGTTCGATGACGCCACCTGGCTGACGGCCAAGCGCAACGCGGGCTGTGCGTTCGTGACCGACCAGGGCGGGGTGAATCCCTGGCATCGGCTGCCGGCCGACGCTTTCTGGCGGCAGCCGCGGTAAGTCTGTGTTTGATAAATGGCTGGGCTGGGCCAGGCGGGAGGCCATGAGGGCGGTCATGGCCCACAAGATCATGGCCTCGTGGCTGGCCGGGAGCCGTGTACCCGTACACCGTCCGCCAGGGCGGAAAGCTGCCCGGCAGGTACCGCCAGGCGCACCCGGCCCGGCCCAGGTACAAGATCGCCTCCACGATCCGGCGCAGCGGTCAGACCCGCCGCCTGCCCCGCCGCCCGGGCACCTCAGCTGGCAGGTGCGCGGCGATGACCTGCCACTGAGCATCGGTCAGGTCACTGGGATAACCCCCAGCCCGGCGCATACCCTGGGCAGGCCCTGGTGTCTTTCTGGTCGTCACACATCAGGGAACACGGGGCCCGCGCACCCCGCACGTGCTGCGTGCCTCAGTGCAAGGCGATGGCCAGCCACAACAGGGCGGCGATGACGCCCAGCCCGACGATCAGGCCGACGATCCGCAGGTCCGACGGGGTGTAGGGACGCCGGGGCCGCCTGCGGCTGAAGATAAACAGCAGGCCGGGAAACCCGCCGTCTCCACCGTGCATGTATGTCCCCTTAACGTCCGGCAGGGTCCAATAGGCCATGATCGCCCTCATGGCATACCGCCTGACCCATGCCCGCCCATTTTATCAAACACTCACTAAGCTTAGGTTTTAACCTAAATTCCACTCGTATCGTCCGATGACGGCGTTAATCGCTCATATACCCGAGTGTCGTATGTGAAGCGGCCGTTTCCTTCACTCTTGGTGTTGCGAAGCAT
>JBEKJP010000156.1:0-17444 GCA_050011155.1 Streptosporangiaceae bacterium
GCGCGGAGCGGCGGGCGCCCGGCTGCGCCGCACCGCCACCGCGCAGGCAGCCGACCTGCTCGGCCGCCTGGTCAGCCAGAACGTCCAGACGCTGGCCTTCATCAGGTCCCGGCGAGGCGCCGAGGCGGTCGCCCTGGCCGCCCGCCGGTCACTGGACGCGGCGGAGGCTGGCGCACCGAAGCCAGGCACGCCGGAGACAAGCGCGCCGGAGACAAGCGCCAAGGTGGCGGCGTACCGGTCGGGATACCTGCCCGAGGACCGGCGCCGGCTGGAGGCCGACCTGTCCGACGGGCGCCTGGTCGGGCTGGCCACCACCACCGCACTGGAGCTCGGAGTCAACATCACCGGGCTCGACGCGGTGCTGATCGCGGGCTGGCCGGGCACGTGGAGCTCGCTGTGGCAGCAGGCGGGACGGGCCGGGCGCAGCGGCCAGTCGGCGGCGGCCGTGCTGATCGCGCGGGACGACCCGCTCGACACCTACCTGATCCGGCACCCCGAGCTGCTGCTGCGGCACCCGGTCGAAGCCACCGTCCTGGACCCGGACAACCCGTACGTGCTCGGCCCGCATCTGTGCGCGGCGGCGGCCGAGCTGCCGCTGACCGAGGCGGATCTTCCCATGTTCGGCCCGGCGGCCGTCGCGGCTGTGGACGACCTGACCCGCGCGGGGCGGCTGCGCAGGCGCGAGACGGGCTGGTACGGTATGCGCCGGGACGCGGCCCGGGCGGTAGACCTGCGCGGAGCCGGGCTGGCGCCGATCCGGGTCGTGGAGGAGGCGACCGGGCGGCTAATCGGGACGGTCGACGAGCCGTCGGCCTACCTGCTCGTGCACGAGGGCGCCATCTACGTGCACCAGGGCGACAGCTACCTGGTCACCACCCTGGACCTCGCCGACCAGGTGGCGCTGGTCGAGCCAGCCGAGCCCGGTTACACCACTACGGCCAAGACCTCGACCCAGCTCGACGTGGCCGCCGAACTACGCACGATGACCTGGGGTGACACCGCGATCAGCTTCGGCGACGTCCAGGTCACCCGGCAGGTGACCAGCTTCAGCCGGCGCCGCGACGGCACCGGCGAGTCCCTGGGCGAGACGCCGCTCGACCTGCCGCCCCGGCAGCTGGCGACCCGGGCGGTGTGGTGGACGATCCCCGGCGAGGCCGCCGACGCGCTCACCGCCGCCGGCATCGACCTGGCGGGGGCCGCGCACGCGGCCGAGCACGCCTCGATCGGCCTGCTCCCCCTGTTCGCCACCTGCGACCGCTGGGACATCGGCGGGGTCTCCGCCGCCAGGCACCCGGCGACCGGGCAGCTCACGGTTTTCGTCTACGACGGGCACGACGGCGGTGCCGGGTTTGCCGAGCGCGGTTTCGGCGCCGCCGCCGACTGGCTCCGCGCCACCCGGGCGGCCATCGCCAGCTGCGATTGCGAGTCCGGCTGCCCGTCCTGCGTCCAGTCACCCAAATGCGGCAACGGCAACCACCCGCTGTCCAAGCGCGGCGCGGTCGCCCTCCTCGACACCCTGCTGGCCGGCGCCCCGGAGCCGGCCAATGCTCCCGGCTAAATCATCCCGGATGGATATTTACCGCGTATACGGCAGCCGCGTATTGCCTATCCAGGCAAACGGTTTTCGGGCCTAAGAGAGCGGGCCGAACGGACACCGTCCGCAAACTCAGCCCGCGGTACCGCTGGCGTCCAAGCCCGTATGGGATTGCACGGGAGGGAACTCATTTGCCGCGCTCGCCGGGCCCAGTTAACGGAATGTAGCCGCCGGTAACGAGATCACAACTTGATAACGAGCCGCCCTAGCGGGCGGCCAGGAAGGTCGTCCTGAACCTGACGCGATCGTCAGGGTTCTCCCCTCACCGGCGTGTCGCACCCGGCCGAACCGTATCCGGCCGGCCATCCGAGCGCGCGAACGCCGAGCACCTTCACTATCCGCACCATGGTAGTTACGATAAGTAAGAATGTGTCCCACGCCCGAGGGACTCGATCCTCCCCTTCCTGCGCTGTCCCAGCCTGTCCCACTCCTCGCTAGGACCAGCACAAACGTCTGGGACGGCGAATGAAGCCCTGGCGGCCAGGCGGCGCTCGGGCCAAGGCGGGCGAGGGAAGAGAGGCAAAGAGCTGGACACATCCGTACTCAACCGCCACAGAGGTAACGGGAGAAGCAGGAACATAACCGCAGCAGCCACACAAGCGACTCTCGTCGCGGGGCACGGAAACGATTGCGGGAAAAAAGGAGGCGGGCGCCGCCGGGGGGGAGAGCGGCGCCCGCGCGCACGGTCCGGCCCTGGGGGGGGAGGCCGGCTCCGTCCTTATCCTAAGCTTATCTGCAAAGTTCCCTCGCATGCCACCACCTGTGTCGGTTTCCCTACCACCGGTGGCGTATCCGCACAGGTACCCGTTGCAGCGTCAGCCCAACCGAATTACAACATATACCGAAGGGTCTGAGAAGGGTCTATCGCTAACTTTTACTTACCTCGCCGCAGAAGTTTTCACTAAGTAAGAGTCCGGGGCATGGGGAAGCATCGGCCATCGGACACGGTCCGCAAACAGCACGCATATACCATGCCAGCCGTTCTGTCTAGCCCTGAAAATGACCGGCGGCCGCGAGGCGGGAGCCGGGCCCGGCAAGTCACTCGTTTACGGCATGTGATCGCGGGAACTGATTAAGATCACGAATTGGTTACATGCTAGGGCTTTGCAGCGTGCGGATTTCGTCGTAGAAAGGTCCTACGGACGTGGAAGCGTCCGGGCACGGCAGCCAGGTACCCACGCGCGACCAGCCGCGGGAGGCGTGTCAGACCAGGCAGGACCGGTAACGGCCGGCCTGGCCGACAAAGAAGGTGCACGCTTGGTAGCCCGGTTTGACGTGGCATCGCAGCGGCGCCCCGGCCAGGGGCGCCGCTCGCTATGCGGTCACCGTAATGAGGTGGCAATGAGGTCGTGGCAGGCGCCGCTTACCGGGTCCCTTGGAATGCCGCCGTAATAATCCGGCGAATCACCACACACCGGTGTAAATGCCACCTGACTCCCAAGGCGGGCAATTACGTCGACCCACCGGACCGGCCGTCCGCCCGGTATGCTCGCCGCCGCGGCGGCAACCGCTGAAACGCCGTACCCAGCCGGGGTGCTCCCATGTTGACGATCAACAACGCTAGCCTTGGACTTTGCCGAACATGAGCTAGCCCCGAGGAGTAATCGGACGCGGGCGCCCGCAGCGGTGCGGGAGCGCGGGTTGCGGTCCGCACACGAGGGAGATGGACACCGATGGTCCACAGCGAGACGCCGGGACCGGCCGGCGGCGACCAGTCACTCGGTGACCTGGTCGCCCTGGCCGCCAAGGACGTATCCCAGCTGATCAGGTACGAGATCGACCTGGCCAAGACCGAGCTCAAGGGCGACGCCAAACGGGTCGGCATAGCGGTGGCCGGGTTCGGGCTGGCCGCGTTCGTCGGCTGCCTGGTGCTCATCTTGCTCTGCATCGCCCTGGCGTACGGCCTGATCGCGCTCGGCATCTGGCACTGGGCGGCGTTCCTGATCGTCGCCGGGCTCTGCGTCCTGCTGGCCGGCCTCGGTGTGGGCATGGCCATCCTGAAGCTGCGCAAGCTCTCCGGCCTGCGCGTGACCCGCAAGACCGTGACCGAAGGCCTGGGGATGCTGCGCCATGACGGCCAGCAGCCCGAGATCACCGCACCCGACGCCAAGTGAGGTAAGAAGATGGCCAGCGGCGCCGATGCCGTAGTCCAGATCGGCGGCCCCTGGACGCATCGTTCGGTTTCGGCCAACGGGACCAGGTTCCACGCCGTCGAGGCCGGGGACGGGCCGCTGGTCCTGCTGCTGCACGGCTTCCCCGAGTTCTGGTGGGCCTGGCGGCACCAGCTGACCACGCTGCCCGCGGCCGGCTTCCGGGCGGTCGCGGTGGACCTGCGCGGCTACGGCGGCAGCGACAAGCCGCCCCGTGGCTACGACCTGGTCACCGCGGCCGCCGACGCGGCCGGCCTGGTCCGGGCGCTGGGCGAGGCCAACGCGATCGTGGTCGGCCACGGCCTGGGCGGCCTGATCGCCTGGACCCTGGCCGCCTACCACCCCAAGGTCATCCGGCGGCTGGCCGTGATCTCGATGGCGCACCCGCTGCGGATGCGCAGCTCGGTGCTCGCCGACCCGCTCGGCCAGGGTCGCCGCAGCGGCTACACGCTCGGCGCCCAGCTGCCCATATGGCCCGAGCGCCACCTGGTCCGCGACGGCGCCGTCAAGGTCGGACAGCTGCTGGAGAAATGGTCCGCCCCCGGCTGGCCCGACCCAGAAACCGAGCAGATCTACGCCCGGGCCATGCGGATCCCGTCGGTGGCGCACTCGGCTCTGGAGTACCACCGCTGGCTCGCCCGCAGCAGCCTGCGGCCGGACGGCCTGCGCTACGCCCGGCAGATGCGGACCCCGATCGCGGCCCCGGTCCTGCACCTGCACGGCGCCCTGGACAGCTACGTGCTGCCGCAGACCGCCCGCGGCGCCGGACGCTACGTCGACGGACCCTACCGCTGGCGCGTCATCGACGGGGCCGGCCACTTCCCCCACGAGGAACGGCCCGAGATCCTCGGCACCGAGCTGACCAGCTGGCTCGCCGACCCAGAACCCGAACGCTAACCGCGCCGTGCCCAGGGACCGCGACCCATCCGGACGGCCCAGGAACGCACGCCCCCGCGACGGCCTGGGGCGCCCGCTAGCCCACACCGGCACCGGCCAGGAGCGGATCCCCGACGACCTCGTCATCACCGGCCGCGAGGCCGCCGTTCTCGCCGACCAGCTGCTCCGCGACGGCCGCCCGTTTCACGCGCACGAAGTCCTCGAGGCGGCCTGGAAGACCGGCCCGCCGGGCGAACGTGACCTGTGGCAAGGCCTGGCCCAGATCGCGGTCGGCCTGACGCACGCCCGCCGGGGTAACCCCCGCGGCGCCGCCACCCTGCTCCGGCGCGGCGCCCAGCGTATCCGCGCGTACCAGGCCAGCCCCAGCCCGTACGGCATGGACATCCCCGCCGTCGGGGCGGCCGCGGCGGATCTCGCGGCCCGCGTCGAGCAGCACGGCCTCGACCGCATCCCGCCCGCCGACCTGGCCCCGCGCCTGCTGGCCGGGAGCGGTTGAGGGCGGGAGCGGGTCAGTCGCAACCCATGGTGGAGACGGCGGTGGTGGACTGCTCGCCGGCCCGGGCGTCGGCGGCGACCTGGTCCGCGGTGAGCGCGAAGCCGGTGTCGGACACGCCGACGGCGGCGGCGAACACGACGCCGTCGACGGTGCCGTCCGGTGACAGCAGCGGGCCGCCGGAGTTGCCGTTCTCGACCACGGCCCGGATCTCGTAGATCTGGCGGGTCACGGTGTTGGTCTGGTAGATGTTCGGGCCCTGCGCGTTCTGGATCCCGCCGATCCTGGCCGGCACGGTGTGCAGGTCCTGGGCGTCCAGCGGGTAGCCCGCGACCACCGCGCTGTCGCCCGGTCTGGCCTGGCCGGCGAACTGCAGCGGGGACAGGTTGAGCCCGGGCACGTAGAGCACGGCCACGTCGGCCTGCGGATCGTAGAACACCACGGTGGCCGGCAGCGTCTGGCCGCCGGTGGTGGTGACCGTCTGCTTTTCTGTGACGCCGGCCACCACGTGCGCGTTGGTCATGATGTGGTCAGGGGAGATGACGAAGCCGGAGCCCTCGATGGAGCGCTCGCAGCTGGGCGCGACCCCCTGCACCTTGACCACCCGGTCCCGCGCGGCGCGGAAGCCGGGGCTGGACAGCACGTCGGGATCTGGGGCGGGGATAGCGAGGATGCGCTCGGCGCCGATCCCGCTGAACACCTGGGCGTAGGTGCTGTTGCTGGCGAGCAGCCTGCGGAAGTCGGAGAACATGGTCTTCGCCGGGGTCGGCATGACCTTGTCCAGCGTCTGCAGCGCCAGCGAGTTGTTCACCTGCTGATCGACCACGGGGAACGGCGACCCGTTCAGCACCGACCCGACCACCCAGGCGATCAGCAGCACGGAGACCATGCTGACGGCCGAACCGCCCACCGAGTCCAGCACCGTGGCCGAGCGCCAGGTGACGGTGGAGCGCATGGCCGCGCCGATCGAGGACGCGATGAACTGCCCGATCACGGCGAAGCTCACCAGCAGCACGACGGCGATGACGTCCTGCTGGGTCTGCCCCCCGGCTATGGCCCGGGCGATGCTGGGGCCGAACTCCGCACCGAGCAGCGCGCCGCCGACGAAGCCGAAGAAGCTGAGCACGCCGACGATGAAGCCCTGCCGGTAGCCGGACACGGCAAACGCGGCCACAACCACGATCAAGATGAGGTCGAGCACATCACCGCGCACGACCCTAACGGTATAGGGTTTCCGCCATCCTCAAGGCCGTCAGCGCTTTGTTTCCAGCTCCTCGACCCGGGTGACATCCCACGGTTTCTCCCAGCCGCCAAGCGCGAGCAGCCTGTCCACCAGGGCGGCGGTGAACCCCCAGATGAGCATGCCGCGGACCCGGAAGGCGGGAGTGGTCCGGCCGTCGGTGACGTGCACCATGAGGCGGGTGGCCGGGTCGGCCAGCTCGGCCACGCTGACCCGTTCCACCGCGGCGACCTCGCCGGCGTCGACCGGCGCGACCGCGGACGGCTCGCGCCACCAGGCCAGGACCGGCACCACCCGGAACCCGGTCCGGGGGATGAAGGCCTCGGGCAGGGTACCGACGACGTCGACGCCGTCCGGGTCGAGGCCGACCTCCTCGACCGCCTCGCGCAGCGCGGCCGCGACCGGCCCGCCGTCGCCCGCGTCGATGGCCCCGCCGGGGAAGGCCGGCTGGCCCGCGTGCAGGCGCAGGGAATCGCTCCGCTGGATGAACAGCAGGTCCGGGCCACCGGGCCCGTCGCCGAACAAGATAAGCACGGCGGACTTCCGGCCGCCGGTGGCGGGCGGGGTGAGCTGCGGATGCACCTCCATCGTGGCGGCCGCGTCCGCCAGGTCGCGCAGCCACGCCGGGGCCGGCTCGGCTGGCCCCGGCTCGCGGCCGGTGATCACGAGAAGGGGCCGGGCTTGACGAGCTTGGCCGCCACCACCGGATCGGTCGGCCCCTCGCCATACGAGGGGCAGAGCTGGGCCAGCCCGCACGCGCCGCAGGCGGGGCGACGGGAATGGCAGACCCGCCGGCCATGCCAGATCATCCGCTGGGACAGGTCGGTCCAGTCCTTGCGCGGGATGAGCGTGGCCACCACGGCCTCGACCTTGACCGGGTCGGTCTCCGTGGTCCAGCCGAACCTGCGGGTCAGCCGCCCGAAGTGGGTGTCCACGGTGATGCCGGGGACGCCGAAGGCGTTGCCGAGCACGACATTCGCCGTCTTACGGCCCACGCCAGGCAAGGTGACCAGGTCTTTCAGGCGTCCAGGCACCTCGCCGCCGTACCGCTCGCACAGAGCCTGCCCCAGCCCCATCAGGCTGTTCGCCTTGGCGTGGTAGAAGCCGGTCGACTGGATGATCTTCTCGAGCTCCTCGCGGTCCGCGCCGGCGTAGTCCGCGGCCGTGGGATAGCGCGCGAACAAGGTCGGCGTCACCAGGTTCACGCGCTTGTCGGTGGTCTGGGCGGACAGGATCGTCGCGACGAGCAGCTCGAGCGGGGTCTTGAAGTTCAGTTCTGTATACACGTCCGGGTAGAGCAAGGCAAGCTCGCGGCTGATCCGGCGGGCGCGCCGGACCAGCGCGGTGTGCGATACGGGCTCGGCGGTCACCAGTCCAGCTTAGGGCCGCCCGGGCCGGGACCGGGCCGGGAAAATCGTGTCCGGCCTGATGCCGGCGGCCGGGACCTAACGAGGTCGGGTTCGGCGCGTCGGTACCGGCTATCGAGCCCCACGAGAGCGAAGAGCCGGGGGGCGACCCGTGCCAGTGCCGGTGCCACGAGGGACCCGAGCCGTCCGGCTGGGCCGGCCAGGAAACCGGGACGACCTGCGTTTCCGAGCCGCTGTCCTGGAACGAGATGGCCGCGCCGCCCGCGTCGCAGCCCCAGCTGACCTGCACCATCACCGTGATGCTCTGACCCGTCGGCAGCGTGCCCGCGTAGCTGCTCAGGCTGACCTGGTCCGGCGGCGACACGCTGGCCGACCAGCTGACCGGGCCGCCCGTCGCGGTGAGCGTGATCTGCCCGGCGTTGCCGGGACCGAGGACAATGGCGCTGGCCGACAGCTGCAGCGTGCCCGGCACGGCCTGCGCCGCGCTCGTGCCGCCTCCGGCCGGCCGCGCGCCCGGAGCCTGATCCGGCGGCAGCGGCTGGGTGGCGGCGGTCATGGCCTGGTTCTTGCCACGCTTGGTGCTGACCAGCGGGGGCAGCGTGGCCAGCCGGGTCCTGGCCGGGCGGTCGCCCGCGCCGCCCGCGGCGGCACGGTACCGGACCGAGGCCGCCGCGCGCGGGCCGGAAGGATGCTTCGTGGCCCCGGCGACGCCCCCCGCGGCTCGGGCGGGGGTCATGCTCCCGGCCGCGTCGTGCCCGCCCGGCCCCGTCGCGGCGACCACCGAGGCCATCACGATGGCCGAGACGACCACCCCGGCGCCGGCGATCAGCAGCCCGTCCCGGTGCATCCGGCGCGGCCGCGAAGCCTGCTGGGGGGACGGGCTTGATGCCGGGACGGCCGGCGCGTGCGGGCCTGCCGGGGCGGACGAGGCGGCCACGGCCGCGAAGGCGGCCAGCGGCGCGGGCCCAGCCGCGGGCCGAGCCGCGGGCCGAGCCGGAGCCGCCAGGAAATGGGCGGGAGGTTCCGGTGCGCGGACATAAGAGGCGAGGGACGGACCGAACGCTGACATGCCCGCAACGGCCGGGGGGGCGACGGCTCCCGGGACAGCGGGCGGCGGGGCGATGACTCCCGGGGCAGCGGGCGGCCGGTGGCCGACCAGCGCGGCGAGCATCCCGGCCCGGTCCTGCGGGGACAGGGCGGGAGCCGGGAGTACCGCGAAGACGCGCGTGGCCGAGACGTTACGGGGAACGGCGGGGCCGCAGGCCTGGCAGCGGTCCGCGTGCTCGAGCACCCGTTCCCTGGCCTCGGCCGCCAGCGGGCCCGGCTGGCCGGCCAGGCCAGTACTGCCCCTGGCCAGGATCGCCTCCCGGTCCGGGCAGGCGGGACCGCGGCCGGCCAGGGTCTCCGCGCCGAGCGATCGCTGCAGCTTCTGCCGGGCCCGGTCCAGCAGGCCGTCGGTTTCCCCGGCCGGCAGGCCGAGGACCAGGGCGAGGTCCAGGTGGTGCCGGCAGGCCAGGTCGAGCGCCTCGAACTCGGCCGCGTCCAGGCTCATCGCCGCGTTCCAGGACGTCAGCCGGCCATCGGCGGCCGGCCGGCCCGGCCGGGCCGGCGACTCCGCCGCGGCGGCCGGGGGGACCGCCTGGTGCCGGCGGCATTCCGCCCGGGCCAGCGAGTACAGCCACGGGCCGAGCGACTCCGGGTCTTCGGGATCGGCCAGCCGGGTGATGTGCGCCTGCGCGACCAGGAGCGTCTCCCGCAGCGCGGCCTGCGCCAGCTCGCGGCTTCGCAGCATGCTCCAGCAGTAGCGGAAGAGCCGGTCACCGTAGGTGTCGAAGAGTTCGGACAGGGCGTCGGGCGAGCTCTCCAGCAGCGCAGCGGCGAGTCGTGGGTCTTTCATGTCCGTCAAAATAGAGCAAGGAAACTACTCTCAGCTACTAGTTCAACACAAAGAGTGTTCAAGCCGTTGCTATTTCCTTAGCGCGCGGAACGCCGTGCACGGCACATCTGCCCGGATCACCAGGACCCGGGACGAGGCGCGCGGCCAGCGCGGCACCGTACCGGTCGGCCGGGTCGAGGTGCCGGCCGAGCACGATCACCGCGACCCGGCCCGCCCCGGCGCGCTTGAGCGCGGCCGCCGCGGACTGGGCGCTGGACCCCGATACCCACGAATCCTCGAGCAGGAGGACACTGGCTCCGAGCCCAGGCCGTTCGGCCTGAAATCGGGCTACGTCGGGATCGCGGCCCTGCCGCCCCGGCCGGATGACCAGCCGGGCCGGCCGGAGCCGCAGGTACGGTGCGGCCAGCTCGAGCAGGGGATGCGGCCCGGGACGCCCGCAGCCGGTCGGCACCACGGCCAGGCAGCCGGGCGCGGCCATGCCCGCCTGCCGCCACACGCAGCCGCCGTGGTCGTGCAGGAAGGCCAGCAGCAGGGCCAGCAGGGACGTCCGCGCGGCGGCGTCAGGACGCTCGGCCTTGTAGCGCCACAGGTCGGCGGCGAACGCCGTGCCCTTCACCGCGTAGGAGATGGGCACCACGGCGTCGGCCAGCAGGCCCGGGCCGAGCAGTTCGTGCCGGGTGCACTGGTAGCAGCGGGCGTACCCGGGGCCGGCCGGGCCGCGGCACACCCCGCAGACACCCGGGCGGCCGGGCGGCTGGGGCGGGTACACGCGGGACCGCCGGCGCAGGGCGTCCCAGGCGCCGGCCGGTCCTGACGCTGATCCGGACATGGAGCGATGGTAAGGACCGGGGCCGACATCTACCGGGCTGTGACCAGTCTCACGCCCGCCACCAGGACATACATCACGATCGCAATTGGTGACGATACCGGGCGAATCTCTCCCATAGACCCGCCTGCCACCGCGTGATGCGGCAGAATGAGGCCTGCCAGGAAGGCGGCCGGGCCCTGGCGCGGCATCTCCCGCTGCCTGTTCGTACCTGCTTGATGTAACTGCCTGCTTGTAACTGCACTGCTTGTAACGGCACTGTTGCGACCCATGGCGAGGATTCTGCGTGACCGACACGAGGGACACCGCGTTGCCCGTGGCCAGCCCGGCCGGCGTAAGTCAGGCTGGCGTAAGCCAGGCCGGTGTGGAGCCCCCCGTCGTGGTGGGCTCACGGCTGGACCGGTTCATGTGGGCCACCGTGGACAGCGCGCGGCGGCACTGGGTGTTCTGGCTGGTGCTGGCGGGCGGGCTGATGCTGCGCGCCATCGCCCAGATCGGCTACGAGCCCGCGCTGCTGTTCATCGACTCGAAGAAGTACATCTTCGGCACCGATTACGTGGACACCATCTGGGGCGCGTTCGACCCGCTGGGCTACTCGCTGCTGGTGCTGCGCCCGGTGCTGATCTTCGGCGGGAACCTGGCCTTCGTGGCGCTGATCCAGCACGGGCTCGGGGTGGGCATGGCCGGGGCGCTCTACGCGCTGATGGTGCGGCGCGGGGCGTGGCGCTGGCTGGCCGCGCTGGCGGTGGCGCCGGTGCTGCTCGACGCCTACCAGCTCAACGCCGAGCAGACGATCATGCCGGACGTGCTGTTCGAGGCGCTGGTGGTGACCGGGATGGTGCTGCTGCTCTGGCAGCGGCGGCCCGGCCTGTTCCTGGTCATCCTGGCCGGCCTGGCCCTCGGCACGTCCGCCCCGGTCCGCCAGGTGGGTGAGGCGCTCATCGCGCCCGCGCTGGTCTACGTGGTGCTGGCCGCGCCGGGCTGGCGGGCCAAGATCGTGCACGGCGTGGCCCTGACGGCCTGCTTCGCGCTGCCGGTCCTGGGCTACATGAGCTACTCCGCGGTGGTCATGCACTACGGGTTCGAGCTGTCCAACATGGGCACCGCGTACCTGTACGGGCGGGCCGCGCACGCCGCCGACTGCGCCACGCTGAAGATCCCCGCCGACGAGCGGCCGCTGTGCCCGCGCCCGCAGGTCGCCGCCACCTTGGGGGTGGACGGCCTGGTCAACGCGCCCGAGTCGCCGCGGGTGCTGTACCAGCCGGTCAACGTCCAGGCCGGCATCTTGATCGACACCACGCCGATGCAGAAGGCGATGGCCTACAGCGTGATCAAGCAGCAGCCGCTGCGGGTGGCCGGCGACATCGCCAAGGACTCGGTCAAGCTGTTCGCGCTGACCAGGAACACCCAGGAGGGTGACACCCCGATCTCGCGCTGGCAGTTCCAGTTCGGCTACCCGTACTACCCGCCCGGCGTCACCAGGCACGGCCCGAACAGCGTCAACAAGGTCTTCGCGCGGACAGGCGGCGGCGGGCACGCCCGGGTGCACTGGAAGGCCGATATCGCGCTGCGCTACTACCAGCTGCACATCGGGTACACGCCGGGGCCTGTGTTCCTGTTCGGCCTGCTGGCCGGGCTGGCCGGGATCTTCACGTTCCGGCGCCGCGACGCCGGGCCCGCGCTGGCCTGCCTGCTCGTCACCGGGTCGGCGGTGGCCGTGCTGCTGGGCGCGGACCTGTACGAGTTCTCCTGGCGCTACCAGCTGCCCGCGCTGATCACGCTGCCGGTCGCGGCGGCGCTCGGGGTGACCGCGGTGACCCGGCACATCCAGGCGCGGCGGTCCCGGGCCACGGACCGGACGGGTATCACGGCCGCGCCCGCGCTGGCCGGGGCAACCCGGCCGGCGGCCAGCGGGCTGACCGCCGCCGTCCCCGAGTAAGCGACATCGGAAAGCCTCATGCGTTCCCAGAGTGACGACCCGGATATCCGCACGCTCGCCTCCGGCGTGGTCTACGAGGACCACTGGATGCGGCTGCGCCGCGACGACATCGAGCGGCGCGACGGGGTCCAAGGCACCTACGCGTACGTGGAGAAACGCGACTTCGCGCTGGTCGTCCCGGCCGAACGCGGTGGCTTTCACCTGGTCGAGGAGTACCGCTACCCGGTCGGGCGGCGGACCTGGTCGTTCCCCCAGGGCGGCTGGCCGCACGGGGAATCCGGGGCACCGGAGGAACTCGCCCGGCTGGAGCTCGAGCAGGAGACCGGGCTGCGCGCCCGCGAGCTGACCCGGCTCGGGTACCTGCACAGCTCGCACGGTGTCAGCACCCAGGCCGGGCACTACTTCCTGGCCACCGGGCTCGAGCCGGGGGCACCGGACCGGGAGGCCGAGGAGCAGGACATGGGCCAGGCCTGGGTGTCGCGGGCCAGGTTCGAGGAGATGATCGCGGCGGCCCTGATCACCGACGACGCGACCGTCGCCGCGTACGGCCTGCTGCTGATGAGGGAGCGGAGCCTCTAGCCAAGCGGCGACCTGGCTGGTACCGCTAGGACGTGGAGGGAGTGTCGTCATGAGCCGATACGCGCAGGAATTCGCCCGGAGCCTGGCCGACCCCGCAGGCTTCTGGGCCGACGCGGCGAAGAACATCGACTGGTACCAGCCGCCCAGCGTGGTACTGGACCGCTCGAACCCGCCGTTCTACCGCTGGTTCCCCGACGGGGTGCTGAACACCTGCTTCAACGCGGTGGACCGGCACGTGCGGGACGGGCGGGGCGAGCAGGCCGCGCTGATCTACGACAGCCCGGTGACCGGCACCCAGCGCACCTACACCTATGACGCGCTGCTCGAGGCGGTGGCGCGGTTCGCCGGGGTGCTGCGCGGCCTCGGCGTGGAAAAGGGCGACCGGGTCATCGTGTACCTGCCGATGATCGGTGAGGCGCTGATCGCCATGCTGGCCTGCGCCCGGATCGGGGCGGTGCACTCGGTGGTGTTCGGCGGCTTCGCGGCGCCCGAGCTGGCCACCCGGATCGACGACGCCACGCCGAAGGTGATCGTCTCGGCGTCCTGCGGGATCGAGGGCAGCCGGGTCATCGAGTACAAGCCGATCCTGGACCGCGCCATCGAGCTGGCCGGCCACAAGCCGGAGCGCTGCGTGATCCTGCAGCGGCCGCAGGCCGCCGCGGCCCTGACCGGCGGCCGTGACCTGGACTGGGACGAGGCGGTGGCCGGGGCCGAGCCGGCCGACTGCGTGCCGGTGGCCGCGACCGACCCGCTGTACATCCTGTACACCTCGGGCACCACGGCCAAGCCCAAGGGCGTGATCCGGGACAACGGCGGGCACGCGGTGGCGCTGCGCTGGAGCATGGACAACATCTACGACACCCGGGCCGGCGAGGTGTTCTGGGCCGCTTCGGACGTGGGCTGGGTGGTGGGCCACTCCTACATCGTCTACGCGCCGCTGCTGGCCGGCTGCACCACCGTGCTCTACGAGGGCAAGCCGGTCGGCACCCCGGACGCGGGCGCGTTCTGGCGAGTGGTGGCCGAGCACGACGTGAAGACCCTGTTCACGGCGCCGACCGCGTTCCGCGCGATCAAGAAGGAGGATCCGGGCGGCGAACTGGCCCAGCGGTACGACCTGTCCGGGTTCAGGTACCTGTTCCTGGCGGGCGAACGGCTCGACCCGGAAACCTACCGGTGGGCCGGCGAACTGCTCGGCATCCCGGTCATCGACCACTGGTGGCAGACCGAGACCGGCTGGCCGATCGTGGCCGACCTGATGGGCCTGGACCCCATGCCGACCAAGGCCGGCTCCCCCACCGTGCCGGTGCCCGGCTACGACGTGCGCGTCGTCAGCGCCGACGGCACCGAGGCCAGGCCGGGCGAGACTGGCGACATCGTGGTGCGGCTGCCGCTGCCCCCGGGCTGCCTGCCCACGCTGTGGCACGACGACGAGCGGTTCGTCGCGTCCTATCTGTCGGCCCATCCCGGCTATTACACGACCGGCGATAGCGGGTACCGGGACGGCGACGGCTACGTGTTCGTGATGGGCCGCATCGACGACGTGATCAACGTGGCCGGGCACCGGCTGTCCACCGGGCAGATGGAGGAGGTGCTGGCCAGTCACCCCGCGGTGGCGGAGTGCGCGGTGATCGGCGTGCACGACGACACCAAGGGCCAGGTGCCGCGCGGGTTCGTGGTGCTCAAGGCCGGGGTGGAGACCACCCAGGACGTGGTCTCCGGCGAGCTCGTCCAGCTGATCAGGGAGCGGATCGGGGCGGTGGCCGCGCTGCGCCGGGTCGACGTGGTGACCGCGCTGCCCAAGACCCGTTCCGGCAAGATCCTGCGCAAGACCATGCGCGGCATCGCCGACGGCCGCGACGAGCCGGTCCCGTCCACCATCGAGGACCCCGCTACCCTGGACGCGCTGCGCCCGGTACTCTCCAACGATTGACACAGCGTTCTCATGCGGGAGGGCCGGCGATGGCCGGAGCGGGGCCCGCGCTCCGGCCTAGGCCAGCGTGGCAACAATCGCGATACTGAGTCCCACCAGCATCGGGAAACTCTATTTCAATCACGCGTACGTATTTCGCGATACTCGCGTGTAGATCCGCTGAAATGTCATCGGTGTCCGGTAGAGTCGAACTAAGAATCTAGAAGCTGCCGAGCGGCGAGAACCTCCAGCGCCAGGAAGAAGGCACCCGCAAGGACCATTCCGCCACGCGCTCCGGGAAGGAGGTGACCCCGATGGGTACCGCCGCTGCTCCCGCGAGCGCCGCTGAGGCGCTGGAGATGGTGCGGACCGGGCTGCGGTTCCTGGCCGAGACCGACGCAACAGAACTGTCGGCGGAGGAGCAGGCGGAGATCCTGCGGGGCCTGGAGAAAGCCAACTCGGTGGCCACGGCCGCGCGGACCTCGGTACTCGGGGCGTTCACCGCCGGGAAAGGGTACTCCGCGGATGCGGATTACAGCCCGCGGGCGTGGCTGATGCACCAGACCGGCATCACCAGGGGCGCGTCCGTTTCCCGCACCGCCTGGGTGAGGCGGGCGGCGCGGCATCCGGAGATCTACGCGGCGATGACGGCGGAGGACCTGTCCGAGTCGTGGGCAAGCGTGCTGTGCACGTGGACCGACAAGCTCCCCGCCGGCAAGCGGAACGAGGCCGACAAGCTCCTCGCCGACGAGGCCAGAGCCGGGCTGGGGCTGCGGGACCTGGCCGAGCTCGCGGCCGAGATCCTGGCCCGCTCCCGCCCGGATGAGCCCGACCCCGATTCCGGCCAGGACTTCGATGACCGGTCGGTGAAGTTCCAGACCACGTTCCAGGGTGCGGGGGTCATCCACGGGGACCTGACCCCGGAGTGCGCGGCAGTGGTCCAGTCCGTGCTCGACGCGCTCGCTGCCCCGGCCGGGGCAGCGGACAAGCGGACGAAGGAGCAGCGGTATCACGACGCGCTCGAGGAAGCGATGCGCCGCCTGGTCGCGGGCGGGCTGCTGCCGCAGCGGGCCGGGCAGCCGGTCAGGGCCCTGGCCCACATCACCCTCGGCGACCTGGTCAGGCTGGAAGGCTCAGACGCGGTCATGCAGGAGTGGATCGCGGGGATGCGGGCCCGGTGGGCCGCGCACCGGGCGGCGGCGTCGGAGACCGGCAGCGACGGCGGGGCCTGGCTGGACGGTGACGCGGCCCGCGCCGCCGCGTGCGACGCCCTGGTGACCCCGGTAGTGACCGGCGACATCGACCCCGGCGTGCTGGAGGAACTCATCCGGCTGTGCACCCGCCTGAACAAGCTTCGCCGCGACGGCACCCCCGGCGAGGAGAACCTGACCCTGGGCGAGGTGCTGGAGCAGCAGGTCATCGCCGCCGCCGTCGCCTTGGTCTCCGGCCCCGGCGGCCTCGCCTCCCACCTGCGCCGCCGGCAGCTCGGCGCCCGCCTGGCCGGCCCCAGCCTGCCGCTGGACGTGGGCGTGAGCACGGACATCCCGGCCGCCATCCGCCGGGCCGTCATCGAACGCGACCAGCACTGCCGGTTCCCCTCCGGCTGCGACCAGCCCGCCAGCGGGTGCGAGGTCCACCACCTCACCCACAAGGCGGACGGCGGGAAGACGTCGGTCAAGGACTGCGCCCTGTTCTGCTTTTTCCATCACCAGGTCGTCATCCACCGGTGGGGCTGGATCGTCGTCCTGAACCCCGACGGGACCACCACCGCGTGGAACAAGGACAAGACCAAGATCCTGCACAGCCACAGTCCACCCGCCCAAACCGGGTAACCCCCCGGGGCCGACGCGACTCGACGGGTGCTGCGGACGGGGGCTCGCTGGCCAGATAGGGTGCCGTAGATGCCGGCGCGGTCCGGTCGTGACGATCCGGTCAACGTCGAGGAGGCGGGTTTTGAGGACGTCCAGCGGACCGCTGGCCGACATGTCCGAGGGCGCCAGCGCGTTCGAGAGTGTCAGCCTCACGCGCCCGTTGTGGCCCCATCAGGCCAGGGCGCTCGGGGCGCTCGACGGCAAGCCCGCGGGCCAGGCGGCTTACCTCGTGGTGCCGCCGGGCGGCGGGAAGACCCTGATCGGGCTGGAGGCGGCGCGGCGGCTGGGCCGCCCGGCGGTGGTGCTCGTGCTCACCTACCAGGCCCTGTGCACGCTGGGGCACGGCGAAGGCACCGGACCGGTTTCCGGCCGCAGGAACGTGCGGGACGGCGACGGGTTGCTGTCTCTTCTGCATCCGAACGGGCGTGAGCTTATTGCCCGACTCCAAGCCAGCGGACCGTGGACGCTGGTGCTGGACGAATGTCACCACCTGCTGGAACTATGGGGGCGCTTGCTGCAGGCGGTGATCGGGCAGCTCGGCCAGCCGCGTGTCATCGGCCTCACCGCGACGCCGCCGCACCTGATGACCGCCGCCCGCTCGGCCTGCCCGCCCGCGGCCACCGCCGACGCGCTGCGCGCCACCGGTCTGGCCAGCCGGGGCGGCGGCGCGGTCCGCATCGAG
>JBEKJP010000157.1:0-17393 GCA_050011155.1 Streptosporangiaceae bacterium
AGCGGTGGGATGAGTTCGCGGTCGATGAGCTGCGGGTGCTGTTCGCTGAGTCCCGCAGCGCGGTGGAGCGGCTGATGGACCGGGCCCAGGACCTGGCATCCCGGCTGCCGGGGACGATGGCGGTGTTCCGGTCGGGGCGGCTGCGCGAGTCCAAGGTGAGCATCATCGCCGACGGGACCGCGCCGCTCGATGACCAGGAGTCGAAGGCGGCGGAGGACCTGGTGCTGGGCCGGGCGGGCAAGCTGACCCCGGGCGGGCTGCGGGACGCGGTCGCCCGGGCGGTGATGGAGGTCGCGCCGGAGAAGGCGAGGAAGCGCCGCGAGGACGCGGCGAAGGACGCCCGGGTCGAGCGGTGGGCCGAGGACAGCGGGAACGCGGCGCTGATGGGCCGGGAACTGCCGCCGGCGGAGGTGCTGGCGGCGGACCAGCGGATCACGGCCTGGGCGCAGGAGCTGCGCAAGGCCGGCCTGGACGGGGACATGGACGTGCTGCGGGCCCGTGCCTATCTGGATTTGCTGCTGGGTAAGGATTCCCGGCCCGAGCCCGGCGACGGCCCGGCCCAGGCGGATGTGGCCCCCGGCGGGTTCGCGGTGCGGGGCACGCTGACGGTGCCGCTGGCGGACCTGACCGGGCTGGCCGGCCGGCCCGGGGAGATGGGCGGGCTCGGGCCTATCGATCCGTGGCTGGCCCGCGACCTGGCGTACGCGGCGGCGCGGAACCCGCGCACGACGTGGTGCGTGACGATCACCGACCAGGATGGGCACGCGGTGGAGCACGGCTGCGGCCGGCCCGAACCCAAGAGCGGCGGGAAACGGGACAAACACGGGACCGCGGGCGGGGTCAGGGACGGGCCGGCGGCGGGGTTCAGCTTCACCCCCGAAGGCGAGCGCGACGGCCCGGACGGCGGGTACCGCAGCTGGCGGCTGCGCACCCCCGGCGGCGGGCCCGACCTGATCGTGGAACTCCACCCCCTCACCACCGAGGGGTGTGATCACCGGTTCGAGGCCAGCGGGCACAATCCCGGGGCCAGGCTGCGGCACCTGGCCCAGATCCGGCACGCCACCTGTGTCAGCCCGGTCTGCCGCCGCCCGGCCCGGCAATGCGACTTCGAGCACAACATCCCCTACGAGGCGGGCGGGCGGACGTGCCTGTGCAACGCCGGCCCCAAATGCCGCCACGACCACCGGGTCAAGCAGCAGCCCGGCTGGAACGTCGACCAGCTCCCCGACGGGACCTTCCGGTGGACCACGCCCTCCGGGCGGAGCTACACCACCGAACCCACCAGGTACCCCATCTGACCGGTTGTGCGTTGCCGTGCCCGCCGGGTGACATTACGCACCCGCGGCCAACGCGGCCAGGCGGACGACTTCCCGGTCAGCTCATAGTGGCCGGAGCCAGCTGTCCATCTGGCCCTGGTAGTCCGCGGCCGGGCGCAGGCCGCGGCTGGACGTGCGGGTCAGCAGGCGCAGGTCGAGGAGCCGGGTGGTGATGGCGGCCGGCCTGGCACCGGCCAGGTGCGGGCGGGGCGATCCTGGCCATCGCTTCCAGCACCGCGGCCACCTCGGGCCCCGCGAGCTCGTGATAGCGGTGCCGGCCCTGCGCGCGCACCGCGTCTACTGGGGCTGGCTGGGCGTGGGCATGCTGCAGCGCGACGTTCGCCGGCTGGTTCCCTAGGGGTGCATGGCGCCGGGGAACCAGAAGTAGTACAGGCAGCCGATCGCCACCACGATGACCAGGTAGGCCAGGCTGCCGGGGAGGTTGTAGCGGATGACCGTACCTTCCTGGCGGACGTACTTCGAGGTGGAGACGCCGACGCTGGCCGTCTGCGAGGCGATCGCCTTGCCGACTTCGGCGCCGACCGAGTTCAGCGAGGGGAACAGCAGCAGGGGCGCGCCCAGGATCCGCGCCACCGACAGCTGGAAGCCGCCGAAGACCGCGTTGGTCGAGGTGTTACTGCCGGACAGGGCGATCCCGATCCAGCCGATGAGCGCGGACAGGACGACGAACCCGGTGCCGGCCTTGGCGAAGCCGTTGGCCAGCGAGTTGGCCATGCCGGAGTAGTTGAATACATCGGCCAGGCCGAAGACGATCGGCCCGACCAGGAACGCGCCCCACATCTGGCGTCCGATGGTGCGGAAGGCGCCACGCAGCTGGGCCCGGCTCGGCCGCAGGAACACCACGACCAGGATCCAGCAGAGCAGGATGGCTGTGCCGGCCACCCACGGGGAGAAGGACCACGAGACCTTGACGGCCTTGTGGGTCAGCGAGCCGACCGCCTCGACCGCGGGCTCGTACGGGATGTACTTCGGCAGCGACGACCACGGGCCGGTCCAGGCGGTGACGACCGCGACCATGACCAGGAACGGCAGCAGCCCGCGGACCGCCTGCCGGGGGGTGGCGGCCGGGGCGGCGCGCATGGTGCCCGGCCCGCTGTCAGCGGCGATCCCGGCCCGGTCCAGCTCCTGCCCGCCGAACCCGAGCACCGTCCTGGGCCGCCAGACCCGCGGGAGCAGCAGCAGCGCGGCGAAGCAGAGCAGGGCGCCGAAGATGTCGGGCAGGTACGGCCCGAGGAAGACCGCGGTCGGTAGCTGGCCGGCGATGTAGGCCAGCGAGGCGATCAGGGCCAGCGGCCAGCCGTCGCGCAGCCCCCGCTTGCCGCTGACCAGGTAGATGAGTACCCACGGCGGGAACAGCGCCAGGATGGCCACGATCTCGCCGATCGAGCGGGACAGCGACAGCAGCGGCAGCCCGGTGACCGCGGCGAGCCCGATGATCGGAGTGCCAAGCGAGCCGAACGAGCAGGGCGCGTTGTTGGCCAGCGCCGCTACCCGCAGGGCGGCGAGGTCGGCCACCCCTACGCCGACCAGGATGGGCGCCACCACCGCCCAGGGGTACCCGAAGCCGACCAGTCCCTCCATCAGCGCGCCGAATGCCCAGGCCATGAGCAGCGTCTGCACCCGCACGTCGGCCCCTGCCTGCCCGAGCAGCCACCGCTTGAGGTCGTCGAACGCGCCGGTCGCGACCATGGTGTTGTAGATGGCCGCGCCCCACAGCACGATCCAGTCGATCGACCACACGCCGGTGGCCGCGCCCAGGCCGTACGCCGAGAAGACGGATCCGGCCGGGGCCTTCCACGCCGTGATGGCGAGGATGATCGTGACGGCCGAGCCGACGATCACCGCCCGCCAGGCGCTCATCCGGAACACCCCGAGCAGGACGAGCAGGATCGCCACCGGCACCAGCGCGAGCAGGGTGTCGCCTGCGATCGATTGCAGCGGGTCGAGAACCTGGTGGAACGTCATCAGGGGCTGGTTCCTTCCGCCCCCCGGTCTTCGGCGTGAATTCAGGTGGTGCGCAGGTAGCCGAGCGCGGCGGCAACCCCGTTCGGCTCAATGGGTATGTCGGCTAGCTGCAGGCCCATCTCGACCCCGCACAGCGCGCCAGCCAGAGACAGGTCGTTGAAATGGCCCAGGTGCCCGATGCGGAAGACGCGACCCGCTAGCCTGCCGAGCCCGGTGCCGAGGGACATATCGAACTTGTCGAGGATGATCTGGCGGACCTTGTCGGCGTCGTGCCCAGGTGGCAGGACGACGGCGGTCAGCGACGAGGAGTACTCGCGCGGGTCGGCACACTGCACCTCGAGCCCCCAGCCACGGACCGCGCGGCGGGCGGCCTCGGCGTGGCGGGCGTGCCGGTCCCAGACGGCCGTCAGCCCTTCCTCGTGGAGCATGGTGAGGGCCTCGCGCAGCCCGTAGAGCAGGTTGGTGGCCGGCGTGTAAGGGTAGAAGCCGTGTTCGTTGGCGGACAGGACGGGTCCCCAGTCCCAGTAGGCGCGTGGCAGCGCGGCCCGGGTCGAGGCGTCGCGGGCCCGGCGGCTGACCGCGTTGAAGCCGAGCCCGGGCGGCAGCATGAGGCCCTTCTGCGCGCCGCCGACGGTGACGTCGACCCCCCAGTCGTCGTGCCGGTACGGCATCGAGCCGAGCGAGGAAATGGTGTCGACGAGCAGCAAGGCCGGGTGCCCGGCCCGGTCCATCCCCGCCCGGATCTCCGGGATCCGGCTGGTCACGCCGGTGGAGGTCTCGTTGTGGACGACGAGGACGGCCTTGATGACGGCCCCGGTGTCGTCGGCCAGCCTGCGTCCGATCGCGTCCGGGTCGGCCCCGTGCCGCCAGTCCCCTGGCATCACCTCCGGTCGCAGTCCGAGACGGCCCGCCAGCTGGGCCCACAGCGCCGCGAAATGCCCGGTCTCGGCGATCAGCACCGCATCGCCCGGTGACAGCGTGTTGACCAGGGCGGCTTCCCAGGCGCCGGTGCCCGACGACGGGAAGATGACCACGGGTTCGGTGGTCCCGAAGACCTGCCGCAGACCCGGCATGATGTCGCGGAAAAGCCCGGCGAACTCCGGCCCGCGGTGGTCGATCACCGGGGCCGCGATGGCGCGCAGCACGCGGTCCGGGACGTTGGTAGGTCCCGGGATCTGGAGAAAGTGACGCCCAGAATGCATCTCAAGACCATATGAGCATGATCGGGAGGAAAAGAAAAGAGGCGGTAAATCTCATGGAATGATAACCACCTTGACCGGATTGCCAACCCGCTCCCGGACCACGCGGAATGCCTCGGATATATCGTCGAGCGAGAACCTATGCGTCACCATTTCCGCGCCGCGGAGCTTTCCCCGTGCGGCCAGCGAGATCGCCCGCCTGACGTTGCCGCCGCCTTCCCCCCGCGAGGTGTGGATGGTGATGTCCTTGCGCACCACCGCGCTCAGGTCGAATGTCACCGGACCGGGATAGAACGCGACCACGACGATCTTGCCGCCGCGCCTGGTGACCTCGGCGCACTGCCGCGGCGCGGCCAGCGCGCCCGAGCACTCGATCGTCATGTCCGCGCCGCGGCCGCCGGTGAGGTCGAGGATGGCCGGTACCGGATCGGCCGCGGAGGCGTCGATCACGTGGTCGGCCCCGAGCCGCCGCCCGAGTTCGAGCCGGGACTGGCGGGTGCCGACCAGGATCACCCGGCCCGCGCCGAGCGCCTGGCACGCCTGCACGGTGGTGAGCCCGACCGGCCCGGGACCGAATACGACCACGTCGAGCCCGGCAATGTACCCGCCGGCCGCGTCGATCCCGTACAGGCCGGTGCCGGCGGTGGTGAGCAGCACACCGTCCTCGAACGACAGCGGCGGCGGCAGGTGGTACAGCGCGCTGACATGGTGTACGGCATACTCGGCGAAGCCGCCGTCCGTGGTCATCCCGCTGGCCCGGTGCCCCTTGGCCGGGTTCCCGTAGTTCAGGCAGGCCGTGTACTTGCCGCCCAGGCAGTTCTCGCATCGGCCGCAGCCGCGGTGCGCCTCGATGCAGACCCGGTCGCCGACCGCGAACTCGTCGACCCCGCTCCCGGTGGCCGCGACCGTCCCCGTCCACTCGTGACCGGGGATGAACGCGCCGAACGGCGGCGTCTGCGGGAAGTGACCGTCGAGGATCTTGAGGTCGGTGCCGCAGGTCCCGCACATCGCCACCTCGACCAGCACCTCGTCCGGACCCGGGACCGGGACCGGACGCTCGGTGACCCGGATGTCCCCGGGTCCGAAGAGCACCGCAGCGCGCATGCCGATCACCATAACCCAGGCCGGCGGAGCACGAAATAGCGTATTTCCGCTACGCGCGGTCGAATTCCGAGTCGAATTCCAGCGGCATAAGCTAGCCTGCTTGCGCCCGACGGCCCCGATCTGCGGTATTTCCGGCCCGCGCAGGACGCCGGGATCCGGGCGCCAGTCATCCACCAGGACCACGCCTGGCTCCACCAGTTCCAGCCCGTCGAAATATCCGGTGAATTGCTCCAGGCTGCGGGTCCGGTACGGCACGGCGCCGGAGGCCTCGTATACCTGCAGGGCCCGCTCGAGCGCTTCGCTGGTGTCGATGCTGTCGTTGACGGCCAGGTAACTGCCTGACGGCAGGCCGGCCAGCAGGCCGGCCACGATCGACTTCGCCTCGGCGTAGTCGGTGACGTGGCCGAGGACTCCCATCAGCGTCAGCCCGACCGGCTGGGTCAGGTCCAGCCAGTTAGCGGCCTCGCGCAGGACCATGTCCGGGTCGCCCATGCTGGCGTTCACGAAGTGGGTATCGCTCTTCGGGGCGCTGGCCAGTAGTTCTTCGGCGTGGGCGAGCACCAGCGGGTCGTTGTCGACGTACACGGTCCTGGCGTCCGGGGTGACCTGGTTCGCCGCTTCGTGCGTGTTGACCGCCGTCGGCAGGCCGGCGCCGACGTCCAGGAACTGCCGCACCCCGGCCTGGCCGGCCAGGTAGCGCACGACGCGCCCGAGGAAGGCACGGTCGGCCCGGGCGATGTCCACGATGCCCGGGTAGATGGCGCTGAACTGGTCGCCGGCCGCCTGGTCGACCGGGTAGTTGTCGGTGCCGCCCAGCCAGTAGTTCCAGATCCGGGCGGAGTGCGGGACCGAGGTGTCTATTCCTGGATCGTCAGCGGTCACGGGAAATCCCTTCATGAATTGTTTGTGAAGGAGAACTTCCGGTACGCCGCGACGATATCACCCCCGCCGCAGGCGGCCGAGGAACGCGCGCCACTCGTCCGGGGTAAAACGGAGCACCGGGCCGGCCGGATCCATGCTGTCGCGGACGCCGATCCGGCGCTGCCGCACGTCCGCCACCTCGACGCAATTGCCGTTGGCCAGGCTCAGCGAGCTCTTTCTCCACTGCGTTGTACAGTGCGGGCCCGGCTCTGGCGTGTTGCTCCGGGGACGGTGAGCCGAGGGAGGAGTCACGGCTCACCGTCCCCGGGCAGGTGGCGTCCGCCGACCCCGGGGGCTGGGTCGGAACCGAACGCGAGCGTGAAGTACACGGCCTTGCCCGCGGGGGTGCGGTAGAAGCCCCATTCATCCGCCAGGCTGGCCACCAGGTGCAGGCCCCGGCCCGATTCGGCGTCGGCGGGGACGTCCGCCAGCTCGGGCAGGACGCACGACGTGTCGTGGACGTCGACGCGGACCTGGCCGCGGGAACACGAGACGACGAGCGTGACCACCGGCCCGGCCCCGTGCCGGACGGCGTTGGTCACCAGTTCGCTGGTGAGCAGGGCCACGTCCGCCGGGTCGGCGGGGACGTCCCAGGCGCGGATGACCGACTGGACCTGGCGCCGGGCCACGGGCACCGCCGCCGGCCCCGAGGCCAGCCGGACGCAGTGCGACCGAACCCCGGGCGACCGAACCCCGGGCGACTGAACCCCGGGCGACTCAGCCGTCTGAGGCCACCGGAGTCCGGGGGGCTGCGGTTCGGGCGGTCGGGTCGGCCGGGTCAGCGTCATCGCACTCATCGGGTTCCTTCGCGCGAAGGTCTAAGCTAGCTGGGGAGAGCGCTGACCGCTCTGCTGCGGTCCCAGGAAGCTCGAGGCCAGTCGTGCCGTCATTCATGCCGTTGAATGAAAATGGTGCTGCAACTTGCAATGCAAGACATCGGTCAGCTGACGTATCTTGAACCGCTCCTCGGTCCTGACTTCCACGCCACTGCGGAACCGCACGTCACGTGATATCCAGCGAGTCCCACCCGTATCCCGCGAATCAGGCTTGGCCGACGATGGAGGGGAGTCGGGGGTCCACCGGGTTCACGAGAGGGATCCGGGGGTCCACCGGGTTCACGAGAGGGATCCGGACGCTATGGACCTGGACTCCCAGTGCGTTCAAACGCGCTGGAAACAGGGTTTCACCGCGTTTCGGCCGCGCGCCCTACCGGGTGCTCTGGCGTCTGCTGCGGCTGGACGGCGGGACCGGGGCGTGACAGCTGGGACGTTCGTTAGATAAGAGACGGGAAGCGGTGACGGGCGGTCAGCGTGCGCGGCCGGTGACCGACCCGGGCGGGGGGATCACCCCCGGACCGCTCGTATCGCACGCGAGCGCGGCCGGGTCGGTGCTGAGCAGCGGGGCCGCCAGCCGCGGCGGCTGGCGGAATGCGGGCAGCCTGAAGTCGAGCATGTCGAGCATGTCCGCGGCGTTGGCGTCCCGGTAGGTCATCGCGGGCAGGTTCCACTTGGTCTCCACCAGCTTGCAGATGCTCGCGTGGTCAAAGACCTGATGGGAGACGTAGAGCGGGCGGGCCCACGCGGATACGATCGCGGCCGGCACCCGGAACCCGTATCGGCCGAACCCGTCGTAAGCCGACTGCCCGGCGGGAACGTCGGGCGCGATGGCGTCGGGGGGCACGGCCCGCGGCGGTGGCACATGATCGTAGTACCCGCCGTGCTCATCGAACGTCCAGACCAGCAGCGTGCGCTCCCAGGCCGGACCGGCCATCACGGCGTTGATCACCTGCGCGGCGAACGCCTCTCCCCGGGCGATGTTCTGCGGATTCTCCTCGTCGGCGGTGCCGTACTCCGGTTCCACCAGGCAGAAGGCGGGCAGCGTCCCGGCCGCGGCGTCGGTGAAGAACCCGGCGATGGGAACGATCTTGGTGCCCTGGTTCTTGAGGTACAGCGGGGGGAACAACTCCGGCGTGGCCAGGTTGGTGAAGTAGTCCTTCCAGCTGATGCCGTGCGCGTCGAGCCGGTCGAAGATGGTCCCGTTGGCCGGGTAGTCGGTCAGGGCCGGGGTGGTGTCGTTGACCTGGCCGATCGAGGTGGCGGCCATCAGGTAGCGCCGGTTCGGGTAGGTCTGGCCGAGCACCGAGCAGAAGTACCGGTCCGCGATCGGGAACTGCTGGGCGAGAGAGTAGTAGAACGGCAGGTCGGCCTGCTGCCAGTAGCCCATCGAGACCGGCCCGCTGGCCGATGCCACGAAGCCGTCGAGGCGGCCGCTGTCGTACTGGGTGTGGCTGGCCAGCCAGTCCTGGGCCGGCTGGCCGTTGAGCTGGCAGGTGGTCGGCATCCGGAAGGCGTGCTGGACGCGGCCGTCCGGGTACGGGTTCGACGCCACCGGAAGCCCGTTCAGGCCGAGGCGGAAGCCGTCCGCGCCCGCGCGGCGCAGCATGCCGAAGTGGTTGTCGTAGGAGTGGTTCTCCATCATCACCACGACGATGTGCTCGATCTGCGGGATCGTGTCGGTGCCCGCGGGGCGCCGCGGGTCGGGCAGCGAGCCCGGCTGCCGGAGGTCTGATCTGATGCTGGAGCCGGATCGGTGCCAGGCCGCCGCGGGCGCGGCGACTGCGGTGAGCGCTCCGGCGCGCAGAAGCGTGCGCCTGCTGATGCCCTCAGGATCCGCTGTCTGGTCCTGTGTCATGCCGGGGAGTTTTGCAGGATTCCCGGGCGCCGGCAAGATGCCGCGAATGAATAGTTACCGAACGGTATGGGGATCGTCGCTGTAGTCTGCCTCCAGCACGGGAGGCGGCCGGAGGGATGCGCATGAGTCAAGTGACGTCGCCAGGCAACGATTCGGCCCGGCCCGCGGCCGCGCGGATCTACGACTACCTGCTCGGCGGGAAGGACAACTACGCGGTGGACCGGGCCGCGGCCGAGCGGGTGCTCGCCGTCGCGCCGGACCAGCGTCAGCTGGCCCGGGCCAACCGGGCGTTCGCGATCCGGGCGGTCGGCGCGCTGGCCGAGGCGGGCCTGCGGCAGTTCGTCGACCTGGGCACCGGGTTCCCTACCTCGCCGAGCGTGCACGAGGCGGCCCGGCGGGCCGACCCGAAGGCGCGGGTGGTGTACGTCGACTACGATCCGCTGGTCCACGTCCACAACACGGCCCTGCTGGCCCAGGACGACCAGGTGGTGTCGGTGCAGGCCGACATCAGGCAGCCCGAGGCGATCCTGAACCACCCGGACCTGACCCGGCTGATCGACTTCGGCCAGCCGGTCGGCGTGCTGTGCGTCGCGGTCCTGCACTTGGTCCCGGACGCCGAGGATCCCGAGGGGATCGTGGCCAGGTTCCGCGACGCTCTGGGCCCGGGCAGCTATCTGGCGCTCTCCCAGTTCGCCAGCGACAGCGACCCGGAAGCCATGGCCGAGCTGCGCGCGGTGGCGGCGGGCACGGCGGTGGAGACCCACTTCCGGCCGCGGGACCGTATTCTGCGGTTCTTCGACGGCTTCGAGCTCGTGCCGCCGGGCCTGACGGACGTGGAACGGTGGCGGCAGGACGGCGCCGCCCCCACCCGGCTGAAGATCGCGGGAGCGGTCGGCAGGAAGCCTTGACGCTTTACTAGAACACGTTACAGTTTCTTGGGTGACCGACAGCATTACCTGGGAAGCCCCGGACGGCGACCACCCCGCGCGCCGGGTCTCGCGCCGTTCCATGGCCGCCGTCGCCGCCGGGCGCAAGGACGAGTGGCTGGCCCTGTTCGCGCCGGACGCGGTGGTGCAGGATCCTGTCGGCCCCTCGATGATGGACCCCTCGGGTGCGGGCCACCACGGGCACGACGGGATCGGGCGCTGGTGGGACAAGAACTTCGGCGCGGTGAGCCGCTTCCATTTCCGCATCACCGATTCGTTCGCCAACGGGCCGTGCTGTGCCAACATCGCTTCGATCACGATGTGGCTCGGTGACAGCGGCGCGACCATGCTGGTGGACTGCGTGGTCATCTACACCGTGGGCGAGGACGGGCTGATCACCTCGATCCGGGCTCACTGGGAACCCGACCGGGCGATGGCCACGATCACTACTCCCTGAGCGCAGACGCTCCCTGGCGGGGCGGCATCAGCGTCCTCGCTCGCAGCAGGACAACCCGGGTCTTTTCGTGTCGATCACGATGCCGAGCACCACCGCCGGGGCATGGAACGACGACGGCGCCTGCTGACCCAACCAGAAAGATTTTTTACCGAACGAGGCTGGCGCGCGCCTCGCCCAGCCCCCACGGACTGCCTGGGCGAGGCGCGGTCGCGCATGTATCAGATCCGTAGCTGAAGGCTCCGGATAGTTATCCAATCCGAGAGGCCTGATCGGAGAGATTCATGACCGACGTCCACCTTCAGCCCGCCCTTTCGCTGCCGGCCGGATTCAGGTTCGGGGAAGTCTCGAGCTTCACCGCACCCCGGGCGCTCGTCTCGGCGGTGCCCACCCTGGGTCCGCTCGCCGCCTTCACCGGCACGTTCCGCGGCAGCGGCTTCAACACCATCTTCCGGCCGGACAGCCTCAAGTCGCCGACCGGGCTGCCCAAGCCGATCACGGGCAGCGACAACGTGCTCGAGCTGAACCTCACCCTGGAGACGCTGTCGTTCTCGCCGAGCCTGGGCTCGGTACCCAACCGGGGCACGGCCCAGCAGAGCGACATCTTCCTGAACGGCGTTCCTTACCTGCAGACCGTCACCGACGTCACCCTGCCGAACCAGCCCATCGGCATCCACTTCGAGCCGGGCCTGTGGATGGCCGTGCCGCCCACCACCGACCCGGCCGAGACGGTGGCGACGGTCGCGCGGATGGCGTCGATCCCGCACGGCACCACCATCGAGGCCCAGGGAACCTCGTCCACCGCGGCCGGGAAGCCGACGATCCCGGCGGTGAACATCACGCCGTTCCGCCTCGGCCAGCCGGACACCCCGGCGAACCAGGTCCCCTTCCCCAGCCAGAAGGCGATCAACAACGACACGCCGCGGATCCCGCAGGACCTGACCTCGTTCATCGCGGCCGGCACGATCACGCAGGCCATGCTGGACGACCCCAACTCCTTCCTGCGCAACCACATCGCGTCGCAGGACATCGTCTCCACGACCACCATCTCCATCTCCACCCAGGCGGCCGCTCCGCTGACCGGCGGGGGCACGGACAACATCGCGTTCCTGACCGGGAACGCGGCGGCCGGACCGAACGCGCAGGCCGTGCACATGGACGCGACGTTCTGGATCGAGACCGTGCAGTTCAGCATCGAGGTGCCGGTCTTCGAGCCGGGCCAGCCGGCCCTGATCATCCCGGCCGAGACCGGCGCCGAGGGGCAGCCGGTGCCGGAATTCCTGGTGAACCCGCCGATCGCGATCAAGACGCCGCGGACGATCAAGGTCAACGCCACGCAGATCCAGTACTCGCAGCACGTCATCCTGAACTTCAACGGCCTGTCCTGGCCGCACGTCTCGGTGGCCACGCTGGTGCCGAACGCCCCCGTTCCGGTCCCGGCTTCCGTCTGGGCCTGACGGGCGGGCAAGGACTGGTTACTATCAGATAGTGCCCAATCCCGACTTTTCCGCCGTGCCCGCCGGGGCCAGCGTCGCTGCCCCCGGCGGGCAGCACCTGATCCAGTCCCTCGCCCGTACGCTGCACCCTGACCAGGACACGGACCTGCTGCGGAGCCGCGACGACGCGACCGCGTGGCTGCGCAGGGCGGCGCTGCTGCCCGCCGACGCCGGCCTGTCCAACTCCGAGCACGCCGCCCTGCTGCGGCTGCGGGACTCGATCAGGGACGTCCTGGCCGCCCGCGCCGCGAGGCGGGCCGACGAGGACGCCGATGCTCGCCTGACCAGGGCGCTCGCCGACGGCCGCCTGGTCCTCACCATCGGGCCGGCCGGAGCGCCCCGGCTGGCCAGCGCGGCCCGCGCCAGCTACCCCAACCTGGTGGCCGAGGTCGCTATCGCCATCGCCGAGTCCAAGGAGTGGCCCGGCGGCTAGGATCCGCCGAGGACCGCCCGCAGGGTCGCGGCGAAGGCGTCGGGTGAGCCCATGCCGCCGTACTCGCCGCCGAGGAACCCGTCGTGACCGCCGGGGAAGGTGACGGGCGGGGTTCCCAGCCGCGCGGCCACGGCCGTGCCCGCGCGGCCCGCGACCTGCTGCCCGGATACCTCGCCGACCCCGATGACCACGCGGGCCGATGTCGCGCGGAGCGCGTCGAAGTCGTGCTCGTACGCGGGGCATGAGGGCATGTTCAGGCCGAGCAGCGGGTCGGTGCGCGAGCCGTCGTCCCCGGCCGGCAACCCGAAAGTGGCGGCGTCAGGCGCGGGCTGGTCCGCGTAGCCGGCCGGGATCGGGCCCGCCAGGCTGACCAGCGCGATGAACTTGGCCATGGCCGGGCCGAACCCGCTGCGCTCGTAGGTCTCGTGGATGTCCGCGCAGGCGGCCAGGGCGGGCTCGCGGTCGGGGAGTTCGGCGAACGCGGGCGGCTCGTGGGCGACCAGCGTCCGCACCTGCCCGGGGTGCCTGGCCACCAGGGCCAGCGCGTTGACGGCGCCGCCGCTGCTGGCGAAGATGTCCACTGGCCCTTCACCCAGCGCGGAGATCAGCCGGTGCAGGTCATCGGCGTGCTCGTCCACCGAGGTCGCCAGGGCGCCGTCGGTGCGCGGGCTGCGGCCCGCCCCGCGCGGATCATAGGTCACGACGGTGCGATCGGTGAAGTGCCCGGCCAGGGTGACGAACCCGTCGGCGCCCATCGGCGACCCGATGATCAGCAGGATCGGCTCGGTACTCGCGCCTGTGCTCCGTACGTCCGCGGTCCGCACGTCGTAGGTGATCACGGCGCCCGGCGCGTCCAGGGTGCCGGTATTCGGCTCGGTCATGGGCTGTCCCTTCGTAGCTGCCTATACCAGTTAGACGGACCGGTCCGGACAGATTCATCGGCCACCGGCGGTGCTTATGCGGAAATTTCGTCCTATCCGCCGCCCGGCACGAATTCAGCTGCCTTCAGTAAATGCCAGCAGATGTCAGTTTCCGGATATCGGGCAGCAATAAGGAACATCCTCTGCACTCTCCGGACAAGAAGTGCATATTCCAGCGCGAGAATGGACCAGTGTTCGTTGGCCGGGCATGAAAAAACGGAGAGCCCTCGCAACCTCGAGGGCTCTCCGCCTGTGCGCTGACCTGCGACTACCGTCGGCAGGTATCCGCGTGCGCCGTACTTGGGCGATCACTTCCTGCCGAAGTTGTCGAATTCTCCGTTTCGTGCGCCCCCGAGAAATGCATGCCATTCGTCCGGGGTGAAACGCAGCATGCCCCCCTCGGGGTCCCTGCTGTTGCGGACACCGATCTCGCCGTCCGCTAGGCTGGCTACCTCGACACAGTTCCCGTTGGCGAAGCTAAGGGAACTCTTAACCCACTTGAGACCCGAATCCAGGTTTTTGGGGTAATTTTCCACAGTTACTCCTCACCGGTTCTCGTACCTATCCTGAGGACACGACTACAATGCGCAATAAAGCGCATACAATACGTAGCCGCTAAACAATAAGGTTATCAGGCATCAGGATCCTCATGGATCCCTATTGCAACAAAGCAGCACTAAAATCTGGTGAATGTCAGGGGCATCCTGCGTATCAAAAGCCTCAAAGCTATTCAGATCAGTGCGGCTCGCCTGAGGGAGTACCACCGGGGATCCGGACCGGGGTCCGGATCACTCAGGCGTGGGCGGCCTTGCGGGCACCGGACCACAGCGATTCGGCGGTCTCGAGGATGAGGTCCCGGGATGTGGCCGGGTCGAGGGCGGCGTCGGAGATCATCTGGAAGGCGATCCGGTGCAGGTAGGTCTCCCGCTCGCCCTCGAGGATGAACCCGCTCTTGAGGTGCTCGGTGCTCACCACGTCCTGCAGCATCGCGTCGGCGCTCGTCCCGTGGCCGAAGCCGAAGACGACGAAGGATTCCCCGAACACCGTGTGCTGCCCGTCGAGCGGGAGGACCTGCAGCTTCAGGTTCGGCCGGTCGGCTTCGGCGGCCAGCCGCTGGAGTTGCTCGTACATCACGGTGTCGTCGCCGATCCGGCGCCGCAGCACCGACTCATCCAGCACCACGGACAGCTGCAGCCCGTCGCGGTCAAGCACCTGCTGGCGCTGCATCCGGACCCGGACCTGCCGCCCGATCATCCCGGGCGGGATCGGCTCGACCCGGCTGTAGCTGCTGATGATGTGCCGGGCGTAGCCTTCCGTCTGGAACAGGCCGGTCACCACGTCGACGTGCCAGATGGCCATCGACGTCGCCTCGTGCTCCAGGCCGATGAACTGCTGGTAGTCCTCCGACAGGGACTCGGCGAACTCCTCCCACCAGCCCTTCTGGGCGGCGTCCTCGGCCAGGCCGAGGAGCAGTTCGCGGCGGGGGCCGGTGATCTGGTAGTAGTCGAGCAGCCGCTCGACCTCCCGCGGCCGCAGCCCAGTGCGGGCCCGCTCGTACCGGCTGATCTTGGACGGGGACCACTTCAGCGCCGCGGCGACCGCGTCGCCGCTCTTGCCCTTGCTTTCCCTGATGCCGCGCAGCTCGGCGGCCAGCCGGCGTCGCCGCACCGTAGGGCTTCCTGGCGCGATCATCGGGCGTGCCTCCTCCTCGGCGCCGCGCGGACGGACTGGTGCGCCGGTGACGCAGGTTTCACTGCAAGAATTGGTGAAACCTTTAGTACACGTTACACCGACCATCGTAACCGTGGAGCCCGTTATAACTAGTCACAACGAACTGGCAATTCCCGCGGGCAGGCGGGACGGGCGCACCCGGGGCTACCGCGCCGGCGCGATACGGACGGCCAGGCACGCGAAGAGGCGATCCGCCGAAGCAGATCGCCTGTGTCACATGGGCCGGAAGTGCCCTAGTCCCGAGGGACGATAGTGAAAGATTGAGCCTGAAGTTACAAACTCGGCCGGAGCCCATCGATGGGCTCCGGCCCCCGGCGTCACTCGTTCCTGTCGTTATCTATTCGTCGCGCCTGGCGGCATTAAGACGGGGTGGCCTGCTCCGGTTCGCATGACGTAACGGCAGGGCGCCTGGTCACGCGGCCATTCCGGCTCAGCTGTGGTAGTAAATGCCGGAGGTTCCGGCGGCGACAGTCGTGGTAGCGGCCGTAGCCGACGTCACGGCGACTGCCGAAGTGGCAAAGATTGACCCGGCAGCGCTCAGTGATACGATGACGGGAATGATGTACTTACGCCCGATGCGCATGATTCCTCCATGACAGAACCAGAGGTCATCAGCCTGGTCAAGGCCTCCACCAACCCGCCCGGGCGTATTGGAGTCTTGTGGAGTTATTACAGGTTTCGACCTATCCGTACACATAGAGTAAATCGCCCATAAGCTAATTTCAAATACCAATATATTCGCTAGATGTTCCCAGAATCATTTTCCTGAAAATGTCAGGTATAAATGCGGCGCAAGGATCCTTGCAACTTTCACTGCATAATGCGATAAATGGGAGTTAAAGGCCGAATTAATGTCCGAAATAGGCCTGCTTGTTCCGTAAATATTCTGGTAGTAGCATTTGCTCCATGCATCCGGTGAACCCGGCTGGTGCGCTGGTCGGGCGTGAGAGCGAGATATCGCTGCTGACCGGGATGGTAAAAGAGGTGTCCCTGGGACGCGGCGGGGCCTTGCTGATCGAGGGCGAGCCCGGCATCGGGAAATCTGCCCTGGTCCGAGCCGCGGTGACCGACGCGCCGGACGCGAGCTACCAGGTGTTCTGGGGGGCCGGGGACGAGCTCGGGCAGGAGCTGCCGCTGCTGCCGTTCCTGGACGCCCTGCGGGTCCGCGAGCCCTCCCCCAACCCGCGGCGGGAGGCAATCGTCGGGCTGCTGCGCGGGGAGGCGACCGCCGACCGGGGCACGAACGTGCCCGCGGTGCTGGCCGAGCAGCTGCTGGCGCTGGTGACCGAGCAGTGCGCGGTGCGGCCGGCCGTGCTGGTGATCGACGACCTGCAGTGGGCGGATCCGGCCAGCGTCACGCTGTGGGGACGGCTGGCCCGGGCGACCAGGCAGGTGCCGCTGCTGCTGGTCGGGATGATGCGGCCGCCGCTGCGGGAAGACCTGCTGACGCTGCGCCGGACGGTGCATGACCGGTCGCGCCTGCAGCTGGACGGGCTGGCCGGGCCGGCGGTGGCCGACCTGGTGGCGGCGGTGGCGGGTGGACGGCCCGACGACGGGCTGCTACGGCTGGCAGAGGGGGCGGCGGGCAACCCGCTGTACGTCACCGAGCTGGTCGCCGCGCTGGCCCGTTCCGCCAGCCTGACCGTGACCGAGGCGGGTGCGGCCCAGCTGGCGGGCGATACGGCGCCGCGCTCGCTGTCGGCGGCGATCGCGGACCGGCTGGGGTTCGTGACCGGGCCGGTGCGTGAGGTGCTGCGGGCGGCGGCGCTGCTCGGGGTCGACTTCACCGTGACCGACCTGGCCATCGTGCTCCGCCGCGGCGTCGCCGACCTGGTCCAGGCCATCGACGAGGCGTGCGCCGTGGGCGTGCTGACCGAATCGCGCCAGCGGCTCGAGTTCAGGCACCCGCTGATCAGGGCCGCGCTCTACGACGAGATGCCGGGGCCGGTCCGGGCCGCCTGGCACCGCGACGCCGGCCGCGCGCTGGCCGAGGCCGGCGCTCCGGCCGACCGGGTCGCCCGCCAGCTGCTGCGGGCGGCCGGCGAGCCCGAGGGGCCGCCCGGGCCGATGGACGACTGGATACTCGACTGGCTCACCAAGACCGCGGACTCGCTCGTCGACCAGGCCCCGGCGGTCGCCGCCGAGCTCCTGACCCGGGCCGTGAGCGGCTCGACGGCCGGCACGGTACGGCACAGCTGGCTGTCCAGCCGGCTGGC
>JBEKJP010000158.1:0-17286 GCA_050011155.1 Streptosporangiaceae bacterium
GTGGACCTGGACTCCAACCCGACCAAGCTCATCGAGATCGTGGAGATCGGCAAGCAGTTGCTGATCACCCGGGGCGCGCTGACCACGTTCTCCATCACCAACGACGTGGCCAAGTACTTCGCCATGATCCCGGCCATGTTCGAAGGCGTGATCCCCGGCCTGGCCAAGCTCAACATCCTGCACCTGTACAGCCCGAAGTCGGCGATCACGTCGGCGATCATCTTCAACGCGCTGATCATCGTGGCGCTGATCCCGCTGGCGCTGCGCGGCGTGCGCTACCGCCCGGCCTCCGCGCAGTCGATGCTCCGCAGGAACCTGGTGATCTACGGCATCGGCGGGCTGATCATCCCGTTCGTCGGCATCTGGGCCATCGACCTGATCGTCCAGTACATTCCGGGATTTGGAAAGTGACCGGCATGAACCGCCTTCCCGTCATTGTCAGACAGCACATCGCGGCGTTCCGCGCCCTGCTGGTGTTCACCGTGATCTGCGGGTTCGTCTACCCCTTGGGTGTCCTCGGCGTCTCCCAGGTGGCCTTCCACAAGCAGGCCAACGGGTCGTTGGTGAGCTACAACGGTCACGTTGTGGGTTCCAGCCTGCTGTGCCAGGAGTTCGTGGACGCCAAGGGCAACCCGTTGCCGCAGTACTTCCAGCCCCGTCCGTCAGCGGCGATCCCATCCCCGGCGCCCAAGGATGACTACGGCTGCGACCCCACGTACTCGTCGGCGTCCAACCTCGGCCCGACCAACCCGACCGAAGTCCAGCTGATCCAGCAGCGGCAGAAGGCCATCGCGGCCTTCGATCACGTCTCGGTGTCGCAGATCCCGGCGGACGCGGTGACCGCGTCGGGCTCGGGCCTTGACCCGGACATCTCGCCGGCCAACGCGGCTATCCAGGTCGACCGGGTCGCCGCGGCCCGGCACCTGCCGGTCTCCGAGGTCCGCGCGCTGGTGGCCGAGAACACCCAGGGCCGCACGCTTGGCTTCCTCGGCGAGCCGACGGTGAACGTGCTCGAGCTGAACATCGCGCTCGACCAGCTGTCGGCGAAGTCCGGCGGCTGAGGCCCGACGTGGCTGAGCTCACCTCGGCGTCCCGGCCGGGAGAACCCCGGCCGGGGCCCGAGGGCTCCGCACCTGAGGGCTCCGCGCACCGCGGCGGCGTCCTCATCGTCGAAGACGAGGCCGAGCTGGTCCGCGCGCTGCGGATCAACCTGCGAGCGCGGCAGTACGAGGTGCTGACCGCGCGGACCGGCCGTGAGGCCCTGGCGCTGGCCGCGGCGCGTCCGCCCGACGCGATCATCCTGGACCTCGGCCTGCCCGACATCGACGGCACCGAGGTGATCGTGGAGCTGCGCCGGTGGTACCACGCGCCGATCATCGTGCTGTCCGGGCGGACCAGCCCCGGCGACAAGATCGGCGCGCTGGACGTCGGCGCCGACGACTACGTGACCAAACCGTTCGCGATGGCCGAGCTGCTGGCCCGGCTGCGCGCCGCGCTGCGGCGGGAGGAGGGCGGCCCGGCGGCCGACGCCCGCCCGGTCGCGATCGGCCGGTGGCTGGTCGACCTGGCCGCCCATCAGGTACGGCGCGCGGGTGCCGCTGGAGAGGCGCCGGAGACCCTGCGGCTCACGCCGACCGAGTGGCGCATCCTGGAGATGCTGCTGCGCCGGCCGGGGCAGCTGGTCAGCTCGGCGCAGATCCTCACCGACGTCTGGGGGCCCGAGTTCCAGCAGCGCTCCAACTATCTGCGCTTCCACATGGCCCGGTTGCGCCGCAAGCTCGAGGACTACCCGGCGCGGCCCCGCCACCTGCTGACCGAACCCGGTATGGGCTACCGGTACCAACCGTAACGCGCTCAGCTGGCCGTTCCCGGCGGCAGCGGCCCGGCCGAACGGCGGGGGTGCCGCGACTCGCGCACCTGGTACCCGGTCGCGAACAAGGCCAAGATGACGATGCCGGAAATCGCGAGTGCCGCCGCCCCGGCGGCGGCACTGCCGGCCGACACGGCCGCGGACCACAGGACGGCCGCGAGCATCGCCGCCAGCGTGGTCACGCACGCGCCCGACCTGACGCCGAGCACCGGCCGGGCCGGCCCAGTGTTGACCGGCCCAGTGTTGACCGGCCCAGTGTTGACCGGCCCAGTGTTGACCGGCCCAGTGGCGGCCGGGGCGGCCAGTCCGGCCGGGATGTCATCGGTGAGCACGGCCAGCTCCGCGTGGGTTCGCGCGACGAGTGCCTGGCCGACCCTGGTGTCGAGCTCCTCCTGGGCCAGCCGGCCCTGGACGAACGCGGTCTTGAGGGCGCTGATCACCTGCTCGCGGTCGGCGTGCGAGGCCCGCATGCGGCCCGGCCGAGCCGCTCTCCCGTCCGCCGGCCCTATCGCCACGAGCGCCTCCTCGAGGGTCCTCAAGACAGCGTAACCCGCTTTCCGCCGGGGATGCCGACCCGGTCCGGCTGGTCATAGCTGGTTCCAGGTGTAGGAGGTGAGCCCGTATCGTGCGGCTATCGGGTTCCAGAGGTTGACGAACGCCTTCTTGTCGGTGGTGGCCTGGGTGTCAGGGGCCGCCGCGGCCTGGAAGTTAGGGTCAGCCTGATCGTTCTGGGTGCAGCCCCGGGAGAGTTCGTCCTGCGCCCATCGGGCGAAGTCCTGATCCGCGGTGGCCGAGGCCTGCCAGGCGCCGGTTAGCGCCTGAAGCATCTGCCCGGATAGCGCGGAACGCCCGGGCAGGCTCGCGAGCTGGGCGAGCAGCCGCTGGCGGGCTGCGGCAGCACTGTCGAGGACCTGCGGGCCCTGGCTCAAGGCCGGCCCGCACGCGCTGATGCTGTTGACCGCGTTCACGGTGGAACTGCGGTCCGAGACGCTCTGCGTGAGAAGCCCGGCGAGGCTCGCCGCCGCCTGTTGCGCGGATGACGATGACGGCGTGCCGGTGACTGATGAGGGAGCGACAGCGGCTGATGACGGTGTGGCAGCGGCTGAGGCGGACAACGATGGCCGGGGGGCGGCCGGAGACGTTCTGAGGGTCCCAGCGGCGGCCTGGCTGTGGTGGGATGGCAGCACGATAAACGCGGTCACGGCTCCCCCGGCCGCCAGCAGCGCAACGACGCCGATCACTAATGGCCAGCGGGAACGATGCCGACGATGCTCAGGTGGCGTCACTGTGGCTGGTGAGGTCGGGGTAACCGGCTCTGGTTGGGCAGGCACCGGGCGGACGGCAGTAACCTCAGGACCGGGCCGAGCCCCGCAGACGGTGCAGAATTGCGCCCCCGGCTTCAGCCCATGATCGCACCCTTGCCGCCGCCCGCAGACGGTGCAGAATTGCGCCCCCGGCTTCAGCTCATGACCGCACCCTTGCCCGGGCGGGATGATGACACTCACAGCATTCTCATTTCGCCGGTACGGGGCCAGTGCTTAATATCAGGTGACAGGGAATGCTCTTTCACCCGCTGCTTCCCCGATAATGCCGTTGCCCTGCGGGCGTAGCTGGCCGACGGCCACATCGACTCCCTCTCGCGCGACGTTGTGCATGGCCTCCCGCATCGCCCTGGCGTAATCGTAGCGGAGCGTCACATACAGGTCGGTTCCCTGCCGCTTGAGGGTCTGCCAGATCCTCGCCAGCGCCATCAGCAGATAGCGCAGCGGAGAAATACGAAGATAAAAAGTCCAGCCAACGTACAGATCCTGCCCGTAGGCAAAGCACGAAATGAACCCGGTGAAAAGACCCTGGCGCAGCTCCAGGTAGTCGCGGCTCTGGCCGCCGGCCAGCTTAAGATGCCGCACCTGGATAAGGTCGAGCGGAGTCTCACGCCGACGGGCCGCCCAGGCGATGTGCTCGAACGCGACCGATGCGACCGCTCCCTTGTCTTCTACTGAGAACTTCCATTCCGACAGCAGCGCTGGCACCGGAAGCAGCCAGAACAGGCAGCCCAGCACGATCACGGCCAGCACGGCGCCAACCGTCCCGAGAGTCGTTACGACCCCGACGGGCAACTTCACCAGGTACAGGAACAGCAGGACAATCACCATCACGAACCCGCCCAGGAAAAAAAGCACGGCATACTGGACGAAGTGCCGGAAGAATTGCACGAGCAGCCGGATATTGCCCAGCGGGTCGAAGGGCCCCTCGGGCACCTTGTCGTAAACCAGCCGCCGCCCCAGGTAGTGCGCGTTCGGCGCCCACAGCCCCGGCGCCGCCTCCGGCATAGGCCCGCTCCGAGAATCCGGCCAGTCGCCACCGGCCGGCGCGGCGACCACAGCCGACGCCGGCTGGCCGCAGTTGCCGCAGTAAGCGTCGTCGGCCGCCACTAGCAGGCCGCAGTTCCCGCAGGTGCCCTCCATCGATCCCAGTCCCCTTCGCTCCCAGGCCGCTCCGCTACAGGCCGATCCCCCCCGGGACCATTCAGTTCCTTGCCACGGCTTGACGCCTCAGGCAAAGACGGACCGGACGATCAAGACAAGCCAACACTCAGGCCTGCCGCCCAGGCAGAGATACACTCGGCACGGAATGTCTGAGTATTCGCAATTGAACCGTACTCCCAATACACGCGAAGGAGCAAGAGGTCTCGGCTTTGACGACAGTTCGGAAATCGGCAGTTCGAGTCATTACGGTCGACTGGTCCGCCTAATTATGCATCGCTATCATCACCGACAACGCGCGCGCTTTGTGCGTCGTTTCACAAGCCGCCTCCGCGGAAACGCACCGGCGGTGAAGAAGTCCAGCATGCTGACCAGGAGCAGGCCCACCGGCTCGGTTAGGTCGATCACCCCGGCGAGCGCGGGACTGGCCAGGATCGCCTCCGGGTCGCGCGCGTCGCCCTCGGTCGCGATCACGCCGTCACCGGTGGCCAGCAGTGCCTGCGCGCGCGTCACGGCAGCTCTAGTGTCGCTGCCTGCCGGGCCGCTAGCGCGACCCGCGCGCAAACCCGAGGATCGCCCGCTGCCCGGCCCCGCCCCCGAGGGCCGGCCGGGCAGATTCCTGCTTGTCGGCGGTGCGCGGTTCGCCGAGTATGCAGCAAAATGTGATACGCGGGACTTACTCTGGGGGAGCAGATGAAGGCACTGGCCGCGGACGACCCGCGCGTGATCGGCGAGTACCGGTTGCGCGCGCAACTCGGCGCGGGCGGCATGGGCCGGGTCTACCTCGGGCTCTCGCCGGCCGGGCGGGCGGTGGCGATCAAGGTCGTGCACCCCGAGCTAGCCGGCGACGCCGATTTCCTGCGCCGGTTCAGCCAGGAGGTAGCCGCGGCCCGGGCGGTCAGCGGGATCTATACCGCGCCGGTCGTGGCCAGCGGGCTGAACGAGCGGCCGCCCTGGCTGGCCACCGCGTTCGTGCCGGGGCCCTCGCTGGACCAGATCGTGACCGAGCACGGGCCGCTGCCGGAGCAGGCGCTCTGGCCGCTGCTCGGCGGGCTGGTCGAGGCGCTGCAGGCGATCCACGAATGCGGGGTGGTGCACCGCGACCTCAAGCCGGCCAATGTCCTGCTGGCTGCCGACGGGCCGCGGGTGATCGACTTCGGCATCTCCCGGGCCGCCGACGGGACCTCGCTGACCGCGGCCGGGGTGGTGTTCGGCACGCCCGGCTACATGTCGCCCGAGCAGGCCGAGGGCCGCGGCGCGGGGCCCGCCAGCGACGTGTTCGCGCTGGCCTGCGTGGTCGTTTACGGGGCGACGGGGATGGGGCCGTTCGGCAGCGGGACGGCGGCCGCCGTCCTGTACCGGGTCGTGCATTCCGAGCCGGACCTGGACCGGATCCCGCCCAGGCTCCGGGAGGTGCTCGCCGCCTGCCTGGCCAAGGACCCGGCGGCGCGGCCCACGCTGCGGGCACTAGCCGGCCTGCTGGCCGGCCGCCCGGAGTCCACCGGACCTTCCGCGGTGGCGTTCTGGCCGTCGCCGGTGGCCGCGCTGATCGGCGCTTACCAGGCCCGGCTGGAGCAGGAAACGCGCCCCGTCAGCCGGCCCGCCGACGGGTTCTCCTGGGCCGACGCCGCGCACCGGGCGGCCCCGCCGCCGGCCGGGCCGGCCCCGCCGCCGGCCCAGCCGGATCCGGCGCCGCGCTGGCCGTACGGGGGTGCGCAGGCGAGCCAGGGGTATCCCCGGCCGCAGGGCTACGCCCCGTCGGGCGAAAGCAGCGCGCGGGTGCAGGCGCCGCCGTACCCCCCGCCGCGGGGATACCCGTCCGGCGGCGGGCACGAGGCGAACGGCGGATATCAGGCGAACGGCGCGCAGGTTCGTTACCCGCAGCCGTACCAGGGCGCGGCGCGGCCGGCCGTCGCCCAGGCGCCGTCCAGCGTGCTCACCGCGGTCCGGCTGATGTACGCGGGGGCGGCGTACACGCTGGTCTGGGCGATCGGCGTCATCATCGTCGAGGCCGGCATCGTGAAGAACCATCCGCTCCTCACCGCCGGAGCGGATCACCGCCTGGCCGGGGCGGCGGGCTTCGCCGTGGTGCTGGCCCTCGCGCAGATCGCGCTGTGGCTCGGCATCGCGCGGGCCTGCCGCCGGGGGCGGAACGCCGCCCGGGTAGCCGGGACGGTCCTGTTCGGCCTGTACACGCTGGGCATGCTCGGTACCGTCGCCAGCGCGCAGGCCGGCCTCGGGCCGGCCAAGGTGCTGACCCTGATCGGATGGCTGATCGGTTTCGGCGCGGTGGCAGCCCTCTGGCAGCGCCGGTCCAGTGCCTTCTTCGCCAGCGCGCGGACCCCGTCCAGGCTCTGACCGCGGCTCCGAGCTGGTAGCGGCGAGCATTCAGGCGGCGAGCATTCAGGCGGTGAGCATTCAGGCGGCGGCTTCGCGGCGGGTGAGCGCGGCTTCGGCCGTGAGCACGGCCTCGAACCGGCGCCGGACGTCAGCCCGGTCCGATGCCTCGGCGACCGAGCGCTCGCTGGCCCGCTGGATCATCTCCGCCTGGTCAAGCAGCAGGCGGCGCTGGCCGGCCAACGTCGTCTCCGTCATCATCTTGGCCAGCGCCTCGAGCTGGCGGATCATGACGGCGGGCATGCCCTGGCCCGCCTGGCGGATCTTCTCGAACGCCCGCTGTACCAGCCGCTCATACCCCGGCTGGGCCGCGATGACCCGGACATATCCCTGGCCGTCGCGGTGGACGCGGACCGGATGCCAGTGCCGCATGATCTTGCAGAGGCTGTCCCCCAGCCAGTCGATGCACGTCAGGGCGGTGAAGGTGTCGTTGACGGCGGGCGACAGGGCGCGGATGGCGATCTCGACGAGCTGGTCGATCCCGAACGAGACGTCCTGGGTGAGGGTCCGGTACGGACCGGTGATGTGAGAGTGCCCGAGCACCTCGCTGACCTGGGTGGCGGCGGCGGGCGGCCACACGTTGGCGACCGGGTGCCCTTGCACGATGAAGTGGCCGGGCCGGTAGCTGAGGCTGATGACCGCATCCGCGTCCGCGGCCAAGGCGACCAGGCTGTCCAGCCGGATGAACTGCACGTAGCCGCTCGTCGGGGCCAGTACGGCCACTCCGTCAGACTCCAGCAGCGCCGCGATCTCGGTGGCGCCCGGCCCGCGTTCCGCCTCGCGGTCGCGAGAGTGCTGGCCGCCGCCCTGAATCTGGATGGCGCCGACCAGGTCACGGGCGATGCCGGCGATCACCTGGGGCAGCTGGATCGAGACCGCCGTGTGGTGGATGAAGTAGATCAAGATGCCCATGTCGGCCACCATCAGCCCCAGCGTCGTGGTGACCCCGATGTGCGGGACGAAGTCCCCGTGCGGGCCCGGCCCGATGGAGACCAGCACCAGCACCGCGTACACGAAGGTGGCCACGAACGTACCGAGCGTCAGCTGGGTACCGCGATCGCGGATGAAGTTCCGCAGCATCCGCGGCCCGAACTGGGTGGACGCCAGGGTCAAGGTGACCAGGATGATCGAGAAGACCACGCCGACGACGGTGATGACCGCGGCCGCGATCGCCGTCAGGATCTGGCGGGCGGCGTCGGCGCTGCCGCTGATTACCCACGAAGGGACCGCGAACGTGCCCCGGTACGCGGCCCGGTCCAGCAGCAGCGTGCAGCCGAACAGCGTGATGGCCCCCAGCACCTCCAGGCTCGGCACCACCCACAGGTTGGTCCGCAGGATCTCGCGGCGCCAGTGCGAGCCGAGCGCCGAGGACTGGGTAACGCGCATGGTGAGCCCCTATCGATCAGCCGACGGATAGATCCGCTGCCGACCAGACTTCCCGGCTCACCCTGCCGGGCATTCTTCCACACGAACCGCATACGCGTCTGCGGCGAGGAACGCTACAGCTCGATGCGCGATCCCACGACCAGGGTCTGTTCGCGCGGAAGGCGGAAGTACTCGGCGGCGTCGGCGGTGATCCTGGACGTCGCGATGAAGAGCCGTTTGCGCCAGCGGCTCAGGCCGGGCGTGCTGCCGGGGACGATCTCGATGCGCGACAGGAAGTACGACAGCTTGTCCTGATCCAGGGTGCCTTCGGTGCCGGCCTGGCGGATCAGCGGCAGCAGGCCGGGGACGTCCTGCTGGTCCATGTAGCCGAAGCGGGCGGTGACGTGGACGATCCGGTCGTCTTGGTCGCCGAGCTCGTGGACGGTGATCCGTCCGGCGGCCGGGACGTGCGGCACGGGCATCGTCTCGATCGCCAGGATGATGACGTGCTGGTGCAGGACCTGGTTGTGGGCCACGTTCGCCCGCAGCGCCAGCGGGGCGGTGTCCTGGCCGCGGTTGAGGAAGACCGCCGTGCCCGGCACCCGGGGCAGCGGGGGCCGCAGGCCGTGGAGGTGATCGACGAACGCCCGCAGCTGCCCCTCCTCGTGATCACGCTTGACCGTGACCAGCTCGCGGCCCTTCTGCCAGGTGGTCATGACGGTAAACGCGGCGATGCCGATCAGCAGCGGCAGCCAGGCCCCGCTCACCAGCTTGGTCAGGTTAGCGGCGAAGAACAGGAGGTCGACGGTGAGCAGGAAGGCGGCCGCGGGCGCGACGATCCGCCATGGCCAGCGCCACTGATAGCGGGCGATGTAGAAGAACAGCAGCGTCGTGATCGTGATCGTGCCGGTCACCGCCATGCCGAACGCGTAGGCCAGCGCGGCTGAGCTCCTGAACGTGAGCACGAGGGTGAGTACCGCCACCAGCAGCAGCCAGTTGATCCACGGGACGTAGACCTGCCCCATGGTCTCCGCCGAGGTGTACGCCACGCGCAGCCGCGGCAGGTAGCCGATCCGGGCCGCCTGGTTCGCCACCGAGTATGCCCCGGTGATGACGGCCTGCGAGGCGATGACGGTCGCGGCGGCGGCCAGGAACACCAGCGGCAGCCGGGCCCAGCCCGGTGCCAGCAGGAAGAACGGGCTGCTGGTGGTGCCGGGGTCGCCTAGGATCAGCGCGCCCTGGCCCAGGTAGCTCAGGACGCAGGCCGGGAAGACGAGGATCAGCCAGACCCGCGTGATCGGCGCCCGGCCGAAGTGGCCCATGTCCGCGTACAGCGCCTCGGCGCCGGTGACCGCGAGGACCACGGCGGCCAGCGCGAAGAACGCGACGGAGAAATGGCCGGCCAGGAAGCCGAGCGCGTAGCCGGGCGAAAGCGCCTTCAGTATGGCCGGATGAGCGGCGATGCCGCGCACGCCGATCAGGCCGATGACGATGAACCAGACGCCCATGACCGGCCCGAACAGCCGCCCGACGGCGCCGGTGCCCAGCCGCTGGACCAGGAACAGGACGACGATGATGGCCGCCGTGATCGGGACCACCAGGTCATCCAGGGACGGCGCCGCCACCTTGACGCCCTCGATCGCGGACAGCACCGAGATGGCGGGCGTGATCATGCTGTCGCCGAAGAACAGCGAGGCGCCGAAGATCCCGAGCGCCGCCAGCACGATCTTCGCCCGGCGGCCGCCCGGGAGTCCCCGCCTGCGGATCAAGGTGATCAGCGCCATGATGCCGCCTTCGCCGTCGTTGTCGGCGCGCATCACCAGCAGGACGTAGGTGACCGTGACGATGATCATCACCGACCAGACGACCAGCGAGACGATCCCGAAGATGTTCTCCTCGGATACCCGGATCGGATGGGGGTCACCCGGACTGAAGACCGTCTGGATGGTGTACAGCGGGCTCGTGCCGATATCCCCGAAGACGACCCCGAGAGCACCAACCGCGAGAGCGGCCTGGCCGGTCGCGCGCTGGCTCATGCCCGCCTACCCTAGCGGCCAGCTGTTCGGCGCAGAGCGATGACGTGGACGTCGATACCCAGGGGGTCCGCCTCCCTGATCACCCGGGTCACGTTCGAGCCGCCGCCGGTGAGCTGCTGCCACCGGCTGCGCCGGCTCGAGCCGATGACGATCTGGGTGATCTGGTGCTCCCGGGCGAACCGGGCGATGGCCCGGGCGGGGTCGTCCTCGTCGATCTCGTGCCAGCGGGCGCCGACGTCGGCCGCGAGCTCCCGCAGCTTGGCGACGGCCGGGCGGTCCGCGGGCCCGGTGGCGTCGCCGGCGGCCACGTGCACCACGTCCAGGTCCGCCTTGAGCCTGGCCGCCATCCGGGCCGCCCGCCGGATCAGGGCGCCGGTGCCCGGCGCCGGGGTGACGGCCACCATGACGCGCTCGCAGGTCTCCCAGACCGCGGCGGACTCGCGCCCCCGCAGGTGCCCGAGCAGGTCCTCGTCGGCTTCGTCCGCGAGGAACCGCAACGCGAGCTCGCGCAGCGCGGTCAGGTTGTCGGTGCGGAAGAAGTTGGTCAGGGCCTGGGCGACCTTGGCCTGCGGGTAGATGTTGCCGTGCGTCATCCGGCGGCGCAGCTGCTCGGGGGAGGAATCGACCAGCTCGATCTGGTCCGCCTTGCGCACCACCCAGTCCGGCACCCGCTCGCGGACCCGGGCCCCGGTCATGTGCTCGACCTCGTCGGCGATGCTCTCCAGGTGCTGGATGTTCACCGTGGTGATGACGTCGACGCCGGCCGCCAGCAGGTCGAGGACGTCCTGCCAGCGCTTGTCGTTACGCCCCGAGCCCGGCACGTTCGTATGAGCCAGCTCGTCCACCAGGGCGACCTGGGGCTGGCGCCGCAGCACCGCGCCGAGGTCCATCTCCTCGAGCGTGCTGCCCCGGTACTCGACCACCTGGCGCGGGACGACCTCCAGGTCGCCGATCATCTCCTCGGTCAGCTTCCGGCCGTGGCATTCGACGTACCCGATGACGACGTCGGTACCGCGCTGCCGGCGGCGGCGCCCCTCGCTGAGCATGGCGTAAGTCTTCCCGACGCCCGCGGCCGCGCCGAGGTAGATCCGGAACTGACCGGCGGCCTCGACCGCGGCGGCGTCACCGCTGGCCAGATCGGGCCCGGAGGTGCTCACGGCCCCATTCTCGCCGTCACCGGCCGGCCGGGGCCAGCAGGAAGTCGCTAAGAGTCCGGCCAAAACCGCATGAAGTCCGTTTGGATCCGCGGCCGGCGGTTCTGGCGGCTTTACCGTCTGGACCATGACGGTCACCGAGGGCATCCTGCTCGCCATCTCCGTCGCGGTGTTCATCTACCTGGGCGTCGCGATGTTCCGGCCGGAACGCTTCTAGCGGGGGCGGCCGTGACTGACATCATCCTTATCGCCGTCATCGTGGCGTTCTTCGCCGCCGCGTGGTCACCACGGTCGAGTTCGCGGGCCGCCCCAGCCTGTTCGTCGGGCTGGTCACGCTGTGGCTGTGGGCCACCGTGCTGTTCGCCAACCTGGCCGAGGTCCCGGCTGCCCAGCTGCGGGCGGGCGACCTCTGCGTGGTGACGGCGACGTGATCGAGGGGATGGCGGTCGTCGACGAGTCGGCCATCACCCGTGGTGCTGTCCGACCGGATCGTGGTCCGGGTCACGAGGTGGCGCTCGACATCCTGATCGCCGGCCTCACGCTGATCCTGCTGGTCGCGGCCGAAGGCACCCGGATCCTGGGCGTCATCCACCTCAAGGACACGGTCAAGGCGGGCATGCCCGGCACCCAGGCCGCCAAGGAAGCCGGCAACATGGTGGACCTGGACTTCGCCGGGCTCGCGGCCAACACGCCGTGGTACGACACGACGCTCGGCCTGGCCATGCTCATCGGGCGGTTCGCGCCGATCGTGCTGGCCCTGGCCATCGCCGGCTCGCTCGCCGGGGCCCGGGCGCACGCCCGGACCCGGGCCACCCTCGACACGGCCGGTCCGACCTTCGCCGTGTTCCTGCTGGGGGTGATCGTCATCGTCGGCGGGCTGATCTACTTCCCGATGCTCATCCTCGGCCCGATCGGCGAACGCTTCACGGGATGACCCGATGCCGCACAATGGAAAGCAGCGGCCGGCAAACTACGCTGACCGACGCGGACAAGGAATAGGCCGGGACATGGCTGACAGTAACGGCGCCTCGCGAGCGGACGGCCGTTCCGCGGGCCACCCCGGACGCGGCCGCCTGCGGATCTACCTCGGCTCGGCGGCCGGAGTGGGCAAGACCTACGCCATGCTCAACGAGGGGCACCGCCGGGTCGAGCGCGGCGCCGACGTGGTGGTGGGGTTCGCCGAGGCGCACGCGCGCCCGCACACCATCGCGCTGCTTGACGGGCTGGAGATCATCCCCAGGCAGAAGCTGGAATACCGCGGCGCGACGTTCGAGGAGATGGACGTCGGCGCGGTGCTGGCCCGCCGGCCGGAGATCGCCCTGGTGGACGAGTTCGCGCACACCAACGTCCCCGGCTCGCGCAACGAGAAGCGCTGGCAGGACGTCGAGGAACTGCTCGACGCCGGGATCGACGTGATCTCCGCGGTGAACATCCAGCACCTGGAATCCCTCAACGACGTGGTCGAGAAGATCACCGGCGTGCCGCAGCGGGAGACCGTGCCCGACGCGATCGTCCGGGCCGCCGACCAGGTCGAACTGGTCGACATGACGCCGGAGGCGCTGCGCCGCCGGATGGCGCACGGAAACATCTACCCGCCGGAGAAGATCGACGCGGCGCTGACCAACTACTTCCGCTCGGGGAACCTGGCCGCGCTGCGGGAACTCGCCCTGCTCTGGCTGGCCGACAAGGTCGACGAGGGGCTGCAGCGGTACCGGGCCGAGCACAAGATCCAGGGCTCGTGGGAGGCCAGGGAGCGCGTGGTGGTCGCGCTCACCGGCGGCCCCGAGGGCAAGACGCTGATCCGCCGGGGGGCGCGGATCGCCGCCCGGTCGGCCGGCGGCGACCTGCTGGCCGTGCACGTCACCAAGTCCGACGGACTGACCGGCGCCGACCCGGCCGCGCTGGCCAGCCAGCGGCAGCTGGCCGAGTCGGTGGGCGGCACGTACCACCAGGTGGTCGGCGACGACATCCCCGAGGCCCTGCTGACCTTCGCCCGGGCGGAGAACGCGACCCAGCTCGTGCTCGGGGCCAGCCGCCGCTCCTGGCTCAGCGCCATGCTCACCGGGCCGGGAATCGGGTCGCGTACTATCCGCGGCTCCGGCGACATCGACGTGCATATCGTGACGCACGCGCATATGGGCCGGGGGCGGGGGCTGCCGCGCCCGCGCGGCGCCATCACCAGGCGCCGCAAGGTGGCCGGGTACGTGCTGGCCGCCGCGCTGCTGCCGGTGCTGACGGTGCTGCTGGCCCTCTTGCGCAACGACCTCAACCTCACCAGCGACGTGCTGCTGTACCTGAGCGCGGTGGTGCTGGTCGCCCTCGTCGGCGGGTTCGCGCCCGCGGTACTGACCGCCATCGTCGGGTCGCTGCTGCTCAACTACTACTTCACCCCGCCCATCCACAAGTTCACGATCTCCGAGGCGAACAACACGCTCGCGCTCGGCGTCTTCGTGGCGGTGGCGATCGGGGTCAGCTCGGTGGTGGACATCGCGGCCCGGCGGACCAAGCAGGCCGCCCGGGCCAACGCCGAGTCGGAACTGCTGACTACCACGGCCGGCAGCGTGCTGCGCGGGCAGCAGGGGCTGAGCGCGCTGCTCGACCGGGTGCGGGAAGCGTTCGGCATGGATTCGGTCACGCTGCTCGAGTGCCAGGGCCAGATGGGCCCGTGGCAGGTGATCGCCAGCCGGGGCGAGCCGCCCGTGAGCAGGCCGGACGAAGCCGACGTGGAGGTGCCGGTCACCGACTCCCTCCTGCTGGCCCTGCGCGGCCGGCCGCTGCCCGCCACGGACCGGCGCGTGCTGGGCGCGTTCGCCTCCTACGCGGCGGTGGCGCTTGACCAGCAGCGGCTGGCGGCCGAGGCGCAGGCGGCCAAGCCGATCGCGGCCGCCGACCGGATGCGGACCGCGCTGCTCGCCGCGGTCAGCCACGACCTGCGCACGCCGCTGGCGTCGGCCAAGGCGGCGGTGACCAGCCTGCGCTCACCCGACGTGAAATGGGACGCCGAGGACCGCGACGAGCTGCTCGCGACCGCGGACGAGTCGCTCGACCGGCTGGCCCACCTGGTCGGCAACCTGCTGGACATGAGCCGGCTGCAGGCCGGCGCGCTGTCGCTGTTCCCGCGCCCGGCCGGGCTCGAGGAGATCGTCTCCAGCGCGCTGGACAACCTGGACCCGGCGGGCCGGGACGTCCGGGTCGACATACCCGAGTCGTTGCCCGAGATCGACGTGGATCCGGCCATCCTGGAACGGGTGATCGTCAACCTGACCGAGAACGCGCTGCGTTACTCGCCCGCCGGGAAGCCGCCGCTGCTGACCGCCAGTGCCCTCGGCGACCGGGTCGAGCTCCGGGTGGTCGACCGCGGGCCGGGGATACCGGAAAAGAACCGGGACCGGATGTTCGTGCCGTTCCAGCGGCTCGGCGACACCGACAACACCACCGGGGTGGGGCTCGGCCTGGCGCTGTCGCGCGGGCTGACCGAGGCCATGGGCGGTACGCTCACCGCGGACGACACCCCGGGCGGCGGGCTCACCATGACGGTGTCGCTCCCGGCGGTGACCGAGCCGGGCTACGAGCCCGAGCCGGGCCAGCGCGAGCGAGCCAGCGGGGGCGCGGGCCAGTCCAGAGGGGGCGCGGGCCAGTGACGAGGGTGCTTGTCGTCGACGACGAGCCGCAGATCCTGCGGGCGCTGCGGATCAACCTGCGGGTGCGGGACTACGAGGTGCACGTCGCGTCCACCGGGACCGAGGCGCTCGAAGTGGCCGGCCGGTATCCGCCCGACCTGGTGATCCTCGACCTGGGGCTGCCCGACCTGGACGGGGTGGAAGTGATCCAGGGCCTGCGCGGCTGGACCAAGGCGCCGATCATCGTGCTATCGGGGCGAGCCGACAGCGTGGACAAGGTAGAAGCGCTCGACGCCGGCGCCGATGACTATGTGACCAAGCCGTTCGGCGTCGAGGAACTGCTGGCCCGGATGCGGGCCGCGGTCCGGCGGACCGGTACCCCTGAGGACCTGCCCCGGATCCAGCTCGGGGACCTGACTATCGACCTGGCCGCCAAGCGGGTTATCCGGTCCGGGGAGGACATCAGGCTCACCCCGACCGAGTGGCACCTGCTCGAGGTGCTGCTGCGCAACCCGGGCAAGCTGCTCAGCCGCAACCAGCTGCTGACCGAGGTGTGGGGGCCGGGCTACGCCGACGCCACCGGCAACCTCCGGTTGTACATGGCCCAGCTGCGGCGCAAGCTGGAGCCGGATCCGGCCCGCCCGCGCTGGCTGATCACCGAGCCGGGCATGGGGTACCGCTACCAGCCAAGCTCACCGGCGCCTGCCCCCCCGTAGAGGGCTCACCAGCAGGAGGCTCACCAGGGGTAGGGCTGGCCGTCCCGGGTGAGGGTGCCGGTGGGGCCGCCGTTGGGAATGGTCACCGCCCAGATGACGCTGGCCGCGGCCTGGCTGAGCGAGCGGCCGTCGGGGTGGTTCTCGCTGGCGGGCCAGCCGGGGCACACCGCGTTGACGAGGATGCCGTCGCGGGCCAGTTCGGCGGCGAGGATCCGGGTCAGCGCGTTGAGCCCGGCTTTGGACACGCCGTACCCAGGCGACCCGCCGGTCATCACGGCGATCGAGCCGCCCTCGCTGCTCACGTTGACGATCCGCGGCCGGGTGCTCGAGCGCAGCATCGGCAGCAGCGCGTGAATCACGCGCCACGGGCCGAACATGTTGACGTCGATCGCCTCGGCCACCGCGCCGAGGTCGGCGTTGCTGGCCATCGCCCAGCGGTCGTACATGGTCGACGCGTTGTTCACGAGCACGTCGGTGCGGCCGAACCGCTCCTTGACCCAGTCGGCCATCGCGGCGACGCTGACCGAGTTGTCCACCTCGAGCTGGCAGGGGAAGATCCGGCTGCCCTCGGGGTCCATTTCCTTGGCCGCCAGCTCCCCGCGTCGCAGGTCCCTGGAGCCGAGCACCACCGCGAAGCCAAGCAGGGCCAGCTGCCTGCACACCTCACGGCCCACGCCGCGGTTGCCGCCGGTCACCACGGCTACCGGCTGGTCAGCGTACACACGCATCACCGGCGCTCGGCACGACCGCGACGTTTCTCATGGCTGTCATCTTGCCACCCCCCGCTCACCGCATTGACCCCCAATAAGCCAAATCGTCATCTAAGGACGATGTCAATGCGGTATAGCCGGAACACGCGCCTGAGCACCGTGCTCGACGGGTTCTGGGCGACCTCGATCGTGCGGGCCGAAATGGCTGGCTGCTGGCTAGGACACGCCCAGGATGACGACGATGATCGCGATGACGATGACGGCCCCGCCGATCAGCACAGCGGGCGGCACCGACGAGCGCCGCGGCGGCGGCGCCTCGTCGTCGCCGCGCTCGACGAAGGCACGGAACCGTCCGGTATTCGCGCTCGGATCTTGCTCAAACTCCGACATTTGACCTATCCTAGCTGTTGTTGCAGGTCAGCGACCTTAGGTCGCCGCCCCAGTCATCGTTAAGTCAGGGAAGGCTGCGAGTCATGGCACTAGCGGTCAACGGCAGCGGCACTATCTTCAAGAAGTGCGACCGGTCGAACCACCGCCCCGACTCGAACAAGGGCTGCGCGTCTTCCACGTGCCAGCATACGTGTGACGACCCCGCAAGATGCCCACATGCTTGGACTTTGCGCTACTGGGTCAACGGCAAGCAGGTCGAGAAGTCGTTCAGGGACAAGCAGCACCCGACCACGGGGCGCGTGGACTACGGCAGCGGTCGCAAGCTCGCCCGCGACTGGCAGCTCAAGGTCACCGTGGACAAGCGCTCCGGTGACATCGTCTTCACGGATCACAGCAAGAGCGGCAAGCAGAACTTCGGCGAGGCGTGCGAGCTGTTCATCGCGCGCCTGCCTGTCCTGGACGCCAGCAAGCGGAACTATCTGGGCGTGTACCGGACGCACGTCAGGCCCGTGTTCGGCGAGATGACGCTCGTCCAGGTGGCGAAC